>DGQT01000009.1 GCA_002390845.1 Chitinophagaceae bacterium UBA4407 | reverse complement strand
ACTATTTTTCAGTACATTACCAAAATAATACAGTTGGTTTTTTAGGTTATAAAGGCCCTGCATTTTTGCGGGGCTTTTTTTAATATATATTTTAAATAAAAATGCCGAAGAATTATTTTGCTACCAGCAGTAACAATGAATGAGGCTTTTCTTGCGTCGCACACTGCATCTGCAACAATTCTATTGAACATTCTGATGCAGCCTGCTTATTATATACAGCTTCAATTTATGCAATCTCACGCTTAGGTAAAAGCCCAAAAGAATTCCCCAAAGTATAAGTGTGCGACGCAACAAAAGCCTCACAGCGTTTCAATTGCCTGGCTCATAAAAATTAATTCAGTATTTCAGCCAGTTTGTTTTTTAAATCTTCGCCGCGAAGGTTTTTTGCAATCACATTTCCGTTAGGATCTATCAGAAAATTTTGAGGTATAGAATTTACATGATATAACTGTGCAGCTGCATTTCTACCCTGCAGGTCGCTTACATGCGTCCATGTAAGATTATCGGTTTTTATGGCCTGTAGCCAGTTGGCCCTGTCCTGGTCTATTGACACACTGAGTATGGTAAAATTTTTATCTTTAAACTGGTTGTATGCAGCAACAACATTGGGGTTCTCCCTTCTGCAGGGCTGGCACCAGCTTGCCCAGAAATCGAGCAGCACATACTTACCTTTAAACTGCGAAAGTGAAATTTGCTTGCCGGCAGAATCTGGTTGCGAAAAGTCGATTGCCTGCGTGCCTACAGCACCAATTTTTCCGTTTTCGATTGCCTGTTTAATATTTTTTGCATAACCTGTTTCCAATGCTTTTCCACGAAGAAAAACAGACCTTTTTTCAAGCAACTCGGCATTTTTGTTGGGATCCATATCGTAACTGAAACCCAGTACCAGCGCAGCAACGGGTGACCCACCTTTACGGGATAAAAACCTGTCAACAGAAGTTTGGTAAATATTATACGCTGTGTTCAACATTATTGCAGCCGAATCTCTGCCTGGCTTGGTTTGCGCCTGTTGCATTTGTGTACGGTAGTATTCTACAAAATCTTCGAGGGGCCTGATTTCAAAAATAAATTCTTCAAAATCTGCATGCGATGCAGATCCTGTAACGGTAACATCATTAAAATCTGTACCGGATGAAATAATATTCATACGGTCTCCATTATTAATAAACAAAAACATTTTACGCTGCAGTTCGGGAAAAACCAGTGTTCTGCCATCGGCATCGTTTAGTTTGCCCCTTAAAGTAAAAATGCCACCAGTAGCAATGGCTTTGGCAATAGTATCTGATTCACTGGAACCCGCCAGGTATACAATACTTTTTTCTGGCAAGCCTTTAATATTACCCGTAATTACAAAACCATCATTTGGTGTGTTTACAGTTTGCGCAATAACAAAACATGGTATTATTGCAAGTATCAATAAAACAAATTTCATATTATCTTTTTGAATGGCGTTTTTGTAAAATATCGAGCACATCATGCAATTTATAGTCTTTTGCGTTAAGCAAAATCAAATAATGAAACAACAGGTCGGCTGCTTCATTCAGAAAAAGTTCTTTATTGTTATCCTTGGCTTCTATTACCAGTTCAACCGCTTCTTCACCAACTTTCTGTGCAATTTTATTAATACCTTTTGCAAACAGGCTGGCAACATAAGATTCTTTTGGTGCAACCTGGCGGCGCAGTTTTATAATGTCTTCCAGGTAATATAGAAAATCTTCGCTGTGGTTTTTTTCGCTCCAGCAGGTATCTGCACCGGTATGGCATACAGGGCCAAGCGGGTGAGCCTTTATCAGTAAAGTATCGTTATCGCAATCAACTGCAAGGCTCTTCAGTTCAAGAAAATTACCACTCTCCTCTCCTTTTGTCCACAGGCGTTTTTTACTGCGACTGTAAAAAGTAACTTTTGTAGTGGTCTCTGTTTTATGCAAGGCTTCTTCGTTCATAAACCCAAGCATCAGCACTTTGTGGGTGGTAAAATCCTGCACAATTGCCGGAACAAGTCCATCGCTGTATTTTTTAAAATCAACCGTCATAAAGAATAAAATGTGCAGCGAAGTTAAAGCATTTGCAGGTGTATGGCAGCGAATGGAAAAGACAAGAATTTGATGTGCCCGGCATTTGAATTTCTATGAATCTTTTCTTGCGTCGCACACTTCTACGGTTGGACTATGAATGGGCTTTACCGAAGCGTAGATTTAAACGAAGAACGAAGCGAATGCTGTTGGTCAGCGACCAACAGCGGCACAGCAGCATACAGGGCAAGCCCAGGATATATAACCGTGGCGGTAAAAACTTACGGGATGTGCTTTATATGTGCAGCATGAATGCTATGAAAACAAACACAGCCTGCAAAACATTGTACGAAAGATTAAGAGCGAATGGAAAGACAGGAAAGCAGGCATTGATTGCTGTATGTAACAAGCTATTAAAACAAGTTTTTGCGGTGGTAAAAAACAACACATTGTATCAACCAAATTACTGTTCTGCTAAACCATAAAAAAGTTTAGTTTTTGTTTGGTTTTTTACACAGTTCATGTTAGCGGCCGTATTTCTCAACCAATTCCCAGGAGTTACTATTTTTGTCGTATCGTACAATTCCATCGGATTTACTCCAATACAATTTTGAAATGAAATTTGCTTTTTGGTTATATTTGAAATTTGAATCTTCGACAACGTCTGGTAATAAAATAATAACGTCATCGTATTTTTTCAAACGGGTTGCAATAGTAATTGTCGTTGCAGTGTCAAAATAGTCAGGGGTATACGATTTGGTAGGGGAGAATCTCGCATTTTTTGCATAAAAGTTTATCCCTATAAAGGAGTTGTTTTGTGTGCCGGCTGATTGAAAAACAAGAGACGATCGAGCTTTTCTATAGCGATCATTAATTGTGTCGGAATCATTATATAGCGATATTAGTCTGATTTGTTCCGCCTCTCCAGGGCTAATTGGTCTTGAGTCAATATATACTTGGCTTGTTTCAAACCCCATTAAGGCTACAGTATCAAAATTGTTACCAACGTCGGCAAACACCAATGTTTCATTTCCCTTATATGGAAGCCATTTCTTATCCTTGTCAGGTATGTGATAGACTCTATGACAAGAAAAGATTGCTGCTACCAAAACGAAGAAAGCTAAAATAATTTGAGGTCTCATAATATGGCTGCTAACGGACAGGTATTGCTGCAGGTGGGATATTTTATAACGTCCAGCCCGGAACCGCTGCCCAATTGAAATTATAAAGTTGAAGTTAACAACAAAAAGCCAAATTGAAACTCGTCAGCCTGAACAAAAGTACAGCGATGCAAACAGCCGAAGTTTCAACGTCCAGCCCCACTTGCAGCAATACCAATGTTACCAGTAGTGCTTTTTCGTATGGTCATTTTGTGTCGTCTTGAAACCAAGGAAAAATAAAAGTACTTGTCGGCTTTAGTGTTTTTACCAAACTGTCTCTGTTCCATCTTATGTCTTGATACTTGTATCTCTCAAAAAGCAAATTGTACGCAGATTGATGAAAACCAAACTGCCTTAAAATCGCAAAGTCCTTTAAAGCTAAATCTGTCGTTAATGTGTCGTTTCGATATTCTATCTGTAACAAAGTTTTTAATGTGTCATTTAGTTTTGAATTGTCAGCTTGAACCTGTAAAGCACTAGAAGTCATTTTAGTTTTATATGAAAATTGAATGTCGCTTAGGATAACGAAAGCAGCACTGTCATTTTTTTCATTTTCCCGTCTTGCCCAAAACTCTTTATAGTATTTACTTCCTTTGTCTCGTTGCTTATATGTCAAAACTAAACTGTCAACAAGGTTATAGCCTTTCTTGTTTATATAAATGTCTTGAACAATAACAGGATTGTCTGAGAGAATGCTACCTAAAAGATTATTGTAGCCAACTTTTTTAAATGTCTCGTGAATTGCTAGAAGGTTCTCTGGCTTTCTAATCCATTTGTTTGTCAGCCAGTCGCCATTGCGTAATTGAAAGAAAGTCGGTTCACTTTCAATATAATTTATTCTGTCTTCATTTGTCGAGTTATTACAACTTGTCAGAAGCAAAAAAAATCCGATAAATATGTAGAGTGTCGTCCTCATAGCATTACTGGTAACGAAAAAGGCTTGGCGAAGTGGGGGAATTTAACCCACAAAAGCCGATTAGAATTACTAATGTTCAATAAAAAATAAAAATATGATAGAAGCACTAAAGCCCCAATTTTGCCAAACCCGTGTTAGTGGCAGTACTTTTGTGAACGCTGATTGCTTTGATGTTTTTCCTTTTATTGAGGATAAATCAATTGATGCTATTATTTGCGATTTGCCTTATGGCACTACTAACTGTAAATGGGATTCTGTTTTGGATTTGAATAAACTTTGGGAACAATATAAACGAATACTAAATGATAATGGGGTGGTAATTTTATTTGCACAAACACCATTCGATAAAGTGCTTGGTTGCTCAAATTTGGAATGGTTAAAATACGAATGGATTTGGGAGAAAACACAAGCAACAGGATATTTTAATGCAAAGAAAATGCCTATGAAAGCACACGAAAATATTTTAGTATTTTACAATAAAACTCCAAAGTTTAATCCACAAAAAACAGAAGGACATAAGCCTGTGAATACCTATACCAAGAAAGCCGAAGTTTGTAATAAAACAGAAGTGTATGGGAAAGTAAAGCAAGATGTAAGTGGTGGTGGAGAAACTGACAGATACCCAAGAAGTGTACAGGTTTTTGCTTCAGATAAACAAAAAACAAAGCTTGATGGAACTATACACCCAACGCAGAAGCCCCTTGCTTTACTTGAAATGCTTGTGAAATCATACACAAACGAAGGCGATATGGTATTGGATAATACAATGGGTTCAGGAACAACGAACTTGGCTTGTATCAAATTAAACCGCAAATCAATTGGAATAGAAAAGGAAAAACAATATTATGATGTCGCTGTTCGGAGGGCTTCGGAGTATTGCCACTAACGCCTGTATTGGCGTTAT
>DGQT01000008.1 GCA_002390845.1 Chitinophagaceae bacterium UBA4407 | reverse complement strand
GTTTTAGCATGACGCACAACGGACAGGTATTGCTGCAGGTGGGATATTTTATAACGTCCAGCCCGGAACCGCTGCCAAATTGAAAATATAAAGTTGAAGTTAACAACAAAAAGCCAAATAGATATTCGTCTGCCCGAACTAAAGTACAGCGATGCAAACAGCCGAAGTTTCAACGTCCAGCCCCACTTGCAGCAATACCAATGTTAGCGGTATACCCTTCTACTCACTTTGTCAGCACTGGTTTTATGAACTTAGAGTATGTCTTTGAATAACTATCTGATTTTTTTATATCCTTTTCACCAAATGAAAAATAGTACGAATCAGAATAATTTGTCCCGCAGTTTAAAGCAAGCTGTTTGTAATAAAAACCCTTGAACCCACTTTCAAGATTTTGGTTTATGCTTACATCAATAAAGCCATTCTTACAACTGTAGAGACTTTTTATACCCTGATTATCGTCTTGTTCTGTTGGGTAATATTCAAAGTCAAAATATGCTATGTTTTGTGGGTTTATCAGGTATGTAAGGGTCAAGCCCTTTTTAAATTGCAGTCCACCGTGATTAAATATTTGTATATGGTTTTGGGAATTAGAAAAAATATCTATTCTGATAGCAGGTAATATTCTTGTGCAAATAAACTGATTGAATTTATTAAATTCACTGTCATAACTGGCGGTTTCATTTGGGTTGAAAATTTCGTAGTGAATTACACCTTGTTTAACAAAGTCCAAATTTAAAGTAGAAGGCAAACCAGTCTTAGATTCCTTCTGTTTTAAATAGCTTCTAAATTTGTTAACCGTCTTTAGGATGGTATCACTGAAGTCCATTGCTTCAATGTCAACTGCAACAGTTCCAGTAATCCTCAAAGGAAATAGTGGATGTTTTATTTCTTGTAAATTATCAAGAGCTTTATCTTGTTTATTTGATTGTTCCAAAAATTTAGAAAGCGTAATGTCAAACCGATTAGAGTCTGTTATGATTTTTGTCGAATCAATAGAACGCTGCTCTTGCAATTTCTGTGATGTTGTTAGAAATCTTAAAGAATCAATTAATCCTTTGTTGCTAAAACGGATAGAATCATTTATTGCTTTGTCAGCCGCTGCTGTCTTTTCTAAATCCGCTGCTTTGTCCTTTTCGTTTTGTGACCAAAAGTTTACAAACAATGAAGCTACAAGAAGAAATAAGACAACATAACCAGTTGTTGTCAACTTATTAAAAACACCTTTCTTCTCATCTTTTTTTGTTTTAAAGATAAGTCCACCTAAACCAAGTAGTGCTGTAATAGTTATGATGATGTATGCTGTCATACGAAGTGTCTATTGGGTTACTGCTAACGTTCGAGGCTTGCCGCAGGGCTGGAATAGTTGCTGTGTCAGCCCGGCAACTGAAGCCGATTGAAAAACTGATGTTGAAGTTAACAACTAAAAGCCAAATAGAATTCAGTCAAGCCCGATATTAGTTGATAGTAGTACAACTGCCGATTGTTACTACGTCCGCCAGCCTTGCGGCAAACCTTTTGTTGGCTGCTCGCCACACGAAACTTTAATAGTCTATTTTTGCGAAGTAAAACAAATGAATATGAAGAACGCAAATTGGTCTAACTATGATAAAGATTCACTTGACTTTATTTATAAAGAATCTACAAAGATGCTTGAGGAAACTTTTAAATCATTTAGGGAATCTAGTAATAAAAGTTATATAGCGCTTGCTGTTTATTCTGGAATGATTTCATACTGTTTTAAAGAAATCGTGCAACGAAATATTTCTCTGTCAAGCCTTCCCTATATTATAACAGCAGCTGGGTCTGTCGCTGCTATTATTTTGTTATGGTCTAACCTAATGCCAAAGAAAATGACTTTAGCTGGCACAGAGCCAAGTAAATTAATTCATCCCTTTTTTGAGCAAGAGAGCATTAAAGATAACCAGCTAAAGGAAATGATTATTACAAAGATTATTGACCATGACAAAGCGATATCTGAAAATATTACTCAAGTCGTGACAAGATCAAAACGTTTCAGACAGTCTGTTGTAACTTTCCTTATATTACTTTTTCTTAGTCTCACGCTCACTTTGATCTGAGTGCGTTTGAATAGAAGTATTTGTATTTGGTCTCTCAACCTGTGGTGTTGGAGTAGGTGTTTGAGTTTGCCCCTGATTAGATGAATTGTTACCACCTGTTGAGTTTCCAGTATTGTTTGATGTATCGCTCATATTTGTATTTTATTTTAGTTTATTAAATTATGCTATGGTTTGTCTGAAAAAGAAACATTGCTTTCTTCAATCTGCTTGCCTTCCTCATTGAATAAGCGAACATAAAATTTGTTAATATCCTGTTCAATTGGGCCAAATGCTTTTGTTGGATCGTAAGCATAATAATGAACTTCTACTTTATTGCCATCATCTCCAGTCATAGAATATAATTCATTTGGAACTCTGCCAGTTAAGGTTGCACCTTCGTTTAAATCCTTCATTTCAAATCCCATTTGCACTAAAGCATTTAAATTAGTGTCTTCCTTTTGATAAGCTTCCTTTACAATTTCATTTGCGGCGCTGTATATTTCTTTCGAGGTCATATGTTTATTTATTGTTTCTAAAGGTAACGAATTATTGTTAGTGGTGGCAGCCAACGTTCAGGTATTGCCGAAGGCGGGATATTCCGTGTTCCGTCAGCCGATACCGAAGCTGATTTATTTTCTATTGCCGAAGATAACATTTGCTGCCGAATAGAATTACGTCACCTTGATAACTGAAGATGATTATCGAAACAACCGCTGATGTTGCGTAATGTCTGCCCCGCTTTTGGCAATACGATTGTTAGCTGAAGTAAAAGTCACTTTGAATTTGTACGTATTTAATTTAGTGTAATTAAGTTAATATCATAAACAAGGGAAAATTTTTTAGAAGTCAAAGTTTCAATCTCTGAATTTAGTATGTCTATTTCTCTACTTATTCTTCGCGTTTTTTTGTTCAACTCATTAAGCTCATCTTTTTGCATGTCATACTCTTTCTTGTAATGCGACTTGCCTGCTCGTACATAAATATTTTCGTAGCCGATTTTTAATACAATGAAAAAAATAATCCAAAGAAAAATTTGAACAACCGGATTGGCAAGAAGACGTTCATCTTCATCATATGGGTTACCAGTAAAAAGCTTATAAACAATTACAGAAAGTGGAATAAGGACAATTACGGTAAAAATTATTCCAACAAAATCGCCAAAGTCACTTCCTTTCGGAAATTCTTCCGATAATTTTTTACAGTGTTCGACTTTTTCTTCGAGCACATTGGCATTCGGAATTAATAAATCATGTTCCGCTTTTTTGTTTTTAATTTCTATGCGTTTTTCTTTAATACTTTCATCAATAGTCTTGTTAGTTTGTTCCTTTTGTATTTCGTCTGCGATGTAGGCAGGTGTAAAATAGTTTAAAAGTTTGTACTTACTTGCTATGCTAAAATTTGGTCGTTGCAAAGAGTCATTAATAAACTTATATATTAAGTACTCGTTTTTCCCTTTATAAGTATTCTCAAAACTGGTAAAGTCGCTTTCAATTTTATCAATGAACTTAGTTATGTATTCATTGATTTCTGGATTAGTTATAAAATCTAAGTCACTAATTATTTTATTGAGTTTATCAATGTTTCTTTTTAAGTAATAATCTAAGAGTGGATAAACAGTTTCATTTCTTCCTGCTCTTGACGCATACTTAGAAGCAAAATAATATACTTCATCATTTTCATCACAAGGCATTACATCTACTAAAGTGTTGAATGCTTCTATATCATTACCTAAAATGTAAGAGCAAATAGATGATTGTATATAGCATATAGAAATAAAAAGCTTTCCGTTTATATCGGTTTTTAAACCATATTGTTTAGAAAAAAGATTACTTAAATATTTATATTCTTGAGTGTTTTCATCTATCAGCGCATACTTTATAGCTTTATCAAAATAATTTTTAGCAGAAGCAATATTTGTATGTTTAGAGGAATACAATTCAATCATACCAATGTTATACAAAGTGTAGTAGTCCTGCTTTTTCAATGCTTCCGCTTGCTTAAATTCATTATAAGCATCGTCATAAAATTCATTCTTAAGAAATGCGTGTTTTAAAAATTTTAATCCAGATTGTATGTGGTATGCTCTTTCCTTTTCTCGTTCAGGTACTTTAATTAGCTCTTGTATATTATCAAGAATTATGTTATTAGCAACTTCAATTTGAATTAGTGTTTCAAGCCTTTGGTTTGTAAGAGCAATAGATTTATTTATAACGCCTAACCCTGCCATTAATAAACTAACCCCTTCATTAACTTTTTCACTTAAAGTGTTTATAGAATTTATTTGGCTTATGGAAAGGTGGCTCAAATTTTTATTTAAAACCTCGGCTTGATATTCAATTAAAGAAACGTCTCTGTTATAATTTAACCAACTATCAATAACGTTTGAATTTTTCTCCCAAGGTCTCCAGTAATTTAAGGCGAATGAAGGTTTTGGCATATTAATTAACTTTTGGTCACATACTTAGTTATGAGAATATCAAAGCATCTATTATCTTCGATAAAGTCAGCTTCTGCTTGATAAAAATAATATTTTTCAAAGTTTGTAGTAGCTGGGTCAAAAAGTGTAAAACAGTTTTCGTCGTATGCTAAGGCAACCCTAATGTGTGCTTGATTATTAGATTCACGAAAGGCAATGGCAACAGGTCGTTTGTATTCTATTTCTGCTTTTATGTTATTAATCCAATTAATGAATGCCTCGTTTGTAAAACCAGATGGATATTTGATGTCGAAGTCAAAGCCATCTATAGATAAATTTTTCACCGCTCCAAATGATGGATTGTCATTCATCAAGTGAAACAAGTCACTTTGAGCATAAGCTAAATTGTTATTGTGATACTTTAAGATTGCCAAAAGGGAAGCTGGCACGCAGTAATAATTAGTTTCTTGTTGTAAACGTGGAAACTTAGAAATGTCAACTGATGCAGAAGTTTTGTCCATGATTGTAACCTTCTCGTCAAAGTTCCAATTTTATAAGCACTGTGTCCAAATTTATTGCAGCTAACTCGCTAATATACGAAAGTTTTATTTTCTGTTCTTATTACATCTTCTTTATTAATACTTTATCCATAGAGCAATATTTTATACGAAAGTTTTAAACTTTCGCTTTTTGTATTGTCGCTTACCGACAATTGAAAATACGAAAGTTTTACACTGCCAATTGCCTTACCAAACACCCTGTCCCTGAAATCTTCGCTACGGCAGAAGCTCATTCTTAATTCAACCGCTCCAGTGTGCGACGCAACAATGCCTCATATTTATTCAATTGCCGGGTACAAAAAAATGGCTGTTTAACTGTTGGCTTCGTAATAATCCCACATTGTTTTAAACACTTTCTCTTTTAATTCTTTGGTGGTAATATTGGTACTCTCCACGGGTGGTAGAAAATGCATGGCCATTTTGCAGGGGTACAGATAGAAAGGTTTGTTTGCCGGCAATACTTTTTTGGTATTAAAAAGCAGGGTGGGTATTACGGCTTTGCCGGTTTCGGTGGCAAGTTTAAAAGCCCCGTCGTAAAAGGGTTTCAGCGGTTCGGCGGTTCTGTTTCGGGTGCCCTCTGGATAGATAACCATATCGAACCCCATTGCCAGTACGCGCTTCATTTTTTTATAACTGTCGCTGCGGCTTTTGGCGCTTTTACGGTTGATTAAAATACTGCCGTTGCTGTAAAAAATACCTACCAGTGGAATATAGGCAAAAGTGCTTTTACCAATTGTTTTGTTGGGGCGTGGCATAAAAGGTGTGGTAATGGGTATATCCATGAAACTGCTGTGGTTGCACACTACTACATAGTTCTTATTTTTTTCAAAATATTTTGCGCCCACTACTTTAACCGGGCAACCGATAAGCGGTAAATAAAAACCCATCCATATTCTTGAAACATGGCGGTGCCAGATGGCTTTACGGGGTTCTTTCAGTAAATAACAAACAAGGTAAAAAAGCACAGCTATAAGCATGGTGGCTATAAATAAAACTGCGCCCCACAATGCCCAGATTCTCCCAAATATTTCTTTAAAAATTTTCATTGGTTATTTTTCTAATTCTAAATTTTTTCAGGATTCCAGTCTATTGGATCTAATCCTTGCTTTACTAAAAAGTTGTTTGTTTTGCTAAAGTGCCTGCACCCAAAAAATCCATTGTGTGCACTTAACGGAGAGGGGTGCGCAGCCTTTAGAACATGATGCCTGGTTTCGTCAATCAGTACCTGTTTGTCTTGTGCAAATTTGCCCCATAAAAGAAATACAACGCCTTCTTTTTTTACAGAGATCGTTCTTATTACAGCATCAGTAAAATTTGCCCATCCAATTTTTGCGTGGCTCATGGGCTCCCCTGCCCTAACAGTAAGTGATGCATTAAGTAAAAAAACGCCCTGACTTGCCCATTTGGTAAGGTTACCAGTTGCTGGTATAGGAATACCCAAATCGCTGTTTAATTCTTTATAAATATTTACCAGTGATGGCGGCGGGGGAACCCCATTCTGTACGGAAAAACAAAGCCCGTGTGCCTGACCTGCGCCGTGGTAAGGATCCTGGCCAAGTATTACAACCTTTACTTTATCGAAAGGCGTTTTATCGAAAGCATTAAAAATAAGTGAACCGGGTGGATAGATGATTTTTCCCTGAGCTTTTTCTATTTTCAGATAGCCTGCAACCTGCTGAAAATAAGGCCTGGTAAATTCGGTTTGCAATATCTCTTTCCAGCCAGGTTCTATCTGTACGTTCATCGTTTAAAGTTCTGTTTGGGTGCAAACTAATTAAAAATTACATTTGCCGCCGCAACAAGGCCCGGTAGCTCAGCTGAATAGAGCGGCAGCCTTCTAAGCTGTAGGTCATTGGTTTGAATCCAATCCGGGTCACATAAGTGGGGATCAGCATTTTTCAAAAGCCAGCGAATCATTAATTTCGCTGGCTTTTTTGCTTTCTTTCAGACAAAATAATGTGCTTTTTTTTGAACCATCCGATAGTACTGCAATGAAGCATTCTTGCGTCGCACACTTATACGACAGAATATCTATCAGCTTTCAACAGCCAATACAATTATCACACTGTGTTAACGAACTGCACTAAACTTCGCTTAAATGCCGCCATGTAAACAGAACCCTGAACCGATCCCGAAAGCATTCGGGAAAGAAAAGCTTCATCAGTGTGCCATCTGTCGACTTCATAAAATGGCTTAATTGCATTTTATCCCCATTAAAACTGTTGGTTTATTATCGTTTAAAGCTTACTGTATATTTGCCGCCGTGGCAAAACTTGCATCTGATACACCTTTAATGCAGCAGCACAGGGCTATTAAACAAAAATATCCCGATGCAATATTGCTGTTCCGCGTGGGGGATTTTTACGAAACATTTGGCGAAGATGCCATTGTTGCAAGCCAGGTGCTGGGCATTACCCTTACCAAAAGAAATGGTGCTGCTTCCAGTGAACTGGCAGGATTTCCGCATCATGCAATGGATACATACCTGCACAAACTGGTAAAGGCTGGTTACCGTGTTGCCATTTGCGACCAACTGGAAGATCCCAAACAAGCTAAAGGAATTGTGAAACGGGGCGTTACAGAAATGGTTACACCCGGTATTGCAACGAATGATAAACTGCTTGAACACAACAGTAATAATTTTTTGGCAGGTGTACATTTTGGTGAACAGGTTTTGGGTATTGCATTACTTGATATGTCGACCGGCGAATTCTTTATCGCTGAAGGCGATACAGAATATATTGATAAACTGCTGCAAAGCCTAAAGCCCGCCGAAGTCATTTTTCAGCGGAGTAGCCAAAAGTATTTTAAAGAAACATTCGGCACCAAATTTTATACTTACACTTTGGAGAGCTGGATATTTGATGAAGCTTTTGCCACCGAAAGTTTACTGAAACATTTTCAAACACATTCGCTGAAGGGATTTGGTATTGAGGACATGCATTGCGGTATTGTGGCCGCAGGTGCCGTTCTCCATTATTTAAAAGATACAGAGCACCCCAACCTGCAGCATATAACTGCTATTCAAAGAATAGAACGTGAAGACTATTTATGGATGGATCGCTTTACGATTCGCAACCTGGAGTTGCTTAACAGTGGTGCAGAAAACGGCAACACGCTTTTAAGAGTACTGGACAATACTGTTAGTCCAATGGGTGCACGACTTTTGAAACGCTGGACAGTTCTGCCTTTGAAGACGTTGAAGAAAATAAATGAGCGCTTAAACCTTGTTGAATATTTAATAAAGGAAACAGATACCAGAAAGAATCTGCATCATCTAATAAAACAATGCGGCGATGTAGAAAGATTAGTGAGTAAGATACCGGCAAAAAAGATCAACCCCAGGGAGGTAATACAACTTGCCAAAGGTTTACAGCAAACAGAGCTGATTAAACAAATCTGTACGAATGCAGGCAATGAATATCTTATGCGGTTGGCGGATGCCTTAAATCCATGCCATTACATTTCTGATAAAATTCTTAAACAGATCATCGAGCATCCACCAATTGCAGTGGGCAAAGGATCTGTTATTAAACAAGGTGTACATGAGGATTTGGATACGCTTAGAAAGATTGCCAGCGGTGGCAAAGAATACCTGTTAAACATACAGCAGAACGAAGCGGAAAAAACCGGTATCAGTTCTTTAAAGATCGGTTTTAATAATGTGTTTGGCTATTATCTCGAGGTTACGAATGTGCATAAAAATAAAGTGCCGCCCGAGTGGTTCCGCAAGCAAACGCTTACCAATGCCGAACGTTACATAACACCGGAACTGAAAGAATACGAAGAAAAAATTACCGGCGCTGAGGAAAAGATCAATGTAATAGAACTTGACCTGTACGATAAACTGTTACTTGAATTGCAGGATTACATTGCACCCGTTCAGGTAAACGGAAATATATTGGCCATTCTAGATTGCCTTATTTGTTTTGCCAACAATGCCTTACTGTATAATTACAAAAAACCTGAATTGCATGAAGGGCTTGCTCTTGAGATGAAAGATAGCAGGCACCCTGTAATTGAGCGCAACCTCCCAGCCGGTGAGCCATACATTACAAACAATATTACACTCAACCCCGAAGAGCAACAGGTAATCATTTTAACAGGGCCGAATATGAGTGGTAAAAGCGCTTTACTAAGGCAAACGGCACTCATTACGTTGATGGCGCACATGGGCAGTTTTGTGCCGGCATCTTCTGCAAAAATTCCGCTGACAGATAAAATTTTTACACGTGTTGGGGCAAGCGATAATTTAAGTGGCGGCGAAAGTACATTCATGGTAGAGATGAATGAAACAGCAAGCATCATTAACAATATATCGCAGCGCAGTTTGATATTGCTCGATGAGATTGGCCGCGGCACTTCAACTTATGATGGCATTTCTATCGCATGGAGTATTGTTGAATTTTTGCATAGTTCTGCTGCAGCACCCAAGACTTTGTTTGCCACGCATTATCACGAACTTAATGAACTCGAAAATAAATTACCCCGCGTAAAAAATTACCATGTTACCAACAAAGAGGTAGGCAATAAAATAATTTTTCTGCGTAAGCTGGCACCGGGTGGCAGCACGCACAGCTTCGGTATTCATGTTGCAAAAATGGCGGGCATGCCGCCAGAATTAATTGAACGTGCCAACGAAATTTTAAAACAGCTTGAAGAAAAGCATGTAGATGATGGCACTGCAAACAATGGAATTCCTAAAGTAGAGAACACAAGAAATAGCATTAAAAAAATTTCCGCGCCTCAAATGCAATTGTCCATTTTCGATGCGCACAGCGAAACATTCAGCGACATACGGAAAATGCTGGAAACTTTTGATATCAATCGTTTAACACCAGTTGAAGCATTAATGAAACTGAGTGAGATTAAGAACCTGCTGAAGTAATTTTTATTGACCAATCTATATCGCTTTACGCATCGCCTCTTGCGTGGCACTCTTTTACGTTCGAAACAACGGTCGACAGTCGACGGACAACGGTCGACCGAAGAATCAACATTACAAGTGTGCGACGCAACAAAAGCTTCATTCATATTCTTTAGCCTGGCTCAAAATAATTATGACAGAAAGGTTGTTTGCAAATGGGTTTCTGAAATTTTTTAAGAAAAAAAAATCCATTGTGTTTCCATTATAAACCATTATCCGATTCATTATTTGCACCAGAAAAAATGAAACCTGAATAGCAAGTGCATTCTTACCTGTAGCAGATGATTGTTTTACGGACAAGTTTTAAAACTAAGATTCAACACACATTGGCGCATTCGATTTTTAAGCCTCAAAAAAACTGAGTTATCCTCAACCTTCAAAATAATGCCAACCTAAGAATAACAAGCAGTAAATGGCAGAAATGCCAGGAAATTAACCGGGCAGCGAAAGATAAAAATCTTCTTGCTGGCCCGGTTTTCTGTTTGCGTACATAAAAAACGCTACCAATATATTATCTTTTGCTTTATAAACGTTTAGTAAGCAACCAAACATTCTTGTCAAAAACATCTTTACTTAACTTGCAGGTTATGAAGCGATATTTTTTGTTGTTTTTCTGTTTTGCATCAGTGAGTTTTTTGCTCACCAGTTGCGCTAAAGAATCGGCTACTGTTACATTTACTGCACTGAGTGATTATTATCCCTTACAAACAGGCCGTGTTTTTATTTACCGTCTCGATTCATCGATCATACCCATTTCGGGTAGCGAATTACTCGTAAAAAGTTACCATGCCAAAGACAGTATTGCAGATACTATCAGGGATAATATGATGCGGCTTTCGTACCGTATTTACCGTTTTGTTACTGATACTTTAGAAACACAGCCATGGCAAAATACAGGTACTTTTTATGTTACACCCGGGGAACAGACTTTTGAATTTGTGGATGATAACAACCTTCGTTTTATAAAACTAAAACAACCACTGCGCGATTATTTTAGCTGGGATGGCAATTCTTATATTGAAACAAAAACAGCTACATCGCCATACCAGTACCTTGACGGGTGGAATTACACCTATCAGAATCTGGGTATGCCTTACACTGTTGAAAAAGGAACGCTGGATAATACTGTTACAGTTGTTCAGCAGGATGAAACATCGCCTCCGGGCCCCTTTGATGTTGGCAGTTACCAGCAACGCAATTATTCTGTAGAAGTTTATGCAAAAGATATTGGTTTGGTATATAAAGAATTAATACACTGGACCTGGCAAACCACTCCCCCACCTGCTAAATTCGATAACGATAGTTATGGCATAAAATTAAGCCTGATCGATTATCGCTAACTCCTGCAAAAACACTAACAACAGTCAGGAAAAAAATGTTGAGCCGGGCAATATTGCTACTATAATACTTCTGTTGTGTCACTCACTTGTACGTTCTTAAATATCATTCGGCAAAGCGCAGGCTTCAACCCTAAAATCATTTATGGTTTATGGTGCAGTTTTGTATGCTTCTTTCTTTTATCAATACCAACAATCAACAGGCCAATGCTTATAAATGCAATCATCATAATTAATGTATTCACCAGCATCTTACTAAAACCAATCTGGCTTACATCTATAAAAGGATAAGGATAATGCCCTGTAACAGCACCTCTTATTATAGCATATAACAAATAAAGAAGCGGATAGATTAGCCATATGAATGGCTGTTTCCATTCCAGGTTACTCTTAGGTACAAATACAACCCAGTACACCGTATATGCAATTGGTATTACCTGGTGCAATAAGATATCGGCAATCAACTGCAAACCTTTAGGATCCCACAGTTGCCTTAATACAAGATTGTAAACAATACCAACGATAATAATATAAACTGCTATGGCTGCTTTTGCAGAAGCGCTTCTGAGAAACTTTCCCAGTGCTGATGATTGCATAATTAAAGAAAGTGTCAGGCTCAATGCTGCAAGAATATTGGTAAGTATAGTAAAATAACTAAAATATTTTATGATACTGCTTACTACAGAATTGTTGTTAACAATTGCATTTGAAACAATAATATACAGTTGAAGTATTAATGCAAACCAACCAACAAGGGCAGTTGCAGACACATACAATGGCATTACATTACGTTTTTCTTTTTCCAACTTATTTGCTTTTGATTATAAGGATTTCAAAAATACTTAGCTTTTATGTTTGAAACAATATTACCGGCATCATAAATTATTTCAACTTTTTAGTGCCTGTAAAACTCCATGCCCACCAAATTAATAATGCCTGCAGGGGTATTCTTATCCAGGCGATGAAAGGAGTAATCATACGCGAACCAATTTCCATTGGTGCATGCTGAACCATAAAAATATGTACCGGCATAAAAGAAATGAGCATGAATATAATTCCCCATGCGGCAAATTTTCTTGTGGCAGTAAAAAGTATTAATATGCTGCCTCCAATTTCAGCAATACCTGCAATTAAATTTATTGCCTCATGCGCAGGCAGGTATGGCGGTATCAATGGTAAATAAAAACCAGGGTTGAATATATGATTGGTTCCTGCAATAAAATAAAGAACACTCATTACGATTAAGCTTGCCTTCTTCCATTTATAATTCATAAGAATGATTGTGGTTAAATGTAGTTGTTTATTCTATAATTAATTTTTGTGTAACAGATTGTGGTGTTGCTGAATAAAGATCAAACTGTACAAGGCTGCAACACTTCGCTTAAATGCTGCCATGAAAGAGGAACTGTGAAACGAGCGTGGCAACAAAAGCTTCATAGCAGCAATTCAGTTGGGCTCAAAATAATTTATCAGTCTCTATAACATTAAATAAAATCCAACGATGCAATAGCCACTTATATTAACTGCTTATTCTATTTTTTGTTGATAAAATACCCCAACTGTACTCGTTAATTCCCCAAAAAAGAACATACAATAAAACTGATTCGCCTTTATTGTGACTGTATGTACGCTTTAAATAAGCTGGCAGGGTATTTTCATTGATGTTTTAACAAAATAAAATTATAAGACCAGAACGCTCTTAAAATTTTAATAACAAAAATGAAAAAACAGTTTATGAAAAAGATGTTGAGAAAAGAATTTGTACTGCTCTTTGCAGGTATAGGATTTGTAGCTACTTCAATGGCTCAGGATTCTGCACGCACTTCAGTAACAAAAGATGAAATGAGCAAGTCTGCAACAGTTACCCCTGTAAAACCTTTTACCGGCGCTAAACAATTCAGAACATGGTCTATAGGTCTTCATGGTGGTGCGTTAATGCCTGTTATTGCTGTTGGTGGCAGCAACGATTTTACCAAATGGGAGCCATCGATTGGCTATGGTGCATATCTTAAAGCACAGCTCAATCATACCTTTGGTTTGCAGGCAGAATTTTTAAAAGGTATTTTAAAAGCAAACAACGAAAATCTGCTGGGCAATGGTACTGTTACTTCTAGCCCTTACAGTTCTTTTAAAACACAATTAAACTGGGCTGCAAGTGTAAGCGCAACTGCTACTTTGGCAAACCTTAATTTTCTGCACAGGCAAAATGTAATTCTGCCTTATGTTACTTTAGGTGCCGGCTTGGTTGACTACAACCCAACCCTGGTTATGAACGATAAGACTATTGTTGATTATAAGCCGGATGGCAGTATAAAAGAATTTTTTATTCCGGTTGGTGCAGGTGTAAAAGCAAAGCTGGGAAATGGTGTTAATTTAGATCTTGGATACCGGATGAATTTCGTTGATGGCGATAACCTTGATGGTTATTCAAACGGCACGCATAAAGATAAATTTTCTTATGCAATGGTTGGTCTTGAGTTTGCGCTGGGTAGTGCTGGTCAGCAACAGCTTGCCTTTAATAACCCTGCATCCGATCTTCAGATGGATCTTCAGGATCAGAACGATGCTCTTAAAGCTTCAGTTGCTGCTAGCATTGCAGCTAATGAGCAGAGCTTAAGAGAGAAAACTGCGCAGATGAACGCAATGAAAGATGAGCTTGATAAAATGAAAAAAGATGCTGATGGCGACGGTGTATCAGATTATTTTGATAAATGTGCAGCTACCCCTGCAACAGAAAAAGTTGATGGTGCGGGTTGTCCTTTACCAAAACCTGAAGTGGTAAAACCAGCACAAACAATTATAATTACAGAAGAAGATAAAAGGGTTGTGAACGAAGCTATAAAAGACCTTCAGTTCGAAACTGGTAAAGCCACTTTACGCAGTACCTCTTTTGCAAGTCTTGATCGTGTAGCTGATCTTCTTGTTTCAAAAAATTTCAGTCTTAAACTTGCAGGGCATACAGATAACGTTGGTTCAGAAAATTCCAATCTGAAATTGTCTAAAGACAGGGCTGAATCAGTAAAAGCATACCTGGTTTCAAAAGGTGCAAACCCTTCAAGAATTGAGGCAACTGGTTATGGCGAAACACAACCAATTACATCGAATAAAACTGATGCAGGCCGTCAGAAAAACAGGCGCGTAGAATTTACACTATACTAACCCAAATATTATAGTTTAAGAAAAAGCTGTTCCAAAATGGAGCAGCTTTTTTATTGTAAGCCTTTGCGTTATTGAACTTATTCATTCGCCCGATTTAAAATTGCATTCTTTTAATAATTTGTAATCCAAAATAGTAAACAAATAACTGTATTTATAAATTCCCCATCTTTGCTACCGGCATCTGGATATGTTTTATTCTAACGCAGGCGCATACTCCAGTTTTTTTTAAAATCTTCAAACCTAATTCAGATGTCAGCAGCAACCAAAGAAATTAAAAAAGTAACTACGCTTACCCTTTCAAAGATGAAAGCCAATGGAGAGAAAATTTCCATGCTTACGGCTTACGATTTTTCCTTTGCAGGTATTTTTGACCATGCAGGTATCGATGTGATTCTTGTTGGCGACAGTGCCAGCAATGTAATGGCCGGCCACGAAACCACATTGCCCATTACGCTCGATCAGATGATCTACCATGCGGCCTCGGTAATACGCGGTATCAGCAGGTGTTTGGTGGTGGTCGACCTGCCATTTGGTTCTTATCAATCCAATCCAAAAATTGCATTGGCTTCAGCAATACGAATCATGAAAGAGACCGGCGCACATGCCATAAAACTTGAAGGCGGCGAAGAAGTGCTCGACAGCATAAAAAGTATTGTAACTGCAGGTGTTCCGGTTATGGGGCACCTTGGTTTAACACCGCAAAGCATTTATAAATTCGGCACTTACAATGTACGCGCCAAAGAAGAAGAAGAAGCCAGCAAGTTAAAAAAAGACGCGCTGCTGTTGCAGGAAGCAGGCTGCTTTGGTATTGTGCTTGAGAAAATTCCGGCAACACTTGCCAAAGAAGTAAGTGAAAGTTTAATTATTCCCACCATCGGCATTGGTGCGGGTAAATATTGCGATGGGCAAGTGCTTGTAATGCACGATATGCTGGGCATTAACACCGAATTCAAGCCCCGTTTCCTGCGCCAGTATTTAAACATGCACGAACAGGTAACCACCGCGGTGCAGCAATACATCAGCGATGTAAAACAAAAAGATTTCCCCAACGATAACGAGCAGTATTAAAATAAATCCTGAGCGGAGTCGAAGGATGAGCCAGGCTTAAGTAATACTATAAAGCTTTCATTGCGTCGCACACTTGTGCTGCATAATTATTGGCGACTTTTTACAGCCGTCAATCTACGCTTCGGTAATAGCTGAACAAAGCATCTGAAAGCACAAGAGTGCGACGCAAGAAAAGCCGCACTCCTGTACTATTGTTGGGATCAAAAAAAAATCTTTTAGCGCACTACCTGTATGCTGCCATGTTGTAAGGCTCCATTGTATTCAATATAATAAACGCCTTTTGATAGTGCTGCCGTTTTAGTAAACGTAACCTGGTACTGGTTGTTCTGTACAACACTCAATTCTTTACGCTGTATTTGTTTGCCTTTGCTATCAATAAGTCGCAACGAAACTTTTCCTGTTTCAGGTGCTTTAAGATAGACAGTAGTATAACTGTCGAAAGGTACGGGTGCGGCATGCAGCCATTGATTTTGCTGGCCTTCAACTTTTAAAGCATCTATACTCTGCGACGTGGTTGCATCTGCATATTGAACTGCATAAGTACCCTCAGGTAACGGCGTTGAAAAAGAAAAAGCGGTATCGTACACTTCTTCCATCTCGGTATTCAATGCAATTGAAGAAATGATTTTACCGGATCTGTCAACCAAATTTAGTTTTGATGCCCCGTCTGTTCTTCCAATCAGTTTTACATCTATTCTTTGTTTGTTTGCAGCAGCATTTACGAAAAGCCAATCCTTGCCATACTGCTGAACATTCTTCAGTGCCTTTAAATACCGGAATGCCTTTTTCATATTTGGTAATCCGTATCCTACTCTTTCAGCGGTATTACCACCTTTGTTGCTGCTTGCATATACGGCAGAAAGAATGGTCATATTATTAAACTGCGGGAATGCTTCCCAAAGACAAGCAATAAGACCGTTAATATTGGGATTGGAAAAAGACGTACCACTGCCTGTACTTACGCCATAGCTGGTATAAACCGTAGTTCCCGAACCAACCGATGCAATATTGGGTTTTATTTTTCCGGGATAACCGTAGCTGCTAAAATAGGCGATATTTTTATTTACATCAGTTGCTGCCACAGCGCATACACTATCGCCGTCTGAAGGAAATATAAGATACTTCCAACTATTGGCACCTTCGTTACCGGCACTGTTGGTAACGATTATTCCCCTACGTGCTGCATAGGTTGCACCTTTGGAAACCATCGTACTGTTGTTATAAAAATTAGCGTAAGTATGGTTGAGTGCAGCGTTATCGAAAGAGTAATAACCTAAGGATGAAGAAATAAGATCGGCACCCACACTGTCGGCAAACTCAGCACCGGCTACCCAGTTGTGTTCTTCAATAGGCATTTCGCTGGCAGTGTTTTCGGTGCGCAATAACCAGAAAGATGCATCCGGCGCAGTGCCCACCATAACACCCGGAACATTTGCAGCAATTGTACTAAGGCAATATTCACCATGCGAATCATCCTCATTTACACTGCCGTCAAAGGCTACAAAATCTTTTTCTCCGAGAAAGCGGTTGTGGGCCCTGGTACTGTCGAACGCAACAATTGTCTTGTATTTATAAAAGCCTGCATCTAAGATGGCGATTACCATTCCCTTACCAGTAAGACCTTTACTGTGAAGAAACTCACCACTGTGTATGTGGATCTGTCCGTAAGAATTACCATAGTTATAATTCTCGGTAGTGCCTTCTGTCTTTTCAGTTGAAGCAAGTGGTGTTACGGTTTCTTTAAACCGCTCTTCCTGAGATGTACTGTTTGTTGTAAGACTCCCGATTGCGGTAACGCTGTTTACAAAAGGCAATGCGGCAATAGCACTAATGGTGGTGCTACTGGTACAGTAAATCAACACCTGGTTCAGCCATTTACTCTGGCTTAAATAAGTTACCGGCCCTTGTGCCAAGACCTGTTGAATATAGGACGGGTTTACAGGAAGGTCAGTACTATCTAATGCAATACTGTACCTGGTTCGCCTGTCAATGGCTCTTTGAGAAAGATATTGAGACGGGTTTGATAAGCTGTAAGGGGAATTGTTTTTGTTTTTAAAAACAACTACAAGTTTTGGATATTGCTGGGCATGAGCTTCTGCTACGAATAAACAGCTAATAGATACAATAAGTAAACATCTTAATGCTCTCATAAGTAAATTGATTTAGAAAATAAATGTAGTGCTTTTTTAATTACAATATTTTCGGCAAGGCAAATACAGAAATACATTTATGTACCCAACAGAAGTTTATTAATTGCGCTTTGCTTGCGTCGCACACTTGTACGACAGGAATATTATTGGGCAAGAAAGAAACCACTAAGGCACCAAATCGCCAAGTTCATAAAGTCTTGTTGCTAATTCGTGTATTTGTGACTTTGTGGTTCATAAGTAATTGTACAGTCGGCAATTCTATTCATTAAAAGCTATTGCATTTTATTGATGAACAGGTGAAACTTTTAACTCCAAAACGTTCGGTAAAATTTTATAGCTTTGCGCCTTTAAATGAATATTACGCTTAACATTCAGCTTTCTTATCTGGCTTTTTTACGAAGCACCTGTTCTCATGTGCCATAAGCTTGTTTCCGATTTACAAACTTAATTTTAAAGCAATTAATTACTGAAGAATAATGCAAGCACAGAGGCCTGCAAAATGACAGCAGGATTGCACCTGAAATGTTCAACAGAATTGTTACAGTTGCAGTGTGCGACGCAACAGGCGCCCGATAGCATTACTTCAGACCGGCTAAAAAAACTATTCAATAATTTAAAATGATATAAATGGCAAATGCTGTTTTAGATAACATACTCAATGGTTTAATGACGCGCTACAAAGAACGTGTACCCGATGTGGCTGGCGTAATAAACGCGCTCATAAAAGAACATGTTATTACCAACGCTGCTGAAATTGAAAACGACCATATTGCTTTCCGCACGATTGGCGTACCTTTTCTGGGCATTCAGTCGCTTGAGAAAATATTCCTGCATTACGGATACAAAAGAATGGATCATTATTTTTTTCCTGCAAAAAAATTAGATGCTTACTGGTATGCACCCCCATCGACGGAATATCCCAGGATATTCATTAGTGAACTGCGGGTAAATGAACTTTCGCAAAACGCACAAAAAATTATTCATTCCTACACAGATGAAGTAACAGTTGATCCTGTTGAACATATTAATCTTGATGATGCAAATGCAGTGGATCAGTTTCTGCACAGTGGCCTATGGCGTTTGTCAACTGTGGAAGATTATCAAGCGTTGGCAGCAGAAACCGACTATGCGGCATGGGTAATTTACAACCGCTATTACCTGAATCATTTTACAGTAAGTGTACACAACTTAAAACTTGGTTACAATAGCATTGCAGACTTTAATGTTTTCCTTGAACAAAATGGTTTTACGCTGAACGATTCCGGTGGAAAAATAAAAACCAGTGCCGATGGCAAACTGCTTCAAAGCTCTACAGTGGCTCAAATGATCGATGCGCCTTTTGCGGATGGCCGTACACTTCGCATATCAGGTTCGTACATAGAATTTGCAGAAAGAAAAGTATTGGAACAGTTTAATAGTTTACCTGCATCGGAAATAAAAAGAGAACACCGCCGCGAAGGTTTTGAAGCTGCAAACGCCGACAAAATTTTTGAAAGTACTTATGCTTCTCAAACATTTAAACGGTAATATTTGAAATATAAAATCATTTTTACATTTATAAAAACAGCTATATGGAATTTCTTCAGCAATTGGGTATTCAACCAGAAAATCAAGGCGTTTCTACCGGAACAAAATGGATAAAAAGTAGTGGCAAAAAAACAGACTCCTTCTCCCCTGTTGATGGTAAACTTATCGGCAGTGTTGTAAGCGGAAGCAAAACCGAGTACAATGAAATGATTGCCAAAGCACAGGAAGCATTTAAAGAATGGCGCTTATGGCCTGCACCAAAACGCGGAGAAATTGTGCGGCAGTTTGGCGATGCACTTCGTGCAAATAAAGAACCGCTTGGTAAACTGGTAAGCTACGAAATGGGCAAAAGCCTGCAGGAAGGTTTGGGCGAAGTACAGGAGATGATCGACATCTGCGATTTCGCCGTTGGGCTGTCGCGCCAATTATACGGGTTAACCATGCACAGTGAAAGACCACTACACAGAATGTACGAGCAGTGGCATCCACTCGGGGTAGTAGGAATTATTTCTGCATTTAATTTTCCGGTAGCAGTCTGGAGTTGGAACACGGCATTGGCATGGGTTTGCGGAAATGTATGTGTTTGGAAACCCAGTGAAAAAACACCTTTATGCGGCATTGCTTGTCAGAATATAATTGCCGAAGTATTTGCTAAAAACAATGTACCCGAAGGTGTAAGCTGCTTAATACAAGGCGACCGTGAGATCGGCGAACTGATCTCAAACGACACAAGAATACCCCTCGTTTCAGCAACAGGCTCTACCAGAATGGGCAAGGCGCTTTCTGCTGCTGTTGCTGCCCGTTTAGGGAAATCCATTTTAGAATTGGGTGGCAATAATGCCATCATTATTTCGCAGCACGCAGATTTGGATATGTCGCTGATTGGTGCTGTGTTTGGCGCAGTTGGTACTGCAGGCCAGCGTTGCACTTCTACCAGGCGTTTAATTATTCATGAATCTGTTTACGATTCATTCAAAGAAAAACTGGTAAAAGCTTATCAGCAATTGAGCATTGGCGATCCACTGGATTCAAAAAATCATGTGGGGCCGCTTATTGATAAAGATGCTGTAAACATGTACCTTGATTCCATTAAAAAATGTAAAGCTCAGGGCGGCAATTTTATAGTAGAAGGTGGTGTGCTTGAAGGTGCAGGCTTCGAAAGCGGCTGCTATGTAAAACCCTGCATTGCCGAAGTAACCAACGATCTTGCCATTGTTCAGCACGAAACTTTTGCGCCCATTTTATACCTGATAAAATATAAAACCATTGAAGAAGCAATTGAATTGCAAAACGGTGTTCCGCAGGGTTTGTCGTCAGCAATTATGACGCTAAACCTGCGTGAATCTGAATTATTTCTTTCGCAGTCTGGCAGCGATTGCGGTATTGCC
Organism: Chitinophagaceae bacterium UBA4407; assembly: GCA_002390845.1. GTDB lineage: Bacteria > Bacteroidota > Bacteroidia > Chitinophagales > Chitinophagaceae > Limnovirga. The sequence goes on along the minus strand of DGQT01000008.1, from coordinate 35,156 downwards.
AATGTAAATATTGGCACCAGTGGCGCAGAAATTGGTGGCGCTTTTGGAGGAGAAAAAGAAACCGGTGGCGGCCGCGAAAGTGGCAGCGATGCCTGGAAAGCTTATATGCGCCGGCAAACGAACACCATAAATTATGGTTCAAAACTGCCACTGGCACAAGGCATAACATTCAACTTTTAAAATCGTAATAATCTCATAAAATTGCGGTAGCTGAGCCTTTTGGTGCAGTTGCTGCAATTTTTTTTGTCAGGTTTTTGTAGTTTTACGGGATAATTTTTTGAACCCGGCTAAAGTAATTTTATTGAGCTTACGTTGCCACGCTCGTTTCGAAGTTCTGTTTTCATGGCGACAGTTAAGCGAAGCGTGGCATCCCGAAAGCTTTCGGGACCGAATTCATTTCGGGATCGCACACTTGTACGTTCCGATCAATAATGGACAGAACGTACAAGTGAGTGACACAAGCGGCGATGACCAAAGAATCTTAAGTTTGGATTAAAAAAAATAAACAGCATATAACCTTAGCACAATGCTATTGATTAACGCCTGACATTTGCACATAAGAAAATAACGATTCATGCCGAGAATGAGATTCTTTTTTCCGCTAACACTATTGTTTGTATCGCAGTTAAGTTTTGCACAAACTGATATAAAAAACTGGTACCAGCTCGACCCACAGAAAGATAGTTTTTATGGGATCAGTCTTCAAAAAACATACGACTTTCTGAAAGGAAAAACTTACAAACCTGTTATTGTAGCGGTAATAGATTCGGGTTTAGATACCACGCATGAAGACCTGAAAAAAGTGATGTGGCTAAACACAAAAGAGATTCCCGGTAATGGCATAGATGATGACGGCAACGGTTATATCGACGATATACATGGCTGGAATTTTCTCGGCAATAAGGATGGCACCAACCTTAAAAAAGAAACCAATGAACGTTCAAGGGTTTACTATCGCTTTAAAGAAAAATTTGATGGTAAAGAAATTGATACGGCCTTATTAACCGAAGATGAAAAATGGCAGTATGCAGAGTGGGTAAAAGCATCAGCACAAATGGGTATTAGCCCCGATGAGAAAATGCAGGTTCAAATGCTTGACATTATCTGTAAGTCGCTCAAGAAAAACGACCAGGTAATCCGCACTGAGATGAACAAAGATGAATACACCCCCGAAGAGCTTGAAAGATTCGAGCCCGAATCTCAAAAAGGCAAACAAGCCAAGATGGGTTACATTACTTGTTTAAAAATGCTGAGTCTTGAAGAAGATCAAACCAACAAAGCATTGATCACCGATCTTGAAGAATATGTGCAGGGTAAAAAACAATCCATAGAATCTAAAACCACCAGGCCTCCCGATTATCGCGCAGAAATTATTAAGGATAACTATTTTGACATTAATGACCGCTTTTACGGCAACAATGATATTATGGGTCCGGAGCCCATGCACGGCACACATGTGTCAGGAATTATAGCCGCAGACAGAACAAATAATATGGGTGTTAATGGTATTGCAGACCATGTTCAGATTATGATGCTGCGGGCCGTACCCGATGGCGATGAATATGATAAAGACATCGCTCTTGCAATAAAATATGCAGTAGATAACGGTGCCAAAGTAATAAACATGAGTTTTGGCAAAAGCTTTTCGCCTGAAAAAAAATGGGTGGATGAAGCAATAAAATATGCTGATTCAAAAGATGTGCTGATTGTTCATGCCGCAGGCAATGAATCGCACAATGTAGATAGTGTTGACAATTTTCCTAATGCAGATCTGCTTACATTAAATACAAAAGCACAGAATTTTATTTCGGTGGGCGCAAGCGGTGATGCAAATGTAGCTGGTGGAAAGATCGTTGCATATTTTAGCAATTATGGAAAGGCTACGGTTGATGTTTTTGCACCCGGTGTAAAAATATATTCTACTTTACCAGGCGGCAATCAGTACGGATTTTTAAGTGGCACCAGTATGTCATCACCTGTGGTAACAGGAATTGCTGCATTAATACGTTCCTACTATCCTGCCCTCTCTGCAAAACAGGTAAAGTATGCTATTGAAAAATCGGCTGAAAATTTAACAGGTGAAACTCCTGTTACAGTTCCCGGATCCGAACGCAATGTTTTATTAAATGAGTTGTGTAAAACAGGTGGCTTTGTAAATGCAGATGCAGCTCTGGAACTGGCTTCTACCCTTAAGCCAGAAGCAACAGAGGTAAAAAAGAAAGACAAGAAGGCTGCTCCAACACTTATCAATTCAAAAGACTCTAAAAATTAAACCATGGCACGCCCCAATCCACAAGACTCAGCACCATTTTATCATCGCTATATCGATTATGCCCAGGGAAATTCTATTGCAGAAGTCATAACAAACCATGCACAGCAATTGGTAGATTTTTATAACAATTTGCCCGAAGCAAAAGCTGATTATGCATATGCAGAAGGAAAGTGGACCATTAAAGATCTGCTGCAACACGTAATAGATGCTGAAAGAATTTTCGCCTATCGGGCATTAAGAATAGCAAGAAAAGATACTACGCCGCTTGCAGGCTTTGAAGAGAATGATTATGCACAAGTATCCAATGCCGCAAACAGAACGTTACAGTCTCTAAAAGACGAATTCAATGCAGTACGTAATTCAACTGATCTTATGCTGCAATCGTTTAATGAGGACCAGCTGAATTCAACCGGTACAGCAAGCAATAAAAGCATTACTACTAATGCAATTGCCTTTATTATTTTCGGGCATTTACTGCATCACCAGGCTGTTATAGAAGAGCGATATCTGTAAAAAAATTATTAGCCTGGCTTAGGTATCTATTTTCGCCGTTCCTTGCGTCGCACACTTTATCTTTTGTATTGCTATTGAGCTTTTATACCAGCGAAGATTAAAGCGGATTAATATTGATCCTGCTGAATGTAACCTTCCAGTTAAACAGGTGGTAAATTTTTATGACTCTAAAAGAAAAAGTATACAGCCATTACCTCAAAACAATAAATGATAAAATTCAATTACTGCAATACACATTATCCGACCTCAAAGAAAGTGGCAGCAATGAAACCAAAAGTACTGCAGGCGATAAACATGAGACTGCATTGGCAATGCTTCAAATAGAACAGGAAAATAAACTTACCCAGTTAAGCGATGCTTTAATGCAAAAAGCCGCGTTAGAAAAAATAAACCCAACTATATCTGCTGACAGAATTATGAGTGGCAGTCTTGTTAAAACAAACCGGGGCTTCTTTTTTATCAGCATTGCTTTGGGTAAAGCATTAATAGATGGTATAAGCGTTATTGCAATTTCTCCACAATCGCCGCTGGGTATGCAATTGATGGGATTATCAACCGGAGATGTTACCGAAATAAACAACAACCATTATGTTATTGAAAGCATTTCATAAACGCCTGCCCCCCAGTAATTGAATAACATCATTATAATTTCCGCTTCTGTAAAAGATCGCTAAATGATCTGAACGTAAAAAAGTGCGACGCAAGAGCCGATGCCATGAAAATATAAAGCCCGGCCAATAAACTTCCTCCGATAAAAAATATGCTTTTACTTTTGCAACGTTTATGGCAAATGGTTCTGCAAAACATATCATTACTTTAATTAAAAAAGATCTGTTACTGGAGATCCGGCAGCAATACACTTTTTATGGCGTGCTCCTGTATGTTGCATCAACCATATTCGTTGTGTACCTTTCAATGGGGCAACCTGAAGAAGATGTTTGGAATGCACTGTTTTGGGTAATACAGTTATTTGTTTGTGTAAATGCCGTTGCAAAAAGTTTTCTGCAGGATAGTAAAGGCCGCATGCTGTATTATTATTCAGTTGCCGGCGCAAGGGATTTTATTTTATCAAAGCTGGCATTTAACGCTATGCTGATGATGCTGATGAGTTTACTCAGCCTTTTTGTTTTCACTGTTTTACTGGGTAACCCATTAATACATGTTCTCGACTTTATTGGAATCAGTTTTCTTGGCGGCATCGGGTTAAGTCTGATCTTTACTTTTCTTGCAGCCATTGCTGCAAAAGCCCAGCAGCAGGCTGCTTTAATGGCCATTATGGGTTTTCCTATTATAATACCACAATTATTATTATTGGGTAGAATTGCAAAAGCCTCCTTCTCCCCCGTTTTACAGGCCGGGTTGTGGCAAATGGTTTTATTGCTCGTGGGTCTTGATTTGCTGATTATTTTATTAGCCGTAATACTTTTTCCTTTTTTGTGGAAGGATTGAGCATTACAGATAATTTTTCAAAAACTTAGTGTTTGTTCTAAACCCTTTCCCCTAATTTTGCCCGCAGATTTTCAGGGTTGATTGCCAATTTATTTCTCCTGATTACTACCATAAAATCATTCTATGATTCGTGAATATTGGTGGAAAATACTTTGCTTTATCTTGTTGATGTACACTTGCACCATGGGCTTTCTGGTAGAAATACCTTCACTCGACGGAAGGATGCAGCAAACCGTTCGCAATTTGTTTTTTCATGTGCCTATGTGGTTTTGTATGCAAACCTTGTTTATTGTTTCGGTAATTTATGCCATCAGGTATTTGCGCAATCCCAACCCACGTTACGATTATTATTCACTTGAATTTGCCAGAACCGGTGTGGTATTTGGCTTACTTGGATTGGTAACAGGTGCAATATGGGCCAATTACCAATGGGGCGCACCATGGAGCGGTGATCCCAAACAAAATGGTGCAGCTATTGCAATATTGATTTACCTGGCATACTTCGTTTTACGGGGCTCTTTAACCGATATAGACAAACGTTCAAGAATTGGTGCTGTTTACAACATTTTCGCATTTGCTATGTTGTTTCCAACTATTTGGATATTGCCCAGGCTTACAGAATCCTTACACCCTGGCGGGCAGGGCAGCGAAGGCAATCCGGGATTAAACCCAAACGATACAACTGCTGCTATGGAGATGGTATTTTTACCTGCAATTATTGGTTGGATATTACTGGGCGTTTGGATCGCGTCGCTCCGCACAAGATTAAGAATCATCACCGAAAAGAAATTGGCTCATGAATAAGTTGAAAAGTATTGCATTGACTATTGCCCTTTGTATTATGCAGGTTTATGTTTTTGCGCAAAACGGAAATACAAAAACAGAAGACCCTACTGATTTTATGCGTAGTGAAGGTAAATTATATGTTGTAATGGCTGTTGTTGTTACAATTGTATTGGGCATTTTTATTTACCTTGTTAATCTTGACAGAAAAATAAAAAAGTTAGAGAAGAATCAATAAGAACATTTTAAAAAGTCATTTTACTGACAGACTTTTATAAAAAGAAAAGGAATTTTATTAGCCATACAAAAGAATAACGATTGATCTTTTCTTGCGTCGCACACTTCGGCTGCCATAGCTTTATTGAGCAAAGCGAAAATAAAAGCAACGGCATGTATTGCACAGCAGGATGAATATCAGCAAAAATATTTTTCACGAACAGGTTATTGTAATTTATGCAGACTGCTGCACATTTTGCTTATTAATGTTCCGAACGTACAAGAGTGCGACGCAACAAACGATGACATAAGATAATATACCTGGGCTAAGAAAAAGAATTATTGTATTTAATAAAAAAACAAATGTTAATTAGTAACTTAAATAAGCATTATAAATTTTAAAAAAATAACAATGGCAGAACAACAGTATAGCTTTTTTGAAAGCGTTGTAAAAAGCTTCGATAAAGCTGCAAAATTTACCAAATGGGAGAACGGCCTGCTTGAACAAATAAAAGCATGTAACGCTGTTTACCAGATGCGTTTTCCAATTAAACGCGACGACGGATCTATAGAAGTTATTGAAGCATATCGTGTGCAGCACAGTCAGCATAAAACGCCATGCAAAGGTGGCATTCGTTTTAGCCAGCATGTAAACCAGGATGAGGTGATGGCGCTTGCTTCGTTAATGACTTATAAATGCGCTATTGTAAACGTTCCGTTTGGCGGCGCAAAAGGAGGAATTAAAATAAGTCCGCGCAATTACAGTGAATTCGAACTGCAGAAAATTACACGCCGTTACACTGCGGAATTGATCCGGAAAAATTTTATTGGCCCGGGAACAGATGTTCCTGCTCCTGATTATGGAACCGGTGAACGCGAAATGGCATGGATTGTTGATACGTACGAAAGTATGAAGCCCGGTGAGATTGATGGGTTAGCTTGTGTTACTGGTAAACCCGTTACACAAGGTGGTGTGCGTGGCCGTAAAGAAGCAACAGGTCTTGGCGTTTTCTTTGGGGTTCGTGAAGTTTGTAATATGCCTGATGTAATGGAGAAACTTGGCCTTACTGTTGGGGTCGAGGGCAAACGTGTAGTGGTACAAGGCTTAGGTAACGTAGGTTATCATACTGCAAAATATTTTCGCGAAAATGGCTCTAAAGTAATCGCCATTGCGGAGTGGGAAGGCGCTATATTTTCGGAAAATGGTTTGAATGAAGAAGATGTTTTTCAGCACAGGAAAAAGACTGGCTCGATATTTAATTTCCCGGGTGCAACCGACATTAAAGTAAGTACCGACGCGCTGGAACTTGAATGTGATATTTTAATTCCGGCTGCACTGGAAAACGTGATAAATGGCGATAACGCAGAGCGTGTAAAAGCGAAAATAATCGGTGAAGCTGCCAACGGTCCATTAACTCCCGAAGCGGATGATGTTCTGATAAGAAAAGGGATATTGGTAATACCGGATATGTACCTGAATGCAGGTGGCGTTACTGTTTCTTATTTTGAGTGGCTCAAAAACCTGAGCCATGTTCGTTACGGCAGAATGGAAAAACGCTTTACGGAAAACATGAACAAGCAGATCGTAGGCACGATGGAAGAAATGACGGGTAAAAGAATATCAGACGCTGACAGGGCTTATATTGAACATGGCCCTAGCGAGGTTGACCTTGTACACAGCGGGCTTGAAGAAACAATGATAGAAGCTACACACGAGATCATGAAATGTTGGAAAGCAAACCCGTCAATACCCGACATGCGCACAGCCGCCTATGTTGTTGCAATTGATAAAGTAGGACTTGCTTATGCGGAGCTTGGTATTTTCCCTTAGTCTTTATATACCTATTTTTAAAAAAGGCTGTCTCAAAAAGAAATTTTTGAGGCAGTTTTTTTGTATCAGCGATTATGGTGGGCTGTATGGGTGGTTAATTTTTGATTATGCTTTTATTACTATATTGTTTGTATCTTTTGTAAGGATCTATATTTTTCTTTAAAGACTATTTTTAGTGTTTTCCTGCTTTCAGGCTGATTTCTTAATGCCAGTAAAACAAACTCGTTGGTTACTTTTTTTTACAGTATGCATCAAGCGGTTAAACTTGAGGTTGCTTTTGATGTTGCCAAACACAGTTTCTGCATCAAAGCAGCGTTGTTTACTTTTTAATTCCCTGTTCTGCATTGAGCTTTCTTGGGTGTTGCTTTGTGCCTGTTAAAATTATAAACAACATGGTAAGGGTTTGTATACTTTTACAAGCATATTTTGAATTGTTTACCCTATGTTTATTCCTATATGAAAAAAGCTTGTAAATCATTGATTTACAAGCTTTTGTACTTTTTAAACGCGGACCGGACGGGACTCGAACCCGCGACCTCCGCCGTGACAGGGCGGCATTCTAACCAACTGAACTACCGATCCATTTCCTGATTAAAACCTTTTAGCCTTAATTTTCAGGACGGCAAAGATAAGGGGAAACATATTTTTTAAACAAAACTTTTCTACTAAAAATTTGAAACTGTAATTTTACCATCCAGCATTATATATTCGCACTATGCCGCAATACCCCAACAGACAATTTCTCGACTTCGAGCAGCCCATAAAAGAGCTGTACGAACATATTGAAGAAAATAAACGACTTGCCGAAAAAAATGCAAAGGTCGATTACAAAAGTATCATTCAGCAATTAGAAGATTCTATTGTAGACAAGCGCCGTGAAATTACAGAACATCTAACCCCCTGGCAACGTGTACAACTTAGCAGGCATCCGGACAGGCCCTACACACTCAAGTATATACAAAATATGAGCAACAATTTTGTTGAACTGCATGGCGACCGCAATGTTAAAGATGACAAAGCAATGGTTGGTGGTTTCGCTGATTTGGATGGACAAACAGTAATGTTTATTGGCCAGCAAAAAGGGATTAATACCAAGGCAAGACAGCTTCGTAATTTTGGTATGGCCAACCCCGAAGGCTACCGTAAGGCCTTGCGTTTAATGAAACTGGCTGAAAAATTTAATAAACCTGTTGTTACATTAATAGACACACCGGGTGCATTTCCAGGGCTCGAAGCAGAAGAGCGTGGGCAAGGCGAAGCCATTGCCCGAAATATATATGAAATGATCCGTTTAAAAGTACCAGTGATTTGCTGCATTATTGGCGAAGGTGCCAGTGGTGGCGCATTAGGCATAGGCGTTGGCGATAAAGTGCTGATGATGGAAAATACCTGGTACACTGTTATTTCTCCCGAAAGTTGCAGTTCCATTCTTTGGCGAACCTGGGATAAAAAAGAAACTGCAGCAGAACAGTTGCGCCTTACTTCATTGGATATGAAAAGTTTTGGGCTGGTAGATGAAATTGTTCCCGAACCCATTGGCGGTGCGCATTGGGATTATGCCGAATCTGCAAATATTCTTAAAAGTTATATTCTTAAAGCCATCAATGAATTTAAAAATATACTACCTGAAGTGCGCACACAAAACCGTATTGCCAAATTTGGGAAAATGGGTTTTTGGGATGAAATAGAAGAGACAGAAGAACACATTGAGTAAAAGATTTTTTTTGAGCCGGCAGAAGAAATGCTATGAAACGTTCTTTGCGTCGCACACTTGTACAGCATATTTTTAAGCAACATTCAAATGCTGAAAACTTAATAAGTTCCTGTACTTAATTAAGGTACAAAAAAAATTCATAAGTAAACAAAGCAGCAACCAGGGATACTTAAGCCCGGTTAATAACAGAAAGATAAAGTGCTTGCGAGGCAACGATGATGCCATAAAAAGATTGGCTGGTATCATAGGCTTTTAAAACAACAAAATCATAATTATTTATAACTCATAATTCATAATCAAAAATGTACTCTCTCCGCAATCAGTTAAAAGGTACAGGAGTAGCGCTTATAACGCCATTTACATCAAATGGCGATATTGATTTCGAAGCGCTAAGTAAAGTCATCAATTTTGTAATAGAAGGCGGTGTAGAATATCTTGTTACGCTTGGTACCACTGGCGAAACGCCAACATTGGATAAATATGAGAAAACCGATATCATAAAATATACCTGCGAAAAGGTTAACAATCGCGTACCTGTTGTTGTGGGCATTGGCGGTAACAATACCAAAGAACTTTTAAACGATTTGGAAACCTTTCCATTGGAAGGTGCAGTAGCCGTATTAAGTGCTTCGCCATATTACAGTAAGCCATCGCAGGAAGGAATTTTTCAGCACTACAAAGCACTTGCTGCAGCATCGCCAAAACCAATACTGCTTTACAATGTACCCGGCAGAACCGGCCGCAATGTTGAAGCGTCCACCACTATTCGCCTGGCAAATGAGGTGGAAAATATTGCAGGTATAAAAGAAGCCGGAAACAATATGGTGCAGTGTATGCAAATACTTCGCGACAGGCCTGAACATTTTCTTGTTGTAAGCGGAGACGATGACCTGGTAATGCCTCAACTGGCCTGCGGTATAGATGGTGTAATAAGCGTGGCCGCCAACTGTTTTCCCAAACAATTTTCCAACATGGTTCGTGCAGGTCTTCAATTTAATTTTGGAAAAGCAAAAGAATTAAACGATCCCTTGCTCGAAGCTTATAGTCTTTTATTTGCAGAAAATAATCCGGCAGGTGTTAAAGCTTTTATGGCAGTATTAGGCCTTATCGAAAACAACCTACGTTTGCCTGTGGTGCCACTAAGCGAAGCTGTTTATGAAAATGTAAAAAAATACCTGACTAAATAATTGCTCTTAATGAAAGGCAAATATTATGAAACAGGCTGTATAACTTCTTGAAGCTTTACTTGCGTCGCACACTTTAACTACAACAATTCTATTGGGCACACCAATGCGGAATCGCTGTATTTTTGCGGTCAATATTTAAAGCCAATAACAGGGTACATTTAAATTTTCGCTTCGGTAAAAGCTTAATAAATGCGATGCAGATGAACGTAATGCGACGCAACGATGACGCCACAAAGAATAAATGCCTGCTTCAACAAAGATCACAAAACACAATAATGCCAATATCTATAAACGGAATTGAAAATTATAAAAATCGGGGCATGCATTTTGAAACTTTAATAACGATTCTTTTACAATAAAAGGAATGAATTGTGCATTATACTTACTCTAATTCGTGTTTATGAAAAAGTACCGCCTGCTAAGAAATAACAAAGAAACCGGGCCCTTCTCTGCCGAAGAGCTAATACAATCAGGCTTTAAAAAATATGATCTTGTTTGGGCCGATGGTAAAAGTGCAGCATGGCGCTATCCCGGGGAACTTGACGAATTTAAACAACATGCACCCATAGTTGAAGAACAGCCATTTGATCGTTTCTATAAAAAGACACCTTCGTTTACTGCTGCAAAAAAAGAGGAGTCCGTTGTTATAACAGAAATTACAGCACACACGATAACTGAACCTGTAAAAAAAGAAAAACCACGGATCAGGATAAAAGCAGATAGCCATAAAATAGAAACCAATATAACACTAATAGAAAGGCAGCAGCCAAATACTATATCTAAGAAAGAGCAGCCAGCAACAACAAATACCCCGGAATGGAAGGAAATGTGGTTGGATTGGGAACAGGAAAAAAAAGCAGTGAATGTTTTTTCTTCTCAAAAAAAAGATGCGCCACTTTTACAAACAAAGTTTACTCAATCGCTGGACGATATTAAGGAACGCTATGTAGAAACAGTTTTAAAAACTTCTGAAAGAAAAACCACTGTCAGCAAAAGCAATAATTTTATTACAGCCGCAGTGTTGATTGCTGTAATACTTGGAACAGGAATCTGGATGGGTATAAAATGGAGCAGCAGCCCAAGTGTTGCAGATAAAATAAAAAATCCGGAAACAGAACAGGCACTGAATAATATGCAAACCAGTGTGCAAGAACAGGAACCTTTGACCAATAATGTAATTGCAACTCCTGTAAATAATGATGAGCCTATAAGCAATAATAGCAGTGCTAAAACAACTTCATTAGCTGCAGCGTCAAAAAATCCGGTTCTTACAAAAAACACACCCAATACAATTACGAAACAACCTTTAGAAAATAAAATCATTTCGCAAAAACAAGTTGTGAAGCCAACTGTAATTAAGACAACTGAAGTAGCAAAAGACAATACATACAAATCCGGCAATCAGGCAGAGAACATAAATATTCCTGAAAAGAATGTTAGCTTACCTGCTGAAACACGACAAGCATCAGACATCTTTCGCAATAACGAAAAGGAGCCCAAGATAAAAGACTACATAGCTGTTGACACTTATGCCCCTTCTCAAACAGAGGCAAGCGGTGTAAAATACAAGGTCAGGAACATTAGTAATATTCCGGTTGATATGGTTATGATAGACCTTCAATATTTTGATGCAACAGGCCGATATGTAAAGGGCGAAACGGTTTATGTTCGTAATGTTCAGCCAGAACAAACTGTAACCATTCAGGCACCCGATAATAATAAAGCTGCTTCAATAAAATATAAAGTCTCGATGGTTAGCTCTGAAAAAAGCAACCTTTACCTGATCGCTGATTAATTTTCAATTGTACATTTACCTTTCTGCTGCTACCTTCGCAGCCATCTGAATTGGTGGTTAACGTTGCTTTTATCTTCGCATTGCTCAATAATGCTATGTCAGCCAAAGAGTGCGACGCAACAGGCGATGCCATAAAATTCATCAGTTGGGCTCAAAAAAATTATCACCCAAATCATCAACTTACATGAATGCTTTAAAACATATTGTTTTGTTTGGTGCAGGCAAATCAGCCACAGTTCTTATTGATTATCTTAAAGAAATTGCAACAGAAAATGTTTGGAAGGTAACAGTTGCTGACAGCAATCTGGAGGCTGTACAATCTAAGGTTGGTACACACGAACTTGTAAAAGCAGTACAAATAGATATTGAAAACAGCGAGCAACGGAAAGCGTTGGTTCAGGAAGCAGATCTTGTAATTTCAATGATGCCGCATTGGTTGCATTACTTAATAGCATTGGATTGTATTGAGTTTGGCAAACATTTACTTACTGCCTCTTATGTAAGCGATGACATAAAAGAACTGGAGCCTGCAATGCTCGAAAAAAAATTATTGTTCCTGTGCGAGATGGGCCTGGATCCCGGTATCGACCACATGAGCGCCATGCAACTCTTCCACCGCATTAAAGATGAAGGCGGAAAAATTACCTCTTTTAAATCGCATTGCGGCGGGCTGGTGGCACCCGAAAATGATGACAATCCCTGGCACTATAAGATAAGCTGGAATCCACGGAATATAATACTGTCGGGCAAAGCAGGTGCGGTATATAAAGAAAATGGCAAAGAAGTTCATTTGCCTTACGAAGCGTTGTTTAATGCTGATCGGCTTGTAAACGTACCAGGGTGTGATGTATTCTCGTATTATCCAAACCGGGATTCACTTGGCTATATTGATCTTTACGACCTGCACAATGCAGAAACATTTGTACGCACCACTTTACGCCATCCTGAATTTTCTTTTGGCTGGAAAAATATTGTTGATCTTAAGTTGACTGATGACGAGCTTGTATATAATACAGAAGGAATGACGGTTGCAGCTTTTTTCAAAACTCATTTCGAAAAACATCACAATGAATCTCTTGCTCTTAAAATACAGGAAACAGAAATCGGTGAGAAGCAATTCAATTTCATCGGTATAAACGATGAAACCCTTATCAATAAAGGGGTATGCAGTGCGGCTGATATACTTCAGCAAATCCTGGAAAAAAAGTTAGCCTTGCTGCCCGACGATAAAGACATGATCGTTATGCTGCACGAAATTGATTACAACGTAAATGGCGCTAAACATAGCATACAAAGCAGTTTGGTGGTAAAAGGCGAGAACAGTTTGCGCACAGCAATGGCAAAAACGGTAGGCCTTCCCTTAGGCATTGCCGCAAGGTTAATACTCGAAGGCAAAATCAATGAAACGGGTTTACACATTCCTGTTAAAGCAACGATTTACGAACCGGTACTCAATGCTTTAAAAAACTACGGCATCGTGTTTCATGAAACAGGAAAAGAATAGAAAAATTATTATTAACCAGGGGCCAGGATATCGATTGAGCTTTTGTTGTGTCACTCACTTGTACTGTTGAAATTTTATTGAACTTTCAACAGCCGGGGAGCTTTCATAATTTTGCGAGCTGTTTCTTGCACAAAAAAAGCAAAGCAATTTTGCTCCGCTTTTTTTGGTGCCCGGGACTGGATTCGAACCAGCACATCCTTGCGAACGCTGCGACCTGAACACAGTGCGTCTACCAATTTCGCCACCCGGGCTTTTTTCAGGGACTGCAAATATAGCCCAATGAATTATTTTACAAAAACCATTTTAGAGCCTGTTGGCATTTATTGCGAAATACTGATTACGCAACCCGGTCTTGCCATAAAAAAAAGAAAGTACAAGTGAGTGACACAACATGCGATTCCATGAAATACTATAGCCTGTCTCTATATAATTCCGACAGGTAAACGTGTTTCACAAAGTATTTTACGCAACCAATTTGTAAGCCTAAGTAAATAATAAACTACAGCCGCGAATATCACTATTATCTACCCTGCCAATAACTTCAAAACTACCATCGGCGTGTACAATGCCAGCATCGTCTGTTGCAATAAAAGAGCAACTATCTGTATTGGCAAGATCAATAATGTTCAGCACTCCCCTGCCCTCTTCCATCACAGCAAGCGGGTCTTCCTCATCTCTAACGAGTACTTTCATCCAGGGCGGGCACAAAAATTTGCCACCACCTTTTGAATAAGCCTGGCTCAACAGTTCCGTCATCCCATATTCCGAATGAACGCTTTGCAACACAAATTGTGAACAAAGAATGGTATGCACTTCCTCACGGGTAAGTTCGGCACGGCGGCCCTTCATGCCGCCGGTTTCCATTACTGTGGTATAGTTAAGTTTTATGGGGTATTGCTCTGCAAAATCAAGCAGGGCAAAGGTTACACCAATCAGCAATGTTTTTTGTTTACGGCTTTCAAGTAGTTGTAATGTATGATTCAGTTTTTTAAAATCATCTAAATAAAAACCACTTTCAGTATGGCCACTGGCTTTTATCAGTTCATCAACCATAACCACTAACGATGAATTTTTGCGTTCCAGGTACGATGGTAATAAACCAATAATACACCAGTCTGTGATATTGCCATAAAACATTTCAAATCCTTTAAAGAAGCTCTGCCTGTAGATCTGCCCGGTTTTTACATAGTGGCGGCTGGTTGCAGATTGTGTGGTACCACTGCTTTCAAAAATGTATTCAGGTTCAAAATCTCCACAGGTAACTTTATGCGTTTTAAAAAATGAGATTGGCAAAAACGGAATCTGATTTAAGGAAGCAACAGAAGCAATATCTGTATTTAGAAATTCGTTCCATTGTGTGAATACCGGATTATTGGCATGTTGGTATTGCAGCACCTGTATGGCTTTTTGTTCAAAAGAAAGCCTTGCGTTAAAAATATTGTTAACAATTGCGTGTTGCTGCATGATGAGTTGCCCCGTTTTATTTAAATTTGAACCGAAAGAAAAACAAATGAATACAAAAATATTGATAGCAGCGTTAACCACACTATGTTTGGCAGCATGTAGCAAAGAGAAATTCAATACAAGGCCTTCATTGGAATTTAAAAGCGTTAACGCAACTGTTTTTCAAAAGGGGGATTTAATGGAGTTTGTTCTTAAATATACTGACAAGGAAGGCGATATTCAGAATGGGCTATACGTAGAAGAAGTTACCAAAGTTAATTGCAGCGGAAATAATTCGAGCACCACATATCCAGTGCCGGCAAGTGTTCCTTCAAAAAATAATTCAGCCGGGGAAATTGCTGTCAGTTACATTTATGCAACCAACTCTCCTACAGGTGTACCTCCAACTTATCCCGGCGCAGGTTGTCAGAAAAACGATACCTGCTATTTCAGATTTGCATTAACCGACCGGGCAAACAATACCAGCGATACCGTTACCTCACCACAGATTGTTTTAGTATATTAGCTAAAAATAAGGCTTGTTTAAGAAGCTTGCACGAACTGTTTTCTACGGAAATTTTTTTTATGGTTGCTGTACGGTAGCATTGGCTATTGAGGCAAGCATGCAGCAAAACCTGCCGTTGAATTCAATTTATTTTTACATTTTACTTTATTGCACAACAGTGCTTTTTTATACGTATGCCTATATACAGGAAAATACAAGCCCCTACATTAATAACCGCAAACAATGGTACAGCAGTAATAAAAAATTTATTCAGCTGTCAATCATATTAATATTTCTAACCGCTGCCGCAACCGGCTTTTACCTTTTTATACATTATTTCAGCGAATTGCATAAAGTAAGCTTACTGCAACTATTGCCATTTGCAGTTACATCAGTTATTGCGGCGGCATATTATGGTATTTCATTTGGTGGCAAATTAAAGATCAATACCCGGAAAACCGGCTGGTTTAAACCGTTTGCTATTGGCCTTGTATGGGCATCGGTAGTTACTTATCTACCGGTATTGTGGTACCAGGTAGAACGGAGCGAGCACTACGTTTTCAGTCTTGTAAATTTATGGCTGGTTATTAAAAATTTTATGTTTATCAGTGTGCTGGCCATATTGTTCGACATAAAAGATTATGCAGCCGATCATAACCGAAAGCTCAAAACTTTCGTTGTAAGAGTTGGCTTGCGTAAAACAATTTTTGTTATCATTATTCCTCTAACAATCCTGGGCTTTCTTTCCCTTGTTGCTTACGCAACCTTCCAAAATTTTCCTGTAAGCCGCATTATTATTAACAGCATCCCCTTTTTGCTGTTAATAATTGTTGCATGGAGCATGCAACGCCGTAAGCCCATTATCTACTATCTTGCGGTAATTGACGGGCTTATGCTTGTAAAAGCTTTGTGTGGAATTACAGCAGCAATAATTTTGAAGCAATAATTTTGTAACCGGCAAAAGTTCAGATGGCATCGCCTGTTGTGTCACTCACTTGTACATTAGGAAAACAACTGAGCTAATTAGCGGATTTGCGAATTTATCAATCAATAATTCGTAATCCGATAATCCGTGAATTGAAAGTACAAGTGTGCGACGCAAGGAACGGTCAGTAAAGAACCAATGCCTGGCTCATCAATAAAAAAATAAAATCTATAAAATGGCAAAAGAAAAAAAAGGAAAAACATCGAAACACAAATCAATTTTAACTGACAATTCTTTAGCATTTCTTAAAAATTATATCAACAACCCATCGCCTGTTGGCTTTGAAAGCGGCGGGCAAAAATTGTGGCTTGAGTACCTGAAACCTTATATAGATACGTATTTCAGTGACCCTTACGGAACAGCTGTTGGTGTAATAAACCCTACCGAAACTTTTAAAGTAGTTATTGAAGCCCATGCCGATGAAATTAGCTGGTTTGTAAACTTCATCACCGATCAGGGACTGATTTACCTGAAACGAAATGGCGGTGTAGACCACCAGGTGGCACCTGCAAAACGGGTAATTATTCACGGCAAGAAAGGTGCCGTGAAAGCTGTGTTTGGCTGGCCGGCAATTCATACCAGAATGTCAGGCGGCGATGCTAAAGAAACACAGCCTAAAGTAGATAATCTTTGGCTTGATTGCGGTGCCCGCAGCAAAAAAGAAACAGAAGCATTGGGTATTCATATTGGGGCAGTGGTTACTTATGCAGACGGCTTTGATGAACTGGCAAATGACTACTACATTGGCCGTGCATTTGATAACCGCGTTGGTGGTTTTATGATTGCGGAAGTAGCAAGACTGCTTTATGAAAACAAGAAGAAATTGCCTTATGCATTGTATGTTGTAAATGCGGTTCAGGAAGAGATCGGTTTGCGCGGTGCAGAAATGATTGCCCGCCGCATAAAACCAGATATAGCAATCATTACAGATGTTACACACGATACACAAACGCCGATGATCAACAAGATGATTGAAGGTGATGTTGCCTGTGGCAAAGGGCCGTCGCTGGCTTATGGCCCGGCGATTCACAATATGCTTTTAAAAGTTGTTGAAGATGTGGCAGAGAAGAAAAAAATAAATATTCAAATGCGTGCATTAAGCCGCAGCACAGGAACTGATACCGATAGTTTTGCTTATGCCAATGATGGCTGCCCAAGTGTATTAATTTCTATTCCGCTGCGTTATATGCATACGCCTGTAGAAATGATTCATAAAAAAGATATTGAAGATACGATTCAATTGATGTACGAAACATTGCTGGTGCTCTCTCCAAAAACAAACCTGAGTTACCTGTAAAATAAATATCAGTTTTCACTGAATAGAAGTTTTGTAACATTGTCCTGCCATAAGGCAGGACTTTTTTATGTATCTGAAGCAACTATACCAACATAACAAACTGCTGTTCCTTATAATCATTCTATTTGCATTGGCCCAACTTACCAATAACATAAGGCAGGATATTGCTATTTCGCCCATTTACAGTTATGGCATGTATTCATCAAAAATAAAGGCGTCAGATTTTTATTCAGTTCCGGAGTTTTTTGTAGATGGCATGCAGTTGCAAACAAAAGATTTTTCCCCACAGCAATGGGATAATATATCGCAGCCTGTAGCAAAATTTTATGCACAACAGTATTGGAACCAAAACGTTTGGCAACACGATATTCAACACCTCCTGTCTTTTGCCGATTCATCAAAATTTAAAAACAATATCAGTGAGCAGGAGTTCAGAATCTGGTACCGCCAGCATTTAGAATCTGTGCTAAACAGGCACATAGATTCGGTAGATATTTTATTTACTGGTTATCATTTTAACGGCAAATCATTTTCAAAAGCGTTCAATTAATTGATACTGCAAAATCATTTTAAATACAGAATTGTACAGTACTACAGCATTATTTTTTATTTGCTGATGGTGTATAAATGGTTAAATGGAATGTTGCTATACCAGTTACAACCTTCTTTCTTTTATACCCGAAAGGATTTAGTAACCTGGTTTTTTATGCAGACGGGCTTACATGAATGGCTGCTGAATAACGAAACTGGCTGGATATTATTTGATGTGTTATTCTATACTATGCCCTTGCTTTACCTGCTCTCGTTTAAATACTTCAAAAAAGCAAATAGTGTAGTTGCAGTAACAGTGGTGATTGTAAACTGGTGTTATGTTCAATGCTATACATTGTATGCATCTAATTCTATTGAGGGCCATGTTGCCTGGTTACTTTTCCCTTTAATATTCCTGGCTGGTAACCCTAAAACATTTTCAATGCTTTTCCAGGGGCTGCGATACTTTTTTCTTTTCTTCTTTGTATCTTCCGGCGTATGGAAATTGGCCCAGGGCGGTATTTTCAGCCTGTCGCAAATGAGCGGTGTTTTATTGTTTCAGCACAACCAGCTACTAACAAATTCACCCGCCTACTGGCAATCTCAACTAATACTTTACTTTATTCAAAGACCGCAGCTTTCTTATCTACTTTATTTGTCGGCAACATTACTGGAGCTTTTTTTCTTTATTGGTTTCTTTACAAAAAAATACGACCGGCTGCTCGTTTTATTATTTATCCTTTTCGTGATAATGGATTTTTTAATTATGCGGATACCTTATTTTGAAATTGCTCCATTATTGCTTACGCTTTTGCTTAAGGATAATGAAAAAGTTAGTCTTAAATCCATGAATCATTGAAATGCTTTGCTGCACTGTATTTGGCTGTTGAAAGCTGAATAGAAATATAAATCTAAAAGTGTGCGACGCAAGAGGCGATGACATTATATGTTATCGCCGGGCTCAAAAAATTTTTATATTTAAATTCAAGTGTGAACATTACTACTTAACATTTGTTGAAAACCAGTAAGTATAACTTTTTTATAAAATTTGTATGTTTGCCGTGCATGAGTTTTTTATGAGAATAAGAATAGCTATACTGGATTTAAATGCGGGCTACCCTAACCAGGGCATGCGTTGCATACGGGAGATCGTTAATCAATGGGGCGATACCAACCATTACAATGTAGTGCTGGATGAATTTGATGTGCGTGTAAAAAACGAATTACCAGATCTTTCTTATGATATTTATATTTCAAGTGGCGGGCCCGGATCGCCTTTGGAAAGCATAAACGAGCCGTGGGATATTAACTTCTGCCATTGGATAAAAAAAATTGAAGAGTGGAACCGAAGCATGGTTAACTACCCAAAGAAACATGTGTTTTTTATTTGCCATAGTTTTCAGCTGGCATGCAGGTATTATAAGATTGCCAATGTATGTTCGCGCAAGTCTACAGCGTTTGGTGTGTTCCCGGTTCACATGCTGGAGGATGGAAAAGATGAAATTGTTTTTGAAGGACTGCATGATCCGTTTTATGGTGTGGACAGCCGCGATTTCCAGGTAATTGAACCCCATCACAACCGCTTAAAGCAGTTAGGCGCATCGATACTTGCCATTGAAAAAGAAAGGCCCCACGTAATTTACGAAAGGGCTATTATGGCCGTGCGTTTTAACGAATGGTTTATTGGCACACAGTTTCACCCGGAGGCTGATGCAACAGGTATGAGCATGTACCTGCAACGTGAAGACAAAAAACAAACCGTAATCGCCAATCACGGCGAAGCAAAGTGGAAAAACATGATTGAACACCTTGGCGATCCTGGTAAAATCAGGTTTACATACAGCCATATACTCCCCAACTTTTTAAATATTGCCGTAGGCGAACTGGTAGAGAATTAATACAATTATTTACCAGGCTTTAGTAATTCTGTGAGGCTTTCGTTGCGTCGCACACTTGTGCTGTTGGAAGTTTGATGGAGCTTTTAACAGCCTGTTAATCATCTTCATAATATTCCCATTTTTTACGACGGCTTGAATAATATCCTACCCTACCATTGAAGGTATAGTAAGATATTTTAAAATATTTTTCACCTGTCTTTTTATCAGTGGTTGTGAGATAGTAATAGTAGTTTCCCAAAGCATTTTGTATTGGCAAATTCTTAAAATCCTGCCCGTTTAAATTTTCGGGATATTCGCCAAAATCTTGCTTGTATTTTTCAATAGAATTTATGATTACTTCGGCCCTGTTCTCACTTTGCTTTTCTATAAATTTTTTAATTGGAACAAATAAGAAACATATAATTGCCCAAACTGCTATTGATAAAAGCAGGTATCTTTTTAATGACGTCTTTGAATAGTGATCCAATATAAACAAAAGAAGTAATAGTATAATTAATAAGACAAATATCATTTTCATATAGTATCGTACCCCCAACAACCAGTCGAACGAATGTGAAAGAAGGAACCATGAAAAAAATGGCACAATGATAATAGACCATATTAAAAGTAATTTCCACGACGGATTTAAAATTCTTTCAAATATCAGGCGCAAGGTCATTTGCAGTTTTATTGAATTACAAGATTCAAATTCTTTGCTTTTCCATAATAAGAATTATTCGCTAAAGTAAAAGCTCAATAGAACATCCAACCGTTGAAATGTGCGACGCAAGTAAAGCCTCATACTTATTCTCCTGCCCGGCTAAAAAAATCTATACTTATTTTGACTGAGAAAAATATTCCAGCTCTTTACTAAAATCGAGATAAGGATATTTTTCCTGCAACGCTTTTGATCTTTCTAAATGCGTTTGTAAAAACTGCTTATGCTGCTGCGATGTTGCATTAAAGGGTTTATGATTTCTTGCAATAACGATCTTCCTTATTTCTTCCATTAAAGAAATGGTGCTGGCATCAAAACAGGATTCAGAAAATTTTTCGAGTACAAAACTGGTAGCCGCATAATTGGGATGTGCAAGATCAACATCGTAAAAACGATAGTCACGCAATACATCAATTACCAGTTCGTATGCAGGAAAATAATAGAGTTTATCAAACTTGTTTACCAAATGGTGCACGGTTTCTATAAGCCTTGCCTTGCTGCGATTGTTTTCAACAACGCCATCCCGCAAGTGCCGCACCGGGCTTATGCTAAAAATAATTTTAAGCTTTGGATTAAAATGAAAAAGCTTGTGTATTGTAGTATCTAATGCAGTAACTGATTCTTCAATCGTACATAAATGTTTAATGAATTCTTTAGCGGGTGCTTTATGACAATTGGCTACTGCAGCCTGCGTTTCTACAAGCTTATAACAAAATGATGAACCCAGTGTAATAATGAGCCAGTCAGCGTTTGCGAGAAATTGATGCGCCTGCTTTTGCGCTGCATTAATGTTGTGCAAACATAAATCTTTATCAGGGTTTGAGAACCGGCTATGGTATTGCCAGCTATGCCAGCAATCATTCAAATAAAAAAGATCAGCCTCTGTATACTGTTTATTTTGAACGTAAGAAATCAGGCTTCGGCATACACTCAAAGTATCAAACAAAATGCCGTTTGGGTTTTGTAACACGTTGAATTTTGCGTCTATTAAATGATTACCGATATGCTCTGTAAAACAAGAACCGGTAAGTAAAATATGGTCTTTATAATTAATGGAAGGTTCTAAATTTTTAATATTAATGGGTGCGAAGAATTGCATTATATAAATATTTCTGATTCAATGTTGAGGCTTGTTGCCAATGCATCCTGGTTTAAATTGTTCAGCATTTTTTTATCACTAAAATAGTCGATCATAAAAACAGAATCCATATTACCCACCAGTTCATCCTGCGCCATAGGGCAGCCGCCGATACCTTTTAATGCTCCGTCGAATCTTTTACAACCCGCATCTACTGCAGCTTCCAACTTCTCTTTTCTGTTGGCAACAGTTGAATGCAAGTGAACCCCAAATTCAATTTCTTTATATTTTGGTATCAGCGCATTCAGTGCTGCACTTATTTGCTCTTCAGTAGCAACGCCAACCGTATCGGCCAATGAAATAATTTTTATACTGCGTTCTGCCATTTCATTTGCCCAGTGCAATAAAATAGTTTCGTTGTATGCATCGCCATAAGGATTACCAAAACCCATACTTAAATAAAGCACCAGTTGCTTTTTATTTTTTATGCAAAGGTTTTGTATCTCTTCAACACGTTCAACGCTTTCTTCAATAGTACTGTTGGTATTACGCATTTGAAATGTTGGCGAAATAGAAAACGGAAAACCGAGATAAGTGATCTCATCATACAACACAGCCTCCTCTGCGCCACGTGTATTGGCAACTATTGCAAGCAGCTTAGATCCTGTCAACTTATCAACCTTCAAACCTTTCAACACTTTTTTAGTATCGGCCATTTGCGGAATAGCTTTTGGCGACACAAAACTGCCAAAGTCAATGGTATCGAAACCTACTTCAAGCAAAGCATTAATATAAGCGATCTTCTTTTCAGTTGGTATAAAATGCGGCCAGCCCTGCATGGCATCCCGCGGACATTCGATTAATTTTATATCATTCATCTTGCTGTAAAAGTAATAAGTAAAACTTAGTTATACAGCAAACATAACATCGCCATAATGGCACCTAAGCCAATTAAATTCTAATTAAACATGCAGTTGTCACCTGCAAAATGAAACATTAACGGTTGCTGATTGCTGTTGTTACCTATCTTTATCGCTGTACTAAATTTTAATTATCCGATATCGCTACCGGTTTAAAAAAACGTAATTGAAAAACGCCATCATATTTATATTTCTTTTCACTTTAATTTTCGTTGTTACGCCTTCTTCTTTAAAGGCACAGCATACACAGCTTAATTATAAAGTAATGCAAGGCGGTAATTCAATTGGCTGGGTAAAGATTGACAAGAACGACAGCGCCAGCAACTGCCTTATAACTTTGGGTTCTGAGATAAAAAAAAGAATGATTTTTTTATTTACTATTATAGAGAACCAGGAAGTATTGTTTCAAAACGGTTTAATGATGCGTTCTTATGTTTACCGCAGCATTAATAAAGATATTAAAGCAAACAAACGCACTTCTTTCCAGGGAACACATTACCAGGTTACCAAAGAAACATCATCGAACGCTGTGGCACTAAACCGAATAGATTATAATTTCCTGAGCCTTTACTTTTTAGAACCTGTAAATATTAGGCAGGTCTATTCCGACAATTTTGAGCAGTTACTAAACATTGAAAAGATTAGCAACTACTACAAAATAAAACTACCCGATGGCAATACAACATCTTATTACTACACCAATGGCGTTTGCTCGAAAGTAAAAGTGGAGCAAAGTTTATTTACCATAGAGTTTGTGCTTACACAAAATCCCTCTTAATAATTTTACGCTTACAAAGCAATCGTGCGTTTGATAGTCTTGTATAATACCGGCAATAGTTTTTCATGGCATCGCCTCTTGCGCCTGCCCCGACGAGCGAAGCGGAACTCGGGGTCGCAATCCTTTCATCAGTATATTGTTGGGCAGCTTTTACCGAATCGAATTTATACCGTGCGTAAGAAAAGCTCAAATATATAATCTGCAGATGAACGTATTGCGACGCAACGATGCTTAATCGGAGTTATGTAGCTGGTATCAAAAAAAAGAAATTGAGAAGAAGTTTACATTCTTTGTTTCACTGCTTCGTACAAGATCATTCCGGTTGCAACGGAAACGTTTAATGATTCAAAGTTTCCGGCCATCGGTATCTTAAATTTCTCATCGCAGATTTTCATTAACGGTGCAAATATGCCACGCTCCTCGCTACCCATAATGATGCAGCAGGGCTCTTTAAAATCAAGGTCAAAAACTTTTTTATCCGCCGTCATTTCACTGGCAAAAACTTTAATGCCATTCATGTGCAAAGTATCTACTGCTTTCATTAAACTGTTTACGCGGCAGACCTGTATTTGCTCTAATGCACCGGCACTTGTTTTTACAGCATCTTCGTTTAAAGCGCCCACACCTTTATCGGGAATAATAATCGCCTGAACACCACAACACAAAGCGGTTCTTGCAATACCGCCAATGTTGCGGATATCTGTAACACCATCCAGCATTAAAAATAAAGCTGTTTCGCCTTTTTCATTTAACCAGTCGATCACCTGTTGCAAATCCTGGTAAACAATGCTCGATTTAAAAGCTATTACACCTTGGTGTTGCACATTGGTTAAGCTGTTCAGCTTTTCGTTGGGCACATATTGCACGGGCACATGATTAGTAGCTGCGAGTTGCCTGATCTCATTAACCGCATCGCCTGAAGCATTTGTAAAGAGCAGAACTTTATCAATGGTTTGTCCGCTCTTTAAAGCTTCGGCAACAGGGTTACGGCCTGCTATAATATTTTTCTTCGATTGAAACATGTTATTTGTTTGGGTTTCATTGCAATCTTGCGAAAATAAAAAAGTCCTGCCGTAACAGCAGGACTTTCTATAAATACGATTGATCTTTTATAAAACCACCACTTTGCCTGAGTATTGTAATTGACCAGAGGCATCGGTAACTTTTATAAGATACATGCCACCTGAAGTTGATTTTGGAAGTATAATCTGAGTACTTGTTTTACCATTTATATTCACCATTTTGCTAAGAATGCTATTGCCTGATGCATCTGTTATCTGCACATTATGGTTACCCGCTTTAAGTGCATCAAACGAAACATTGAGTGTTTTGTTTATAACGGGGTTGGGGTAAACTGTAACATTCGCTTTGGTTGAAACAGTTGTAGTGTTTACCAGATTTTCGTAAGCAAAATGGCAGCTTGCCAGGTCAGATGTATTGTAAACCTGCTGTTGCTGTTTGGGTAATACCGAAGCCTCTAACGTAGAGAGGTTAACACTGTAATAATTTTCAGTTTTTGATGCACAACCAACAACAACATTTCCAAAAGCATCAACCGCGGCAGCATTAATGGTATAATCTTGAGGAAGATTCTTTATTTGTCCAACAAAATCAGCTACCAATGTTTGTGGGTTCATTTTAAAAATATTTCCTTTCATGCTGATGATGTATAAGTTTCCAAATGCGTCGGCAATCATATCGCCACCCCAGCTTGTGCACATATTGCGTATTGAAATGCCATTGTTACTTTTACCATCCTGTACCTGGCCAAGATCTACAATGGTGATTTTTTCTCCGGATGAAAAACGGATCAAATGTTTGCCATCATTGGTAAGCGCATAACCGTAACCATCAGAACCAAAACACATTCTTGTAATTACATCAGCCTCGCCGGGCGTTTCGGCAAACGCTTTTAAAGCAGTATTTCGAACATAAAACACGGTATTGGTACCACGGTTAAGATCAAAATAACGAAGTTGATTGCTGTGCATTGGTGTAAAAAACAACCGGTTGGTTTTAAGATCGTAAGCGCTGGCGGCAACAAGCGTTTCTGTGGGTGCGGTAACTGCATTTTTATCATTGTAAGCTGTAACACTCATATCACTTTGCTGCAAACGTGTGCCACTCGCTGCATCAAGAATCATTGCTTTTGAAGAAGGCGCATAAATGGTTCTTACTTCTGCGCCGGTGCCCAGGTCAATTTCGCGAACAACGGTCCACGCAACATTTCCTTTTGTTTCACCGGTAATGGCAAATGCCCTGTTGTTTTGTGCAAATGTTGGTGCATTTGCTGCAAGTAAAAAGCCTGCACATAAAAGTTTAGGTAAAGTTGTAGATTTCATAGCTTTTAAATTTTGAACTGTAAATTAAAAAAAATAAATCATACCACTAAATTAACTTTTCTTAATGCAAAAAACTGTGTCGTTTCATACCTGTAGTAACAGAAAGGTTTATTTTTTTTGAACCCGGCAGTATTGCTACTATGAAGCTTTTCTTGCGTCGCACACTGGTACGGTTGGAATAGGAATGGGCAGATGGTTGCATTAGCGGTATTAAAAAGGTTTACAAAAGTTGTATTTGTGCGCAATCTATTTTAAAACCAAATGTATTTTTATGAATAAAATGAAAAAACACATGAAACTATTTGCTTTGTTTTTAATGTTAGCTTTTTACACTTCCGGTAAAGCACAAGGCCAAACCGGCGTGCCAAAAGATACCATCAGGAACGAAACCAAAGGGGTAATTACCTTACTCGGCCCTACCACATCGGTTCGTACCATCAAGCAAGATAGACAAGGAAATATTTGGCTTGCTTCAAACGAGGGTATTATCCGGTACGATGGAAAATCTTTTACCAATATCACAGGTAACCTGTATCCAGACCGCTTTTTTTCTGTGTTAGAAGATAGAAAAGGAAATTTTTGGTTTGGTAATTATGGCTCCGGTGTTTATTATTACGATGGGAAATCCATTCAACATTTTACAACCAGGGAGGGTCTTGTTAATAATTGGGTTATTCATATTTATGAAGATAAAAATGGCAATATCTGGTTTGGCACCAATGGAGGAGCAAGCCGTTACGATGGAAAATCATTTCGGAATTATATGATGAAAGGAGATACTGTGATTGAAAATAGAAAAGAGAATTCATCTCCGGATTTTACAAGCGGCTCTAGTGCAGCTTTTCCTATTATTGAAGACAAATCAGGTAAACTTTGGTTTGGCACAAATGGAAATACCTTTATTTATGATGGAAGAACATTTAAGGTTTTCAGGGATAATGAAAGTAAGCCCTTTAAAAATGTTTGGTCGATAATCGAAGATAAAAAAGGCAATATTTGGCTTGGTGGAGATGGCGGACTTTGGCGCTATGATGGCAGCGCCTTTACCAATTTCACCAAAAATCGTGTTCGTTATGTTTATGAAGATAAAAAAGGAAACATTTGGACTAGTGGTTTTAACGACAAAGGAATTTTTGCAGTTTCCCGTTATGATAAAAAGTCATTATCTGATAAAAAGCCAGCTATAACTGAAATAAAACAATCACTAAACCTTTTTGGGATTTTAGAAGTAAATGATGGAAGTATTTGGTTTGGGGCATTTGATGGAGTATACCGTTATGACGGAAATACCATTACTAACTTTAAAGATAATGAGGTTCAGAAATAAGGTATCTGGCGATTGGTTTGAAAATATAATATTGTTTGTCAAAAAAGAGCATTTCGGCTAACAGGATGTTTATAAAATTGCAGCCCTACGCTGTATTAAGGCTCAATATATAATCCAACCGCACAAGTGTGCGACGCAACAAAAGCTCCACAGATAATCCAAATCCCGGCCCCAAAAAATTACCCTTTACAAAATCTTTCTTTCGTTGGCTATTTTAAAGCTTTCGTGTAGGTTTGCTTTATGACACAATTAAGCATCAGCCACCGCGGCGATATCATGCCTGCTTCGCCCATAAGAAAACTGGTTCCTTATGCAGAAGCAGCTAAGAAAAAAGGCGTTCATGTTTTTCATTTAAACATTGGCCAGCCCGATATTGAAACGCCAAAAATGGTGCTTGATGCCGTTCGGCATTCTGATTTTAAAGTTCTGGAATACAGCCACAGTGCGGGTAATGAAAGCTACCGTAAAAAACTGGTGGGCTATTATAAAAAGGTTGGCATCGATATCAGCTACACCGATATCATGATCACAACCGGCGGCAGTGAAGCGATTTTATTTGGCTTTATGGCCTGTCTCGATCCCGGTGACGAAGTAATTATTCCCGAGCCTTTCTATGCAAATTATAATGGCTTTGCGGTAGAAGCGGGTGTAAATGTGGTGCCCATTACATCGTACATTGAAAATGGTTTTGCGCTACCGCCAATTGAAGATTTTGAAAAAGCAATTACGCCAAAAACAAAGGCGATTGTTATCTGCAATCCCAACAACCCAACGGGCTATCTATACAGCAAAGAAGAGATGGAAACATTACGGCAGATCATCATAAAACACAACCTGTATTTGTTTGCTGATGAAGCTTACCGCGAATTTTGTTACGAAGGCACACACTTCAGCGCCATGCAGTTGAAAGGTGTAAACGATCACGTAGTTTTAATGGACACGATCAGCAAACGCTACAGTTGCTGCGGCGGCAGAATTGGCGCTTTTATTACCCGCAACAAAACTTTGTACAATGCAGCAATGAAATTTGCACAGGCAAGATTAAGTCCGCCAAGCTTTGCACAAATTGCCGGTGAAGCGGCCATTGATCTGCCCGATGATTATTTTAATACTACGAAAGCTGAATATAAATCACGCAGAGATTTAATTGTAAAACGGCTCAACGCCATGCCCCGTGTTTTTTGCCCCAATCCCGGTGGCGCATTTTATGCAATAGCTAAGTTGCCCATTGATGATGCGGACAAATTTTGCCAGTGGCTGCTCGAAGATTTTCAATACAACAAACAAACGGTAATGCTTGCTCCGGCAACCGGTTTTTATGGCACTGCAGGTTTGGGCAAACAGGAAGTTCGTTTGGCGTATGTGCTCAACCTTAGTGCTATTAACAGTGCTATGGATTGTTTAGAAAAGGCATTGGAAATTTATCCTGGAAAAGTGTAGTATTTGTTTGAGCCAGACTAAAGATTCTTTGTGAAGCTTTCGTTGCGTCGCACGCTTCGGCTGAAGGTAATTCTTTTGAACCCGGGAACCACAAAGGCACTAAGGCGCAAAATATCTCAAAGTCTTAGTGTTACTTCGTGTATTTCTGACTTTGTGGTCCAAAAAACTTCATCTGCCTGTGTGCCTCATTTGTCGCATGCTGTCTTGTACTCCATCAAAATAGCATCGCTCAACCACAAACTAAATAATGCCTTCATCTGCAAAACTGTAATAGCCTTCTTCACTTACAATAATGTGATCAAGCACTTTGATGTCCAGATAACTTGCAGCGTCTGATATTTTTTTTGTGAGTTCTTCATCAGCCCTGCTTGGTTTAATGCTGCCACTCGGGTGGTTATGACAAAGAATTAGATTCACTGCATCGTGTGCCAATGCTTTCTTTAAAATGATTCTTGGGTCGGCAACAGTTCCTGTAATCCCACCTTCGCTAATCACCTCGTAATGATTTATTTTATTTGCCCTGTTAAGAAAGATCACTGCGAATACTTCATGTTTCTTATGCTGCAGTTTTGCACGAAGAAAATCCGCAATATCGCTGCTCTTAAGTATTACTTCTTTCTTTTTAAATGCAGCGTCTTTACGTATTCCCAGTTCCAGAGCAGCAGCAATGCTGATCGCCTTTGCTTCACCAATGCCTTTTACTTTTAGCTTCAGGATTTCTTTAATAGATAGTTTACCCAGTTGCTGCAGATCATTATTAACAGCATTCAATAATTCTTTTGCAACATCTACCGCACTTTTTTCCTTTGTACCATTGTTAATAAGTATCGCTAAAAGCTCTGCATTACTTAAGGAATCTATACCCTTTAGCAGCATTTTCTCACGTGGCCGGTCGTCCTCAGCCCAGTGTTTAATAGTTGTTCCATCCATGTTGAAAATTTATCAATGTTCAAATTACAATTTCATTTCCTAAATTCTATCTTCGCCGCTCATTTACTTTTACTATGGATCCATCTGTAAAGATTTTCTCCGGCAACGGATCGAATGCACTTGCCGAACGTATTGCCCAGCGCTTTGGCGCTGCACTCGGTAAGATCAATATCCAAAAATTCAGTGACGGCGAGTTTCAGCCGATTTTCCTGGAAAGTATCCGCGGCGATTATGTTTTCCTGGTACAAAGCACTTTCGCCCCGGCCGAAAACCTGATGGAACTTCTGCTGATGATTGATGCAGCCAAACGTGCAAGTGCCTACAAGATCATCGCCGTTATTCCTTATTATGGTTATGCCAGGCAAGATAGAAAAGATAAACCCAGGGTTGCAATCGGCGCTAAATTAATTGCCACTTTATTAGAAGCAGCCGGAGCTAACAGAATAATAACGATGGATTTACATGCTCCTCAAATCCAGGGTTTTTTTGATATTCCGGTGGATCATTTAGACAGTTCGGCTATTTTCATTCCTTACATTGAGCAACTTAAACTCGAAAACCTTACTTTTGCCGCCCCCGACGTAGGAAGTACCAACCGCGTAAGGGAAATTGCAAGCTATTTTAGTGCGGATATGGTAATCTGCGACAAGCACCGCAAACGTGCAAATGAAATAGCAAGCATGGTGGTAATCGGGGAAGTGGCCGGTAAAGATATTGTGCTGATTGATGATATCTGCGATACCGGCGGAACCCTTGCAAAGGCAGCGGGTTTATTAAAGGAGAAGGGGGCAAGAAGTGTAAGGGCCTTATGTACACACCCAATATTGAGTGGTAACGCTTACGAAAATATTGAGAATAGTGTGCTGGAGGAATTGATCGTTTGCGACACAATTCCTCTTAAAAGACAAAGCCCGAAGATCAAAGTAATTTCTGTAGCTGACCTTTTGGCAATAGCCATCAGGAATGCTTACGAAAATAAAAGTATTACCAGCCTTTTTATCCACTCGCAGTTGAGAGGAAAAAGGTAAGAAAACTTGAAGTTGAACTGATGCCATCTTGATACAGCACAAGAGTGCGACGCAAGAAAAGTTTAATAAGTAAACTTTAGCCGGGCTCAAAAAAAATATAAAACTTTTTTAAATAAACAAAACAATAAAAATGAAATCAATTACAATCGAAGGACAACTGAGGACCGAACTCGGGAAAAAAGCCACCCGTCAACTTCGCTCTCAGGAAATGGTGCCAGGTGTAATTTATGGCGGCGCTAAAGAGGTAAGTTTTTATGCCTCTGCCAAAGCTCTAAAATCGCTGGTGTACACAAGTGAATTTCAGTTTGCCGAAGTAAACATTGGTGGCACCGTTTACAGAACTATTTTAAAAGACCTGCAGTTCGACAAGGTTTCAGATGTCTTGAATCATGTTGACCTGATGGAACTGGTTGAAGACAAAAAAGTGGTTGCTACTTTGCCGCTTAAGTTCGTAGGTGCCGCTGCCGGTGTTAAAGCTGGTGGTAAGCTTGTATTAAAAATGAAAGCGATTAAGGTAAAAACTTTACCCAAGTATCTGAAAGAAACCATTGAAGTAGATATTACCAATCTTGAACTGAACGGTAACATCCGCGTACAGGATATTAAAGCAGATAACATGGAAGTAATGAATTCTCCACGTATCTCTGTTGCATCTGTAGTTTTAACACGTCAGTTAAAACAGGAAGAAGCAGCAGCGCCTGCAGCAGCAAAGGCAGCTCCGGCGGCAGCAGCAAAAGCAGCGGCTCCGGCAGCGGCGGCCAAAGCAGCAGCACCTGCAAAAGATGCAAAAAAGAAATAATTTTTTTATATCATTTAAGGCCCTGTACGTTTGTACGGGGCTTTGTTTTTTATTGGAGCACCGGTTTCAGGTTACAGATTAAAGGAGTTTTTTATTGGTCAGACCAAAATTCTTGTGGCATCTTGTGTTGCGTCGCACACTTGTGCTGCAGGATATGATTCAGCTTTAAACAGCCATTCCTGTTCCGGGTTCATGAAATTTATAAAGCAGTTTTCTATGTCGAAATATTTAATCGTTGGGCTTGGAAATATTGGTGCAGAATATGCACATACACGTCATAATATTGGTTTTGATGTGGTAACTGCATTTGTTTTAAAACACGGTGGCTCATTTGTAAATGCCAGGCTTGCCGATGTAGCAGAAGTAAAATGGAAAGGAAAGATTTTTGTATGCATAAAGCCCACTACCTATATGAACCTAAGTGGCAAAGCCTTCAGGTACTGGATGGAAAAAGAAAAAGTATCCCTTGAAAATACACTTACTATTGTAGATGATATTGCTATTCCGGTTAATAAACTACGGTTAAGACCGGCAGGCAGCAGTGGCGGGCACAATGGCTTAACCGATATTGAATTAACACTGGGCACCGATAAATATCCCAAACTACGTTTTGGTATTGGCAGCAATTTCCCCAAGGGTATGCAGGTAGAATACGTGCTGGGCAAATGGTTTCCGGAAGAGCTGGCTTTAATAAAGAATAAAATTGAAGGCAGTATGGAAACCATAGAAAACTTTTCAACCCTGGGAATTGAAAGAACAATGAACCTGATAAATAAAAAGGAGTTTATTTAGTTTAGTCACTGCTTTTTTTTAACTTGCAAGTACAGTTAACTAAAACAAAACTAAATCCACTGCTTATTTGTACACCATTGTTCATGATTACCCATAAATCTAAACTCTATGAAAATTTTTTGTGTAGGCCGGAATTACGCAGAGCATGCCAGAGAACTTAATAACGAAGTTCCTGATGAACCTGTTATCTTCCTGAAACCTAAAAGCGCATTAATACAGCCGGGCATTCATTTTTATTACCCTGAATTCACGAATGAGTTACACTACGAAGCAGAACTGGTGCTACGTGTATCTAAAAATGGAAAATATATTCCTGAGTATGCCGCCAGCCGTTACTATAATGCCATAACAGTTGGTATTGATTTTACAGCACGTGACGTTCAGCAGGAATTAAAGAAAAAAGGCCTTCCCTGGGAAAAAGCCAAAGCATGGGATAATTCAGCAGTTGCAGGTGATTGGATTGACCTTACGCCCAATATGCAAAAGAATTCAATTAATTTTTCAATGCAGTTAAACGGAGAAACTGTTCAAAATGGAGATAGCAGCAAAATGATATTTTCTTTTGAAAAGATTATTGCCAATATTTCTCAATATTTCTCAATAAACATCGGCGACCTTATTTATACCGGAACACCTGCCGGCGTTGGTGAATGCGTTGTAGGTGATGTACTCACAGGTTTTTTTGAAACCCGTAAAGTGTTTTCCCTTGAAGTTAAATAATGCTATCGTTCATCCTATAATTGATCTCAGTACCAGATATTTGCCGAATGTTTGACGCAACAATCCTTTCAAAAGCCTTTCGTTTAATGGCCACCGCCCGAAGCATGGCCGAAATTTATGACACCAACCGGCAGGTTTGTAAATATGTGCATTCCACATCCAAGGGTCATGAAGCAATACAAATAGCAACAGGTTTACAATTACTCAATTGCGATTTTGTAAGCCCCTACTACAGGGATGATAGTATCATGCTCTCTATAGGTTATCAACCTTATGAGTTAATGCTGCAATTACTCGCCAAAGCAAACGATCCTTTTTCTGGTGGTCGTTCATATTATTGCCATCCCAGCAGTGTGGCAACGGATAAACCACGTATTATCCATCAAAGCAGTGCAACAGGTATGCAGGCAATTCCTACTACTGGCATAGCTCAGGGCGTGCAATATCTTGAAACAACAAATTCATCATTACAAAGAAAAGGTTCTAAAGGAGAAGCCGCGGTTGTAGTATGTAGCCTTGGCGATAACAGCATGACCGAAGGCGAAGTAAGTGAAGCTTTACAGTTTGCCGCTTTAAAACAATTGCCCGTTATTTATTTAGTGCAGGATAATAACTGGGGCATTAGTGTTTCTGCTGAAGAAGCAAGAAGCATGAATGCCTACGAATTTGCAGATGGCTTTAAAGGTCTTAACAAGTTACAGGTTGATGGCAGCGATTTTATTGCAGCCTACCAAACCATGCAGCAGGCCATCGCTTTTGTACGAACAGAACGTAAGCCAGTATTGGTACATGCCACTGTTCCACTATTAGGTCATCATACCAGCGGTGTTCGCAAAGAGTTTTACCGAAGCAAAGAAGATCTTGAATCGCATGCACAGCGTGACCCCTATCCCAAATTACGCAGTGTATTACTGCAACATGGCTTTAGTGAAACCGATCTTCAACAAATAGAAACAGAAGCAAAAGCCACCGCTCAAAATGCATTTGAACAGGCTATTCAGGAAGCCGATCCCTTACCTTTCACCGTTAGCGATCATGTATTTGCACCAACAACGGTAACAAAGGAAAAGGGTACCCGGCAACCAGTGGGTAGAGAAAAAATTATGATGGTAGATGCCGCATTGTTCGCCATCGACGAACTGATGCAGGACAATCCGGAATGTCTTTTATACGGACAGGATGTGGGCCGCAGGCTGGGTGGCGTATTTCGTGAAGCTGCTACCCTTGCAGAAAAATTTGGCGATCACCGTGTTTTTAATACCGCCATACAAGAGGCTTATATTGTAGGCTCAACCATTGGCTTATCTGCCGTTGGTTTAAAGCCAATTGTAGAAGTACAATTTGCCGATTATATTTATCCCGGCCTGAACCAACTGGTAACAGAGATTTCAAAATCCAGTTATCTCTCTAATGGTAAATTTCCTGTAAGTATGATCCTTCGTGTACCCATTGGTGCTTATGGCGGTGGTGGGCCGTATCATAGCGGCAGTATAGAATCTACACTGCTTACCATCAAGGGAATTAAGGTTTGCTACCCTTCTAATGCCGCCGACATAAAAGGATTAATGAAGGCTGCCTACCACGATCCCAATCCTGTTGTAATGCTGGAACATAAAGGCTTATACTGGAGCAAAGTACCCGGCACCGAAGAAGCAAAAACCGTTGAGCCTGCAAGAGATTATATACTTCCGTTGGGCAAAGGCAATGTGGTGTTACAGGCCGATGCGCAAAAAATAAAAAATGGCGTATCTGCCTGCGTTATTACTTACGGCATGGGTGTTTACTGGGCAAAAGCCGCAGCAGCAAAGCTTCCGGGACAAATAGAGATCATCGACCTGCGCACATTATTCCCACTCGATGAAGCGCTTGTTTTTGAAACTGTAAAGAAACATGGCAAATGCCTGGTACTTACCGAAGAACAACAGAACAATTCGTTTGCCGAGGCGCTGGCACACAGGATTGCGTATAATTGCTTTCAATATCTTGATGCACCGGTTGAAGTATTGGGCGCTTTAAATCTGCCCGCAGTGCCCATTAATCTTGCATTAGAAGCAGCTATGTTGCCCACGGCGGAAAAGGTTGTACAACGTTTAAAAACTTTATTAAGCAATTAAAAAAACTTTTTTGAACCCGGCTATTGATATTCTATTTAAGCTTTCGTTGCCACGCTCGTTTCACAGTTCCTCTTTCATGGCGACATTTAAGTGAAGCGTGGCATCCCGAAAGCTCTCGGGACCGAATTCATTTCGGGATCACACGCTTGTGCTGTAGAATTTTCAGTCGACAGTTGACGGTCAACTGTCGACTGATGTTCCAAACGCATAAGTGTGCGACGCAACAAAAGCCTCATAGTGCCACTTCAGCCCGGCCAATCATTGTCTT
>DGQT01000094.1 GCA_002390845.1 Chitinophagaceae bacterium UBA4407 | reverse complement strand
AACATCGTTGCATCGCACTCTTGTACGTTCTAATCTTTGCTCAGCTTTTCTCATTCTTTATTATTCATTTTTAATTATTCATTATCATGATACCAGTTGCATTCGAATATCAAAGAGCTACCACCGTTGAAGAGGCTATCGCAGCCTTATCATCTGGTGATGGGAAAATACTGGCAGGCGGTCATAGTCTCTTACCTGCCATGAAACTCCGGTTAAACCAGCCTGCCAAACTGGTTGACATTTCAAAGATTGATTCTTTAAAAGGCATCAGGGAAGAAGATGGCGAGATCGTTATTGGTGCAGGCACCACACATGGTGACATCGCATCAAACGATCTTATAAAAAGCAAGTTACCTTTCTTTGCAGAAGCCGCATCATGGATCGGTGATGTGCAGGTGCGCAATTACGGAACCATTGGCGGAAGCCTTGCGCATGCTGATCCTGCGGCTGACTGGGGCGCATTGGTGCTTGCAGCAGATGCAGCCATTATTACACAAAATACGAACACTTCAAGAAGAATTGCCGCGACCGAATTCTTTCAAGGGCTATTCACAACTGCCCTTGAAGAGGGCGAGATCATTACAGAGATTCGGGTACCAGTTCCTGCCGAAGGAACGAAAACCAATTACCAGAAATTTTCACAACCCGCATCAAGGTTCGCCATTGTTGGTTGCGCGGTAATGAAAAAGCCTGATGGTAAAACAAGTATTGCATTCACCGGTTTAAGTGAAGCTCCCTTTCGCGATACAGCAGCAGAATCAGCAGCATCTACTGAAGCGGCGGTTGCCGCGGCAGCAGAAGACATAACGATTATGAGCGATCATTTTGCGTCGGAAGAATACCGCAAGCATCTTGCAAAAGTGTATTTGAAAAAAGCATTGCATGCGTTGGCTTAATAATATTGGTTTATTTTGATTTGACAAGGCGGTAGAAATGCCGCCTTGTTTGTGTAATATAATTGGTCAACAAGCCGAATCAGGATTCAACAGTTCAAGCTATGCAATTAGCATTGCATAATAAAGCTTCGGCTGCCGAAGAGTGCGACGCAACAAAAGCTTAATCAAAGAACAAAAGCCGGGCTCAAAAAATCTATATTTATCTTCTAAAAATTCACTATCGCCAATTTACATGATACAGTTGAACGATATTAAAAAAATGCTTTATGAGCAGGGTTATATTACGGACGATGCTGTTGCCATGTCGCTGTATCTCTCGCTGCAACTGCAAAAGCCATTGCTTGTGGAAGGACCTGCCGGTGTGGGTAAAACGGAGATCGCCAAAGTAATGGCGAAGGCATTGCAGACTGATTTAATAAGACTTCAATGTTATGAAGGGCTTGACGCAACACATGCATTATACGAATGGAATTATCAGCGGCAACTGCTGCATTTGAAAATGGTGGAGCATAATGATCAAAGTGTGGATGATAAAGAGAAGACAATTTTCAGCGATGCGTTTTTGATGAAACGGCCTTTGCTGCAAGCCATCACGCATGATACAAAACCGGTGTTACTCATCGATGAAATTGACCGCAGCGATGAAGAGTTTGAAAGCTTTTTACTTGAAGTACTGAGCGACTGGCAGATCACCATCCCGGAGATCGGCACGATCAAAGCGACGAATATTCCGCAGGTGATCTTAACAGGCAACCGCACAAGAGAATTGAGCGAAGCATTACGCAGACGTTGTTTGTATTTGTATATCGATTATCCTGAATTTGAAAAAGAATGGATGATTGTAAAAAGCAAAGTGCCGGCGATTGACAGCAAACTCGGCGAACAGATTTGTTTGTTTATGCAGCAGCTAAGGCAAATGCAACTGGAAAAGACTCCGGGTGTAGCAGAGACATTGGACTGGGCTTTGGCATTGACAGGACTTCATATTGATCATCTAGACAAAAACATTATTGAGCAAACCCTCGGCGTTGTATTAAAAGACTGGAGAGATACCAGACATGTACAAATGTCGCTGAGCGAACTTATGGAAAAGACCGGCATTGTTTCGAAGATTGGGTAATTAGTTAGAAGTTGCTGGTTACCGGTTATAAAAACCACAAAGTTTATGTTAATCTCAAGACAGACATCCTTATCAAAAAACATTGTTCAGTTTTGCCGTTACCTGCGGCATAAGGGTTTTGTATTGGGTGTTCCCGATGAAGCAACAGCGCTGGAAGCCTTGCAGTTCCTGAATTACAGCGACAGGGGCATATTCAGGCTGGCGTTGAAATCTGTACTATGCAAAAGTAAAAACCAGTTACTGGAATTCGACCAGTTTTTTAATAGTTACTGGAAAGAAATTGGCGAAGCTGTGGATTCCAAAATAAAAGCAACACAGAAGCATGTACTGAAACCAACCGCAAAAGATGCTTCTTTTAAATCACTCAAAGCATGGCTTAATGGAAATAAAAGCGAGGAGGAAGAAGAAGCGGCTTCTTACAGTACGAATGAAAGTTTATCCCAAAGAAATTTTGCAGACATACCCGATGATGAAGTAGATGAACTGTTGAGATTGATTAAAGCTTTGTCTAGAAGGCTTGCTGTAAAAGCAGGCAGGCGTTATGAAAAAACCAATAAGATAAATCTCCCTGACCTTCGACGAACACTTCGCCGAAACATGCGCTGCGGTGGTGAATTACTGGAAATTGTATACAGGAAACCAAAACGTAACCGTACAAAGCTGGTGGTGATCTGCGATGTAAGCCGATCAATGGAATTGTATGCAGGCTTTTTGCTGCAGTTCATGTATGCGTTTCAGCAGGTGTACAGCAGGGTAGAAACATTTGCATTCAGCACATCGTTGCAGCATATAACTTCTTTGCTAAGACAAAATGATTTTCAGTCAGCCATGAAACTGCTTGGTGAGAAAAACGAGGGCTGGGGCGGTGGCACGAGAATTGGTAAAAGCCTTGATAAGTTTGTAAAGGAATATGCATCAAAAGTTGTTGACAAGAAAACAATCGTAATCATCATGAGCGATGGATGGGATACAGGTGATTTGGATCTTTTGCATCAAAGCATGGAATCGATACACAATCATTGCAAAAAACTGATCTGGTTAAATCCTTTAGCTGGTTATGCTGATTATAAACCCTATGTTGCGGGTATGCAGACAGCATTGCCATACACAGATATTTTTGCTGCTGTACACAATGCGGAGAGTTTGAAGAATCTTGGTAAATGGTTGTAGGTGCAAAGAACAGTAGTACAAGGTATGCGCTTCGGTATTGCTGCTTAGCACTTCTACAGTAGAAGCGTGCCATCCCCGCAAGAATTCATTTCGGGGGGCACTCACTTTATCTACAGAAGCTATATTGAGCAAAGCGAAATATAGCGAAGGCAGAGTTGTAGTTTTCGAATGTAGGCATCAATCGCAAACGCTCTACGTTATTTAGAGTGCAGTGAAAAATTTCGCCTTTTACTGTTTTGTCACTGTCAACCTTTCGCTTCTATACAACTCCTAGGCAGCGGCGGATTTTAGTTCATTGAGTTTTCGTTCATAGAAAGCTATTTTGGCAGTTCTTTGCTTTTCCTGGTACATAGCTAAATCAACCGGAGTAAATATTTTCTTTTGGGTAACCATATTGTAAAAGATAGTAGCTATTTTATTAGCTGTTGCAACGCAGGCAAACTTATTGCCTCCTTTACTTTTCATTCTTCTAAAATAATCTCCTAACCAGTGATTGCTTCTCTGCACAGCATTGGCTGCAGTTCTAAAAGCCTGGCTTGCAGTATTGGGTTTTTTCTTTAATAATTTACTGCTGATCAGTTTGCCGCCTAATATTTTATTATTGGGACATAAATTTAACCAGCTTACAAAATGCTTTGCTGTTTCCCATTTGGTTAAATCAGTGCCTGTTTCCGATAAAATTTCCAACCCGCTCATTTCATTGAGCCCATATATGGCAAGCACATCAGTTCCGTATATTTTTTCAAGATAATTCCTGATATTAAATGAAGGTGCTCCCTGTTGCTTTTTTTTCTTTTTTCTGTCAGTTTTTGTCTCATCCAAAGGTTTGTCAGCGATTGGGGCAACACTAAGCTCTCCTTCATTTACACTGGCTTCATATTGCTGCAAGTGTGTTTCTATGGCTATGTCGGTTGCTGTTATATGCTGCTGATAAGCTTTAGCCATCTTATAGCTATGACGCAATGTAAAAAGATGTTCTGTACGCCAATTGCCTTCCAGCGATTTTAGAATATTATTCTTAAACCTGGATTTTTGCAGTTGGATGTATTGGCTGTTAAAAGCTCAGTTATATTCAACCGTACAATTCCCCATGAACCACAGTACACGCAGGCAAATGAAGAGGGTGAACCTGTAAACATTGCTAACTTTCGTTACAATAAAAGGTTCACCCATGAAAAAAGATTCTTTACGAAGTTATTCTATTCCTCTAAGGATTCAAAGAGTAGCCGGAATAGATTGTCATCAGCCGACTTTCAAAGTGGCTGTTTGTATAGAGGGCGAAGTTCCCGTCATTAACACTTTCAATACTTACACAGAAGATGTGTATCAACTCAAAGATCATCTTGTTGGTTATCTTATCAAAGATGTAATCATTGAGAGCACTGGTATTTACTGGCGTTTTGTATATCGTGTGCTGACTGAGGCGGGGATTAAAGTAGTTGTGGTAAATCCCTTCACGGTAAAACAAAATCCATTATTAAAAACATATAAACGGGATGCTGTATGGCTTGCCACCCTTTTAATGAATGGCATGGTGCAACCAAGTATTGTTATGAACGAATCACAGGAGGCATTAAGAGAGCTTACCCGTCAGCGGCTGCATTATACCCAGCAGCTTACCCGCATTAAAAACAAAATGATCCGGACGCTTGAAAGCTGCAATTTTAAAATCATGTCTGTGATCTGCAATATTTCTACAAAAACAGGCATGCAATTTTTTTTGATACCAGCTTTCTGTTCGCTGATTAAGCATCGTTGCGTCGCATTACGTTCATCGTTCGGATTATGAATTGAGCTTTGCCTGCAATTTATTAACGAGATTATACTGATGCCAGAAGCTATACAGATGAAGTGATTGCGACGCAACGAAGATGCTATGTAAAACAAAAGCCGGTATCAAAAAATCTCTGTTTACAGAAAAGCAGAGAGAGCAAATGAAAAAGCTTGATGAAGTGGAAGGCATTGCTATGGAAAGTGCAGAGGTAATTATGGCAGAAATGGGTTTAAGTATTGCATTGTTTAAAAACGAAGACAGTGCAGTAAAATATGCAGGCTTTGCAGCAGGCGTGCATGAAAGCTCAGATAAAAAAGTAGTTGTCAAATGTCATCCCGGTAATAAATACCTGCGCACTGCAATGGTGCAGGTAGCATGGGCTGCTGTAAAAGCCAAAAATGGATACTGGTGGGCTGTATATCAAAATCTGAAGAAAAGCCGCGGTTCCAAAAAAGCAATTATAGCAGTAGCCAGGCGATTGGTGAAAGTTATATACAAAATACTTGTGCATAATCACCAGTATGAAAAATGGGAGGCTGCAAAGTATTATGAGAACAAAACCAAAGTCATGGCTTATAAAAAGGTGGCTTAATAATGTTAAAGGGCCGTCACACTTGTAATGTTCAGCATTGACGTACAATTTGCCTGATCCTTTGGAGCACACAGGCATAAGATGGAAACAGTCTTGCAGAGGAAGTTTCACTTTTATAGTAAAAAATAGCACTATCGCCTCAAACAAATTATAACATATCAATTACTGACTCAATCTTATTCTTCAGAGGAAGTGTGCGACGCAACGGCAGCTGATAAAAGAAATAAAGCCCGGCTCATTAATGCATTAAAAAAGCAAACAGCATTAAAGGAAACCTCAATTTCCTTTAATGCTGTTACAGCTAAGCACAAATAGCTAAGGCTTAGTGGTATAAGTTAAGTATTTGCTGAAAGCTTTGTTTTAATTGCTGTTCCTCTGGTGTAAGTAGCGAATCAGGAATAGGAAGCCCATCTACTTTGCCCTGCTCAATCTTTACGAAAGCACCGGAAGTTGGATATTTTCTTTCTATATCGTACAATTTGTAACTGGTGTTTTGGGCCCACCTGTTAAATGGTCTTTTGGTAGTGTCGCCGGAAAATGCATCGTATATTGTACTGCGCGCAAGTGGATTGGTACCAGTGGTTAGTGTTGAATAAAAACTCACACCGTCCAAGGTACCATAATTTGCAGGTGTTGGTATGCCGGCAACGTCGGCAAGTGTTGGCAGAAAATCCGGGAAACTCACCAGGTCATTAACAACGGTTTTCCTGGCTATTGTTTTTGGCCAGTACATAATCAATGGCACATTGGTACCGGGTTCTGTGGTTGAATGTTTGCCACCCCGAACAGTAAAACCATTGAACTGCGATAGTACAGGCCTTGGTGTGCCATTGTCTCCTGAATAAATGATCAGCGTATTTTCGGCCAAACCCAGCGTAGCTATATGATCGGCAATTTGCCCAACAAGTTTGTCCATATACTTTACCATTGAAGGATAAAACCTTTTGTCACCATTTCCGCGTACATCAAAATTCCATGTAGCGTATTCAGGATCATCAGGTGTAGGGCTTAATGGCGGATGGGTTAAATTCATAGCATAGTATGCGAAAAAGGGTTTACCTAAATTACTGGTACTATCTACAAAATTGAGCAGGTACGATGTAAATTCATCATCAGCATATTTATCTGCAGTAAGGTTAGAAGGTAAGTAGCCGCCATCCTGGTATATCTTGCAACCTTTGTACCTGGAGCCTTCAAGAAATTCGTTTTGAAGCAGGAAGGGTAGGTACACAGAGTATTTGTCAAAACCTAAAGTTCTGATCGAATTATCGCCGCCATCCAATTGCCATTTGCCTGTATAGCAGGTTGCGTAACCTGCATCTTTAAGCATATTGCCCAGTGTACGCTGGCTTAAATCCATTTGACCCCATATGGAGTAATTGCGAAAATTATATTTACCTGTTAAGAGCATAAAACGGGATGGTGAGCATAACGGCGAAGCATGGCACTGTGTAAAACGCATACCATTTTTTGCCAGCAAATCAATATTGGGTGTTGAATAAGATTGGCCGCCATCTATTGTAGGTACTTCATAACCTACATCATCTGCAAGAATTAAAATAATGTTGGGTTGTGACGCTACCTTTTTCGCCAGTCCGTTTTCGTCTGCAGCTGAAACAGGGGCGGAATCTTTAAAATCTTTTTTACATCCCCCGATAAATAAAACGGCAAAAATTGATAGGATAAAGAAGAAAGGTTGCCCCATTACAGAATGAAAATTTAATCTGGATTTTACAGATAAATTAAGTGCGTGTTTTTTCATTGCATTAAATATTTTGTAGAACATCTCAGGTTTTAAATGCCAAATGTAATGAAACTGTATGCAAATCGTAACTGCAATACAACAAATTAATGATGTTTAAATACTATACAGCTGAACATTTGCCACGCAGGTATAAAATTTTAAAGGCGGGCCAATGTGTTTTTTTATGAGGAGTGCAAAAAATAAACACCGGCGTATTGCCGGTAACGCGATTGGTTGAATGTGCTCAAAAAATCTTTCATTCTGAGTGCAGCCAGGGTTAGATTTTAAGAGATGCATCAGTTATTAATTTTGAGTTACTATAAAATACTGCAATTTTAAATGAAAATTCTGATCCCTCTTTTTAGTAGTTTTTAATCCACCCGTCATATCTTTAAACAAGTCAAATGACTATCATATTAAAGCCTGATACTTTTTTTGTGTATGAAAAAATCCTTTCGTTATAACGTAAAATATTTTCTGTGAAAAAAAATTACCATTGCATTTTATCAACCAGCTTGTTCTGTTTCCTGACTGCTTTTTCT
Organism: Chitinophagaceae bacterium UBA4407; assembly: GCA_002390845.1. Taxonomy (GTDB): domain Bacteria; phylum Bacteroidota; class Bacteroidia; order Chitinophagales; family Chitinophagaceae; genus Limnovirga. The sequence continues at coordinate 58,771 of DGQT01000094.1, read as the reverse complement.
TTTACTTCCACCGCACAATTGAAGGATGAACCTGCCATACGCGCTATACTGGAAAAGCAAACGAAAGAATGGAACAAAGGAAATATTGATGGTTTTATGGAAACCTACTGGAACAGCGATAGCCTGGTTTTTGTGGGCACAGCCGGGCCAAACTATGGCTGGCAAAAAACACTGGAAAACTACAAAAAGCATTATCCTGATACTGCTGCAATGGGTAAACTCAATTTTGAAATTCTCTCTGTAAAGCAACTATCTGAAGAATATAGTTTTGTACTTGGCAAATGGCACCTGACAAGAACTATCGGAGATATAGGTGGGACTTTTACATTACTGTTTCGTAAAATAAAGGGTAAATGGCTTATTGTAGCAGACCATAGCAGTTAATTTACAAGGCTGGTTTGGGATAATTAAAAAGCAATTTTGGTTACCAGCTTTCTGTTCTTTGGTTAAGCTTTGTTGCGTCGCATTACGTTTATCGTTCGGATTATAAATGAAGCTTTTAAAAATTGCCGCCGCTTGCACTGTTGCTGCTAAAAGATATACAGATGAAGTGATTGCGACGCAACGATGCTGCCATGAAATACAGGTATTGGTATTAGAATATACTAAGTTTTTTTAAACAATGCAGCAAACATGGTGTCGGCTTTTTGGTTATACCCCTTCAGTAATTCCTGTTTCATAACAGCCATGCCAAAATTGTTTTTTATGTATGCTGTAACAGCTTCGTTTTCTTTATTAAAAACAGAGCAGGTAATGTATAAAAAATAACCCCCACTTTCAAGATGGGGCACAACCATACCGGCAATGTTTTTTTGAAGTGCAGCATAATCATCAATCGTTTTTTTCGAGAAAAAATAAAGTTGCTCCGGCGTTCTGCCCCATGTGCCGCTTCCGCTGCATGGCGCATCGAAAATAATGAGCTGAAAATAAGATTCGGGAATGTTGATAATTTTCTTTGTAAGGTTAGCTACAAATGACTGGTATTTATTAATTCCTGCTTCTTTAAAACGCTTTTTTAAATTATTGATAATGGAGGGCCGCACATCAGAAACAGTTAAATCAATTTTATTAAATATATCAAAGGCAAGAATAGATTTTCCACCACTTGCCGCGCAGCAATCCCATATTTTTAATGCGGTATTCTGAGTGATTTGCTGTTTTACGGTTACAAGGAATTCCTGAATTCTTTGTGAGCTGTAATCTTGTATTACTGCTTCTTTGTTAATATCAATAACTGCATCAAGCTTGCTTGCATTCGCAACCGAAAAACAATTTTCTGAAACCTTTTTAAAATTTATCTTATTAGCATTCAGCTTTTGGACAGCCAAACTATGTTTACCTGGCCTTATCCTAAAAAATACATCGGGCTGAATAAGGTAAGACCGGTCAAATTCATTATTGTTAATACCTTCACTTAATTCATTATGAAAACTGAAAATATCATTTAGTAAAAAATCAGGATAAAACCCCTGAACAAAATGAATTCTTTCATCCGGCTTTTTACTCCAGGCCCGTAGCCAGTTTTCATCAAATAATATTTGCCATTCGGCCGCCTCATCATTGCATAGAAACAAAGCGGTTTTTATTTTTTCCTCTGTGCTTAAATTGGTAAGAGCAGACCCCATACGATAATAGCTGTAGCAAAGATGGGTGATGTATTTCCTGTCGTTAGAGCCATATTTTGTATGTTGCCGGAAATAATCTTTCAGAAATGCAGACAACGGTTCTGCGCCTTTATAGTTTTCAACAATTTTCTTTGCTGAATTAATATAAGAATACCACCTGCTCATGTAATAAAGTTTCAGCACAAATATCTGCTATTTCGGCCCACTCATTGTTGTACCACTTATCTTGTTATAAAAACTAAAGCGCAGAAAACTTTCTTCGTTCTTATAAACACAATAACTTGCTGCAAATCTTTTTTAATGAATCCGCATTTCAATTCATTTGCAAAGCGTATCAGCAGCCGTTCGGGATTCGCATTATTTTCGTTAACGCAGTTACCATCTGCGTTTTTTGCAGGGTTACGTGTGCATTCATTTACACCCGAACAGGCAACCATTTCAGTAAAGCAGAAGTGGTTCAATAAAAACCCGTTTCACTCTGTTTATTTTGCCATTCTTTCAATGGCTGCCGAAGTAAGTACCGGGGCATTGTGCTCTGGTGCCGTATATAGACGAGACCCAACAGTAAGTATGCTGCTGGTAAAAATGGAAGCATCTTTTTATAAAAAAGCTACAGGTAAAATATTGTTTACCTGTGCCAATGGTGATGCCGTAAATAAATCAGTTGAAGAAGCTGTTTCAACAGGCAAAGGCACAACAGTATTATGCCGCTCCACAGGTAAAAATGAAACAGGAGAAACAGTTGCAGAATTTTATTTTACCTGGAGCTTTAAAGCTAGAAATAAATAATTAATGCCATAAAAATATAGCACAATTAAGTCTTCAGATTTTTACTGTATCAGTTTTTGGCATTTGCTGCTATATGCAATGCAAAGGCTGCTATAGCTGTATCTTTTAATAAGCTGATAAGTGCACCCTGCATGTTCTCGGTGCTGCTTGCATTAATTAAATTAGGCAGGTGAATGGTTAGTACAAAAATCAGCAGCAGAATTGCCAGTAAGTAGCCTGCCAGCCTTACCTGCTTGTTTATAATAAACGCAATGCCTGCAAGAATAAACGCAACACCGGGGATATAGATCCAGATATTGCCGCTTGGCAGAAAAGACGGCAGGTACCCAATAAGGGTTTTGCGGATAAATAAAATGGTAAAAGCCAAAGATGATCAGTACAATGGCCAGCAGCGAAATCGAGATGCGGGAAATAGTATGTTGATTCATGGCGGTAGGTTTTACACTATTAAATTAAACAAAATATTTTTACTGAACAATTATCTTTTTAGCTGCTTCTGAAAAAGTTTCAGCCAACATTCGAATTACAATAAAAGAATTGTGGGCCCGGCTTTAGGAAATATATTTAGCCTTTCTTGCGTCGCACTCTTGTACGTTCAGATACTTTAATGAACTTTTATCTAAGCGAAGATTGAAGCGGATACCAATTCTATTTTTCGCTTCGTTAAAAGCTGCTTCATACTCCAGATGCACAAGGGTGCGACGCAAGAGAAGCTCAATAAAGTATCTGCTGCCGGGTACAAAAAAATCCTTTCTGTCTTTTAAAACATGCAGCATTAATTGTGCAGCTTAGCATTTACCTTTAGGCCAATCAATTATTGCTATATGAAAATTGCTTTCCACGGTGCCGCACATTGTGTAACAGGTTCAAAACATTTACTTACACTGCAAAGCGGCAAAAAAATTCTTTTTGATTGCGGTTTGTTTCAGGGCATGGGCAAACAAACCGATGAGCTGAATGCGTCTTTTGGTTTTAATGCAGAGGATGTAGATTACCTGTTGTTGTCTCATGCACATATAGATCATTCGGGTTTAATACCCAAACTTGTAAAGGAAGGGTTTAGTGGAAAAATCTTTTGTACGCCCGCTACCAAAGAACTTACCGCTATTTTACTGGAAGACTCTGCCCGCATTCAGGAGGACGATACACGGTACATTAATAAGAAACGAATACGCCAGGGTTTGCCACCTTACGAACCACTTTACAGCGTAGAGGATATACTGCAGGTGATCCCTTTATTCAGTGAAGTGCCCTACAGCGAATGGTTTACGATTGAGCCCGGAATAGATGTTTTGTACACAGATGCGGGCCATATTATAGGCAGCGCCGCAGTGCATGTGAGAATTAATGAAAACGGTAAAACCCATCAGTTAAGTTTCAGCGGCGATGTGGGCAGATACGGCGATGTAATTCTTCGTTCGCCAGATACCTTTCCGCAGGCAGATTATATCATTATTGAAAGTACCTATGGTAACAAACTGCACGAGGATGTAATAAATACCACAGACCAGTTAAATGAATGGGTTCAAAAAACATGCGTTCAAAAAAAAGGGAAACTCATCATACCGGCGTTTAGTGTTGGGCGCACACAAGAACTACTCTACTTTCTTAACCAGTTAAGCAATGAAAATGCCCTGCCCAATATTCCTGTATTTGTTGACAGCCCGCTGAGTATGGAAGCAACACAGGTAGTAAAAAGCCACGCCGAGAATTTTAATAACCGAATTCAGAAATTATTGAAAACCGATAACGACCCCTTCGATTTTAAGCAACTGCATTTTATTAAAACGGTTGAAGAAAGTAAACGGTTGAATGATCTTAATCAACCGTGTATTATCATTTCGGCAAGCGGCATGGCCGATGCCGGGCGCATTAAACATCATATTAAGAACAATATTGGCGATGCAAAAAACACCATTCTTATGGTGGGCTATTGCGAACCGAATTCACTTGGCGGCAGGCTAATGAACGGCCAGAAAGAAGTGCGCATATTTGGCGAAGAATATAAAGTTATAGCCGAAGTTGGTTCAATGCGCAGCATGAGTGCACATGGCGATTATGATGATCTTTCGCAGTTCCTTGCCTGCCAGGATGCGTCATTGGTGAAACAATTATTTATTGTACACGGCGAGTATGATGTGCAGCTTGAATTTCAAAACAGACTGCTGAAAAAAGGTTTTAAAGATGTGCAGGTACCAGCCCTGCACCAGGAAATAGGCTTAGAGGATTAAATTTATTTTTAGAATCTTTTTTGGCCAGGCTAAAGAATAATACTGAACTTTTGTTGCGTCGCACACTTGAACGTACGGGACAGTTTTGAGCTTTATCCAAGCGAGTATTTTAACCGCAGAGACGGATCGGCGCAAAGGAATTTGATTTTATCTCTGCGTCTTAGCGTCTCTGCGGTTTGTATATTTCAGTATCAGAATATTCCGGAAGCACAAGTGTGCGATGTAATAAGCGATGCATGAAAAATTTAAAGCTTCGCTCATTTTTACAAACTAACTGGTAGCCCAGGCTTTATCACCTTTTTTGTAAGGTATGCAACCTTCGTATCTTCCGGGAACTGCCACATAACGCAAAGCCTTTGTAGCACCGGGTTCTGAGGTAAAGTAGCCGGTTAATGTAAGCTGCTTCATCATGGTAAAATAGTGCGAAGGATCTTCAGCTTTCTTACTTTTCTGGTAGTCTTTGGCTTCTTTATCCAAAGCAACCAAAAAGTCGTGGCGTTCTGCCGGGCTGGATTCCATGAATGATTTACTGTTCTTCTTCTGGCAGGCTTCATCCAATTTACCCATGCCCTCCATAAAGATTTTCTGATCCTTTTCTTCGTAGCAGTCTTTCACCATCACCGTCATAAACTCACCCACCTTAGCCTCTTTGGCACCGGGTGTGTTTGTAGCAGGCAAAATAGTTTCTGCAATTTCGTTAAGGTAAGCAATATCGTCTGGCGTAAAGTTCATACTTGCGCCATATTTGGTAGCTGTTTTACAGCCACTCAAAAATGCCTCTGCACCAATAATGGAGCCGCCAAACAAGAGTGCCACCCGGCTTAAAGCATCTCTTCTGTTCATAATACTTGTGGTTTAAACCTCCAATTTACGGAGATGGTTATTGTTATAAAATTAGAATTTTAATTTCCTTATTTGTGATACCAGCTATAAATCTTTTTTCATCTTTTGTTGCGTCGCACTCTTGTACGTTCTGATTTTATTGCAACAGTCAATACACAAAATTTAATTCAGAAACTTCGTATTAAATTTACCATTTGTTATTCGTATTGTGTCAACAATTGTTGTAGCTGAAACATCTTTACGCAATAAAATAAAAGTTACCGCAAAAGAACCGCTTATTTCTTTGGTTTCGGGATTGTAATTTTCAACATTTAAATAACTAGCACCTAAAGTATCTGTATTATAAAAAGCTAAATTAACATCCCCATCATCAGTTTGTATTCCATAAACAGCATCGAGGGTATCATTGCATTGATTGCCGGAATTAGAAGGATAAATTTTCTGAAAAGAAACAGCAGGCAGGATTTTTTCAAAAGAATAATCTTCCCTAAGGTATCCTTCAGTGCTGAATTTCAAAAAATCTATTGCGATTTTATTATTATAACATGTGTACTGTTTCAATACATTGCATTTCACCTTATCTGCCTGCCAATTTACTCCATTTATAGTCATAGATGCAGTACCATAATATTCTGGCAAGGTGCTGTTTTTATTGCAAGCCAATGCAATTGCCAAAAAAATAAATATGCGGTTATCTAATTTTTTCATCTTCGTTGTGTCACTCACTTGTACGTTCTGATTAAGCGTCATCTCTGGTTGCGAATGTATTTTGCTGCCATAAAATCCAACAGTACAAGTGTGCGACGCAACTAAAGCTAAATTTTTATTCAACTGCCTGGCTCCTAAAAAATTTCTTCATCTGCACATTTGCATATCAACAAATCCGCACATTAAATATTTCCTTTCTTTAATTCTTTAACAGCAAAATCGCATGCTCTTGCCGTTAAAGCCATATAAGTAACCGATGGATTCTGGCAGGCACTTGAAGCCATGCAAGCACCATCAGTAATAAATACATTATTTACTTCATGCATTTGATTATTGCCATTTAGCACTGACGTTTTTGGGTCTTTACCCATTCTTGCCGTACCCATTTCGTGAATACAGAAACCCGGTGCCGGAGCACTATCATAAGTGCCCACATTTTTCAATCCTGCTTTCTCCAGCATTTCTTTTGCACTTTCCATCATATCCTTGCGCATCGCTTTTTCATTCTCTTTAAACTCGCAGTCAATGTCGATGGTGGGCAATCCCCACTTATCTTTCTTGTCTTTATTCAGCGTCATTTTATTTTCATAATAAGGCAGGTGTTCACCCCATGAACCAATACCCATGGTCCATTTACCCGGCTCTGTAAGTGACTCTTTATAGTCGCCGCCAATACCTTCCTGAATGTCTATTCTTCCACGGCCACCGCCACCCTGGTAGCCAAAGCCACGCACATAATCTTTTTGTGTGGTTTGTTCATTGATGTTTCTAAAACGCGGAATGTAAATACCGTTTGCCCTTCTGCCATAAAAATATTGATCTGCAAAATCTTCCGATTCTCCGTAAGCGCCAACACCGTAATGGTGATCCATTAAATTATGACCCACCTGTTCGCTGCTGTTGCCCAAGCCATTAGGGAAGGCATCTGAAACGGAGTTCAATAAAATAGAAGCAGTCGCAATGGTTGATGCATTCAGGAAAATAATCTTTGCATAAAACTCTTCGGTTTTCATTGTTTCTGTGTCAACAATGCGCACACCTTTTGCTTTTTTGGTATCCTTATCATAAATCACTTCCTGTACAATTGAGAAAGGGCGCAAAGTCATATTTCCGGTTCTTGCTGCTGCGGGTAAGGTGGCAGCATTACTGCTGAAATAACCGCCAAAGGGGCAACCTTCGTGGCACTTGTTTCTAAATTGGCACGGGCCTCTGTCGCCAACTTTTACTGTGTGGTTGGCTGTTCTGCCAATGATCATTCGTCGGCCATCAGCAAAACCTTTGTTGATTCTTTCGGCTACTTGTTTTTCAAGACAGTTCATTTCCATCGGCGGCAGAAATTTGCCATCCGGCAATTGCGGCAAACCTTCCACTGAACCGCTGATACCAACAAATGGTTCTACATAATCGTACCAGGGAGCAATATCTTTATAACGGATTGGCCAATCAACGCCATGGCCATCTTTTGCGTTTGCACCAAAGTCTACATCGCTCCAGCGGTAACATTGCCTGCCCCACATTATACTGCGCCCACCTACATGATAACCACGTACCCAATCGAATGGTTTAGTTTGGTTGTAGGGATGTTCCTTATCGTTTACAAAGAATTTGCTTGACACTTCATTGTATGCATAACATTTGCTTTGAATAGGGCTGTCGGTTTTATTTTGAGTTGTACGACCGCCATGATGTGTTAATTCCCATGGATCTTTTGTGGTATCGGTGTAGTCTTTTATATGCTCTACCATCCGGCCACGCTCCAGCACTAAGGTCTTTAACCCTTGTTCGCAAAGCTCTTTCGCCGCCCAACCGCCACTGATGCCGGAGCCTACTACAATTGCATCGTACGTGTTTTGTGCTACCGCCTTGTTATTTACATTCAAAGTATCGCCGGGCATAATGTTGTAATTTCTTTTTTATTAATTTCTGATTTTTGTTAATCAACTTTTGCATTTCATGGCATCTTCGTTGTGTCACTCCCTTGTACTTTCCGATTAAGAATCATCTTAGGCTTAATTGTATTTTGCTGCCATATCATCCAACCGTACAAGAGTGCGACGCAAGAAAAGTTCAATACTTATTTTTCAGCTCGGTTCATAAAAATCTCAAATGTCTGATTCTCGGATATCCGATTTATAAAACACATCTTAAAATCAGACATCCTGACATCGGCGATCTAAATATTCCCTTTTTTCAATTCATCAAACGCAAAATCGGCTGCGCGTGCCGTAAGCGCCATGTAAGTTAACGATGGATTTTGACACGCACTACTGGTCATTGCTGCGCCGTCGGTAACAAAAACATTTTTCGCATCCCAAACCTGGTTATTTGCATTAAGCACCGATGTTTTAGCATCATTACCCATGCGGGCCGTACCCATTTCGTGAATGCCGTGACCGATTGCGTGACCCTGATCGTAGGTGGTTACATTCTTCACGCCACTTGCTTCGAACATGGCCTTAAGCTCGGAAATAATATCCTTGCGCATTTTTAGCTCATTGTCGCGGATGATTGCATCCATTGCCAAAACGGGCAAACCCCATTTGTCTTTCTTCTCTTTATCGAGCGAAATTTTATTTTCATGATAAGGCAAAATTTCGCCAAAGCCAGTTGCGCCAATAGTCCACCCACCCGGTTCTGTAAGCGCTTCTTTAAAATCTGTGCCCACACTTAGTTCTGCTACATCGTGGTTCCAGTTGCCACGGCTGGCACTGCCCTGGTAGCCAAAGCCACGCAGGTAATCTCGTTTATCGCCTTGCATATTGGCGAAGCGTGGAATATAAAAACCATTGGCGCGGCGGCCATAATAATATTTGTCTTCATAGCCTTCAACTGTTCCGGAAGCACCGAGATTGTAATGGTGATCCATAATGTTGTGGGCAAGTTCGCCGCTGCTGCTTCCCAAGCCATCGGGCCACACATCTGTTGCGGAATTCATGAGTACCCATGCGCTGTTTAAAGCAGATGCATTTAAGAAAACGATCTTGGAATAAAACTCGTAAGTCTTGTTTGTTTCTGCATCGAGTATTTCAACGCCTTTGGCTTTTTGGGTGTCTTTATCGTAAATAATTTTTGTAACGATGCTCCAGGGGCGCACCGTTAAATTACCCGTAGCCAATGCTGCAGGCAAAGTGGAAGATTGCGTGCTGAAATAGCCGCCGAACGGGCAGCCTTCCCAGCAACGGTTACGGAACTGGCATTGCGTTCTTCCGGGTATTGCCTGCGTAAGATTGGCAACCCGACCAATGATCAGGTGCCGTTGATCTTTATAGAAATCTTTTATTCTAGCTGAAACATCTTTCTCTACGCAATTTAAATCCATCGGTGGTAGAAAATGACCATCCGGTAAATGCGCCAATCCTTCTGCAGAACCACTAATGCCAGCAAATTTTTCTACATGGTCGTACCAGGGAGCAAGGTCTTTATAGCGTATGGGCCAATCGATTGCAATGCCATCTTTTAAATTGGCTTCAAAGTCAAGATCGCTCCAGCGGTAGCTTTGCCTTCCCCATAAAACAGAACGGCCGCCCATTTGGTATGCTCGCCACCAGGTAAAAGGTTTTACTTCAACATACGGGCTATCTACCTCGTTGGTCCAGTATTGCATGATGGGTTCGTATGCAGCCCAACCGCGGTGAATGACGGGATAATTTTTCTTTTGTTCTGCAGTAGTTTTTCCGCGATGTTCAAATTGCCAGGGATCGTTATTTGCGGTTTTATAATCTTTTACATGTTCAAGCGGCCGACCGCGTTCCAGCATTAAAACTTTTAGACCTTTCTCGGTAAGTTCTTTTGCAGCCCAGCCTCCACTGATTCCTGACCCAATTACGATGGCATCGTATGTGTTTTGCGCAACTGCTTTGTTATTGATGTTGAGTGTATCGCCGGGCATAATGTTTTAATTTCTGATTTATTAATTTCTGATTTTGTTTATCAACTTTTGTATTTCATGGCATCTTCGTTGTGTCACTCACTTGTACTTTCTGATTATAAATCATCTTTGGCTGCCAGTGTATTTTGCTGCCATATCATCCAACCGTACAAGAGTGCGACGCAAGAAAAGTTCAATACTTATTCAACTGCCAGGTCCTAAAATTTTCTTCATCTGCACATTTGCACATCAACACATCCGCACATTAAATATTCCCCTTTTTCAATTCTTCTACCGCATGATTTGCTGCCCTTGCTGTAAACGCCATAAACGTAAGCGAAGGGTTCTGCGTACTTGTAGAAACCATCGCGGCGCCATCGGTAACAAAAACATTTTTACAATTGTGAAATGCATTCCATTTATCGAGCATGGATGTTTTAGGATCTTTGCCCATACGCACCCCGCCCATTTCGTGTATATCCAATCCAGGCGCTTGCTTGCTGTCGTTCGTCTGAATGTTTTTGCAACCCACTTTTGTAAGCATTTCTTCGCCCTGCTCTAAAAAATCTTTTAAAAGTTTTTCGTCATTATCGTCGTAACCCACTGAGGTTATGAGCTGCGGTATTCCCCATTCGTCTTTTACATCTTTGCTCAGACGAACATGGTTTGTTTCTTTTGGAATTGTCTCACCCTGCATCATCATAAATACGCCCCAACCGCCGGCCTCGGAAATAGCATCTTTAAAAGCACCACCGATATCTTCTTTGTTGCTTGCATCACCTCTGCCCCTGCCTGCGCTGTAGTGCATCATGTAACCACGTAGAAAATCCGTTTCCTGTTTGTGTACATTGCGGAAGTTTGGCAACATGGCACCCGTTGGTTTACGGGTGTAATAATATTGATCTAAATGGCCGTCATAACTTGCGGTGAGTGTGCCGCGGTAATTATGAAATGCAACGAATTTACCCAGCAAGCCATTATCGTTTCCAAAGCCATTGGGGAAACGATTAGAGGTAGAATTAAGTAAAATAAGATTTGAATTAAGACATGCTGCATTCACAAAAATGACCTTTGCAAAATATTCCGTTGCTTCTTTGGTGTGCGCATCAATTACACGAACGCCAGTTGCTTTTCCTTTTTGCTCATCGTAAATAATGGAGTGAACAACAGAATCCGGACGAAGCGTAAGATTACCTGTTTTTGCAGCCCATGGTAAAGTAGATGCATTTGAACTAAAATAACCACCAAACGGGCAGCCCCTTTCGCACAAAGTTCTTGCCTGGCATTGTTGGCGTCCCTGATCAAGGTGTATTTGGTTGGGCTTGGTTAAGTGTGCGCACCGACCTATAATTGAGCGGCGGTCTGTATAAGTTGAATTTATTTTTTCCTGGATTTCTTTCTCTACACAATTCAATTCCCAGGGTGGCAAAAATTCACCGTCGGGCATGGTATCTAAACCATCTTTATTGCCGCTGATGCCTGCGAATAATTCAACATGGCTGTACCATGGTGCCATCTCATCATAAGTAACAGGCCATTCAACTGCAAAGCCATCGCGGCCAGGCCCTTCAAAATCGTACTTGCTCCAGCGTTGTGTGGCCCTTGCCCATAGCAACGATTTACCACCAACCTGGTAGCCACGAATCCAATCGAAGGGCTTTTCCTGAACGTAGGGATGTTCTTTATCTTTTACAAAAAAATGCTGAGAGCCTTCGTAATAGGCGTAGCATTTTGATAATATTGGGTTTTCTTTTGCGGTGTTGATTGGTATTTCGCCGCGGTGTTCAAAATCCCAGGGATTTTTTGTGGCAGTGGGATAATCTTTCAGGTGCACCACATCTTTGCCCCTTTCCAGCACCAGCGTTTTTAAACCTTTTTCGCACAATTCTTTTGCAGCCCAGCCACCGCTGATGCCTGAGCCAATTACAATTGCATCGAACGTGTTTTTTGCAACACCTCCTGCATTGATATTTACATTTAAAGAATCGCCTGGCATGTTATTTTAGTTTCTTGATGTCTGATTTTTTGATCTTTGATTTTGTTACCAGCATTTGTGCTTTTGGCATCGCCTGTTGTGTCACTCACTTTTACTTTCTGAACTTTGTTCAGCAATGATCCGAACGCTGAAGTGTGCGACGCAAGGATGCTGATTTGATGATATGATGATTGGTCAATTTGATTATGTATTTCGTTGACACATCATCAAATCTCCAAATTATCAAATTAATTCCTCTTGCCCGGCCCAAAAAAATCTCTGATGTCTGATTTATAAAATACATCTTCAAATCAGACATCATAAAATCAGCGATCTAAAGATTCCCTTTCTTCAATTCCTCTACTGCATAATTGGCTGCCCTTGCGGTTAACGTCATGTACAAAATGCTCGGGCTTTGATTTCCGGTACTTGCCATGGCCGCACCATCTGTTACAAAAACATTTTTGCAATGGTGCAGTGCATTCCATTTATCAAGCATAGACGTTTTTGGATCTGCGCCCATTCTGCACCCGCCCATTTCGTGAATATCAAGACCTGGAGGCCATTTGCTGTCGCTATGTTGAATCTCTGTTACGCCTGCTTTTGAAAGCATTTCTTCGGTCTGAACAAAAAAGTCTTTCAGTAATTTTTCATCGTTGTCGTCATATTCTACTGAAGTAACGAGTAATGGTATGCCCCATTGATCTTTTTGGTCTGTGCTAAGCCTTACATGATTGCTTTCCCGGGGAATTGTTTCGCCCTGCAGATATGCATAAACATGCCACTGCCCTGGTTCTGTCATCGCCTCTTTAAATGTTGGGCCAATCTGTTCAGGGCAGCGATCTCCATTGCCCCGTTCCCGATAGGCGCCCATATAAGTGGTATAGCCACCAACAAAATCTGTATCTATTTTATACAGGTTGCGATAGTTAGCCACAATCGCATCTGTGGGGTTGCGGCCAAAGACGTATTTATCTTCAAAGCCCTCGATCTTTCCATTGATCCAACCCCGGTAATTGTGATGACAGATGAACTTGCCTAACACGCCGCTATCATTACCCAAACCATTTGGAAAGCGGTTAGATGTTGAATTGAGCAAAATTAAATTGCTGTTCAACGATGAGCCATTTACAAAAATTATTTTGGCAAAGAACTCCGTTGCTTCTTTTGTTTCGGCATCAATTACCCTAACACCACTTGCCTTTTGTTTTTGTTCATCATAGATGATCGAATGAACAACGGAGAAAGGCCTTACGGTTAAATTCCCGGTCTTTTCAGCCCACGGTAACGTGGATGAATTGGAACTAAAGTAGCCGCCAAAAGGGCAACCACGCATACACAAATTTCTGGCCTGGCATTGTCCGCGGCCCTGATCTAAATGAACCTGGTTTGGCTTTGTTAAATGCGCCCATCTTGCGTGAACCAGATGGCGGTCGCCGTAATTTTTCAAAAAGCTTTCTTTCAAATGTTGCTCTACGCAGTTCAACTCAAATGGCGGCAGAAATTCGCCATCGGGCATTGACTCCAAACCATCTTTATTACCACAAACACCAATAAATTTTTCAACATGCGAATACCAGGGTGCAACATCCGCGTAACGTATGGGCCAATCCCAGCCGTAGTTAAACCTTTGCGGACCGGTAAATTCAAAATCGCTCCAACGTTGTGTGCACCTACCCCAGGTAAGAGACTTACCTCCAACCTGGTAACCGCGAATCCACTCAAAAGGTTTTTCCTGTATGTAGGGATGGTCTGCATCTTTTATAAAAAAATGTTCAGTATCCTCACCAAAACCGGCGGCCCTTGAAATAAGAGGATTGTCTTTTATTGTCTTTGCTGTGCTGTTTCCCCGGTGGGTAAGTTCCCAAGGCGCTCTTGTAGCTGTGGGATAGTCTTTGATATGCTGCACTGGCCTTCCTCTTTCAAGCACTAAAGTCTTTAAACCCAGCTCACACAATTCTTTTGCAGCCCAGCCACCACTGATGCCTGAACCAATAACAATTGCATCGTAGGTGTTTTTTGCAACGCCTCCGGAATTGATATTTACTTTTAAAGAATCGTCCGGCATTTATTTGTGATGTCTGATTTTGTGATGTCTGATTTTGTTACCAACATTTGTCCTATTGGCATCGCCTGTTGTGTCACTCACTTTTACGTTCTGAACATTGCTCAGCTACGATCCAAACGCTGAAGTGTGCGACGCGAGAATGTTTATTGCTTGTTCAACCGTCCGGCTCAAAAAAATCTATCATGTGCAATCTCTGATGTCGGATTTTATGATATGTGATTTATAAAAAACATCTTTAAATCAGATATCAGAAAATCAGCGATCTAAATATTTCCCTTTTTTAATTCTTCAACCGCATGATCTACAGCACGTGCAGTAAAAGCCATATAAGTTAAAGATGGATTCTGGCATGCAGCCGATGTCATGAATGAACCATCGGTTACAAAAACGTTTTGTGCATCCCAAACCTGGTTAAATTTATTAAGCACCGATGTTTTTGGATCTGCACCCATACGTGCTGTGCCCATTTCGTGGATACCGCGGCCGAGGTATGGATTGGTATCGCTGCCTTTTACATTTTTTGCCCCCATCGCTTCGAGCATTTCTTTGCCGTCTTCGAGCATGTCTTTACGCATCTTAAGTTCATTATCTTTCAATTCTGCGTCGAAAGAAATAATATTTAAACCCCATTTATCTGTTTTCGTTTTATCGAGGGTCATTTTGTTTTCATGATAAGGCAGTGTTTCGCCAAAGCCACCCATGCCGAGGGTCCATCCGCCGGGTTCGGTAAGGGCTTCTTTGTATTCGCTGCCAATACTGTATTCTGAAACATCGTGGTTCCATCCCTGGCGGCTGGCGCTGCCCTGGTAACCGAAACCACGCAGGTAATCGCGTTTATCGCCAAAGAAATTACGGTATCGCGGAATATAAAAACCATTGGCGCGGCGGCCGAAATAATATTTGTCATCGTAGCCGTCTATCTCGCCGCTTACGCCTACGTTTAAATGGTGGTCCATTATATTATGGCCAAGTTCTCCACTGCTGCTGCCGAGGCCATCGGGCCATATATCGGTTGCAGAATTCATCAGGATCCATGTAGAATTGAATGTGGAAGCGTTAAGGAAAATAACCTTAGCCTTATACACATAAGTTTTATTGGTTTCACCATCGAGCACTTCTACGCCTGTTGCTTTTTTTGTGTCTTTATCGTACAGGATTTTTGTAACAATGCTCCAGGGACGAACGGTGAGGTTTCCTGTTTTCATTGCGGCAGGTAAGGTGGAAGACTGTGTGCTGAAATAGCCGCCAAACGGGCAACCCAGCCAGCACTTATTTCTAAACTGGCACTGCTGCCTGTCGGCGTGCGGGGCAGTAATATGCGCAGTGCGGCCAATAATCATTTTACGGATGCCTTTATAATGTTCTTTTAAACGCACCGCTACATCTTTTTCTACGCAGTTCATATCCATTGGGGGCAGAAACTGGCCATCTGGCAATTCTGGTAACCCCTCTTTGGAACCGCTTACGCCTGCAAAACTCTCAACATGATCGTACCATTTTGCCAACTCGTTATAACGAACGGGCCAGTCAATCGCGATACCATCTCTTGCATTTTCTTCAAAATACATATCACTTAAACGATAGCTTTGGCGACCCCATAAAAGGGAGCGACCGCCTACATGATAACCGCGAAACCAATCGAAGCGTTTTACTTCCGAATAAGGAGAATCTTTATCGCTTGCCCACCAGTTGAGGTTAATTTCGTTGAGTGGGTAATCTCTTTTTAAAGCGGGATATTCTTCAATCATTTTTTGGGTGCGCTTGCCACGGTGTGGATAATCCCAGGCTTCTTTATTTGCTTCGGTGTAATCTTTTATATGCTCGATATTCATCCCCCGTTCGAGCATAATTGTTTTTAAGCCTTTTTCTGTTAGTTCTTTTGCGGCCCAGCCACCACTTATACCGGAGCCTACCACGATTGCGTCATATTCATTTTCAGCCATTGTTGTAAGTTTATTTTGTGAAATTTATTTTTTATATAATGAGCTTTTGTACGCTTTTCAACTTCTGTTGTGTCACTCTCTTGTACGTTCAGAACTTTATTCGTCTGTTGGCTGTACATTTTAGCTGGTTAACTAAACAAAGCAAGGTTGGTGTTCAGCCTAAAGCTCAAAGTAATTCTGTAGTAAAAGTGTGCGACGCAACGATGCTAAATAGTATTGACGGTGTTTGGTAAAAAAATATTTTATACATCGCAAAGCATTACTGCTTTTTTAAGCGATGCTACTTTATCTATGGCCGCAGGAATAAATTCCTGAGCTACATAACCTTTATAACCTGTTGCCAGAATTGCTTTCATAATGGCGGGGTAATAAAGTTCCTGCGATTCATCGATCTCGTGCCTGCCGGGAACGCCGCCGGTGTGGTAGTGCCCAAAATACTGATGGTTATTTTGTATGGTTCTTATTACATCGCCCTCATCGATCTGCATGTGGTAAATATCGTATAGGAGCTTAAAATTTTCTGATCCTAAACGTTTACACAACTCTGCACCCCAGGCAGATTTATCGCACATATAATCTTTGTGATCGATTTTACTATTGAGCAGTTCCATGTGTATGGTGATGCCATTTTTTTCTGCCAGGGGCAAAACTTTCTGCAGGCCTTGCACGCAATTATCAAGTCCGGTGTAATCATCCATACCGTTCCTGCTGCCGCTGAAACAAATAACATCTTTGTAGCCTGCGGCCACCATTAGAGGAATGTAGTCTGTGAGTTTACTAATGAGCGTTTGATGGTACTGGGTATGATTCCAGCCTTCGGTGAGGCTTATTTCAGATCCGTTACACATGGAGCTGTAAATGCCGTATTTCTGCAGGGTGGGCCAGTCTTTTGGTCCAACAAGGTCTATGGCATTAAAGCCAATGTCTTTTACAGCTTTGCACAGTTCTTCAACTGAAAGAAAACCGTATGTCCACTGGCAAACGGAATGATTGATATTACCTTTCAATTTGGTTTCTTTTTTATGTTCCGGACTAAATGAATTAAGTAAAGGCGAAGCAGCTACAGCCGCCGAGCCTGCCAAGATGTTTTTTATAGCGCTTCTTCTGTTTTGATCGTTTGACATGATGGGGATTGTAAATTAGTTTTAAATTATGCTGCTGATGTTTGCAAACTTGTTTTCTTTTTGCCGCGCATGTAAACAAATAAAATAGCAAATGCTACAATGAGTGCAATTGGAATAAATAAAGTTGTGTTGATTATGTCGGGACCTGCTGTTTTTTTTGCTTCAGCAAGCAGGTTTGCCATTTCTGATCCCGAGGGGGCAGAAGAATAGTCGGCTAGATTTGCACCCGCTGGTAATTTTGCAGCCAATAAAGTATCGTAGTGCTTGCCCATTACGATCATATAAAGTGATACAGCAAACATACCTGCACCGCCCATAAAGTTCATACCCACGGCACCTGTTTTGGGTAAGTTTTCTGAAACAAATCCCAGCATAGTAGGCCAGAAATAACAAACACCGATACCAAATACCAATGCGCCCACAAATAACATATTGCCATCTGAATGACCAAGAAGATACAACCCTAAAGCAGCAAATGTAGCGGAGAACAATAACACACCCGTAGGAGATAGCCTGTGTACTACAGGACCGGCAAATGCACGGCCTACTACCATTACGCCCGTTTCGATAGTTAGAAGAAGTATTGCATTATCTGTTACATTTTTTAAGAGAACGTCAATCCATTGACCTGTAAATAATTCGGTAATTGCCGTACCAAACATCAGGATGATCATTATAAGGAATAATGGATTAAGCAAAGCTTTATACATGTCTGAACTTGATACGCCGCTTGCTACCCTTTCTGTAACAGGAAAATCTAACTTGCTGAATAAATAACCATAAATCAAAGTAGGAATTATCATTACACCAACCTGTATTTGCCAGCCAAGCCCTATTTTATCAAAAAGAAATACGATTAATGTTCCAATTACAATTCCTCCCGGAAACCACAAATGAAAATGATTAAGTTTGGTTGTCTTATTGTCAGCATGTATAGTTGCCACCAAAGGATTACATGCAGCTTCTACCGTGCCGTTTGCAATGCCGATGCATAGTGTTGAAATAAACAAACTCCAGTAACCTCCTGCAAAAATAGTAAGCAAGATACCGGCAAGATGAAACACAAAAGCCCCTATTAATAATTTCTTCATGCCTATAACATCTACTATCATTCCGCCTATAACTATTGCTAAAGGAAAACCCCAAAAGGCCGTTGCTGCAATGGTGCCTAATTGCTGGGCATTTAACTGAAATTCTACACCAAGTCTTCCTAATATCCCTGCACGGATACCAAACGAAAGCGAGGTAACTAATAATGATAAACAACTGGCTACAAATAATTTGTTTTTTTGAATGGCTGCCATAATCGTTAAGTTGTTTTGAAAGATTGATTTAAAAGGTTCTTTATTTTAAGTTTTAGAATCCACAAATGAATACCCTGAATTAAAAGTAAATATACATTCATTGCGTTCTTTAGACGCAATGAATAATTAAATTATGGCCTACCCTTGTTTACCTGAAATGTAAGAAAAGAACAAAAGCTAAACAGGCGTTTTTGCCTTCTTTTTTTACTTTAGCTTAACTCTCTGAAACCTTTACCAGAAAAGGAATAGACCCAATCGAAATACCCATAAATATTAATTGTAAATATTACAATAATTGATGCCGCTTATATTAACAAAGTTTTGCTGACAGCTAACATATCCGTTAGATAAAAAATAATTTCCAGATGCTAAATGTAATTTTTTTTTACTTTTAGTTGAGTAAACCTTCAAAATATTTTTTAACGATGAACAGAAAACTACGAATGGGAATGGTAGGTGGGGGCAAAGATGCTTTCATTGGCGCCATTCACCGTATTGCCGCCAACATGGATGGCCTGATTGAACTTAGCTGTGGTGCATTGAGTATCAACCCGCAAATAGCAGTAGATTCAGGCAAAATGTTATTCCTGCCAGAAGACAGAACTTATCTCACCTACGATGAGATGATTACCAAAGAGAGCCAGTTGCCTGCCGACAAAAGAATTGATTTTGTTACCATCGTTACACCAAACTTTGCCCACTTTGCCCCTGCAATGATGGCGCTGGATCATGGCTTTAATGTAGTGATTGAAAAACCAATTGCCTTTACACTTGATGAAGCGCTGCAGCTTAAAAAGAAAGTAGCAGAAACCGGGTTAATCTTGTGCCTTACCCACACCTACTCAGGCTATCCGATGGTAAAGCAGGCACGTGCAATGTGCGCCGATGGTGCATTAGGTAAAATAAGAAAGGTTTGGGTAGAGTATCCGCAGGGCTGGCTAAGTAAATTAAGCGAACGCGAAGGCAATGCCCAGGCAGCATGGAGAACAGACCCAAAGAAAAGCGGTAAGAGTGGTTGCATGGGCGATATTGGTACACATGCAGCACAACTTGCAGAATATGTTTCAGGTTCAAAAATTTCGCAAATGTGTGCCGATCTCAATGCAATGGTTGAAGGCCGGATGCTAGACGATGATGGCAACGTATTATTGAGATTTGAAAACGGCGCTGCCGGCGTACTAATGGCAAGCCAGGTTGCAGCAGGCGAAGAAAATGGCATTCGTATTCGCGTATATGGAGAAAAAGGTGGGCTGGAATGGTACCAGCACGAACCAAATACGCTCCTTGTAAAATGGCTCGATGCGCCAACGCAGATATTGAGGGCCGGAGGTAATTATGGCGACCGCCTTTCCAGCTTTGCAACGCATAATTGCCGCACCCCTGGCGGTCATCCCGAAGGTTACCTGGAAGCGTTCGGGAATATCTACCGCAATTTTGCATTAACGTTGGGCGCTAAAATTTCCGGCGAAACACCGACAAAAGAAATGCTCGATTTTCCCGGCGTTGAAGATGGCATCCGCGGTATGGCGTTCATCGATAACGTGGTGGCTTCGTCTCAGTCTACCGAGAAGTGGACGGCGCATGTGGTGCCTGCTTAATTAATACGCTGATAAATAAACTATTTTTTTGAACCGAGCATCGGTAACACAGATTGATCTTTACTTGCGTCGCACTCTTGTACGTTCGGGGCAATGAGCAGCAAGCTACGAGCCTTGAGCTGCGAGCCGCGAGCAAAAATACGCTGGCTCATAGCTCGCAGCTAAAAGTTCATAGCTATTCTTCTGCACAAGTGTGCGACGCAACGGATGCTTCATTAATAACTAAACGATTGGCTCACCATAAAATTTAAATAATAACAATGACAACAGTAAAAGGCCCGGGCATATTTCTTGCCCAGTTTATGGGCGACGCGGCGCCATTCAACAGTCTGGAAGGAATTTGCACCTGGGCAGAGAGCCTGGGTTTTAAGGGTGTACAGATACCTACCTGGGATCCGCGTTGTATTAACCTGCAGCTTGCCGCCGAAAGCAAAACTTATGCAGATGAACTAAAAGGCATGGTAAACAATTGTGGGATGGAGATCACCGAGCTATCTACACATTTGCAGGGACAGTTGGTTGCAGTGCATCCCGCATACGATGCACAGTTCGATGGCTTTGCTCCGGCTGAAGTTCATGGAAACAGCACGGCAAGAACAGCGTGGGCTGTTCAGCAATTAAAATATGCAGCAAAAGCTTCTGAAAATTTAGGGCTGAATGCACATGCAACTTTTAGTGGCGCATTGCTTTGGCACACAATGTACCCCTGGCCCCAAAGACCTGCAGGCCTTGTTGAGACTGGTTTTACAGAACTTGCTAAACGCTGGCTGCCCATCTTAAATGTATTTGATGAATGCGGCGTAGATCTTTGTTATGAAATACATCCGGGCGAAGATTTGCACGACGGTGTTTCCTACGAAATGTTTCTCGAAAAAGTAAACAATCACGCAAGGGCATGTTTGCTGTATGATCCTTCGCATTTTGTGTTGCAGTGCCTGGATTACCTTACTTATATAGATCATTACCACGAACGCATAAAAATGTTCCATGTAAAAGATGCTGAATTTAACCCAACAGGAAAACAAGGTGTTTACGGCGGTTACCAAAGCTGGATTGACAGGGCTGGCAGGTTCCGTTCTTTAGGCGATGGGCAAGTTGATTTTAAATCCATCTTCAGCAAACTCGCGGCTTACGATTATAAAGGTTGGGCGGTGATGGAATGGGAATGTTGTTTAAAACATCCTGAAGATGGCGCAACCGAAGGGGCGGAGTTTATAAAGAATCACATTATACGCGTTACAGAAAAAGCGTTTGATGATTTTGCAAATACCGGAAGCGACGAAAATTTTAATCGCAGTATTCTGGGTATTCAGTAATAACTTTAGCACTTAATTTTTAAACATTAAAACTATAAAAAATTGAAAAAGTATTTTGTAAGCGTTGCTTTAATGGCGCTGGTAGCCGCATGCAGCGGCGGCGATGAAAAGAAAGAATCGAAAGAATCTGAGGCATCAGAAACTACCGCAGCCCCAGAAGTAAAAGATCCGTCTGAGAATCCTGATTATAAAGCGGGACTGGCATTGGTTGCCAAATCAGATTGTTTAACCTGCCATAAAGTGGCCGAGAAACTTATTGGCCCGGCTTACCAGGAAGTTGCCAATAAATATGCAGGTCAGGATACCGCGATTGCTTATTTATCTAAAAAAATCATTGCGGGTGGTTCAGGTGTTTGGGGTGCTATCCCTATGACGCCTCACCCTCAACTGGCACAGGCCGATGTAGAACAAATGGTAAAATATATTCTCTTACTTAAGCAATAACACAACATATGCAAAAAATATTTCTGACTGCAGCTATTGCATTCAGCTTGGCTGCTTGCCAGTCTGGTTCCGAATCTAAAGAAGAAGCAACAACCGATACTACTGCTGCACAGGAAGCACCTGTAGCAACCACAGATACAGGATGGACTTCTTTATTTGATGGGCAATCTTTAGCTGGCTGGCACAGCTACGGCAAAACTGTTCCCGGTGCTGCCTGGAATGTTGACAGCAATGCAATTCATTTAGATGTATCCGCAAATAAAGGTTACCAAACGCAGGGCGGTGGTGATCTTGTATCAGCAGATGAGTATGAAAATTTCGATTTGAAACTTGAGTGGAAAATTTCAAAAAATGGCAATAGCGGAATTATATTTCTTATACATGAAGACACCACAATTTACAAAGAATCATGGAATACCGGTTTAGAAATGCAGGTGCTTGATAATGACGGCCACAGCGATGGAAAAATACCCAAACACCGTGCTGGCAATCTATACGATCTGATTGCAGCTTCGCCTGAAACCGTTAAGGGCCCCGGGGAGTGGAACCAGGCAGAGATAGTAGTTAATAATGGTAAACTTGATCTTTCTCTGAATGGAACGGTGGTTGTATCTACTACCATGTGGGATGATAACTGGAAGAAAATGGTAGCCGCAAGTAAATTTGGTGTAATGCCAAACTGGGGCACTTTTAAACAGGGCCACATTGCTTTACAAGATCATGGTAACGAAGTATGGTACAGGAATATCATGATAAAAAAATTGTAGGTTTTTGTACCGTGCATCAGTTATAAATTAAGCATTGTTGCGTCGCGCTCTTGTACTGTAACAAGCAATGCAACTGAAGGTTCAACATTTAAAAAGGTTCACAAATTCTAAGGGTAACCAAAGATTAGGTGAACCTTTTTTGGTTCAAGAATTTATAGGTCAAAAGCTGATTCATGATCCAAACCTTCAAGTGTGCGACGCATGTAAAGCTTCATAGAAATGCTGCTGCCCGGCTCAAAAAAATATTACTACGGATTGGTAAGCGAACGAAATATTTCTTCAAGGTTATTGCCTTCGGTTTGCAGCGAAACAATATTAAGATTATTGCGCAGTGTAAGTTCCATTAATTGTTTACGCACTGCGTCTGCATTTTCCGTAGCCAGTTTCCAGGATTGATTGCTTTCCTGCATCACTTTTGTTACGCCGGATATTTGTTTCAATAATTCAATGGAGATACTTTCTTCGAAAACAATTTTTACAAAGTTGCCTTTCGTATGCTGGCGCAGGTTGCTAAGCGAATCATCTGCCACAAGTTCCCCTTTATTGATGATCAATACACGGTCGCAGATGGCCTGAACTTCCTGCAGAATATGCGATGAAAACAGCACTGTTTTATTCTTGCCCTGGTCTTTAATTACATTGCGTATCTCTACGATTTGGTTAGGATCGAGACCACTTGTTGGTTCATCTAAAATCAATACTTCGGGATCATGTACCAACGCCGCAGCCAGACCCACACGCTGTTTATAACCTTTGGAAAGTTGGCCGATCTTTTTCTTACTTTCAACAGTTAACCCGGTAAGCTCAATGATATTTTCAATGGCCCTTTTTGAATTTTTTATTTGATGAACGCCTGCCACAAACGATAAATATTCCCTAACATACATATCAAAATACAAAGGATTGGCTTCGGGCAAATAACCGATCTTCCTTTTTATTTCAAGCGGGTGCTGCTGCACATCAATGCCGCAAACTATTGCTGTGCCTGCATCCTGAAGCAAGTACCCTGTAATGATTTTCATTGTGGTGCTTTTGCCTGCACCGTTTGGGCCCAGAAAACCAACGATCTCTCCTTTGCTGATTGTAAAGGAAATATTGTTTACTGCTTTTTGCGTGCCGTACACTTTAAGTAAATCTTTTACTTCTATTGACATGCCTCAAAGATAACAGAAGAAGTTTGCTACCCTGCTGTATTAAGGTTTATGATTTAGTGAAAGTTTGTTACGCTACGATTGGTATTATTTTTTTACACCCATTGGCAAAACCGTTTTACCATGCACTTCATTAATCACCTGTGCAACACACCCATAAAATGCAAGAAGGCCACAGAGGATACCTTCCCAGCCAGCGGCGATTTTAAGAGGGGCGTTACCGGTAAGATCACTTACAGATAAAAGAAAGAACAAAACTGTAAGTGTAAAAAAGATAAGCTGCAGCACTCTGTTTAGTTTAAGTGTACCGATAAACATAAAGAGTGTAAACAATCCCCACATAAACAGAAACCAACCCATGGCGGTTTCGCTAGATTTTAAATCTGTACCAAAAGATGTTTTTGGAATGATGATTATTGCAACCAGAGTCAGCCAAAACATACCGTAGGCTGTAAAAGCAGTTGCTCCAAATGTGTTGTTTTTTTTCCATTCCTGGTAGCCGGCGAGTACCTGTGCAAGGCCGCCCATAAAAATGCCCATGCCTAGGATCATAGAATCGAGTTCGTAAATACCGGCGTTGTGAATATTGAGTAAAACCGTCGTCATACCAAAACCTAATAAGCCAAGTGGGGCTGGGTTTGCAGTGCTGTCTTTAATAGTTGTAACAGGAGTTGTTGGTTGCATGGCAAGTTGTATTTAGCATTAAAGATTTAAAATATTTTTTAAACCTGCAAAAGTTACGGATTGTATTTTATAAAATGAGTTTGCTCTTGTCACGAGATTTCTAACGCAGAGAACACGAGAACGCTAAGTTTACGCTGAGCATCTCTGCGATAACTCCTTATCGCTTGTTCTCTGCGCTGAAAAAAGGAGGCGACATTTTAAATTCACCCCTTATAAGTTTTGTCATTGCTGTTGAAAGATCATTTATGATCAGAACGTATAAGTGTGCGACGCAACAAAAGCTTCATAGCGATTCAATTGTTTGGCCAATAAAAACTTTTCACTTTTAAACGATTCAATTTCCCGGCAACCTATTCCGTAAATTTGCTGTACAAAAAATGCCTGCTATGCAGTTTGGAATTATAGGAAGTGGAAGCTGGGCAACAGCGCTTGCAAAAATTTTGACCGATAACAATCACCGCATTAACTGGTGGATACGCAATGCAGATACTATTCGTTACGTGCAGCAGCGAAGGCACAACCCACATTATTTAAGCAATGCTTATTTCAATAGCAAACTTTTGGAAATGAGCAGCAACATTGTTTATGTGATTGAAAATTCTGATGTGCTCATTATTGCCGTACCAAGTGCTTATATACACAATGTACTGAGCACACTGCATACAGATGTTTTTAAGAATAAAAAAATTGTATCGGCGATTAAAGGCTTGTTGCCCGGTTCTAATCAACTGTTGAACGAATATCTTGAACAAACCTTCAATATAAAACTTGAAGATTATTTTGCAGTAGTGGGCCCTTGCCATGCAGAGGAAGTTGCTGCTGAAAAATTATCATACTTAACTTTTTGCGGCATTGATGAAACAGTGGCTGCTGAAATTGCAACGCATTTTCATAATGAATATTTAAATACTGTAGTAAGTCACGACATTATGGGCGTGCAGTATGCGGCCGTACTAAAAAATATTTATGCACTTGGTGCAGGCATTGCACATGGACTTGAATACGGCGATAATTTCTTAAGCGTTTATATTGCCAACAGCGCCAATGAAATGGTGCGCTTTCTGCGCAAAGCCAGGCTGGATGAGGATAGCAGCGGATTGAACTACGCGGCATCAGCTTACCTTGGCGATCTTTTGGTTACCTGTTATTCGCTCTACAGCCGCAACAGAACTTTTGGAAATATGATTGGCAAAGGCTACTCGGTAAAAGCTGCGCAGCTCGAATTAAACATGGTTGCCGAAGGTTACAATGCAAGCCGTTGCATACATACTACCAGCCGCGAACTGCAGGCAACGGTGCCTATAGCAGACAGCATTTACGATATACTTTGGCAGCATGTACCTGCTTCAGAAGGTTTCAAAAATATTGAAGCGGTGCTTGTGTAATTTTTTTTAGCCGGGCAAAGGAATAAGCATGAAGCATTCTTGCGTCGCACACTTTTACAGTATGAATTTTATTGAGCTTTTGCACCGTGCCCAGTAAAGTTCTGAACGTACAAGTGAGTGACACAAGGGAAGAAAAATAGTAGTAATGTAGTTCGGCTCCGCTCACTACTTAGTAAACAAAGGATTTAATAACCAATAATAGTTTTCAGTTTACCCCACAATTCATTATCAAAGCTTGATGCGGCAAGTTGCACGTTACCGGCAGATTCGCCCATGCGTATTACCACTAATTTTTGTGAAGGCACTACATATATTTTTTGATCGTTCTTGCCAAGCGCTGCAAACATATCTGCAGGCGCATTGGGCGTAAGCATTCCGGGAAAAATAAATTGCACCGACGGAAGCATGTAACTTGCTTTGCCATTAAGCCAGGTTAAATAGCCGTAAGATAAATTAAGGTTTTGCGATGTGTTGATCTGTGCATTATAATAATTGCTGTCGCTTAAAATAGTTGTTTGGTTCCATTTGCCTTTGTTTAACAACAGCAAACCAAACCTTGCCATACTGCGGGCATTGCTGTAATAAACATTGTTGTAACCCGAAGGCAGCCAAAGGCCATTCATGCCAACAGGGTTTCTTATTTTTTGCTGGAAATAATTATTGAATGTTGTGCCGCTTGCAGCTTCTACTACTTTATCAAGCACCGTGTAAGGCGCGTTGTGATACGCCCAACGAGTGCCGGCATCGGCTTTATAAACAAGGCAATCGGGAGTAGTACAATCATTATCGGGCATCACTGCATCGTCGAGACCAGTGGTCATGGTAAGCTGGTTGCGAATGGTAATAAGGTCTTCCTTTTGCTGCGGCAAAGAGGTCCAGCCTGTGCCAAGGTACTTCGACGATTTGTCGTTTATGTTTAATAAACCCTCCTGCTGCGCAATACCAACCAGCATCGCCGTCATCGTTTTGCCCGCCGATGCCCAATACCAGAGACTGTCTGCTGTAAAACTGCCAAAATATTCTTCTGTAACAATCTTACCATCTTTTAAAATAATAAACGCCTTTGTATTTTTTTGCTGCAGGTAAGTATAAACATCGTTCAGCGCAGTTTCATTCCAGCCAAGCGATACAAGTGAAATTGTTTGCCATTTAGAACTGTTAACCGGCGGAAAGTAAAGATTGTCTTGTGTTACAGGTGGCGCAATTGGTGTTTCAGTATCAACACTTTTTTTGCAGGATGCAAAGAATAAAACAATGATACAGATAATAAATAGCGAATGCTTCATTTAATAAGTTCAGTTTTTGGGAAGAAATTGAAACAGTTGTTTCTTTAAACGAAAAAAATGAAATGAAATTTTATATAAAGCTTTTTATATTGAACCAGGCTATATTTTTTTATAAAGCTTTACCTGCATTACACTCTTTAAACGGCGAAAGCTTGCTGTCATAAGCGTAATGTATGTTTTGTACCGCACCGATATTACACACAAAAAATGCAGCACTCATCATTACGGAATGCTGCATTGTAAACAATCAAAACAAAAACAAACTCTTTAAATATTATTTTGCTATAACCATCCTTTTGCTTTCAATAATTCTGCCATCAGCAACCAGGTAATAAGTATAAACACCGCTGCTTATAGATGATGCATCGATATTTATAACGCCACTTGTATTTGTGCCTAATGTTATCTGTTGAATAGTTTTACCTGTTACGTCCTTAATTACCAGTTCAGCTTTCTTTACACCGGATGGTAGTTTATAACGGATAGTAGTTGCGGTTACAAGAGGGTTAGGAATATTCTGATCCAATGCTACATCACTTAATTTTATATTTGTTAGCGCATCGCTCCCGGTTGTTGAATTAGCTGGCCCAATCATCTGTTCAATTTTCGCAAGGCGTGATTTTAATTCTTCATTTTCGGTAGAAAGTTCCTGTACTGCTTTTACCAACGGAACCACAAATGAAGCATAATCTATTGCATAAGGATCTTTATCGTTTTCTGGCTTATGCAAGCCACTAAAATCGTAGCCAGCATTGGTTGCGGCTGTTTCCACTTCCTGTGCAATAAATCCGGAGTAAAGAATTTTTTCTTTACCAGCGATGGCTGCTTCCTGCGCCTTAGCAAGATCAGCATTTACTTTTTTATCAGTATTACTATTGGGTTTTATAAAATCATTCATTTTGTGTACATCATAGTTGTAGGTTACAGGATTTAAACTGTTGATAAAATCAAGCCCTGGAATATTCTTTTTTATACCCTTTTTAAACCTGCCATCAGATGTTGTAAACAACCCTGCTGCTGACCTAACCGCAGTAACACTTCCATCACCTATAAATACTTCGTTACTCGCCGTTGCTACAGCACTGCTGCCCAATGCTGTAGCATTACTAAAGTTACCTGCCGCAGTGGTAGCATACACGCCAATCGCTGTATTGTAATTACCAATTGTATTTGTATAAAGAGCCAATCCTCCTACCGCAGTATTATTGTAACCAGTAGTATTATTCAAAAGTGACTGATCCCCCGAAGCTGTATTACCAAATCCTGAAGTATTGGAATAAAGTGCATAGTCTCCTGTTGCAGTGTTTATATAACCAGAGGTGTTTAAATACAGCGATTGCCAGCCAAACGCTGAATTTCTATAGCCCGTAGTATTGGAATAAAGTGCAACATATCCCACGCCTGTATTAACGCCCCCGGTACTGTTATATAAAGCCTTATACCCATTTGCAGTATTCCCATAAGTTGTTGTAGCGTTGTAAAGAGCCTGGTAGCCGGTGGCAGTATTAAAATATCCTGTTGTGTTAGAATAAAGTGTTTTTGAACCCAGTGCAGTATTACCGGTAGCGTGATAACTGTTTACCGCAGAAAGACCATTGTTAAACAACGCAGAATCACCAACACCTACAACATTACTGGCTACGTTATTGTTGTTTAAAGCTGATGTACCAACAGCAACATTAGAATATCCTGTTGTATTATTATATAGAGAATTATATCCTTCACCAACATTATTACTGCCTGTAGTATTATTCGTAAGGCTTCCGAGGCCGGTGGCTGTGTTTGCTGCACCGGAAGTATTATAATAAAGTGCCGTTAAACCGGTTGCTGTATTATTGATACCTGAGTTATTATTATAAAGTGTACCATAACCTGTTGCTGTGTTATTATTTCCGGTAATGTTAAAGGCAAGTGCTGTCCAACCGGTTGCAGTATTGCCGGCACCAGATACATTTTTTAACATTGCAGCGTAACCTAACGCAGTATTATAATATCCTGAAACGTTGGCATTAAGCGCATTAAATCCTACGGCGGTATTATGATACCCCGTGGTATTTGAAATAAATGCCTGGTAACCCACAGCTACATTACTGGTACCGGAAGTATTATTCATCATTGCCTGGAAACCAAAGGCTGTATTGGCTTTAAGCGGATTAAAATCGATAAGGCCGGACCTTTGATTATTTACACGAAATACCAACGGTTGATTATTGGTGGTACCTAAAAAATTTCCTGCTACTGCGGCATTACCGGCAAGCAACCAGTTTTGTGCAATGGAATTTGCTGAAGTACCAAAGGATGATACTGCCAAAAGAAAAAGTATTTTTTTCATAATGTGCGTTTTGGTTATTGAAAGTGATTTGTTCAGATCGACTTATTAAAGGTGAGATTTATTAACTAACATGAAAGCTCTTTTTTGTGAGCCAGTCTTTTGAATAATTATGAAGCTTTTGTTGCGTCGCACACTTATGCGGTTTGATATTCTATTGGGCTTTTACCCAAGCGTAGACGAAAACGATTGCATAGAATAAATTCAATAATAATTTTACTGTTGGGCTTATGTGTTGGCTGTAGAAAGTTCAATTATATTCTATAGCAAAAGTGTGCGACGCAACAGGCGATCAACAGCATTACCAATGCCCGGTCCAAAAAAAATTACTGTATATTAAACAAGCGCTGTACTTAATAATCTTGCGTTATTTACCTGTACCTGGCTCTTTAAATTCTTGCCTGTTGCCAACTGGTAATTGTTTAGAATACTTGTGATAAGTGAATATGGTCTTGTGGTTGGGTTGGCAATGGCGGTAATGTAATTGTTGTCTATTTCATCCAGCTCAAACAAACGTAAAAGTGTTGCCATTAATGGTGCAAGGTCTATAAAGAAAGATGATTTGGAATGGCATGGAATACCTACCCGTTGGCCCAGCCTTGAAAGCCGCTCCGCAGGTGTGCCTGCTTCTGCGCTCATCTCTACCACGATAGGTGAATTATAAGACAGCGAATGATAAAACCATTGAAACATAACTACGGATGCATACTCTGCTTTTGAAAGATTGAGCACCGGGTAATTGTCTAAATTATTTTCTGTGGAGCGCCTTGATAAAAGCATATTCCGGATGGCATTTGCCAGCTCCTGCAGTGCTACAAGGTCTGTGGTATTTATGTTTGATGTATTATTGAAATTGATGATCATTTGCCAGCATTGCTTTAAGAAATTTTCAAACAATTCTGTAAAACCAAGATTGGTATGGTTTGCACGTTGATAAGCTACAGGCTGTGTTGCTTTTTCGCCAATGCCGTGATTAAGATCCATACCCAGTAAACGGTAATAAGCATTGCGGCGGATGGCTTCGAAGTTGGAGCCCAGCAAACTGTTATCGTTCCACACTGCAGAAGGGGAGTTTGAGTAAAATAAAAGACTTGTATTATCAATCCATTTGCGTGTTTTGCCATTGTCTGTAATGGTAGGTGTGGTACTATTTACCGTAACTGTAGGAATGGTAAGGTCTTCACCATGCTGGTAAAGCGAAAGTATGCGTTCGAAAATTTGTACCATTTTGGTGTTCTCCATCATGTAGGCGTAAACGAGATGAAGGTTGGGATAGTAACCGAGGTATTTATCCTGTATATCATATTGATCTTTTGAAGCTTTTATATTGGTGGGGCAATATGAAGACATTCTGAACCAATACTGATCTATAGAAGACTTTATTTTTGAAGTATCTGCAATAGTGGTAAACGCTTCTTCAAGCCCGGCGGAGTTTTGTTTTAAATCTGTTGCAGTTAGCAGAATATATGGATTTGAAGCCATGATACTATGCCTGTTAAACGTGCCGTTTAAAGTACCTGCCAGCGGTGGAGTGACTAAGTTTTCAGGCACAACGTCTCTCAGAAATAACCCATAATACCCTGTTGGATTTTTTAAAGGAGTGTTGGTTGGTATGGTATAAGATTCAAATTCATTGTTGAGATTTAAACTTACAGCTCCTTTGTTCAATATACATTCACTATTTGCTGGATTTAAAATATTGTAGCTTCTTATTAATTCAAATAACAGGGGAGCGCCAAGTACCGGCGGCTCACCATTTAAAGATAAGGTTGTATTTGCCGGTCCGCCAACGGATTGATTTGTTGTTATGATTGACATAAAAATAGATTTATTTGGTTGCTATAATTGGTTTGGATGACGTAACAAGTAATGGTTTAATATCCTCCCTGTAGCACTGGATCATTGCTTTTGTAAGTATATCATCCATCTCTGCCTGAACAGGAGATAATACCGGCACAGGGCTTGGGGGAAAGATAGAGCGTTGCATAGCTGTCTTTAACCCCAGGTAAGGTTCGGCGTTAAATGTAACGGTGTCAACAGCTTCAGTGAACGAAGCACCCCTCGCCATTTGCTCTTGTAATTGAGTAAGTAATTCCTGGTCCGGTGATGGTATTACATCAGTTTTTGGTACTTTAATGGTAGCCATAAAATAAATTTTTAGTTTAGTGAATATTGTAGTTGTGCTTTGCCGCCCAACTGTTTTAAAAATTGTGAAAGGTTTTCTGTTGCTGCTTCAATATTATTTTTTTCTGTGGCAACTTTATATCCTGACAGCGCCACTATTTTTAAACTGTTTGCTGTGAGATATTCATTGGGGTGATTGGCTCTGCGCTGCATTTCATCCTCAAACTTTTTTAGCGCTGCAGGTAAAACAAGATTTGCATTTACCAGCTCTGTTATGCTTTTATTGTTAAATGCTTTTTGCTTTGTTTGCAGTATGGCTTGTGCAATCAATGGCAATAATGGAATGGATTTTTTTATGATAGCCGCAGCTTCTTTATCCGCTTCAGCCAGCGGATGATTTTCTATCCATTCCTTTTCTAAATTATTCCATGCACCTGCACCGAATAAAACAGTACACATAGCACAGTTTAGCAGTACACGTAAATAAGAAATGGGGTGTGGATCACTGGCTTCATAATTAAATACCATATCAGCATCGCCATCTACCACATCGTGCAAAGCCGCTACAGCGCCATAGCCGGATGTGACGAGGGCAACAGTATCTGCGGCTATCTCAGAACTCCATCCTGCAAAGGCTTTCGCCACTTGTGCATCTTTATCTTTTAATAACTGCAGCAGCAGTAAAGCAAGCTCCATATTCCAGTTTAGTATATGCGCTACCTGGTGACCACATTCATGCAGTACTGCTGTCGGGCGCACTAAATTGTGGTAGGTAATTTTTATCAATGCCACAGGGCTTATGCTGCCATCCCATAAACGCAAGCCTGCTTTCATAATAGCAGCACCAAGCCCTTTATCCAGATAAGTAATTACCGGTGGGGCTGTTTTATGCAAGGGTTCCAGGAATGTCTGCATGCATACATTGCAGAGTACATCGCAGCCTTTTAGCATGGCAGCCACATCTGTTTGTGTGCGTGTGTTAATGGCATCCGTATAAAAATGAATGGTGGTTTCGCTGCGTAAATAATCTGCTTTATACTTCAGCAGCGCCCTACGCAGTTGCAGCCGTAACGCCGCACTGTTTGCAGTTTGCAGTTGTTGTTTTAACTGCTGCCCTCTTGCTGCTAAATGGGCTGTACATTTTTGTAAGAACAGTTTTATCAAAGCACCTGTTGACTGCTGCAAACCCTGCCATGCAGTGCCCGATGCCATCTGCTCTACATTTGCCATGCGTTTTGCTGCAGTGTGCCAGTGTGTTATCTGACGGTAAAGTGTTTGCATAAAGTACCGGTAAATGATGTTGTTATGTACTATTGTTTATAATTTCTTTTATGAACCAGGCTATTGATTTTCTATTTGGCTTTTGTTGCGTCGCACTCTTGTACTACAGAATACAAGTCAGCAAAGTCAGAAAGCCTATCCTTCTATTATAGCAGTCTTTCGGACTTCCGGTCTTGCTGACTTCCTGACTAACAGTACAAGAGTGCGACGCAACGAAGCTTCATGCATGTTCAACTGCCTGGCTCAAAAATGTATTTGGCTTTTTATTGTTCTTGCCACTTTAGTTGAAAGAAGGCTTTTGTACTTTCATGGTTGCGGCGTTGGCAGGGACACCATAACCTACTATCGGAAACTTTTTTGAAGTGCAGCGCGGGCAATGAGGTACATGCGGTTTGCTTTTCTGAATATACCCAGGCAGCACATGCAGTTGCATGCTTTCGAAACTGTTTTTTAGTTTTATTGCCAGCTTTTCCTTGTGCAGTGAGATGCCGAAAGAGACCACAACCGTTACGCCATTGCGTGGGTCGTTTACTGCTTTTTCGAACTCTTCAATATGATGCTTTATTTTTTCCATGATTTGCTGTGGCAGTTTTTCCTTTACTATTTTGCCAATTATTTCGAGCATACCTTTCATAATGATACCGCCTATTTTGTGCTGACCGCCAAACCAGTTTCTTTCAAAGCCGGGTTGTAATTTTTTGAAGTATTCATAGAGTTCGCCCCAGCTTTGCTGCTTCATGGCTGCGAGTATTTTGAGGCTATTGTCTTCGCTTATATAGATAAGCGATCTTACGTGAATGCCATCTCTTAATGAACCCGTGATGAAGGTTTGTATCTGCGAACTTTGTGCTACCGGTGTAGGGTCAATTGGTACAGGTACAATATGATGGGGGTGTCTTTTATGCTTGCACAACTCAATGCTGTCGGGGGTTTTACCCGGTTCTACTGCTGCACCACCAGTGATTTGCAGGTAGTAAAAACGTTCGCCCTGGAATATAAGATTACGGTTGCGTTTATTAACAGGTCGCACATTTTTACCAAGCCGTGGCTGACCAAGTAATGCAGTAGCAGCCTGTATTGTAAGCGGATGTAACTGCATATAGGAAGATGGCGATGCACTGCCCAGGCCTGGAATTTTTGTTTCATTTTTTGCAATGGCACTCAATGTGGCACCTCTGCTTGCCTGGAACAAATGAATTTTTACGTCAACAGGTTTTGGGCTTTGGATGCGCAAAGTATCTGTAATAAAATCGTAGAGCGAAACGCCACCAAAGGTTTCAATACTTTTGAGTTTGTTTACATCAAGTGCTGTTTCAAAAGTTTTGGTGTGTTTGTAATAGTTGCCTTTTGACTGCCAATGACCATCGCCTGTTTCGGATTCTCTTGCTTCGTAACGGATAACATTGTCAGGGAAATAAGCAGCGGCTGCATTTTCAAAAGCCATATATGCTTCTTGTGCCAGCACTTCCGGGTTGTTTAAAACAGCATCCGGCAAGGCAGTTATTTTTGTGGCTGCTTCTTCTACGGTATGTGCAATGGCTTCATAAACTGCCCTGGCATTTTTCGGCTCTCCTGTTTCAAGTTTTAATAATTTCAATCCTTTATCAGCCATTACTGTGGCAAGTTTCAGGGCTTTGTCAGGGGCAATGTATTTGCTTATCCATTTTGCCATCAGGTTTGCGAGAAAGGCAACTACCTTATCGCGACCAATAATTTTGATGGCAATTTTTGCAATTTTTTGTGCAGCTTTAATTGCTTCTGCAATAAAATTTTCGAGGGCGGGTGCCGGGTCTTCGCCTTCTTTTAAATTTTCAAGTTCCTGTATAAATTGTTCTTTGGCTTCGTGGAGTGCATTGGTTTCAATGGCTTCTTTTTCTACATTGTTTTCATATTCATTCAGCAAGTTTTGCTGCAGGGTTTCATTGTCTGTTTGAATATAGCGGGTAATATAATAATCGAACTCTGCCTGTATATTTTGTACAGGATAAGTGGTGGGTGTTTCGCCATCTTCACCTGTGTAGCTGTCATCATTTTCATTACCTTCTTCGCTATTATCAGTTTGCTCATCATTATCATCTGCATCATCATCATTTTTGTTGCTGTAACTGATGTCGTCAGTATCATCGGTTGCATCAGCCCTGTCTGTATTATCACGCTGTGTTTTTTTCCTGTTAAATAATTTTTTGGCAAATTCTTTTGCAATCTTTCTCACATCAGGCGGTAGTTTATTCAGTGCCAGGTTCAGTACTTTCTCAATCAGTGGTTTTACAATCGGCCCTAACTTTTCAAATACTTTTTTAAGTATTTTCCCGCCGCCTTTCTTTTTGGCAGTTGCTTTGGCGGCAGCTTTTCCTTTATTGTGAAGTTTCTTTATAAAGAATTCCTGTGCGGGTGTAAGGTTGCTTTCACGCTGACTGTAAATGTTATCCAGTGCTGCTTCCAGCTCTGTTTCGCTCATCTGCTGTATAGGCATTGTTTCTAAAACAGTTGCCATTTCATTGAACAGGTTATTGGCTTCATTCAATACAGGCTGTAAGTATTGGCTGGCAAGTTGTGCAGTTTGTGCTTCATTCACGAAAGGGTTTTCCGCTTCATAGCTCATGAAATTTTCCCGCATTTCATTCACCATATTGTAAACAGCCGTTTCAAATTCACGGTCGTAGAGTTCATCAAGAATCTCATAATACTGCTGCTCTTTTTCATCAGCTTCAAACTCGCTTTGTGTGGTATCAACCTTTTCAAACTCATTGCTGAAAGGCGTATATGCTGCATACTGCTCATTGTTATACTGAGCCGCTGCTTCGTTCTGTTCTGTTGCTGTTTCCATTGCTGCTTCATCAGCAAATGGTGTGAAATATTTACTGTTCATAATGCTAATTTTTTTTAAGGAGTAATTAATTGTTTACTCGTCTATGAACTTAAAGGGCATAGGGTTAAAACCTTGCTGGTTTGCAAACCAGCAAGGTGGAGAAAGAGGATATCTTTTTATTGCCAGTATAGTTTTAAAACTGGTCTTAATGCAAGATTACTATTGGTAAAGCTTCCATAGGTGCGGCCTTTGTAAGCTTGTGTTTCACGGCCAACGGGAAATTGTATTTCGAAGCCAAAGTTTTTATTGGGTTGTAGCATTTGTTTAACCATATCGGTAACATCAACTACCTGATTATCCTGGTTGCCAATAAAAGGTGTGGCAATCTGGCTAATGGCAACTGCATTCTTGCTTGGGCCGGGCAGGCCGGGAAAGTAAGCAGGCTGTGTAGTCCAGGTAACGGTTGCAGGATTCCATGGTGTTTTTATTCTTCTTATTTCTGCATCGTTTGATACCTGGTTTAAAACATAATAGGCTGCTGTATTACCCAACTCATCACCCTGGTACAGGTATAACTTGGCCGATACCAATGTTTGAGGTGTGCAGGCTGGTGGTACCCTTCCAAACCCAAATTTCATAAGCGACCTGCGGGGTGCAGGGATTCCAAGATAAGTCCATACTGTAGCCTGAAAGCTGGGGAAATTATTGTAATTAGTGGCTTGTGAACTGGGCAGCCCATGAACCATTGCGCAAACCCCGCTATCTGTATAGTCA
This sequence comes from Chitinophagaceae bacterium UBA4407, assembly GCA_002390845.1. GTDB lineage: Bacteria > Bacteroidota > Bacteroidia > Chitinophagales > Chitinophagaceae > Limnovirga. Next base: position 22,345 of record DGQT01000094.1, on the reverse strand, counting down.
AGGGTAATGCTGTCGTTAATTGCAAGCACAGAGTTAGATGCATCGCTTGCGGCGATGGGCATTACGTCCTGGGATTTTTTGCAGGATGTAGCTGCCATCATAATAAATGCACTAACTGTAAGTGCGGATAAAATCTTTTTCATTTTTTGTACGTTTTTGGTTTTTAAAAAATTTGTTTGTTTTTAAAAATTGCTAAAGCAGTAAATATGTTACCCTGTATTTGAACTTATATTGAAAATATTTTTTACCAATTATTGAACAGCCTTATGCATCACTGCTTATAACCCGCAGTTACAGTATAATTATTGGGGGAAGTTTAATTTAACGTGAGTTGGATAAAGATATTTTTATGATACCAGCACTTTTATTTCATGGCAGCATCGTTGCCACGCTCGGTTCGCAGTTCCTTTTTCATGGCATCTATGAAAGGCGTGGCATTCCGAAAAATTTCGGAACCGACGATCCCGATTAATATCGCATTCGCGTCAAGTTAATTTTTGTTTTAACAACTTTTAAATGCAAAGCTCTTAATGCTCATTGCCGCATGGCATTGTCCCTGCAACGGCGCGGCACCCGCTTCTTTGCTGCGATATGGCTTGCGCCATCGCAGCAATTCCGGCTTTGCCGGAACCGAACCGGATGAGGCGCCTTATGCAGGGACGGGTATTATAACGCACAATGGAAACGGCAGTATAAAATGCTGGAAACCCTGCACAGATCTATATTTCAGCTTATAATACTAAATTTTAGCTTGATGCGAATGCGATAAATATCGGGAGGAACTCAGGGTTGCAATCCTTTCTTCTGCATATCTTTTGTAAACAATTACAGCAATTATAACAGGTTTTTTGAAACCTGTAAACTGATGAACCGGGATTTTGCAGTTGGATGTATGGCTGTTGAAAGCTCAGTTATACTCTGCAGTACAATTATTCATGAACTTCAGTACACACAGGCAAATGAATGCATAACGGTCATACGGCTTTGAGCCGTCTGACCGTTGTTACAATCTTCGCTTTGCCGAATATAATTCCTTCAGAGGAAGTGTGCGACGCAAGTAAAGCTTCATTTATATTCAATAGTTCGGCTCCGCTTAATACTATGCTAAAAAAAATTAAAAAACAGATGTGGTAATTGTCAGGTCGCTTCTTTCAAAAGCTTTTGCTGCTGCCGCTTTTATTGTAATTGCTTCTTTATTTTTATTTTGGTTTTGCAAAGCAGTTGCAAGCCCGGTTAAGGACCAGCCATTGTTAGGGTTTATTTTAAGGTCTTGCCGGTAAGCCTGCTCGGCCTGGGCGTAGTTACCTGCTTTTAAATATACATTACCGAGATATTGGCGCACGGGGTGTGGCCAGTCTTTTGGTTCATTGTAAATCATTTCGTCTTCCTTGTCTCGGGCATCCTGTAAAATATCAATAGCACCAGGCAGATCATTCATTTCTTCAGCGATTACACCTTGCAATAGTTTTTCAGCAACACCGGCACCGTCAATGCCCGGGCTAAAAGCGCCAGGATGATCCTGCAACTGCGGATTGTTCATTTGCGCACGCAACATATTTAATTCGTTATTGGCTTTATAAAAATCATGCTGCCTTGCATAAGAAAGTCCGCGGCCATAATGCCAGAGCATATTTGCATATACGTAGGCTTCAGGTACTGCAGGTGCATTTAAAATATTGTTCCATTTACCGAAACGGATGTCTGTAAAAAGTGGTGTCATATAAATGTACTGCACATATACGCCAAGGTAACCGGGTGCCTGCATAAAAGAACTGTCGAAACTAGCTCTGCAGTCATTTGAAATTTTTACAGACTGTGTATAGTTGCCATCCATGTTGGCGCAGGTAGCCTGCATATGAATATTATGTACCAGGTAAAGCGAAGCACCATTGGCAACAGCGGGATAGTTATTTAAAGCATTGTAATATCCGGTGATGGCTTTTTCATTTACATCAATCCCCTCTTTGTAATAACCACTTCGTATGTAAATATGCGATGGCATGTGAACAAGATGCGCTACCCCAGGCATAAGATCAGGCAATTGTTTTGCAACAGCCAATCCTTTTTCAGGATGATCAGAACCTTCAATCGCATGAATATAATAATGACTGCCGCCAGGATGTTTGGGATGCGCTTTCAGTAACACTTCCAGTGTGTTTACAATTTCGGGAGTCCATGGTTTGGGCTTGCCATATTTATCGTAAAGATCCCACGGATGTTGTACCATTAATGCATCTGCATACAATGCAGACACATCTGCATCTGCTTTAAATTGCTGACGAACTTTTTTCATTGCATTCGCATACAACTGGTTAAGAAATTCTCTTGTTTGTGTAGTATCTGACGAATAGCGAACCTGCATTGCATCGATCAACGCTTTCTCAACACCGGTACAACCTGTACTTAATTCTTTTGCTTTTTGCATGGCTTCAAGTGCATCAGGTGAAGCGGCATAACCAAGATCGTTGATGTTTGGGCCATATGCCAAAGCTTTTCCCCAGTAACCCATAGCAAAACCGGGATCGAAGTGTGTGGCTTTATCAAAAGAGGCCAGCGATTCAATAATGTGAAAACCATAATACATATTGATACCCTGTTCAAAATAAATATGCGCGCTATCGTTAGCAGTTGTTACAGGCATTTCGTAGTGGCCCCAACCCCCGAGTAACGGAATAGTATTTGAAGAATCTTCCAGATCAAATAAAGTAAGATCTGGGGTACAACTGAATACAGCCCGCTGTTTATAAAATTGCGCCTGCTGTAAAGCTGCTGCATTAATGGTTCTTGTATTGTTTTCACTGATGCGTATATAACCAACAGAAATTGCTGAAATAAACAGCAGTATCAAAAAAGTTTTCATGGCAGTTTAATTTTTTGGTAAGCATACCTACGTATCGAAAACCCGGAATGGATTTATGCTGCTGGAAATTGATTACTTCAAAGATTTTAAAAAAACAAGGCTTTGGGGCACCTGCTCTACAGAACGCGGGGATTCATCTTCTATAAAATAATGTTGCACACCTGCTTTTTTTGCAATTTTCATAATCGCTGCTATGCCAACATCACCGGTGCCCAGTACTACATTTGTTTCGTCATCGGCCTGCCCGTTTTGGTTGCCGGGTGTTCCGGGTTTGCGGTCTTTCAGGTGCATTAGTAAAAACCTGTTTGGATATTTTTTCAACAATTCAACCGGTTCTTGCCCTGGGTGCTTTACCCAAAAAACATCCATTTCAAAATTGGCCCATGCAGGGTTTAATTCCTTTGCCATATAATCGAATAGTGTTCCGTTTTCGTAAGGCCTGAACTCGAAGCCATGGGCATGATAGCAAAATTTTAACCCGCTTGCTGCCAGCACCTTGCCTGCATTATTAAAAACAGTTACAGCATTCTTTGCATCATCAAAAGTGAACTCGTTGCCATTATGCGGTATCCAGAAACACACAACATATTTTGCCCCGTATTTTTTTGCTTCATCCACTGCTTTTTGCGGGTCTTTGGCAAGATCATTAAAATCTGCACCCACACTAACCATTGTAAGATTATTTTTTTTCAGCAGTTCCTTATAATCGGCTTCGGGCAAACCAAAAGTGCCGCCACCTTCTACTTCTTTAATACCCATTTTTGAGATCATTTCAAGCGTGCCCGGAACATCTTTGGCAAACTGGTTGCGGAACGTATAGAACTGAACCCCGATTTCGGTTTGAGAAAACACTGCAGTTGTTACAAACAATAGCAAAATCATCAATGAATACTTTCTTATAATGGCTACACCGTTTTGCATAACAATATATTTTAAAGAAAGGTAAGTTTTATTTTATTTATTAGCCCGGCTTTTGACTTTTCAATGAGGCTTTTCTTGCGTCGCACTCTTGTACAGCAGAATGGGCTTGAACCATCAGCAGTCAGCTTTCGGAAATGCAATCTGTTCTATTCGCCAAGGTCTGGTTGCCTGTTGCTGAATAAAGTTCAGAACGTTTAAGTGTGCGACCCCGAGTTCCTCCCGATATTTATCGGGATCGTCGGTTCCGAAAGTTTTCGGAATGCCGCGCCTTTCACAGATGCCATGAAAGAGGAACTTCGAACCGAGCGTGGCAAGAAAAGCCTTATTCATATTCGAATACCTGGCTCCAAAAAGTAAAATAACATCTTAACGGCGGGCATGGTTTGTGCAAACAGCTTTGAATAGAAATACTGGCGGCAGTGACTTTAAATGTAAAATAAACAAGAGTGGCTTTAAAATATTCATGCGCAGTACACATAATTTTAAAAAATATTGCTGCCGGGCATGATTTATATTTGCACCCTATATAAAAATGCCGATACATGACGATCTCTTATAACTGGCTTAGTGAATACCTGCCCGAGAAAATTGAACCGGAAAAATTGTCGAAGATCCTAACCTCTATTGGCCTGGAAGTGGAAAGCCTTGAAGAATACGAGAGCATAAAAGGTGGTTTAAAAGGGTTGATAACAGGGCAGGTAATGGAATGCGAAAAACACCCCAACGCTGATAAACTTAGTGTTACCAAAGTAAATACAGGTAGCGGGGATCTACTACAGATCGTTTGTGGTGCGCCGAACGTTGCCGCCGGACAAAAAGTAATTGTAGCAACCGTGGGTACTACAATTTATCCATTTTCGGGGGAGCCACTTACAATGAAAGTGGCTAAAATACGCGGCGTTGAAAGCCATGGTATGATCTGCGCCGAAGATGAAATCGGTATCAGCAATGATCATGGCGGCATTATGATATTACCAGATACTGTTGTGGTGGGCAAACCTGCATCGGAATATTTTGAACCCTATCACGACTGGATTTTTGAAATTGGCTTAACACCCAACAGGATGGATGCAATGAGCCATATTGGTGTAGCTAAAGATGTATGCGCTTACCTGTCCCACCACAGTAGGAAAACGGCTAAAGTAAAACTGCCTTTTGTAAATGCATTTAAACCTGCAAATAACAATTCGCCTGTAAAAGTGGTAATTGAAAATGCCGATGCATGCCAGCGCTATTCAGGTGTGGTTATAAAAGGTGTTACGGTTAGCGAATCTCCGGCATGGCTAAAGAACAGGCTAAAAAGTATAGGGCTGCGGCCAATTAACAATATTGTTGACATTACAAATTTTATTCTACACGAAACCGGGCAGCCATTACATGCTTTTGATGCAGATGAAATAACAGGATCGGAAGTAATTATAAAAAACCTATCCGAAGGCACCGTTTTTAAAACACTGGATGAAAAAGACAGAACCTTAACAGCATACGACCTGATGATTTGTAATGCAGCAGAAGGCATGTGTATTGCCGGTGTTTTTGGCGGAACAAAAAGTGGCGTAAAAACTTCAACTGCAAATATATTTTTAGAAAGTGCCTGGTTTAATCCGGTAAGCATCAGAAGAACATCGGTGCGTCATGGATTGCGCACAGATGCAGCCACAAGGTTTGAAAAAGGTGTTGATATATCCGGCACGGTTACCGTTTTAAAACGTGCAGCACTTTTAATTAAAGAAATAGCCGGCGGCGAAATTTCGAGTGATATAATTGATGTTTACCCAAAACAAAAAGAGAAAGCGCAGGTGGCACTTAAGTATCATTACTTAAAGAAACTAAGCGGCAAGAATTATCACCAGGATACCATTACTAAATTGCTGGAAAGCCTTGGCTTTGAAATCTTAAAAGAAGGAATGGATGAGATATGGGTGGCAGCGCCCTACAGCAAACCCGATATAAGTTTGCCTGCCGATATAGTTGAAGAAATCATCCGAATTGACGGGCTGGACAATATTGAAATCCCGGGCAGCATTTCAATATCGCCTGCCAATGACAGCCTTTATTTGAAAGAAGCCCTTCGGGAAAAAATGAGTAATTACCTTACCGGCCTGGGCTTTAGCGAAATACTTACAAATTCAATCACCAACAGTAAATATTATTCTGAAGAAATATTGCACAGTTCAGTTAAAATGATCAATAACTTAAGTGCCGATCTTGATGTATTGCGCCCGTCTATGCTGGAAACTGCTTTGGAAAGTATTGCGTATAATATCAACAGAAAAAATACCAATCTGCGCTTTTTTGAATTTGGTAAAACTTACAAAACGCAGTCAGTTGGGGTTTATAAAGAAGAAGAACATTTTGCCCTTTATATTACCGGAAATACAAACTTCGATACCTGGCAGGAGAAAGCAAAACCATCCGGTTTTTTTATGGCGAAGGGTATTGCAGCTTCATTGCTGGGAGTTTGCGGGTTTACAAATATTCAATTTGAAACACCGGTAAAAAATGAACAGGGCACCGGCCATGAAATAAAATGCAAAAATGTTCATATTGGCTGGCTTACGGAAGTAAGCACTGCCAGGTTACAAAATTTCGACATTAAGCAACCGGTTTATTTCATTGACCTGGGCTATACGGCGATCCTGAATCTGCTCGAAAAACAAAAGATTGTTTACAGTGAAATTTCTAAATTCCCATCAGTACAGCGCGACCTTGCAGTGGTAACAGATCAATCTGTTTCTTACGGCGAAATTGAAAAAACATTGAAGAACCTGAATCTTTCAAAATTGCAGGAAACGCGTTTGTTTGATATATTCGAAAGCGATAAACTTGGCGTTGGCAAAAAATCGCTTGCACTCAGTTTTACCTTTGCAGACGAAGAAAAAACACTTACCGATAAAGAAACAGATGCACTGATGCAGAAGATTATAGAAGCATTTGAAAAAGAATTGAACGCAGCAATAAGAAAGTAAAAACAACATTGCATGGAAGCGCTTGATGCACATTTAAAAAGCTTGCAGGGTAAGCTTCAGTTATTGGTTAAACAAAACCAGGCGCTGGCAAAACAAAATGCTTTGCTGCAAAAAGAGGCTGAAACACTGCGCATATCTGTAAACGAAAAAAACAGTTTGCTGCAACAACTGCATCAGCAGATCGATCTTATAAAATTAAGCACAGCTACATTGCTGCCCGCTGAAAAAAAACTGCTTGAAAAAAGGATTGAAGTTTACCTTTCAGAAATTGAAAAATGTATTGCACTGTTAAACGTATAAAGCATGCCAGAATTAATTCCTGCAAACATCACTATTGGCGACCGCACCTACCGCCTTAAAATAGAACCCGAAGACGAGGAAGTGTTACGAAAAACCGTAAAGATGATCAATGACAAGATCATCGAATTCAAAAGAGATTTTGCCGGAAAAGATATGCAGGATTTTATATCAATGGTACTTATCTGGTTTGCCACAGAGCAAAACAAATATGGCACAGATAAAATTGTATTAAAGGAAACTGCTGCAAAACTCTCTGCATTAGAAGATATCATCGATAAAGCACTTGCAGAAACTCACGACGATCCTGTTCAGGATTAATGATATACATTTTTGAGCCCGGCATTTGAATACATGGCATCTTTTCTTGCCACGCTCGGTTCGAAGTTCCTCTTTCATGGCATCAAAGAAGGCGTGGCAGTTCACCCCGACGAGCGAAGCGGAACTCGGGGGCACACTTGTACGTTCCGGAATACCACTCAGCAATCCTAAATAATCCGTCTTGCTTTAGATCGCACAGAAATATATTGATTGGTTAATTCATCAATTAATACAACACCCGGTTGTTTCCCTTTTTCAAAACTGCCAAGATAATCATCAATATTTAAAGCCTTAGCACCATTGATTGTTGCCCATTTTAAAATTTCCGCTGTAGGCATAGAAAAAGCAGACTCCTGTTGTATGCGCCGCATTTCATCAAGTATACTTAAGCTCCAGTTACTACTGTAACTGTCAGTACCCAAAACAATAGCACAGTTATTTTTTCTAAAAAGATCAAATGGTGGCATGCGCCCTTCTATATAAAGATTGGCATTGGCACAAATACAAAAGAAAATTTGCTGACCATTACTTTCTGATTGCTGTTTACAAAAATCAATATCCTGCTGTTCAGTAAATGTATCATGCACCAGTAAAATACTGGCAGCTTTATCAAGAAGTGGCAAATAAGTTTGTAAAGATGATTTACCAGAAGCCCGAAAAAAAGAAGTATCAATTTTAAGAAAATCCAGCAGCCTGAAAAAATCACCCGATTTGCTTTTATACAATTCATCTTCGGCTGCACATTCCTGGTTGTGGATACTAATTACTTTACCGGCGGTAGCATCGTTTATCAACTGAAACATTTTACCACTTACTGTATAAGGCGCATGAGGAACAAGAGATGCTTGTATTTTATTATTTGTGGTTTGTAGTCGCAGGAATTGTTCATAGATATTTTTATAAAAGCTAAAACGGTCCGGCGCATTAGTTTCTGTAAAACCAAGCACCTCAATAAAATTGTGCCAGCGGATTTTGCTTTTCTGTTTTATACCAATAGAATGCGCAGTGTTACAAATATCTCCTACGGCCACAATGCCGCCATTGTACATTTCCTGTTCTGCATTCCGCATGGCTGTGTAAATAATTGCTTCATCTGCACTGCGTTGCTGTACTACCTGTAACAGAAAATCAACCAAACCGGTGCGGTTAGGAATAACGCCTTTCATATGGCTCAATTCCAGATGGCAATGGCAATTAATAAACCCCGGTGTAAGCATGCCTTTAAATTGCTGAACATCGTCTCCCGCATCTGAAACTGTTATAATATCTTTTATAATGCCTTGCTCATCGGTAACAAGCACATGGTTGCGGTGCAGCATTTCGTTACCTGTAAAAATATAATCGGCTTTAAATTTTCTATATGCCATTACGCAAAGTTAATTGAGATGTTTCAAGCCAATGAAATCACTTAAATTTGCCGCCCGAATGAAGTACTAATATTTCGTTTGTTTTTGCAGTGGTTACGTTTAAAGAATCCGCAGCAGTTATAACATTGAACCCGTTGCTGAATAGAGATAGGAACGTTCAAGGGTGCGATCCCGAAATTAATTCGGGACAAGCTGCCACGCTTCGCGTAAATGTTGCTATGAAAAAGGAACTTTGAACCGAGCGTGGCAACGAAAGCTTCATAGTAGTTCATAAGTACGGCCAATAAAATTTATTAAAAATGATCGACCAGTTAGATGGCATAAAGGCAAGGTTTCAGCAGGTTGGTATTGCATTAACCAATCCTGAGATCATCAACAACCAGAAGGAATACCAGCAATACAGCAAAGAATATAAGCAACTGGAAAAAATTGTGGCACCTTACGAGGAGTACCGTAAAGTGCTTGTAGACCACGCTTTTGCCAAAGAAGCATTGAATGGCAGCGATGATGAATTGCGCGAACTGGCCAAGATGGAATTGCCCGAACTGGAAGAAAAAAAGGAATCCCTGGAAAAAGAACTTACCAAACTGCTGATACCAAAAGATCCGCAGGACGACAAGAATGCGGTGCTCGAAATCCGCGCCGGTACCGGTGGCGATGAAGCCAGTTTATTTGCCGGCGACCTGCTGAATATGTACCTGCGTTACTGCAATAAAAAAGGCTGGAAAACCGCCATTGTAAGCGAAAGCGAGGGAACCGTTGGCGGCTACAAAGAGGTAGTGGTAGAAGTGCAGGGCGAAGATGTTTATGGCACACTAAAATTCGAAAGCGGTGTACACCGCGTTCAGCGCGTACCGAATACAGAAACGCAGGGCCGGGTGCATACCAGTGCGGCAACCGTTGCTGTAATGCCCGAAGCAGAAGAGATAGATTTTGAACTGAACCCGGCAGATGTAAAAATGGAAACGGCACGAAGCGGTGGCGCAGGTGGCCAGAATGTAAACAAAGTTGAAACAAAAGTGATGCTTACGCACATTCCTACCGGCACCGTAGTGATTTGCCAAACAGAACGAAGCCAGCTTGGTAACCGCGAAAAAGCAATGACCATGATGCGCACAAAATTATACGATGAAGAAGTGCGTAAACATGAAGAAAAAATTTCAACACACAGGAAAACATTGGTAAGTACCGGCGACAGAAGCGCCAAGATACGCACCTACAACTGGCCACAGGGGCGGGTTACAGACCATCGTATTGGCTTAACATCGTACAATTTACCGGCAGTAATCAGTGGCGATATCGAAGAGTTTATTGAGGCTTTACAAATGGCGGAAAATGCCGAGAAAATGAAAAAACAGAACTAATGCCGGAGGATTTTTCTACCCGGCAATTTTACTACTATTAAGCTGGGGTTGCGTCGCACTCTTGTACTGCATAATATTTTCGGCAATGTGCACCTGCTTAATAAAATGAAACTTATTAATTAATTATTACGTTCAATACACCCCTTCAGGGGATGGGGGCTTTCATTATGCGCATTGCAGTAATTCACCACAGTAACGATACCGTAAACGATTATGCAGCATATATTTCAACCCTGCTTGATCATACCGCTGCTGAAAACAATTACGCTATAAAGGATTACGATCTTGTTCGGTTTACAAAAGACCGCTTAACAGAAGAAAATATTCTGTTGCATATTATCATTCCCGCAACCGGCGGATTTTTATTGAAATACTGGTACAATGTAAAACTGCCATTAATTTTTAAAAAATACGCTATTGATAAAACGCTCTGCCTTTATGGTTCCTGCGCCAGTTCCGGTATTGAACAAATACTTTTCTTTCCTGATATATTTTTGTTGCAGCAAGCAAAAAAGATGGTTCCATGGCAGCAACTTGCATTCAGGCGGTTAAAGAAAAGTACAACAGTTGCCAAACATATTATTACCTATTCCCAACACGCAAAAAAACTTCTGGAAGAAGCGTTCGCTTTAGATACAAAGAAAACGAGCGTGCTTCCATACACAGTAAGTGAGTTATTCAAACCGCTTGAATGGCACGATAAACTTTACATAAAAAGCAGGTTTGCAGAAAACAAGGAATACTTTATTGCAGTAATACATGGTGATGATGAAAAAGCATTCACCGAACTGCTGAAAGCATTTTCGAAATTCAAAAAGTGGCAACAAAGCAGTATGCAGTTGATACTGCTACCAAAAGAAGAAAGTTTTAGCAGCGCCATAGAAGAAAAATTAGATACTTACAAATACAAGGATGATGTAAAGCTGGTATACGATGCGGAAAAAAAAGAAACAGCAGACCTGATTGCATCAGCGTATGCGTTGTTGCATATAGCCGCAACAGATGCAGACCTGCTGCCGGTTACAGCAGCATTACAATCTGCAACACCCGTTCTTGCATTTTACACAGAAAGCCTTGATGAGTATTGCGGCGATGCAGGGGCAATACTAATAAAAGAACCGGGATATGAAGCTTTGGGCAACGAGCTAATTCAGTTATATAAAAACGAAACACTTAGAGGTACATTGAGTGAGGCCGCAGCGAAAAGGGCAATCATATTTCAACAAAAACAATATTTGGAACATTTTTGGCAAAGGCTAAACTCTTAACACTTTGCAGCGCAAAACCAATTAAGTTACATTTGCAACCGGTAAATTTTAAAACTTATGCATACTTCAACAATTACGATTGACGTTCACTTAGACAAGGATAAAGTTCCTGAGCAGATCAACTGGAAGGCTGACAGCAGTACCGCAGATGAAACACAAAAAGCAAAAGCTATGATGCTTGCATTTTGGGATGGTGCAGACAAAAGTGCCCTGCGTATTGATCTCTGGACAAAAGACATGATGGTTGACGAAATGGCCGATTTCTTTTATCAGACAATTACATCAATGGCCGATACCTACCTGCGTGCCACTAACAATAAAGAACAGGTAGCCGACATGAAAAAGTTCGCTAAAGATTTTTACAATAAATTCAGGGAGCAGCAGGTAAAAGAGAATAAGTAATTGCATTAATCATAACTATAAAAAAAATTTATGAGCTTAGAGTCACAAGTAATGGATGAAATGAAAGATGCCATGAAAGCCAAAGCAGAAGCAACTTTGCGTGGTTTGCGTGCCATAAAAGCAGAGATCATTAAAGCAAAAACAGAACCGGGTGCGCATGGTGAAATATCGCCGGAAACAGAACAGAAAATGCTGCAGAAAATGATGAAGCAGCGTAAAGATTCATTAGAAATTTACCAGCAGCAAAACCGCGCCGACCTTGCACAAAAAGAACTGGATGAAATTGCAGTGATCGAAAAGTTTATGCCCAAACAAATGAGCGAAGCTGAATTAAAAGAAGCCGTTGCAAAAATCATTGCTGAAGTGGGCGCAACCTCTCCTGCCGATATGGGCAAGGTTATGGGTGTTGCCACAAAACAACTTGCAGGTAAAACAGACGGTAAAGCAATATCTGCGGCCGTAAAAGAATTGCTGGCAAAGTAGTCTGTTCAACCACTACAGTTAATTAATAATGGTTATCGATATCATTTTTTTAATCATCATTGTAATGGCTGTATTTAAAGGATACCGCCGTGGCTTAATTGTAGCTGTATTTTCTTTTCTTGCAATAATGATTGGTCTTGCCGCCGCAATAAAATTCTCGGTATTGGTTTCTGGCTGGTTGCAAACAAATACAAATATCGGCGCACAGTGGCTGCCGTTTATTTCATTTGCCGCAGTGATGATTGCAGTGATTATTTTAGTACGTTGGATTGCGGGTATAATCCAGGCAAGTGTAGAGCTGGTATTGCTTGGGTGGCTGAATAAAATCGGTGGTATTATTTTGTACTTGCTACTGTACATAATGGTTTACAGCATTATATTATTCTATGCAACGCAAATGAATATCCTGAAAAACGAAACAATGCAGTCTTCTCAAACCTACACCCTTATTGAACCCTGGGGTCCAAAGGTTATCGAGCTAATTGGTTCTGTAATTCCTGTTTTTAAAGACATGTTCCAGGATCTTCAAAATTTCTTTGGAACTGTTGCACCAAATGCCACTTAGTTTTTTATTGACCCGTCGCCATTGCTACTATGAGGCTTTTGTTGCCACGCTCGGTTCACAGTTCCGTTTTCATGGCGACATTTAAGCGAAGTGTGGCAGCCTGTCCCGAATTTATTTCGGGATCGCACACTGCATCTGCAATAATTTTATTCAGCACTTCAATGCAGTCCCGCTGTTAGTTTCAAAAGCTTACACACTTAATCCCCTTCCGGCAATCTTCCGGGTTTTCGAAAAACTTTCATAGCAATACGTGTCTGTAAAAATTTTCAGACCCGATTGGGCAAGATGTTTATGAAATAATTTGTCGGTGCTTTTATTAAGCGTTGAAAAATGTATGTTTCCGTATTGACAAAAATTGGCGAGTACAGTTTGCTCTTCGTTCATAAAATAAAAAATGGGCAAAGCTGCATTACAACGTACCAGCCAGAATAAATGTGGAATAAAACCATTCAAATCTTCTGTTTTTACCTGCAACCCACCGTTGAATTTCTTTCCAATCTTTTCTGCTTCTAAAAATTGCATGGCTTCTTTTACCGGGCCGTAATTATTCTCCTGCGAAAGCCATGCTACGCCTGTATCGCCCAAAAAAATAAACGAAGTAATGTTCATGCTTACAGCCAGTTGCTGTAATGCGACTGCAATATTTTTTGCATGCCCCTTTGCTGATTTAGATTCAACCGTAAGTGTATAACTTTTAAACAGATCGGGATAAGTAAACTGATCACTTACTGCAAAAGTAGATGGGAATTTTGAAAACATTCCGTAACATCTTTCCCTGCTTATTTTCTTAATCATACTGCAACATTTAATTATTAGAAATAGTTTACTATGTGTGGTTTTTACGGCTCAAAAAAGATCAGAACGTACAAGTGTGCGACGCAAGGAACGATCATAAAAGAACTTCTGTCTGGCTCAAAAAAAATCATTACATTCAACTCTCTACCTATTATTTTTCTCCTCTAAAAGTTCCGTCATCTACCGCTTTTATAAACTTAATGATACCGGGATAAAAATGTTGCTGATCGTCCCACATTGCAAGGTGGCTGCCATTGGGGCAATACAAATAATTTCCTTGCTGTACCTGTGTACTCATCCACTTCATGTATTCAGGATCCATTGTATCGAAGTGTGCACCAACGGTAAGCGTGGGCACCGTTATTTTGGGCAGGTCTTTACTGCGGTCCCAGGTAAGCAGTCGGCCACCTGTTTTAAATTCGCTAGGGCCCTGCATCATTACATAAATTTCTTCGTTCACATGTTTAAGTGCACGCAAAAGAGGATCGGGCCATTCGGGTAACCTGCAAAGATGTTGCGTATAATATTCGCTGTAAACAAGTGCCTGGTAAGTAGGGTCTTTAAACATGCCTTTAGCTTCGTAATTCTGTAAAGAATCTACAAGCGATTTGCGCATTTGTGTACGCAGCACGGCATTGTATTTTTCGTAAGCGGGAATGCTTGCCACCATGTTACAGATGATAAGGCCCTTTAAATTTTGCTGATACTTTAATGCGTATTCCATTGCTAGCAGGCCGCCCCATGAATTGCCCAGCAAATAAAAATTATCTTTGGTTAAACCAAGCGCAATGCGCACCTGCTCTACTTCTTCTACAAACCGTTCGGTTGTCCACAGGCTGCTGTCTTTTGGTTGATCGCTGTAGTAAGAACCAAGCTGATCGTATTCGATCATTTCAAAACCCTGCTGTGGAAAAAAGCTTTCGAAACATTCCATGTATTCGTGTGTAAAGGCGGGGCCACCATGCAGCAGCAATACTTTTATGCGTGGGTTGTTGCCAATTGTTTTTGTCCAGACATTGAAGTTGCCAACCGGAGTTTTTATAGCGACCATTTTTACGCCGCCTGTTTGTACACCCGAATCTTTCGGTGCAAAATATTCCTGCAGCGTAATGGTATTGTTTGCCGGTTGTTGCGGCTGGTTGCAGGCTGCAGCAGCAATTAAGAAAATGAAAACAACTCTTCTCATATAACAGGTTTTAATAAGCGTAGTATTACGTTTGAAACTACAAGTTAAAACTATTTTTTGTAAGGAGTTTTTTGAGCCGGGCAAAGGAATATGAATGGAGCTTTAGTTGCGTCGCACATTTGAGGGGTTGGATTAGGAATGGGCTTTTAACGATGCAAAGATTGAAGCGACTATATATAAGTCAAAGATTTAGTTTGCAGTTGGCGAGGACAGGCTGACCGAGAATATTTTTGAAGGTTCTGAGAATCGCGTAAATGCCTTTTGGCCTCAACAGAAGTACAATATTATTCTGGTAAGTTGCCAGTATTGTCACTATCAACGACGAGGAATTACTGATAATTTTTTTCACAGGTTGAGTATAATTTTTCCCATGATAATTGCCAAAACATAAAAGACTCGTGTTTAAAAATGAGGTGGCACAGGATTGGGTAACCATAGAGTAATAAATTATTAACTATATGGAAAAAATCAAAGACAAAAAAAAATCGCCTTCCCAAAAATCAGCAGGAACCTCAAGAACAACACCCGAGATGAGTCCTAAGCTGCATAAGTTTTTTGTAGGTGAATTAAAAGACATCTATTGGGCTGAGAAGCATTTAACCAAAGCGTTGCCGAAAATGAAAAAGGCTGCAACTACCGAAGAGCTTAAAACAGCTTTTGATAATCACCTGGAAGCTACAAAAGGGCATGTAACAAGATTAGAGGAAATATTCGGGTTGCTTAATGAAAAGGCGGTTGCAAAAAAATGTGACGCAATGGAAGGTCTTGTAAAAGAAGGGGAAAGCATTATCGCGGATACTGAGGCAGGCACGTCAACAAGAGATGTGGGATTAATTATGGCCGCTCAGAAAGTAGAACATTATGAAATTGCTACTTATGGGTGCCTTCATCAACTTGCAGTAACAATGGGGCATGATAATGTGGCTGGTATACTTGAGGAAACCCTGAATGAAGAAAAAGACGCGGACCAACTACTTACAGGTATTGCAGAGGAGCATGTGAATTATGACGCAACCGGGGAAAATTGATTTTAGTGAATAGATCGTTATTAAAGGGACTGTTTCAAAAGTATGAGACAGCCCCTTTTTTAAGATAATTGTCAAAGAGGTTTTTTTTATGTTTTGCCTGGAAACCTTAAATGAAATTGACGGCTATTTTTTCAGTTGTCAGGTGTAAAGATTGCTTCGATCTACGCTGCGTTAAAAGCTCAATATATCATCTGAACGTACAATTCCCCATGAACCCCAGTACACGCAGGCAAATGAAGAGGGTGAACCTGTAAACATTGCTAACTTTCGTTACAATAAAAGGTTCACCCATGAAAAAAGATTCTTTACGAAGTTATTCTATTCCTCTAAGGCTTCAAAGAGTAGCCGGAATAGATTGTCATCAGCCGACTTTCAAAGTGGCTGTTTGTATAGAGGGCGAAGTTCCCGTCATTAACACTTTCAATACTTACACAGAAGATGTGTATCAACTCAAAGATCATCTTGTTGGTTATCTTATCAAAGATGTAATCATTGAGAGCACTGGTATTTACTGGCGTTTTGTATATCGTGTGCTGACTGAGGCGGGGATTAAAGTAGTTGTGGTAAATCCCTTCACGGTAAAACAAAATCCATTATTAAAAACATATAAGCGGGATGCTGTATGGCTTGCCACCCTTTTAATGAATGGCATGGTGCAGCCAAGCATTATTGTGGACGAATCACAGGAGGCATTAAGAGAGCTTACCCGTCAGCGGCTGCATGATACCCAGCAGCTTACCCGCATTAAAAACAAAATGATCCGGACGCTTGAAAGCTGCAATTTTAAGATCATGTCTGTAATCTCCAATATTTCTACAAAAACAGAAGCGATTTTTTTTGATACCAGCTTCCTGTTCCCTGGTTGAGCATCGTTGCGTCGCATTACGTTCATCGTTCGGATTATGAATTGAGCTTTGCCTGCAATTTATTAACGAGATTATACTGATGCCAGAAGCTATACAGATGAAGTGATTGCGACGCAACGAAGATGCTATGTAAAACAAAAGCCGGTATCATCAAATCTTTGTTTACAGAAAAGCAGAAAGCGCAAATGAAAAAGCTTTATGAAGTGGAAGGCATTGCTATAGAAAGTGCAGAAGTGATCATGGCAGAAATGGGCTTAAGTATTGCATTGTTTAAAAATGAAGACAGCGCGGTAAAGTATGCAGGTTTTGCGCCGGGTGTGCATGAAAGCTCAGATAAAAAAGTGGTCGTCAAATGTCATCCCGGCAATAAATACCTGCGCACTGCAATGGTGCAGGTGGCATGGGCTGCTGTAAAAGCTAAAAACGGATACTGGTGGGCTGTATATCAACATCTGAAGAAAAGCCGCGGTTCCAAAAAAGCAATTATAGCTGTAGCCAGGCGATTGGTGAAAGTTATCTATAAAATACTTGTGCATAATCACCAGTACGAAAAATGGGAGGCTGCAAAGTATTATGACAACAGAACCAAAGTCATGGCTTATAAAAAGGTGGCTTAATAATATTAAAGGGCCGTCACACTTGTAATGTTCAGCATTGTTGTACAATTTGCCTGATCCTTTGGAGCACACAGGCATAAGATGGAAACAGTCTTGCAGAGGAAGTTTCACTTTTATAGTAAAAAACAGCACTACCGGCTTAATCAAATTATACCATATCTATTACTGCCTCTATTTTATTCTTCAGAGGAAGTGTGCGACGCAACAAAAGTTCAATTCATATTCTAAAGCCCGGCTCAAAAAATTACTTACTTATTGCCCTGTCTAAATGCACATAGCCGCCATCAACATGAATCAACTGCCCCGTGGTGTGGCTAGATCTTTCTGATAATAAGAACGCTGCCATATTCGCAATTTCTTCAGCGGTGGTCATGCGGTTTTGCAAAGGGATTTTTGCAGTAATATGTTGTAGTTTTTCCTGTGGGTTTTCAAAAGTTTTGATCCATGAATCGTATAAAGGCGTGTAACATTCTGCAACAATAATCGCATTAACGCGGATGTTATAAGGCAGTAATTCAACAGCCCATTCACGTGTTAAAGCATTGCGGCCACCATTGGCAGCAGCATACGCAGAAGTGCCGCCCTGGCCGGTTTCAGCGGTTTTGGAACCAATGTTTACAATAGCACCTTTGCTTTGCTTTAAGTAGCGCAACGCATAATGTGCCATTAAATAATAATGCACCAGGTTGCTATGCAGCGACTGCATAAATTTTTCGTAAGTACCGTGTTCAAGGTTAACACCATCGTTAACGCCTGCATTATTTACTAGCCCTTGAATGCGGCCAAATTTTGCAGCAATTGTTGCCACGGCATTTTCGCATGCTTCAGGATGGTTAAGTTCTGCAACTACCTGGAATGCTGTACCACCGGCAGCTTCAATTTTATTTACGGTAAGCAGGTTATCTTCTTTGCTTCTGCCAACAATTACCGGTATCGCTTTTTCCTGTGCTAAAACTGTAGCAATGCCTTCGCCAATTCCTTTGGCGCCACCCGTTACAATAATTATTTTTTCCTGCAGACCGAGATCCATGTTTGATTATTTAAGATTGTAAAATGTTGTTGCGTTGTTGCCCCAAAAATCTTCCTGTTCATTTGATGAAAACTGAGATACGTATTCATCAGGAATATGATAAACCTGTTCATAAGAAGCCGCCAGTTTACATACCGGCCAGTCGCTGCCAAACATTACACGGCTGGTGCCAAATGCTTCAAAGATCACCTCCATGTAAGTTACATAATCCTGTTGTTTCCAGTTATGCCAGTTGGCTTCTGT
Source organism: Chitinophagaceae bacterium UBA4407 (assembly GCA_002390845.1). GTDB lineage: Bacteria > Bacteroidota > Bacteroidia > Chitinophagales > Chitinophagaceae > Limnovirga. The sequence goes on along the minus strand of DGQT01000094.1, from coordinate 3,763 downwards.
AACCATACCCGAAAGCTTGCACCAAACATTTTCACATGCAGCCAGCGCATAAATATTCTTACGCCATTCATCTATTTCCTGCTTTGCAATATTGGGTTTTGCAATATGATCGAGCACGAATTTCTGGTTGGGGAATAATTTTACAAACTCAACAGCAGCGGGCATTTGGTGCGGAAAGATTAAAATGTCGTAAGTAAAATTATAACGTGCTAAATGTGCAATGCCGCTACAGAAATCTTTGCGTAACAAAAATCTTTCATCGGGTTCTGCCTGCACCACATGCCTGAAACCTTTCAGTAAATTAAACTGTGAAAAATATTCCAGTTGTTCTTCCATATTTGAAGCAGTAAAATCTAACCAGCCTACCACGCCTTTTATAAAATCGTTTTGCTTTGCATGTTGCAGCATGCTGTGTATTTCATCAGTTGAAGTTTCGCACTGAACGGTAATACATCCGTCAATCAACTGCTGCTGCAAAAGTGGTTGTAAGTGCTGCGGAAGAAAATCATGTTTAAGTACGGTCATTGAATCATCGATCCAGCTATGTTTATTGGTATCGTAATTCCAGAAATGCTGGTGACTGTCTATACGCATAAGCAAACAATTCTTTTAGAGAAAATACAGGAAATTTTGAACCAAACATTTGAATTACTATGAGGCTTCTGTTGCGTCGCACACTTGTACACCTGACTTTTTACCCGGCTTTTACACAGTCACGCTTCTAACTTCACGCCTTCGTAAATTTCTGAAATAAGAATGTTTTCATTAATGGCTTTGATGTGCAGCAGATTTTCTGTTGAATTATATTCTTCCAACTCCCAATGATTGTTTTCATTTAATCTGAATACTTCAATGTGTATGCTTTCAGAATCTACGAGTATGTATTCTTTCAAAGTTGGTATGTCTCGGTATAGTTTAAACTTTTCGCCACGATCATAATTCTTTGTTGATGGGGAAAGTATTTCAATGATTACAGTAGGGTTTAATACATTATAATCATCGTTATTCCGGGTAACTACATCTCCGCAAATAATAGAAATATCAGGATATGTAAATAAGGTATTGGATTCTATATGTATGCGAACATCACTTCCATAAGATTGACATTTTTTGCCTTTTAGTTTAACATATAAGTTGCCTGACAAATTTTTAGAAATGTCGTTATGTGGCATTTTAGCGCCAGACATTGCAAAGATTTCACCTTTGTAATATTCATGTTTTTCTATTGAAGTGTTTTCTATTTCAAGATAATCTTCAATAGAAAATTTTTGCTTGCTATAAGCAACTGCTGGTTCATTTGCTTCCATTTCCATGAAATAAAAATACAAAAAAGTAAATGTCCGGTAAAAGTTAAACAGGATTCGCGTTCAAATTACTTTTCAGGCTGGTTCACAGGCTGCGCGTCATTTCGATTCCGTTGCATATTGAAGAGAAACCTGTTATAATATGAATGAGATTTCTCCTCGTCAAAATGATGATAACTGTTCCGAACCTACAAGTGAGTGACACAACAGGCGATGCCATAAAGTACTGCTGCCCGGTTAAAAAAACTACTTACGCTATATCTTCCCGTTCTTAATTTCTTCAACTACACCGGGGTCGAGCAAGGTAGTTGTATCGCCTAAGTTTTCTGTTTCGCCTTCGGCTATTTTTCTTAAAATGCGGCGCATGATTTTGCCACTGCGTGTCTTTGGCAAACCCGTTACAAACTGAATTTTATCAGGCTTTGCAATGGCACCAATCACCCTTGTTACGGTTTGCAAAATATTTTTCCTGGCCATGTCGTCTTCACCGTGCGCTGCTGCGTCCTGGATAACGAATGCATAAATACCCTGTCCTTTTACATCGTGCGGGTAACCAACCACTGCACTCTCCACAACACCGGCGTGCATGTTGATGGCATTCTCCACCTCTGCAGTACCAATGCGGTGACCGCTTACATTCAGCACATCATCTACGCGGCCTGTAATACGATAGTTGCCGTGTTCATCTTTTAATGCGCCATCTCCTGTAAAATATAAATTCTCATACGTGCTGAAATAATTTTTTTTGCAGCGTTCATGATCGCCATAAGTGGTGCGCAAAATAGAGGGCCACGGGGCTTTGATACAAAGATTGCCTTTAATAATTCCATCTTCGTATTCGGTAACTTCTTTGCCGTTTTCATCAACAAGTAAGCATTGAACTCCGGGCATAGGAAGTGTTGCCCAGCTTGGTTTTGAAGGTGTAATGCCTGCGAGGTTCGAAATTAAAATGCCACCGGTTTCGGTTTGCCACCAGGTATCTACAATAGGACATTTTTTCTTGCCTACATGCTCATCGTACCAATGCCAGGCTTCTTCATTAATAGGCTCGCCTACGGTGCCCAATACCCGAAGTGATGAAAGATTTTTACCCATCAAAGGTGCCAAACCAAAACCCATTAAACTTCTTATGGCAGTGGGTGCAGTGTATAAAATATTTACTTTATATTTTTCAACAATATCCCAGAAACGGCCTGCATCGGGAAAGGTTGGAATACCTTCAAACATCAGCGATGTAGCACCCGAACTTAAAGGTGCATATACAATATAACTGTGACCGGTGATCCAGCCAATATCGGCGGTGCAAAAGTGAATATCGCCCGGTTGATATTGGAATACATTTACGAAAGTATAGTTGGTCCAAACCATATAACCACCGCAGGCATGTACCACACCTTTTGGTTTTCCGGTTGAGCCTGAAGTATATAAAATAAACAACGGATCTTCTGCATCCATTTCTTCTGCGGGGTAATCAACCAAGCCAAGCGTTTCGATTTTTTTTATTTCATCCTCCCACCAAACATCGCGGCCTTTTATCATACTTACCGGTGTGCGGGTTCGCGTACAAACTATTACACGCTTTACTGTTTTATTGCCGATCAGTGCATCATCAATAACGCCTTTCAGGGGAATATCTTTATTGCCGCGGTAGGCACCATCGCAGGTGACAATATATTCTGCCTGTGCATCGTACAAACGGTCTGCAATACTTTGTGCACTAAAGCCACCAAACACTACGGAGTGTATAGCGCCGATTCTTGCGCATGCCAACACTGCAATAGCGAGTTCAGGAATCATGCCCATGTAGATACAAACGCGGTCGCCTTTTTTTACACCGTTATTTTTAAGCACGTTTGCAAACTGGCAAACCTTATGGTAAAGATCTTTGTAAGTCAATATGCGGTGATGTTCTTCAGGATCGTTCGGCTCCCAGATTAAGGCGGGCATATTGCCTTTTGTTTCCAGGTGCCGGTCTAAACAATTCTCTGTAATGTTGAGTGTGGCGCCTTTAAACCATTCTATTTTTGGTTCAGTAAAATTCCATTCAAGCACTTTATCCCAGCGGCGTTTCCACTGAAAATGCTCCGCCACATTTGCCCAAAAAGTTTCAGGGTCTTCTGTACTTTGTTTGTAAGCTTCGTGATAGGCTTCTAATGATTTGATCTGGTAAGGATAATGCATGGCAACCGTTTATTTTAGAAGCTAAATTTACAGCATAAGAACATGCAAACAAATGTTATCAGCAAACGATTGATTTTTTGAGCCAAGTGGTGAGCGGAGTCGAACCAAAGTACTTTGTGGCATCGCCTCTTGCGTCGCACACTTCCTCTGAAGGAACTATAATCGGCAACGCGAAGCTGGCAACATCGGTCAGACGGCTCAAAGCCGTCTGACCGTTAACCTCATCTCCTATTTGTAGCCGTTGCTGCATGCCAGATTGTACGGTTGGATTAATTCTG
>DGQT01000086.1 GCA_002390845.1 Chitinophagaceae bacterium UBA4407 | reverse complement strand
TTGATTCGCTGAAGCAATTGATCAATAACGGGGCAACCGTAAGGCATTTGCAGTTTTAAATTTATTCCATGAAGCCACTGCTAACCATAGTAAATCTTTGCGTAGATTTTATAAGCGGCAATAATGTTTCTCATGCACTGCACAATATTTCACTTTCAGTAAATAAGGGTGAAGTTGTAGCAATTGTTGGTGAATCGGGTTCTGGAAAATCAGTTACTGCCTTATCTGTTTTACAACTCATCCCCTCCCCTCCTGCTGTTTATAAAAATGGAGCAATTATTTTCAACAACAATGGAAAAGAAATTGACCTGCTGAAACTCACACATCAGGAAATTCAATTGATCCGCGGTAAAGAAATCGCCATGATTTTCCAGGAGCCAATGAGTTCTTTAAACCCTGTGCAAACCTGTGGTCACCAGGTTGCAGAGATGTTGCAGTTGCATAAAAAAATAAACAGCGAAACAGCCAAAGCGGAAACTATTGATCTGTTTAAACAGGTGCAATTGCCCGCACCTAAAAAAATGTTTTATCGTTATCCACACGAAATCAGCGGCGGGCAAAAGCAACGTGTAATAATTGCTATGGCAATGAGTTGCAACCCGCAATTGCTGATCTGCGATGAGCCTACAACAGCACTCGATGTGACAGTACAAAAAAATATTTTGCTCCTCATACGCAACCTGCAACAGCAAAAAAATATGAGTGTTATTTTTATCAGTCACGATCTTGGTGTGGTAAGTGAGATTGCAGATAAGATCATAGTAATGTATAGAGGAAAGATCGTAGAACAGGGAAAAACAAAAGCGCTACTAAGTAACCCTCAACATCCCTACACAAAAGCACTGCTTGCCTGCAGGCCTGCATTGCACAGCAAAAATGAAAGGCTTCCGGTGGTAAGCGATTTTATGGATACAGATGAAGCAGGAACAATCTTTGAAAGAATTAATACGAATGATCAATTAAGAATTAATAATGAACAATTAATAATTGACCAGCCGCTTATTAAGGTTGAAAACTTAAAAGTTTGGTACCCGGCGCATACAACATTTTTGGGTAAAGTAACTGAGTACAATAAAGCCGTAAACGATGTAAGTTTCGAAATATACAAAGGTGAAACACTCGGACTGGTAGGTGAGTCCGGTTGCGGTAAAACCACGCTGGGCCGGTGTTTGCTGGGATTGATTCCGCCGACAAATGGTAAAATATTTTTTGCTAATAAAGATATATCCAAAGCTACAGGCAGTGAGTTCAGGGTAATGCGCAAAGAGATGCAGATCATTTTCCAGGATCCCTATTCTTCTTTAAACCCACGCAAAAAAATTGGCGATGCCATTGCCGAACCTTTAAAAGTGCACCATCTTTTTGCTTCAGAAAAACAGCGTAAACAAAAGGTTATTCAACTGCTGGAGAAGGTAAACCTTTCTGCAGATCATTACAACCGTTACCCGCACGAATTCAGTGGCGGGCAGCGGCAGCGCATTGTTATAGCAAGGGCTTTGGCGCTTGAGCCAAAATTTGTAGTGTGCGACGAAAGTGTTAGTGCACTCGATGTAAGTGTGCAGGCGCAGGTACTTAACCTGCTCAACGATCTTAAAAAAGAATTCAATTTTACTGCGCTGTTTATTTCGCACGATCTTTCCGTTATCCGTTATATCAGCGACCGCATTGTGGTAATGAACAAAGGCATTATTGAAGAAACCGGCAATGCAGGAGATTTGTATTTACACCCGCAAACAGCATATACCAAACAACTTATTGCATCTATTCCGGGAGTTATTTATGAGCCAAACATTTAGTTCATTGCTGATCGTTCCTTGCGTCGCACTCTTGTACGGTTGGAAGTGGAGCAGCTTTTACCTTAGCGTAGATTTTTACGTAGCCTGATTTTGTATTTCATGGTATCGACTGTTGTGTCACTAACTTGTACGGTTCTGCCGGTGTTGGTAGCTGACCAACACCAATCGCTTTAATCTTTCCCTCAATCTTCGCTTCGGTAAAAGCTCAATAACTAATCAGAACGTACACAAGTGCGACGCAACAAAAGCCTCATAGAATTACAAAAGCCCGGCCCATAATTTCTTTCAATTTTATTTTGCCCTACATTTGAAAAAATGTTTGTTGCTTATGAAAGTTCCCAGCATGGCAGAAATGATGATGAATGGCGAAACACCGGATGTATTGTTTTGGGTTGGCTGCGCCGGCAGCTTTGATGCTCGTGCTCAAAAAATAACCAAAGCCTTTGCAACTATATTAAACAAAGTGGGCGTCAAGTACGCCATACTGGGCAAAGAAGAAGCCTGCACCGGCGACCCTGCACGCAGGGCTGGTAACGAGTTTTTATTTCAGATGATGGCTTACCAGAATATACAGGTGCTGAACAATTACGGTATTAAAAAAATTGTAACTGCCTGCCCGCATTGTTTCAATACTTTGAAGAATGAATACCCTGAACTGGGCGGACATTATGAGGTAATTCATCATACAACTTTTCTTCAGCAACTGATTGATGAAGGAAAAATAAAATTAAAAGAAGGCGGCGGTTTTAAAGGCAAAAGAATTACGTATCACGACAGTTGTTATTTAGGCCGCTCCAATAATATTTATGAAGCGCCGCGAAAAGTGTTGGAAATTTTAGATGCAGAGTTAGTAGAGATGAAACGCTGCCGCAGCAATGGTTTATGCTGTGGCGCAGGCGGTGCACAAATGTTTAAAGAAGATGAACCGGGCAATAAACGCATTAACATAGAACGCGCTGATGAAGCGCTGGAATTAAAGCCAAATGTAATTGCTGCAGCCTGTCCGTTTTGTAATACCATGATTACTGACGGTGTTAAAAACCGTGAAAAAGAAAATGAAGTTCAGGTGCTGGATATAGCTGAATTAATTGCAGCAAGTATGGGGTAAAGTTCTCTGCATTATCTTTGCATGATGAACAGCAGTTATAAAGAAATAATTCCCGAAAATTTTCATGATTCTTCCCGTGTTTGGGTTTATCAGAGCAACCGGTTATTTACCATTGCAGAAGCATTGCAAATTGAAGAAATATTAGAAAATTTTGTTGAAAGCTGGCAAAGCCACGGTACACCTGTAAAAGGTTATGCGAATTTATTATATGGTCAGTTTGTAATTATTATGGCAGACGAAACGGCAACTGGTGTAAGCGGCTGCAGCACCGATAGCTCTGTTCGGGTAATGAAACAAATGGAAGAACAATTCAACGTAAACATGTTCGACAGGCAACTGCTTGCATTTATGATAAAAGATAAAATTCAGATGCTGCCATTAACACAATTAAAATATGCGGTGGAAAATGGTTTTATAAATGCAGATACTTTATACTTCAATAACCTTGTTGCCACCAAACAGGAACTGCTTGAAAAATGGCTTATTCCTGTAAAAGAAAGCTGGCTGGCAAACAGAATAAAATTTCCGCAAACAGTTTAAGCGTTGCAGCTAACTTAAGCTGCTTAATCCCAATTCCTAATTCGCCACCATAGAAAAGGGCATCGAAAACCCAATACCAATAAGGCTCTTCAACTGCAAACCGGGGCTGTTATTTTCTTTGCCAAACAACTTTACATCATCATCGTAAATAAGGTCAAGGTTATAAGTAGCAGATAAAAACTTATTGATCTTAAAATTCAGAAAGTTGGTAAAATACATGTCCACATTCTGTGGCTTATTACCATAGTCCGTAAACAAATCCATTTTTGCCTTATAGGTAACGTTCTTAAAAACCGGTGAATGAAAATTGATTGAAGCAAAAGCACCAACCTGGTTAATAGTATGGCTGCCTGCGGGCACTCCGTACACTCCTTTCGGCGCTAACCTGTTGCTCGCCACAATGGTCATACGCTCAGTGAGCGGCGACAAAAACAGAGAAATATTTTTAACCGGCTTATAATCGAAACCCGCAGCTAAAAAAAGATAGCCGGGTGACAACAGCGTAGAATTTAATGTGCCACTGTCGCCAATATAAGTAAGGCCATCAAAAAACTGAGTGCGAAAATTAAACAGTGCCGACAAAAATATTTTATTATTACTGTCCAAACTGTAACCGTATTTCGATAACACATCTAAACGGTCATCGTTTTTACGACTGCCCAGGCTGGTAGTTTTTATAAAGCCAAAATTAAAATCCACGCTGTTGTCCCATTTATGTTTTGGCCCCTTGTTCAATAAAAAATAATTCACATAAGATGTAGCCGCAATAGAAAAATTATCACCGCCCGCAGCCCAGTTGCTAAGCGAACCCTGTGCTACGTTCAGGTTGGCGAGCCCCCCCCGTTTCCATGTCCATACAGCCGTATCGTTGGGGTCTTTTTTTACAGTCCTGAAGATCTCTGCAGGCACAATCTTTACCGGAATATAATCCTGTGCAACAGACACTACGTAAAAACAAATAAAAAAAAAGAAAAGAAAGGTTGGTTTATTCATGCGTTCTATACAACGGTTTATAAAGTGCAATTATTTTTTTTAACCCGGCTTCAGTCAGATATTTCAACATCCTTGCCACGCTCGTTTCACAGTTCCTCTTTCATGGCGACATTTAAGCGAAGCGTGGCATCCCGAAATATTTCGGGACCGAATTCATTTCGGGATCGCATTCTTCAGCTACTATAGCTTTATTGAGCAGCTTAAGTGTATGTCACCATGTTTTTACAACATCTTTACAATCCAATGCGGGCAAATTTAATCTCCGGCTTTTTAAAATTTGTTAATTATCTGTCAAACAGTCAGTACTGATATTTTTAATTATTTTTGCAGGCTTGGCAAAAAGAAACCAGTTAAAGTGCAGAATTGCAAACAGGGTAACACGCTGCATTATTGCTGAATAAAATTACTGAGCGCAGAAGAGTGCGACGCAAGGATGCTTAATGGATAAATAAAAGCCGGGCTCAAAAAAATTGCTTAAAAAGTACTTTTAATAAATTAATTGTAAATGGAAATACTGGAATTAACTTCGAAAGCTCACGATGAAACCCGCCAGGGCGAAGCGTTTGCGCCTTTCGCAGAAGATTTGAATAGTTACAAAAAAAAGTTTTATATAGAAAGCTACGGCTGTGCAATGAACTTCAGCGACAGTGAAATTGTGGCTTCCATTTTAAATACCAATGGTTTTGGCGCCACCCGAATTTGCGAAGAGGCTGATCTTATTTTTTTAAATACCTGCTCCATTCGCGAAAAGGCGGAGCTGACTGTACGCAAACGTTTGACTGAATTCAGGAAAATGAAACAGGCAAAACCGGGAATGCTTGTAGGTGTTTTGGGTTGCATGGCAGAGCGGTTAAAGAATAAGCTACTGGAAGAAGAAAAACTGGTTGATATAGTTGTTGGCCCCGATGCATACCGCAGCTTACCGGGATTGATAGAAGAAGCAGAAAGCGGGCAAAAAGCCGTAAACGTTTTGCTAAGCCGCGATGAAACTTACGCAGACATTTCGCCGGTGCGCCTGCAGAGCAATGGAGTGAATGCATTTATTTCCATCATGCGGGGCTGCAACAATATGTGCAGTTTTTGTGTAGTGCCATTTACCCGTGGCCGCGAACGCAGCAGGGATGCACAATCAATTGTAAGTGAAGCGCAAAATTTGTTTGAACGTGGCTTTAAAGATGTAACACTGCTTGGGCAGAATGTAGATAGCTACTATTGGATAAATGAAGCAACTGACGAGGTTGTTACGTTTGCAAAATTATTAGAAAAAGTTGCATTGGTAAGTCCCGAATTGCGGGTTCGGTTTAGCACCTCACATCCAAAAGATATTACTGAAGAAGTGCTGCACACAATTGTTAAGTATGAAAACATCTGCAACTATATTCACCTGCCGGTACAAAGCGGCAGCACCAGGGTTTTACAATTAATGAACAGAACCTACACCCGTGAATGGTATATGGCAAAAGTTGACCAGATAAAAAAGATTATTCCTGATTGCGGGCTTAGCTCAGATTTTATTACAGGCTTCTGCACAGAAACAGAAGAAGACCACAAAGAGACCATGAGCATTATGGAATACAGTGGCTACGATTTAAGCTATATGTATTTCTACAGTGAACGCCCGGGCACGCTTGCAGAGCGCAGGTATAAAGATGACGTACCGCTGGAAGTTAAAAAAAGAAGGTTGCAAGAGATTGTGGATCTTCAAAATATTTTATCCCTGAAAAGTAACCAGCTCGACGTAGGTAAAACATTTAAAGTATTGATTGAAGGTGACAGTAAACGCAGTGCTGACGACTGGATGGGAAGAACGTCACAAAACAAAGTGATCATTTTCCCAAAGAAGGGATATGATTTTAAGAAGGGGGATTATGTAATGGTAAAAGTAAAAGAATGTACAAAAGCAACGTTAATAGGTGAGATCGTTTAAAAATTATTTATGGTAGATGCGGTAAAAAATAACCTGGAAGCTATTTATGATGCATGCAAAAAATATCATGTGGAATCGTTGTATCTTTTTGGGTCGGGTGCAAGAGGGGAAGAATATAATTTAGAGAGTGATCTTGATTTTATTTTTCAGTACAAAAAAGATAATGAAGGCTTACCTCTTTATCCATTCGATTATTTTGATCTACTTTTTACACTGGAAAAAATAACCGGAAAAAAGGTTGACCTTGTTGCGGAAGAAAAGATAAAAAACAAATATTTCATGGAAAGGGTAAATAAAGAAAAAATTAGCATCTATGAATCCTGATGTTGCCAAGTACATTGAAGATATAAGGATTTCAATTGAAGCTATTGAGTCGCACATGGCCGGTATTATTAAGTTGCACCAATACGAAAACGACTTAAAAACAATTGATTCTGTAGAAAGAAGGTTGGCAATAATTGGAGAGGCCTTATTTAAAGCAGAAAAGTTGGAAAAAAATTTACCTGTGTCAAATCTCAGAAAAATCATTGGGCTAAGACATATACTGGTTCATGATTATGATCTTATAAATGATTCAACTATTTTTCTGATTGTTAAAAACGATTTGCCTGCTTTAAAATCAGAAGTGGAAAACATATTAAATAACATAAGCTAAAGTGGATATACAAAGCATAAAAAACCGTTTTGGAATTATTGGAAATGCACCCGCACTGCACCACGCATTGAACACAGCGATACAGGTATCATCAACAGACCTAAGTGTGCTTATTGTTGGTGAAAGCGGTGTAGGTAAAGAAGTGTTTTCACAGATCATTCACGCATTATCGGCGCGCAAGCATAATCCTTTTATAGCCGTAAACTGTGGCGCTATTCCAGAAGGCACTATTGACTCAGAATTATTCGGTCACGAGAAAGGTTCCTTTACCGGTGCCGTTGATGGTCGTAAAGGATATTTTGAAACAGTAAGTGGGGGAACCATTTTCCTTGATGAGATTGGTGAAATGCCGATTGGCACACAAGCCCGTCTGCTGCGTGTTTTGGAAACGGGGGAGTTTATACGCGTTGGTTCTTCCAAAGTACAGAAGACAGATGTACGCGTAATTGCTGCTACCAACCGCGAACTGCTTGAGTTTACACAAAATGGTAAATTCCGCGAAGACCTTTATTACCGTTTGAGTACCGTACCAATCCGTGTTCCATCGCTTCGAGACAGAAGGGAAGATATTCCACTACTCTTTAGAAAATTTGTGGTTGATTTTGCAGAGCGGTACAAAACAATGCCCGTTCAGTTAGACGAGGAAGCAAAGGCGCTGTTAATTAACTATCCCTGGCCCGGCAATGTGCGTGAATTAAAGAATATTGCAGAACAAATTTCTGTACTCAGCAATCAAACGCTGGTAAGCGGTGCAGAATTAAGAAAGTTTCTACCAGAAAAAAACTTTTACAGGTTGCCCGTACTTGCATCGGCAAATAACACACAGCATACAAATGACTTTTCCAATGAAAGGGAAATCCTGTACAAGCTGTTCTTTGATATGAAAAAAGATGTTACCGAGCTAAAGAAAATGTTCCTGGAAATACTGCAAAACCCTGCGCTGGCGGGGCATGCAGAGAATTTTACGCAGGAGTCATTGAAAAATGATTACAGTTTAAACGGCGATAGTAACAAGCAGATCATTGGCCCCGCTGTTGTGCATCAGCCTTATCCGCAAACGGTAAATGCATCTGCGCAGCCTATGCTGCTGGCGCATGATGATGAGATTCACCAGCACGAAAATGTAGAAGAATCGCTCAACATTATGGACAAGGAAAAAGAGCTCATCATCAAAGCGCTGAAGAAACACAAAGGCAAGCGTAAAGATGCATCTTCAGACCTTGGCATAAGCGAAAGAACCTTGTACAGAAAGCTTAAGGAATATGATATTGATGAATAATTTTTTTGAGCCCGGCATTTGTTCTT
>DGQT01000100.1 GCA_002390845.1 Chitinophagaceae bacterium UBA4407 | reverse complement strand
CACCCATCAGGTTGCCAAAAGTATTGGTATCGTTGGGTAACACCAGTTCGTTCATAATAATAAAACTTTCGCTCGCTTTTTTACTTTCCATCTTGCTCATTTGAGCGCAAATATAACTGCAAAGCCGCAGGTTTTATTTTGTGTGGCCTTACGTGCTGAATGAATTTTATGAACCCGGCAGCAGTACTTTAATCATCATTCCTTGCGTCGCACACTTGTACGTTCTGATTATGAAGCAACCAAAGTCCGAAAGTCGGGAAGACCGAAAGACAATACAACTGCATTTACTTTCGGACTCCGGACTTGCTGACTTCCGGTTTAACAGCTCAAGTGTGCGACGCAACAGAAGCCTAAATGAATTACTACTGCCGGGTTCAAAAAATGTATTTCTCAAAATATAAATTCAATAAAAAACCCGCTGAGGGTGCAGCGGGTTAAAAGATATTTATGTTTTTTAATTCGCAGGATACAACACTGCCTGCAAAACATTATTCTTATTGAGCAACTGGTTGGCAACAGTTTTTATATCACTGGTAGTTAATGCGTTCACTATTTTTTCGTAATCAAAAATCCGTTGTGGTGCGTCACCATTTAAGTATATGCTCTGCAGTTTGCCGCTCCAGTACCCGTTTTCTTTTACCTGCACTTTGTATTGTTCAATCCAGGTCTTCTTTACTTTGGCAAGGTCTTCTTCTGTTGGGCCGTTTGCTTTTATTTTTTCTATTTCAATATTGGCGCTTTTGATAAGCGTATCCACATTCTCTGGTCCGCATGGCAGTTGCAGCACAAACGAATAATAGTTGTAAGGCAATTTACCCACGTTTCCAGAAATGCCACCGCCATAAATAGCCCCCAGCTTTTCACGAAGGTCTTCGATAATTTTTATGTTGAGTATATCGCTGAGTGCATCGGCTTTTAATGCAAGGTCTTCGCTATAAGGCACTTCGCCTCTGTATGAGATAACTATCAGGCTCTTAGATTCGGTGCCTTTATGCACCGTAAGATTTACTTTGCCTGTAACAGGCCGCACACCATTGTCTTTAAATGCACTTGGCTTACCTGAGGATGCGAGGCTGCCCAAATAAGTTGCCAGCAAAGGTTTCATTTTTTTTACATCAATACTGCCGGTAAAAATGAAAGTAAATTCATTGGCGTCGCCAAACTGTTCTTTGTAAATAGCAAACGCCCTTTCTAAATCTATCTTGTCAAAATCTTCAGGCTTTGCAATACCCAATGGTGCCAATGGATTTCGCTGATACATCGTTTGATAAAAGGTATCAATAAAAGCGTTTTGTGGATCAGCCATTACAAACTGCATATCCGATTTTTGTTTTTCTTTCCACGCATTAAACAATGCTTCATCCTTTCTGGGGGCTGTAATGTACAGGTAAACCAACTGCAGCAGGGATTCTACATCTTTTATGGAACTGCGGCCATTAATACCAGCAGTTAGTGCACCCATACGGGTAGAAGAAAATGCTGTATTACCTGCCATAAATTTACCAAGATCGCTTGGCGAAAAATCTCCTATACCCATTTGCTGCACAACAGCAGATGCATAAGCTGCACTGTATTTATCATCCGCATTATATAAAGAAGTACCGCCTTTATGAAAAGAAGTCATGATGATTTCATCGTTCTTAAAATCCGTAGGCTTCAACACTACTTTTACGCCGTTGGCAAAGTTTAATTCGGTAACACCGAGTACATCATTCTTCTGTTCACTTGTAATAGTTCCGGGCTGCGGTTTTGTTTTAAGCAGGTTGGCTGCAATAGCTTTTTCTTCACGTGCCTTCACGGGTACTTTCATTGCACTCATTGCAGTAGCAAGCAATGTTTTATTATCGGGCACTTTGTATTCGCCGGTTGAAGGTCCTAATAGACTTACAAAAATATTTTCATTCTTCTTCAGTGGTTCTGCAATTGCATTTACTTCATCCAGTTTAATACCGGGCACCAGTTCTTTGTAATAAGCATACTCATTTGCAATACCGGGTATGGGTTCCTGCTCCAGGAAATTACGGGTATACTCGCCCACAAAACTTTCAGATTCTGTTTTATCCCTGTTGTTGTACACCTCCTCAAAACCTGCCAGCATTTGTTTTTTTCCTCTTTCTAATTCGGCTTGCGAAAAACCGAATTTCTTTACACGTTCAATTTCTTTTGTAAATGCATACAGCGCCGAGTCCGGCCCACTCTTGCCTGCTACTGCATACCCGCCAAAAGCTTCATACCCGCGGGCATAACCACTAAAGTCTGCGGCGGCATGAGTAAAAGGAGGGTTGGCACTGCTGGTTAATTCATCCAAACGCTGGTTAAGCAAACTCGTAAATAAATCTTTCACAAGGTCCTGCCTGTAATCGCCCAGCACAATGTCTGGCTTCTGTTCAGTTACCGGGTAATTAACCTGTACAATATAGTTGGTAGCTTCTTTATCTGTAACTGCAATAGCTTCGCTCTTTGTGCGTGCAGGAACTTTTACTGCTTCCCGAACACGCTGGGTAGCGGGGTTTTTTAATCCGCTGAAATATTCTTTTATCAGGCTCTCTACTTTTGCGGGGTCAATATCACCCACCACAATCACTGCCATCAGGTTGGGGCGGTACCACTCTTTGTAAAACCTTTTTACCACATCGTACTTTGCATTTTTTATAATGCTGTCTTTACCAATGGGCAACCGCACTGCATATTTTGAACCTGCATACTGAATGGGATAAGTCTTGCGGAACATGCGGTCTCCAGCACCTTTACCCAAGCGGCTTTCTTCAAGCACCACGCCCCTTTCACCATCAATCTGGTCATTGTCAAAAGCAAGGCCACCGGCCCAATCCTGCAGTACCGTTAAGCCTTTACGCAGGTTGCCGGTATCGCCCAGCGGAACAGGAAGTATATAAACCGTTTGATCAAAACCTGTATAAGCATTCAGGTCGGCACCAAACTCAATACCCATATTTTGCAGTGCACTCACCAGTTCATTTTTCTTAAAATGGGTAGATCCGTTAAATGCCATGTGCTCTGTAAAATGCGCCAGGCCCTGCTGGTCATTGTCTTCTAAAACAGAACCTGCATTTACCACAAGGCGCAGTTCGGCCTTGTTTTCCGGCTTTTTGTTTTGCCTTATATAATAAGTAAGCCCGTTCGAAAGTTTACCAATTTTTACATTCGGGTCTACGGGTAATTTCTCTGAAAGTGTTTGTGCGAAAACGCTGCCACATACAGTTAAAAGGGCTAACAGCATTGCGGTGTATTTCAATTTTCCTGGCATAAATTTATTTTTGAGCGTCAAATGTATTTCAAATTAATTATGTGTTGTTCGCCGCTATGAGAATACTTTCCCAAACTTTAGTTGTATAAAATTTAAAGCCAATTTTTTTGAGCCGGGCAATTGTATTTATGGCATCGCCTGTTGCGTCGCACACTTTTGCTGAAGGACATGCATCGGCTTTAAACAGCCTGTATAACTATTTCCATCTTTTTGTATGGCGATACCTGGTAGCCGATTGCTGCTAAACGTTCCGAAAGTATAAGTGTGCGACGCAACAGAAGCTTCATAGAATATCTTTTGCCCGGCTCAAAAAAATTGCCTTTACTGAGGAAGGTGGGTGTAAAATATTTTTGTAATGTGTTTGTTTTACACAAATGTTTGGGGTATTTTTATCGCCTCAAAATTGCTGTAATGAAATTAACCAAACGATTGCTGCCACTTGTTTTGATCATTGTTGCGTTTTATTCATGTAAGAACAATACTTCTTCATCTGGTGCTGCTGCGGGCAAAAGTGATACTGCTAAAACAGATGGCCACCCTTCGTGGATCATGCAAGGAAATATTTATGAAGTAAATATACGCCAGTATACGCCTGAAGGTACTTTTAAAGCATTTGAACCAAACCTTCAGCGGTTAAAAGATATGGGCGTACAAACGCTTTGGTTTATGCCTATTAATCCCATCAGTAAAGTTGATCGCAAAGGAGAACTGGGCAGTTATTATGCAGTTTCAAATTACACCGCCATAAATCCTGAGTATGGTAATATAGAAGACTGGAAAGCATTGGTAAAAAAATGCCATGATCTTGGTTTTAAAGTTATCATTGACTGGGTGCCCAACCATACCGGCGGCGATCATTACTGGTTAGAACAGCATCCCGATTTTTATATTAGGGATTCTGTTACCGGCAAAGCAGTAGCACAATACGATTGGACCGATACCCGAAAACTTAATTATAAGAACCCTGCACTACAGGATTCAATGATCAACAGCATGAAGTTCTGGATAAATGAAAGTGATATTGACGGATTCAGGTGCGATGTTGCGGGGGAAGTGCCGGATGATTTCTGGAAAAAATGTATTGGTGAATTAAAAAGCATGAAGAATATTTTTATGCTTGCTGAAGGTAATAAGGCTTCATTACAGGAAGATGGGTTTGATGCTACCTATACATGGGATGAATTTGCGATGATGAAGCTTATTGCAAAAGGCGAAAGGCCTGCATTTGCTTTGGATAGTGTACTGAACCGTGTTGACTCAACCTTCCCCGAAACACGGTTGCTGATGTATTTTACCAGCAATCATGATGAGAACAGTTGGAATAAAGCTGACTATGGTACAATGCCGGGTGAAAGCCATGCTCCGTTTGCAGTGCTTACGCAAACAATAGGAAAATCTATTCCGCTTATTTACAGCGGGCAGGAAGAACCTTATTTAGATAGTATTAGCTTTTTTTACAAAGACACGATCAGTTTTAATAAATATGGCAGGGCCGATTTTTATAAGAGATTACTGACACTTAGAAAGGATAATGCTGCGTTGGCTGCAAACGCAACCTTTAAGAAGTTAAAAACAAGTAACGATGCTGCTATATATGCTTATACCCGTGAAAGAGTTGGGAGGAAAATAATGGTATTGCTTAATCTTACCAACAAGCTGCAATCCTTTACCGTAGAGGGCCTTGATACTACACAGATGACCGAGAATATCTTTTTGGGCAAACAGGAAAAATTAACCAATCATGCTGAATTGCCTGCTTGGGGATATTTGGTTTATAGTTATTAGAAGCTGCATTTGTTATGCTGCTGAAAAGTTTACCTAAATTTGAACGCATTCAAGCTGATTTATATTTTAAGAAACTACGGTTCTACCATGATCTCCAAGAAAACAAAATATGCCATTAACGCCCTTGTTTATTTAGCAAAGGAAAACAAGGGAACGGAGCCAATACAGATAAGTAAAATTGCGGAAAGCGAGAATATTCCCCGTAAATTTTTAGAAGCAATTCTGCTTATTTTAAAAAATGCCGGTATGCTAAGCAGCAGGAAAGGAAAAACAGGCGGCTACTTTCTGCATAAATCCCCCGATGAAATAAATATTGCCGATGTAATGCGCTTATTTGATGGCCCTATTGCATTATTACCTTGTGTAACACATACTTACTATGAGCGTTGCGAGGAGTGTAAGGATGAAGCAACTTGCGGAATACGTTCTGTATTTGCCGATGTACGAAATGAAACTGTGAATACACTTAAAAATGCCACACTTACCGAAATTATGCTTAGGGCCGAGTTGATGAAAAAAGAAAAGAAATAATTTTTTTTAAATAAAATCCTATTATTTCGATAGGAATTATATATTTGAAAAAATTTTTAACAATATGATATTAAAATCACCACCAAAACTACTACTTACTGCCGCATTGATTTTTGCAGGCAGCACCCTATTCGCTCAAACAACTTTAAGCGATTCTCTTAAATTAGCCTTTGCAAAACTTGACTCACTTAAAACAGCAACAGCGCCTACAAAAAAGGAAAACAGTTTAACTATTTCGCTTGACATGAGGGTTAGGAGCGAATTTCGGCATGGGTATCGCGTATTACCAACCCAGGATACATTACCTGCGTTTCTTACCAATCAGAGAACCCGTATAAACTTCGACTACAAAGCAAAGCGATTGGATGTTTTCATGTCTGTACAAGATACCAGGCAATGGGGGCAGCAGGATCCAAGAGAAGGACAAACAACTGCAACACCTACCGAGGCAACTACTTATCCCCTTTATTTATTTGAAGGATATGTTGAGCCGCACTTTAACGATAAATGGTCTGTTCGTATAGGGAGACAACGTTTGATTTATGACAACCAACGTTTATTTGCAGAGAACGACTGGAGGCTTCCAGGCAATTCTCATGACGCTGCAAAACTTATTTACAATAATAAGATCAACCTTGCTTCAGAACTGGTACTTGCTTATAACCAGTTTGGTGAAAATTCATTTACGTCAAACTATAAACCTACAGGCTTTGTAAATTATAAAGCACTTATCGTTCATTACCTGAACTGGAAGATAAACGATAAACTAAATTTCCTTTCGCTCAACACAGCCGATGGTTACCAGAGTTCTTTACCCAATGATTATAAAACAACACACATGCGTTATACAAGTGGCGGTCGTGTGGAATATTCAACCTATAACTGGTATTTTACTTTTAGTGGTTATACACAATATGGCAAAGACTCTACAGGAAAAAAACTTAAAGCATATTACATACAACCTGAAATAAAGTATACCAATAAAGCCTTAACTGCACGTCTTGGTGTTGAATATTTAAGTGGGGCAGATTCATCTAAACATTATAAAGAAGACAGAAGCTTTGTTCCATTGTATGGTGTAGCACACCGCTTCATGGGTAATATGGATTTGTTTGCAACATTCCCCGTTGATGTAAATGGAGCAGGTCTTGTAAATCCATATTTGTTCCTCTGGTACCAGAAAAAGAAAATATTTCTTCGTTTCGAAAACCACCTGTTCTATTCGCAATCGAGGTTTGTTAGCAAAGGAATTGAACAAAAAAAATACCTTGGTTTTGAAAGCGACCTGCGCCTGAATTACAAACCAACGCCAGTTATAGATATTGAAGCCGGCTTCTGCTGGGCAAAAATTACAGATGCTATGGTGGCAGTTAAAAAGAGCGGCGATACCAAAGCCTTTCCTTACTGGTCGTACGTTAGCGTGAAGTTTACACCAACCTTGGGTAAATTTACTTTTTAATATAAAAGAACATCTAAGCTTAAAAGGGTGTTTAAAAAATTCCTACTAAGCATATAGAATTAAACGATTCAAATTATAAAACTCAACTAAATGAAAAAAAGAACACTGATTACTGCAACTGCAATTCTTGCATTGGCACTTAACTTCTCAGGTAAGCCGGGTGGCAATCCCGACCCAGGTGTAAAAACCGTTTCCATTTCTTTTTCAGGGGCATTCGCACTGTACCCTTTAGCACAGGTATGGGCCGAAGCATATAATAAAACACACCCGGATATTCGCTTCGACATTCAGGCAGGTGGTGCGGGTAAAGGTTTAACAGACTGCCTTACCGGAGCAGTAGATGTTGGTATGTTCTCCCGTGAACTTACCGATGCAGAAAAAGCCAAAGGCGTTTGGTGGATTGCGCTTTGCAAAGACGCCGTTTTACCTACCATGAACGCAAAGAATTCCGCATTTAAATCTTTGGCCATTCGTGGCGTTAAGAAGGATGAATTCAAAAGCATCTTTGTTGACCACACCATAGAAACATGGGATCAGCTATTGGGAACAACTGGTAAAACAACAAAAAAAATAAATGTGTATACGAGAGCCGATGCAGCAGGTGCTGCAGATTCATGGGCTGCTTTTTTTGGAAAAAAACAGGAGAATATAAAAGGCATTGGCGTTTCAGGCGACCCGGGTGTAGCGGATGCAGTTCGAAAAGACCTTAATTCTATTGGTTACAACAATACACTCTTTGTATTTGATGCTAAAACCGGCAAAAAACTTCCCGGCATTGAGGTGGTTCCTGTTGATGTAAATGGCAATGGAACCATTGACGCCGATGAAAATTTTTACGGCAACCTGCACCAGTTTCTCAGGGCAGTAAACGATGGCAAATATCCTTCACCACCTGCAAGGCAATTATATTTTATAACAAAAGGCAAAACACAGAAAAAGGAAATTCTTGATTTCTTTAAATGGTGCTTGACCGACGGGCAGGCTTATGTAAACTCAGCAGGTTTTGTGCCTTTGCCAAAAGGTACTCTCGGAGATCAGGTAAAGAAACTGGCAAAATAAGTTCTTTAATAATGATGCAGAAAAGAAGGTGATTGGGCCCGGCAGTTGAATAATATGGCATCACCTCTTGCGTCGCACACTTGTACTGCTGAATACAAGTCAGCAAGTCCGGAGTCAGGAAGTCCGAAATCTAAGCCAGGGTGTTACCTAAATGTATTATTCTTTTCTGACTTTCTGTCTTTTTGACTTTCCGACTTCCTTGCTACAGTACAAGAGTGCGACGCAAGTAAAGCATCATAGCAGTACAAAAGCCGGGCTAAAAAACCATCCTTAAAAGAACTAAAACTACAAACTCAAACAGAATGACAAAGCGAATACTTATTGATAACATTTCATCCAAATGGATGCTGGTGTGCTTAAGCTTTTTTCTGCTTTTGCCACTTGCAATCGGTACCGGCCTGGTACTGAAATCATCCGATCTTTTTACAAGCCATCATTCACTAAGCACACTGATTTTTTCTGCAGACTGGTCGCCCTCTGAAGATAAATTTGGCTTCTGGCCTTTTATTTTAAGTTCATTATGGGTAACAGTAATTGCATTAATCATTTCAATGCCATTGTGCCTGCTGGCAGCAATTTATCTTTCGCAGTTCGCTCCCAAATGGCTGCTAGAATTTATGCGCCCGGTAATAGATATTCTTGCAGGTATACCTTCTGTGGTTTATGGTGTGTGGGGCGTACTGGTAATAGTGCCGCTGGTGGGCGATGTAATTGCCCCTTTCTTTAACAACGAGTCTTTGGGTTACAGCATTCTGGCAGGTGCGCTGGTTCTTGCCGTAATGAGTATTCCCTATATTCTTAACATGCTGCTTGAAGTTTTCAGGCAGGTGCCTGTAGAACTCGGTGAAGCTTCATTATCTCTTGGTGCTACAAAATGGGAAACCATAAAACATGTATTTATACGTAAGGGCGCAACCGGAATTTTATCTGCCTACGGCTTGGGTTTTTCCAAAGCATTGGGCGAAACGATTGCTGTAATGATGGTAATTGGCAATGTGGTGCAGGAGCCTGCATCAGTATTCGATGCCGGTTACCCGCTGCCCGCATTAATCGCAAACAACTACGGCGAAATGATGAGCATACCATCATACGATTCGGCGCTTATGTTTGGTTCGCTGCTTTTGTTTGTTATTATCCTTGCTATAAATATTGTATTTCGTTACCTCATCTATAAATCCGAAGAAAAATGACACTAAGAAGAAAATGGGAAGAAAAATTTTTCCGTGTATTAACAGCATTGGTAGCCTTACTCGTGGTTTTTGTACTGGCACATATTTTATTTACAATAGTTAGCAAAGGCGCATCATCACTTAGCTGGGAAATATTATCGCAGGAGCCCAAAGGCGGATTTTACATGGGCGGTGGTGGCGGTATTTTAAATGCCATTGCAGGTTCTTTTTACCTTGCTATAGGTGCCTCAATACTTGCTTTTGTGGTAAGCTTACCTGTTGCTTTATTTATTAATATTTACCTGATACGGTATCACCGTTTACTTATTGGCGTTCGTTTTTTTCTTGATGTGCTCTGGGGTATTCCTTCAATTGTTTATGGTGCATTTGCATTTACCATCATGATATTTTTTGGCTTAAGAAATTCACTGGGTGCAGGCATTGTAACCGTTGGTGCATTGATTGCCCCGATCATGATCCGCGCCATGGATGAAGTGTTGAAAACAATCCCAATCGGTTTGCAGGAAGCTTCTTATTCTTTAGGATCAACCAAAACGGAAACAGCCTATAAAATATTTTTTAAGCAGGCTTTACCCGGTTTTGCAACAGCAGTATTGCTTGCATTCGGCAGAGGAATTGGTGACGCGGCATCAGTATTATTTACTGCCGGTTACACCGATCATGTACCGAGGAATTTAAGCGACCCAACTGCAACCTTACCATTATCTATTTTCTTTCAGCTAGGATCGCCGATAGAAGAAGTTCAAAACCGTGCTTATGCAGCGGCTATTGTACTCACTTTTATTGTGCTGTGCATTAGTATAACTGCAAGGGTATTGTACCGGAAGAAATAGAAAATAATATGTGTACAGGCTTTTGTATTACTATGAAGCTTCTGTTGTGTCACTCACTTGTACGGTAGCAATTCTAGTGAGCATTTAGCGAAGACCTAAGCAATAAATCAAGAACAATAAACTAAACTACAAACTCAAACTTAAAAAGTAACATTATGTCATCTGTAACAGCAATACCAGAAATATCAAAGGATGCCGCACATTTCCAGGTTGTACCTGGCGAAGTGCCGGTTCTTAACATACGCAACCTTAACGTGCGCAGTAAGAATGCGCAAATACTTAAAAATATAAACCTTGTTGTACCAAAGAATAAAATCACTGTATTACTTGGTCCGTCAGGATGCGGTAAAACTACTTTATTAAAATGTATGAACAGGTTAACTGACCTGTACAGCGAATTGAAATTAGATGGCTCCATTGAAATTGATGGAGAAGATATTCTTAGTGGCAAATTCGATATAACTCAAATACGTCAGAAGATGGGCCTGGTAATGCAAAGACCATTTCCATTACCCATGAGCATTTACGACAACATCGCTTACGGCTTAAAAATAAAAGGCATCCGCAAGAAGAGTATCATTAGCGAAAAAGTAGAAAAACACTTACGCGAAGTGGCTTTATGGGATGAAGTAAAAGACCGTTTAAAAACATCTGCACAAAGGCTTTCTATTGGTCAGCAGCAGCGTTTGTGTTTGGCAAGAGGTTTGGCAGTTGAACCTGAAATTATTCTTGCAGATGAACCTACTTCTGCACTCGACCCTATTTCAAGCCGCGTAATTGAAGAAGAATTTTTAAAGCTGAAAGATGATTATACGATCATCCTTGTTACACATATTTTAAGACAGGCAAAACGTTTGGCAGATTTTGTAGTATTCATGTACTATGGAGAGATTGTGGAGTACGGGCCTGCATCAGAAATTTTTGAAAACCCAAAAACAGATATATTAAAAGAATACCTGAGAGTTGGACATTAATAAGGGGGATTGTTTTCTTAAGTTTGAGTTTTAGTTCTACTAAAAGCGAGCTGCATTTCTATGCGGCTCTTATTTCTAAATCATAAGATGCATTCTTGAAAACATTTGAAGATTGTATTTTATGAACCCGGCTGAAACCTTTGTGCGGCTTTACTTGCGTCGCACACTTGTACAGCATTAATCCTTTACAGCAAAATCAAACTTAAAAGAAATAACTTCTCTGAATAATTTTTTTCATTCACCTTTTTGCAATTCATTATAAAATGTATTGCTGTTAAATGTTTTGGTAACTAAATATTCAAACTCAAACTTAGCTTCATGAAACCGAAGTTCCTCACGCTGGCAGCAATTGTAATCGCTTTTGTTTTTAACTCATGCGGCAGCAGTAATTCAGCAGAAGATAAAGAAGTATCCATTTCTTTTTCAGGTGCTTTTGCTTTGTATCCATTGGTGCAAAAGTGGGCAGAAGAATATAATAAAATCCACCCCAATATAAGGTTTGATATTCAGGCAGGCGGTGCAGGTAAAGGATTAACTGATGCCATTAATGGCGCAGTAGATGTAGGTATGTTCTCACGGGAAATTACCGATGCAGAAAAGAGTAAAGGCATCTGGTGGATAGCACTTTGTAAAGATGCTGTGCTGCCAACAATGAACTCACAAAATCCTTATAAGGAAATGCTGATGTTACGCGGATTAAAGAAAGAAGAGTTCAAGTATATATTTACAGAAAATCATCCGCCAACATGGGACAGTATTTTTAAAGTGAACAGTGCAGTAAGAAATACAATATCAGTATATACGAGAGCCGATGCCGCTGGTGCAGCAGATTCGTGGGCAGCTTATTTCGGAAAAAGCCAGGAAGATTTGAAAGGTATTGGCGTTGCCGGCGACCCCGGCGTGGCTGATGCTGTAAAAAAGGATAAGAACGGTATTGGTTATAATAATACTTTGTTTGTTTTTGATATGCAAACAGGTGGAAAAATTCCTGGAATCGAAGTGGTTCCTATTGATATAAATGGTAATGGCAGAATTGATTCATCAGAAAATATTTATCACGATCTGAATACATTTCTCGATGCATTGAACGAAGGCAAATACCCTTCGCCACCCGCAAGAGATTTATATTTTATTACAAAGGGCAGGCCTCAGAATAAAGCGATCCTTGATTTCTTTGAATGGGTATTAAAAGACGGGCAAAAATTTGTGCACACGGCAGGCTATGTTCCCCTGCACCAGGAAGCGATTACAGAACAACTTAAAAAGGTAACCCCCACTGCTCATTACGAAAACTGAGCTGTACTTTTTGCTTCATAAAATTCAGAAAGTACAAGTGTGCGACCCTTCGGCTGCGCTTAGGACAGGCTGCTACGCTTCGCTTAAATGCTGCCATGAGAAGGGAACTGTGAAACGAGCGTGGCAAGAGCCGATCCCATGAAATATCAAAGCCGGGTTAATAAAATAAATGACTAAACAGGCTGTTGACAGATAAAAATTTTTATGCAGCTTTTATACGTTGAACCAATGCCAGAACGGGTTCAAGTATCTGCACATCGTGATGTTTATGCATAGGTACTTCAAGAAAATCGCCTGGCCCCATTTCTATAATCTGATCGCCGATCTGGCAACGGCACCGGCCTTCCAGTATAATGAAACATTCCTGTTCATTGTTGTGAATCTCCTCAGGAAAGTCAACCGTCGTCCAGATAAGCAACTGTGAAACACTATCATCGTTTCGCAGGCTGCGCACCAATGTCGGCTTGTGTAATTTTTCGGGCAGCATGGGCTTTACAATCTTAAGCCAGTTAATATGTTCAGAATATTTATTCAGCAATGGAAGCTGTTGTGCGTTTGCAGTTTCTTCGGTTCTAAGATTGGTAATCGTACTGAATATTTTATGTTTTGCGTTAGATGCAGAAAACAGTGCTGTATCTGCGGCATATTGCCCAAGGGCTTCTGTAAAAGAATCTACCTCCTGTTTTATTTCAGGAAAATCCAATGCCAATTGCGCTACTTTTTTACTGTCTTCTGCGCCGAGTACGCCCAGGCAATAATCTTCAATAATTCCTGATTTTATGTATGCCTGTAAATCCATATATAGCGAGTTTGATTTTATCAGTTTTTATATAAATTTTTATAAAGGATCCTTAATTCCTGCAACCCATTCCTGCTTCTCGTTTTTACGGTTCCCAAAGGAAGGTTCAGCATACGGGAAACCTCTTCCTGCGAGTAACCCCAAAAATAAACAAGATCAATAATCTGCCGGTATTTATGCTCCAGCCTGAATGCCAAACCACGCAATTCACTGTTCTCCGGGTTATATGGCAGATTATTATCAACAGCATCAACAGGTTTAAGTTCGTTAGTAAACTGCTTTTGTATTTTGTGTTCGCTGCTGCGCAGGTAATCGATACAGGTATTGCGTGCAATATTCAGCATCCAGGTAAATAAGGTTCCTTTGGTTGCATCGTAACGTTCAATATTTTTCCAAATTTTTACAAATACATCCTGTAACAACTCTTCTTCAATGCTGTTATTTTTTACTAT
Organism: Chitinophagaceae bacterium UBA4407; assembly: GCA_002390845.1. Lineage (GTDB taxonomy): Bacteria > Bacteroidota > Bacteroidia > Chitinophagales > Chitinophagaceae > Limnovirga. The sequence goes on along the minus strand of DGQT01000100.1, from coordinate 72,818 downwards.
TTTATGAATAATACCCAATAATGCCGGTGCATATTTATCGTATAATTCAGAGAAAGCTGCACAGTTCTTTAACCTTAATTGCTCCAGCAGGTAGTTGGTATCACTCAGGGTTTCCGTTGTCATAAAATATACTTCAAAAGTTTCGGGAATAAAGCTAATAAATGTTTTTATACTTGCTGCAATGTTAAATGCCCAATCAGATTTTTGAACTTAACTGTGGTGCTGCTATTAAGCTTTGGTTGTGTCACTCACTTGTACGTTCAGAACAATATGCTTCAAAGGCTGCTAGCTGCTAGCCTCTGGCTATTAGCTAACAGCCAAAGGCCAATAGCTATTCTTCAGTACAAGAGTGCGATGCAACAATGCTTCATAGCATTACTGAAGCTTGTAACATAAATGTATTAAATAACTAAAGCTGTAAAGCGGGTTGATTATTGAAAGGGAATGGTAACTTTTGCTTTTTTGTTTTTGCGGTCGCCAATCCAACGAGGGCCATTTTTAATAATGTCTATAGCTTGTGCATCGTTGGCATGGTTCAACGATTTTACAACGTTGAAATTATAAGGTGTGCCATCTTCTCGAACCAAAAATTCTACTTCTACATCGCCAGATAGCGTACCGCCATTGTTGGTTGAGTCTGATTTTTTATGCAGCTTTTTGTATACATAATCCTGGAAAGATTCCCAGCCACCGGCAGGAAAAAGACTGTCGCTGGCAGCTTTTTTATTCAATGCTTTTTTTTCTGTGGAATAACCTGTTACAACTACTTCAGAGAGCGACTGTTTATCTGGCAAAACAGCAATATTATTGGAAAAATTACTTCTTATTTCTGCCTGTGCAGGAACAAACCCCAGGGAGGACACGGTTACGTTCAGTAAACTGTCGGGTGCAGTCAAAGCAAAATATCCACTGGCATCTGTATAAACAGCACGGAGATCACCTGCATTAATAACTGCATTGGCTACAGGTTGGTTATTGTTATCGGTTACACGGCCTTTGAATTGATTTACCAGGTTATTATTAAAATACTGAATTGATTTATTTCTGTTGGCAACACTATCTGCTGTTGCAAATGAAATCTGCGTTTTTGCTCTGGCAGAAACAGGGGCTTGCGTAGATGCCACAGGTGCAGCCGCAATATCATCTTTCTGAATAACTGGTGGTTTGTTTTTACCTGTGTCCAGGTTTTCTGGTTCACTTATTTTTAGAGTTTCACTTTCTGCAGAAGGGGCAATAGTTTCAGGCTGTGTTGCAGGTAAATTATCAACGGTTACTTTATAAGGTTCATTATTTTTTTGCTGAGCGTTTTTTGGGGGTGTATAATTTTGTGCGATTGCAGCAGTTGTATCGTTAAAGGCTGGTTGCAAAAGTGTGTCTGATTTCTTTTCTTTTGCAGCCCCAACCTGTGCAACATGTTCATCATTTCCGGCATGGTTATTTAAAGAAAAAATATACCAGCTTGCACTGCCTGCGCCGGCAATTAAAATAACAGAAGCTGCAACGCTTAACCAGTTAAATTTTTTCACGGGCATCACTACAACTGTTGCATCTTTTTTTTCCGCATTTAGTAGTGCGGTAATTTCATTCAAATGTTTATGCGATTGATCAAAAGAACTTTCACTGTAGCCCTCAATGGCATCGGCTAAGAATGGGTCTTGCAGTGCAGCACGTTCCATGTCGTGCATTTCTTTGGCACTCATGCGGCCCTGCAGGTATCTTTCAATATCTGTAACCGAATAGTTGATATGTATATTTTGATCAGCCATTTTTTTCCATACAAATTTTAAGGTTTCGGCGACCATTCTGTATCAGGCTGCGCACTTTGTTCCATTCCATGCCGGTTTGCTCAACAATTTCGTTGTAACATTTATTCTCCAGATAAAACAATTGAATACCTTGTTTTTGTTCATCGGGCAATTGCTCCATGCAATATTCTAATTTCTTAAAATCCTGTTCGCGTTCCAGCACGGTATCCAGATGCTCAAAGTCTTCCGATTGCATAAGCCCTGGCTGAAATTCTACCGTTACCATTTTCTTTGCCGCCCGTAACTGCATCAGGCAGTGGTTTTTGGCCAGCACATAAAGCCAGCTTTTAAAATTTTCAACTTCGTGATTGGGCAGTTTGCGTACCAACTCGTGGTAAATGTTCATTACTGCATCTTTTGCAGATTCGCCATCTTTTAAATATTTTAAGCAGGTACCATAAACCAGGTCGGTATAGCGCAGGTAAAGTTTAGCAAGCACATCCTGGTTGCCACTGTCTTTAAACAGCAGTAATAATTCCGCATCTGTTTCGGCGGCTTTCTCTATGTGCTTTATGGGTATCAAACCGGCCGTGAAATTATTTCATTTTTTTTGAACCGGGCATTTGTATTTCTATGAAGCTTCTCTTGCCACGCTCGTTTCCCAGTTCCACTTTCATGGCAGCATTTACGCGAAGGTTGGCAGCCTGTACCGAATTTATTTCGTTATGCACACTCACTTTTACCGCATAAATTCTATTCCGGATATACAGCAAAAACAACCTTAATTTTGTGGTTTATTTTATAACGATCAAATCTTAACTCATGCCATCATTCGATATTGCCAGCAGCGTTGATCTGCAAACTTTAGACAATGCCATAAACACAGTAAAAAAAGAAATCATCAACCGGTTCGATTTTAAAAACTCACCTGTAAAAATCGAACTGAATAAGAAAGATTATGTAGTAAACCTGGAAGTAGAAAGCGACATGAAGATGAAGCAGGTGATCGACATTATTATCAGCCGCGGTGTAAAACAGGGCATTGACGCCAATGCTTTTGACTTTAGTAAAGATGCTTACCCAAGTGGTAAAACAGTAAAGAAAGAAGTACCTGTAAGAAATGGTTTAAAACAGGAAGACGCAAAAAAAATTGTAAAGCTGATAAAAGACTCAGGGTTTAAAGTACAGGCTGCAATAATGGACGATATTGTTCGCGTAACCGCCAAAAAAATTGACGACCTGCAGGAGGTAATTGCCAAATGCCGTAATGCTGGTCTCGAAGTTCCATTGCAGTTTACGAATATGAAATCGTAGTAGATGTATTGTATGTTCAATAGAATTACCGAACGTAAAAGTGTGCGACGCAAGAAAAGTTGAAGTGAAATATGTCGCCTGGTTCATAAAATAAATAATTACTTAAATAAAAAGCTGCATTTTGTTGTGCAGCTTTTTTATTTGAGTATTTTTATTGCCCGCTCATATCTGCACCCCCACCAGTATCGGCTTTTGTGTTCTTGCGTTTAAACAGGCTTGCATCGAATTTTCCAAACCGGTAATTGAAATTCAGCCTTAGAATTTGCGGGTCTCTGCGCCTGATAGAATTTTGTGTAAAGAAATCTGATTCGGAATAACTACTGGATAATTGTGTTCTTAAAAAATCGTTCATGCTTAATGTAAGCGATGCGCTGTTGCCACCTTTCCATACCCATTCTTTTTTAACAGCAATATCAAAGCTGTAGCGTGGGTTAATGTAACCTTGTGCCGATGTTACAGTGCCACCAAAGAAACCACCACCACCGCCCCTGCCGCCACCGCCGCTGCCCGCAGGCAATACTGTTTTGGCCTGGTAATCGCCGGATAATTGAATAGAATAACTCTTTGGTAATTTAAAGTTGTTGTTGATTTTTGTAAACCAGCTCCACCGTTCGGAAGAGATCTGGTTTTGCAAATCGCCACCATTGATCTTTGCATTAAAGAGATTGAGGTTTACGGTTAAATCCCAGATCTTGGCGAGTGTAATTTTATTCGTAAACTCCAACCCAAAAGACCTGCTGCTTTGTGCATTTACATAAGTTACAAAATAAACGCTGTCTTCTTTATTGATGGTAGTATCGGGGTTATTGGCGCGGTAAATATAATTCGTGATCAGGTTGGTGGTGCGTTTATAAAAAGCGGATACCAGAAAGTTTGCACCTTTCTTATAAGCGTTATTGTAATTGAGCTCGAACGAATTGGTAAACTCTGGCTTTAAACCGGGGTTACCAATGCTCAGGTTCAATGGATCGCTGTTATCAATAAAAGGCAGCAACTGGAAAAAGTTTGGCCTGTTGATCCTGCGGGAATAGTTTACCTGGAAATCTTGTTTATCGGTTAGTTTGTATGTAATAAATGCACTGGGGAAAAGGCTTAACGGAAAGTTTACTTTAAAGGCGGAATCTTTGCCGATAAGGTTGCCATCGTAATTAGAACTTTCTGCCCGTAAACCAAACTGGTAATTCCATTTCTTTGTTTTAATGCTGTAGGTGCCGTAGGCTGCATACACCTGGTCAGTAAATTTATATTTACTGCTGATAGAAGGCAGGTTATCGTAAGTGCCGGTTGTGTAATTATAAAAAAGCTGGTCGCTTACATTTTCAAATTTCCTGATAGCCGTTCTTACACCAAGTTCCAGCTTACTGTTATCGTTCAACGGATTTTCGTAATCACTTTGCAGGGTAAGGAATTTATTATAGCCTGAGCCTAATGTTTGTTGTAACAGTGAAGGATATTTTGGTGAATTCTGCGGAGTAAAATATGAGGTAGTGTATGACCCCACATTATCATTGGTACTGGAATTGTAATTAATATCTGCCGTAATATCGTGGCCACTCTTTGTAAAATTATGCCTGAAGCTTAACTGCGATCCAAAATTTTCAAAGTTCCTTTTTGTATTGGTATAGCGGTTACTGTGTGTTTCTAATATGCTGTTGATTGTAGAGTCTATATATTGGTTTTCATTACTGTTAAATTGCCCGTGATTATAGTTTACCGCTGCGGATATTGTGTTCCTGTTATCAATAAAATAATCCATACCGCCACGTATAAAAGCAAAATAGCCTTCATTTACTGCATCTCCTGTTTGAAAAACATGACTGGGTGGAGTAATGAAATTGTCTCTTGTAATCTCAGAAGTTGATTTTGATTTACGTTGGTTGTAATTCCCACTCAAAAAGAAATTGAGTTTGTTCTGCCGAACATTGATATCTACACCGGTATTAAATTTGCCCCTTGAATCAACACCTGCTCTTACGCCACCATTATACCCGGTTTTTTTATTTTTCTTTAAAACAATATTCAGTATGCCGGCATTGCCGCCCGATGCATCGAATTTTGCAGAGGGGTTGGTAATCAGCTCTACCTTATCAATAATATCTGCGGGAATCTGGTCCAGGGTAAGGGTAGTAGGCCTTCCATCCACAAATAAAGTTGGTGCTGCGTTTCTTAAAGTAACATTGCCATCGATATCTACATTTAAAGAGGGTATTTGTTTCATCAATTCTGTAGCGGTCTGGCCGGTACTAACAATATTCTTATCTACGTTAAATATCTTTCTGTCAACCCCCATTTCAAAAAACGGCTTTGCTGCCGAAGTAACCGTAACACCTGCAAGTGTAGCTTTGCTGGGTTCAAGTTTTATATTGCCCAGATCTTTATCAACCATACCCAGCATTTGCTGAGCACGGTCTTGTGGGTTTGTTCCATTACCTCCCTGCATCTTTAAGCCAAAAGACACCGGCTGGTTGTAATCTGTATAGCCAATAATTGAAATATGCAGTGTGTATTTACCAAATACCGGGAGGTTTTCCAAACTAAAATCGCCATTAGCTTCAGTAAGTAAGGTGGCTGCAATTACATCCTTTGGGCGTTTTAATACCGAATCGAATTTTTGCCCTATTAATTGCACCGTAGCACCATCGATCCCTTTATTGGTTTTGCTGTCAACCACCTTGCCATAAAAATGGCCCATGTTCATATTCTGGCCACCTTGCCTTTGTGGTGCTCCTGCAGGAAACTGGGAGAATGCAACTCCCGAAATAACCAGGGTACAAATAAATATGATGATGTTTTTCATTATTATACAGTTTACGTAATTTAAAAGTAATATTCCTGAGCATGATAAAATCAGAATTGCGACAAGTCACGAAAATTACACGACAAAAAAATAATAACTTATCAGTTTTTTAAGTTTAATCAGGTGAAAGCTGTTTTTTGAGCCATATCAGGATACTATGTGCAGCTATTGTTGCGTCGCACACTTATACACTTTGAATGCTATTCATCAAAAAAACCTGTGTGAATAATGATTTATGAACAATGAGGCAAAAGACTAAGCGGCCAGCAGCAGAATAAGTAATTGTATAATGCCAGTAATAAAGCCCGCGGCAGCAAAACCAAATTCAACCTTAATGAGTTCTTTTTTAAATATTCTGTAAAAGGTTGCTTCAATTGCCGCTGTGGGTATCGACAATATTTTAGTTTCAATTTCATGTTCAATTTCGTTACTCTGCTCAAGTCCATCAATAAATTGCGACATCACCGATGGGAAAAGTTCTTCAAGCTCTTTCATAAATAAATCTTTCAACTGTTTGGTTACACTTTCGCCAATAAACATTGAGATAACAGGCAAAGATTCTTTTAGTTTAACATTAATGAAATGATCGATATGCACATCAATTTCGGGCATAGCCCTTTGCAATGTCTCTGGCCGGGAAAGTATTTTATGGATCGAGTCTGCATTCAGTAATTCTTTGTTAACAGCTGCTGCAACAACTGCCGCGATTTGTTTTTTATTTTCAGGAATGATACCTTGTAAAGAGCCGCCCAAAATTTTTACAATGCCTGCCGGCCTGAAAAAATGCCGGATAAACAGACGGATCATAAGCCAGGAAGCTAAAGCCGAAATTACAGGAATAAGCAGGTGAACAGGGTGCATTTTGTATTTTTTAAAAAGCAAAAAACCCTGTAAACAATTTTGTTTACAGGGTTTTTACGAGGGAGGATGAGGGGTCTCGAACCCCCGGCCTTCAGTGCCACAAACTGACGCTCTAACCAACTGAGCTACAACCTCCGTAACTGTTGGTTTTAACCAATCAGGCGGCAAAAATAAAAAAATACACCCACCCACCAAAACAATCTTCGGAATGTTTTGGCGGGTTTAAGCTGGACTACTGTTAATTACGCTTTGTATCTGTATTTAATAAAGCTCTTTTTTTGCCTGTATGGGGTGCTGTCTAAGTTAATTCAATTGTATTTAGGGCTGTTGAAAGTTGCCTTTTATTCATCAGTACAAGTGAGTGACACAAGGAACGATGCCATTTAATTTGTGGCCCGGTAAGAAATATTTTTCGCCAATAATCTTAAGATTTACTTTTATACAGGGCGATAAACATAACCGGGAAACCTTTGTTAATTAATATCGGCGGCACAGGCATCTATCATTTTTCGCTTATTTTTGAAATCATGTCCAATAAAATTATAAAATTTATGATGAACAGGAAAGTATGGCCTTTAATGGTAATTGTTTTATTCGGAGGAATATTTTGGGCTTTTACCGGCACTGAAAACAACAACAAAAACAGCAGCGAAGACCAGTTTGCCAAAGAGCAAAAATTACTTGTGGCTATAGGAGGCATTTTAGAGCAGAAACATTTTAGCCCTAAAGCAATAGATGATGTTTTTTCAAAACAGGTTTTCAAAAAATATCTTGAAAGCCTTGATCCGGATAAAAACCTTTTTCTGCAGTCTGACATAAATGAGCTGAATAAATATGCCACAACCATTGATGATGAAATAAATGGTAACACAGCAATACAGTTTTACCCAACAGCCGGTAAAATATATGCTAAAAGACTTGATGAAGCAATCGGCATTTATAAAGAAATACTTTCGCAACCTTTTGATTTTTCTGTAAACGAAACTGCACAATTGGATGGAGATAAACTTGATTATCCTGCAGATGATGCGGCCCGTAAGGAATTATGGCGTAAGCGGGTTAAGTTTATGACATTGGAACGGTTTACCGATCTTCAGCAGCAACGGGAAAAGGGCGCCGGGAAAGATACTGCTGTAAACAAAACAGATGCTCAGCTTGAGCAGGAGGCGCGGACCAAAGTGCTTGCGGCTTTAGACAGAAACTACAACCGTTTAAAGTTGGTATTTACACCCAATCAGCAGTTCAGCTCATTTGTAAATACGATAACCGATTTAATGGACCCTCACACAGAATATTTTGCACCTGTTGAAAAGCGTGGGTTTGATGAAGAAATGAGCGGCCGTTTTTATGGTATTGGCGCCCAGCTAACCCAGGATGATGGTGCAATAAAAATAGCCAGTCTTATTACAGGCAGCCCTGCATGGAAAAGTAACCAGGTGCAGGTAAACGATGAAATTATAAAAGTGGCGCAGGGTAATGAACCGCCGGTTGATGTAGCGGGTTATGCTGTTACCGATGCTGTAAAATTAATACGCGGTACCAAAGGCACAGAAGTAAGGATCACTTTTAAAAAAGCCGATGGAACTTTGCAGGTAGTTTCACTGATAAGAGATGAAATAGTACAGGATGAAACCTTTGCAAGAAGTTCTGTAATTAAGGATGGCGATAAAAAAATCGGTTATATATTCCTTCCGGAATTCTATGCTGATTTTGAGCGGGCCGATGGCAACCGTTGTTCTGCCGATGTTGCAAAAGAACTTACCAAACTAAAAGCTGAAAATGTTGATGGGGTTATTCTTGATCTCAGGAATAATGGTGGAGGTTCTCTTTACGAAGTGGTACAAATGGTTGGACTGTTTATAAAGACCGGCCCCGTAGTTCAGGTTAAAGATCGTGATGGCAAGCCTGTTACACTCAGTGATAATGATCCTTTGGTTTTATATGATGGCCCGCTTACAGTTATGGTAAACGAATTAAGTGCATCTGCTTCAGAAATATTTGCTGCAGCCATACAGGATTACAAGCGTGGTATTATTGTAGGCAGTACTTCTACTTATGGCAAGGGAACTGTTCAAAAACAATTGCCACTGGGAAAGCCACTGGATGCTTTTAGCGGCCAAACAGAATTTGGTGCTTTGAAACTTACGTTCGAAAAATTCTACCGTGTAAATGGGGGTTCTACACAATTAAAAGGTGTTACACCAGATATCGTTTTACCGGATACATATGAGTACTTGAAGTTCCGCGAAAAAGACAATACATCTGCATTAACATGGGATCAGATACCTAAAGCAAACTACGAATCTGCCGGTAATCTAAACATAGCAGAAATACAGAAAAAAGCTGATGAAAGAATCAACAGCAGCAATGCATTCAGCATTATTAAAAACAACACCAGCTGGCTTGGCCAACATAACGATAAAGACTACTTTCTTAATATTGATGCATATAAAAAAGAGCAAAACCTGATAAAGAGTACTGTTAAGCAAAACGAATCGGTATCGCATCTTTCTAAGCCTTTTGACATGCAGCCACCTGCTGCAGATAAAACTAAATTTTTCAATAACCCGGATAAGGCAAAGGGCGAAAGGTACCAGCAATGGTTAAAGAATGCCCAGGGCGATATTTACATAAATGAAACTGTAAATATCATGAACGATATAATGGCTTCACAAGATGTAAACACTGTAAAGCATTAATTTTTTTTGAGTGAATATTGATTAAAAGCTTTCTCTGAAAAAAGAGGAAGCTTTTTTATTTGTAACAGTAATAATGAGAATTGTTTTTTTTGAGCCCGGCGATAGTACAGGCATGAAGCTTTTGTTGTGTCACTCACTTGTACATTCTATTCTTTATTGAGCCATTACCGAAGCGTAGATTTTAACCGCAGAGACGGAGAAACGCAAAGCCGCGGAGAAGTTGTATTTTCTTTGCGCCTCTCCGTCTCTGCGGTTTATTGTATTTGTATTTTGTTCAGTTATAATCAGAACGTACAAGAGAGCGACGCAAGGAACGATGATAAGAATTCCTCCGCCCGACTCAAAAAAATTATAAACCGGTAACTGTAAATTCAGTTCTTCTGTTTTGGGCACGGCCTGCTTCGGTTGTATTATCTGCAACAGGCTTCGATGCGCCAAAACCCTTCCAGGTTAAGCGTTTGGCATCAATGCCTTTGCTTACAAGGTAAGCAGCAACAGCTTTTGCACGATCAAGGGAAAGCTGCATATTCCTGGCATCGGTACCGGCATTGTCTGTATGCCCGCTGATGAGTATTTTAACGCCAGCATTATCTGTCATTAATTGCAACAGCTTATCAAGTTCAATTAAACTTACCGGCAGCAGTTGCGAGGAATTGAATTCGAACTGAATGTTTTTTAAAACGCCTGATGCGTTGATGGCAATGGGTTGCAGTGCTATATTTTTTACGTAAATGCTGTCGGCTTCTTTATTGCTCAGTTGAAAGAGATCACTGTAAAACAGGTAGCCTTTTCTGTTCACTGCAAAAGTGTAATCTCTGCCAACAGGCAGCGTAATAAAATAAAAGCCTGTTTCATCGGTTTGCACTTTTGTGATTGTTTTTTGCGTGGCATTATCAATCAGTTCAACCGCACAGGGAATGTTGTGGTGTGTTGCAGCATCAGAAACGCTGCCCTGAACATATAAAGTCTTTGCAGGCCTTATGTCTTTCCGTAGTTGAAATTTGTAAAGATCAAGACCGCCTCTTGTATCGGCTCTGTCACTTGCATAATAAGCGGTCACGCCATCCGAAGCCACAAACAAGCTGCCTTCGTTTTCAATGGTGTTTATCGGGTAACCAAGATTTTCGGGCACTCCCCATGCATCGGAAGTATCTTTTCTTGCAACATAAATATCTGTTCCGCCATAGCCAGGCAACCCGTTCGATGTGTAATAGAGCGTGTTGTTATCGGCATGAATAAATGGTGCAAGTTCATCGCCTTTTGTGTTGATGGTTGCACCCATATTTACAGCCGCAGACCATTTGCCGTTTGCCTGTCTGTAGCTTGCGTAAAGGTCTCTTCCGCCAAAACCGCCAGGCCTGTTACTGCTGAAATACAGCACATTTTTATCGGGGCTCAGGCTTGGTGAACTTTCCCAAAACTCTGTATTAATTGCCGCTCCTAAATTAATGGGCTGGCTCCACCCCTGTGGTGTATTGTAAGAGATATAAAGATCAAAGTCACCAAAGCCTTTGCCAGAAAAATTTCCTGCAAAAATCAGCCACTCCGCATCCTGCGAAATATTAATAGCACCTTTCGATGGTTCTTCATTCAGCTGCCCGTTGATGAGTTCTGATTTGCTGTAATGATCTTTTATCTTTTTGCTTTGTATAAAATTTTCGCGAATACCCTCGCCGCGGCGCGTATAAACTAAAGTGCTGTCATCAATCGTAAATGAAGGATAATATTCTGATTGCGGCGAGTTGATGCTATCGCCAAGATTCATTGGCGTAAATACATAATCTGTTGCTGAATGTTTGGCTGCATCGTTTACAGCAAACTGGTAGCAATCCCGGCGATAGTTGGCACTCTTTATACTTTTATCATTCAGGTTGGGTATTGCTAAAAATTGATTGACAGCCTCTAAAGCTTCATTAAATTTACCAAGCCCTGCAAGGTTAATCGAGTAAGGAAGATTGTAGTATTTAAAATATGCTGTGTCTTTGCCTCTAGCTGTTTCGTAGTAATAAACACTTTTTTCATAATTTTTTAGTTCGCCATAAACACCACCCAGCGAAAGATAAGCATCTGCAAAATTTGCATCGTATTCAATCGCTTTTTCAAGCAATGGAATGGCTTGTTTTAAGGAGCCATCCCTTAACTGCTCTAATGCTCTTTCATAAATATCAAGGGCATTTTTTTTAATATTTTCCGGCTGGTATGTTTGCGAAAACGAATTAGCGTAAACAAAGCATAACAATATTGAAACAAAATATTTCATAGTAATTTTTTTGTGAGCCCAACAAAAGAAAATGTATTGAGCTTTTCTTGCGTCGCACACTTGTACAGTATAACTTTTCTCTGCAAGCTTAGTGCGTATTAAAACAAAACATACAAAGTTTGTGTTATTAACGCAATGTAATGTTCGCTTTGTGTTAAAAAATAAAACGCTGGAAACAATGTAAATGAAATTACTTTTCACTAAAGAAAACATAAAAGGAACTTATAACGGTCAAATATTTTTTTTAAAGAAATACGATAGAAAAAGATAATGATTTGAAGTTTAGCATAAAGGCTATTGGGATTTTGTAAAGTTGTTGCACATTGTTGAAATGCATTCTTTTGTAGAAGTGTGCGACGCAAGAGAAGTGATATAGCAGTAATGCAGCCGGGCTCATAATTACCTTTTTTTCAATGGTGGAATTAATGTAAAAAAGATGCTTAATATGCCGGTTTACAGTTGGTTAATAAGCTAAAATTAATTTGAAAAACAGCAAAGTAGGTGTTACTTCGCAAACAGATATTCCAATATTTTTTGAATTATTAATTTTAGCTTATGAGATTACTACTGCTTTTTTCATTTCCACTTTTATATATCCTCAATTTTTTAAATGAGCCTTCTGGTTTAAATGTTTCAGATGCCTTTGCGGTTAAACCTTTGGCTGAATTACATGATCTGCAGGCCATTAAATTTGCAACAGGACTTGCTGACTGGAGAAACAGGCCTGTTGATAGTTTACTAATGGATATTTTTTATCCTACCGGTGCTACGGAAGATAAAAAATACCCGATGATCTTATTTTGCCACGCAGGGGGATTTACCGGTGGCAAACGCTCTAACGTTACAGCAATTTGCGACAGGTTTGCAGACGAAGGTTTTATTGCTGTGGCGCTGGATTACAGGGTTGGGTATCAAAAAGGGAATGGCAATGACTGCGAGTCTGATACGTTAGGCCGCTCCGAAGCTACCTACCGTGCTATGCAGGATGCGCATTCCTGCATGCGGTTTTTGGTTGCCCATGCAGATGAATACAATATTGATACAAGTAAATTATTTATCGGGGGTTCAAGTGCAGGTGCAGATTTATCAATGCAATTCGCTTATGTTAATGATTCTATAGCCAGTACCCAGGCTTATGTTCCGGCGTATCAAAAATTGGGGCCGCTTGAATCAACAGGAAATACACTAACCAATACTTTTTCAATAAAGGGTATTATATGCATGTGGGGTGCCATCAAAAACGATAAGTGGATTGATACATCTTACAGGGCTATCCCTACAATTATTTTTAAAGGAGCGCTTGATGATGGCCTTCCTGACAGTATGGGCCATTTTAAAGGCTGTGTAAATTACGAGATTTTATATGCTGGTGTTGGCATTTATGCACGCATGCTTAACCAGCGGGTGCCTTCTGTTTATTACCTTTTGTCGTTAGCACCGCATCCCGCCTATGATGATAAATTTTGTGTAGAGCAGTCTTCCTGTTTTTTACGGGCCTGTATGGAGGGCAGGGGATATAGTGGCCGGTATTCGGGTTACGTAAACAGTTGCCAGTATTAGCGGGCTGTTTTCTGTACTGAATCATTTTCTTTAAATCTTAAGTAACATTTTTATGAGAATAAAATCTTTATTACTTATTACAGTTTTGTTGAGTGGCAACCTGTTTTTATTCGCACAAACCCCTGTAATAAAATGGCAAAGAACTATTGGGGGAAACGGCAACGACAGTTTAGCATCTATTACAGTTACCAATGATGGTGGTTTTATTATTTCGGGTCATTCAAATTCTAATATTTCGGGCAACAAAACACAAAATTCATTTGGTGGCCTTGACTACTGGGTTGTAAAACTTAACAAGAACGGTAAAACACAGTGGAATATAACTATTGGTGGAAGTGGCATAGACCGCGACGCTGTAATAATACCAACTTATGGAGGCGGTTATCTTTTAGGAGGAACTTCTATTTCTGATGCATCGGGAAGTAAAACCGAAAATGCCATTAATCAAAGCGATGATTATTGGGTTATAAAGCTTGATAAAAAAGGAGCTATACAATGGAACAATTCATTCGGAGGTGCACAAAAAGAAGAACTGGTGGCTATGGGCCAGGAAAAGAAAGATCAAAGTTTTCGTGTAGTTGGTAATTCTTATACTAATTATGCCGGCTTCGATAAACTGGACCCTAACCGCGGCTCAAGCCTTTGGTCAGATTACTGGCTGGTAAAATTAGACAGGAACGGTGTTGTAATAAACGACCACAGTTATGGTGGCGGCAACGAAGATATTGTAACTTCTATGAGGCCGGTGCTGGACAGCGGGTACATACTCAGCGGTTATTCCTATGCAGAAGCAGAGAATGATAAAACAGACAGCGTAATTGGTAACTGCGATTACTGGCTGGTAAAAGTAGATCCTTCCGGCAATAAAATATGGGATAAAACCATTGGTGGAATTGTTTCTGATTATGCAAGCGAAACACGGCAAACATTCGACCGTGGATATATTACGGGCGGCTATTCCAATTCGCCAATTTCATTTAATAAAAGCGGGCTTTGGAAGGGATGGATGGATTACTGGATCGTTAAAACAGATTCCCTGGGCATTGAAAAGTGGGACAAAACCTTTGGTGGTAATTTAAACGATGTCTTGTCTTCAATTCAACAAACTGCAGACAGTGGTTATATTGTTGGGGGCACATCTAATTCTGATATTTCTAACAGCAAATCAGAAAACTCAAAAGGCTTACAGGATTACTGGATATTGAAACTAGACACGCTTGGAAAGATTGTATGGGATAAAACCATTGGCGGCAGTGGGGTAGACCGGCTTACAGCCATCCGCGAAATAAGCCGTGGCGAATACATTTTGGGCGGCACATCCAATTCACCCGTATCGGGCGATAAAACGCAAGCCACAGTAGGTGCAACAGGCGCTAACGATTACTGGATTGTAAGATTAACATCACAGCCTGTTACAAGGCCTGCAAAATTTAAAACTGCCGGCTCAGAAACTACAGCTGCCACAGCCTCAACTATAATAAACGTCAACAGTTTAACTATGCAGGCATCTCCCAATCCAACAAAAGGAGTTGTTACTTTAACTTATTCCAGCAACGACAATAAAAAAATTTCCCTTAAGGTTTACGACAACAACGGGAAAATTGTTGCCAGCAATACGCTGCCCACAAGCAAAAGCAATTATAGCCTGGATATTTCGCGGCAACCAGCAGGTACATATTATGTCGCGATCAGCAGTGGCAAAAGTTCCGTTACCAGAAAAATTATTAAAGAATAAATTACAAAAAATATTTTATTTTTTATTCCCGTATATTATTGGGCGTTTTTATGAGCCCGGCACATAAACTTCAGGCATCGCCTGTTGCGTCGCACACTTCGGCTGACATAGTTTTATTGAGCAAAGCGAAAATAAAAGCAACGATATGTCTTGTATTGAAGAATAACTACTAGCCTAATGCTGCTAGCCAAGAGATGGAGATTTTCAGCCAGAAGCCTTAGGCGCATGCTGTTCCGAACGTACAAGAGTGCGACGCAACAAAAGCCGATTTGTGAGATACTGTTTGGCAAAAAAATCTTCTAAACAATTTTTTGAGTTATTAGTATTCTTAACCTTATTGTTTTTCTAATATTTCAAAAAATAAATAAATCAAATACAGGGAGCTTATTTAATAAGCAAAAATTAATTTGAAGGCTGCTTAAAGATTGGTTACTTGCGCTACATGCTAAACATTCTGTACCTAAAATCTATATTTGTAGAACTCTAATTTAAACTTATGAAATTTTTCCTTTTGTTTTCGTTACCTGTTCTCTACGCTTTAAGTTTTTTTGCGAAGCAAGTGCCACAAACGGATTTTACGTCAGTAAATCCAACTGCCACTGAATTATGGGATCTTAAAGATATTAAGTTCGCAACGGGCTTGGTAGACTGGAGAAACAGGCCAATAGATAGTTTGCACCTGGATATTTATTATCCGCCTGGTGCGAGTTCTGATAAGAAATACCCGATGATTTTATTCTGCCATGCAGGTGGTTTTGAAGGTGGCAAAAAAGAAAATGTAATGGCCATCTGCGATAGGTTTGCAGATGAAGGTTTTGTTGCAGTAGCACTTGATTACAGGGTAGGTTATAATAAGGGAGATTTGAACAACTGTGTATCAGATACAGCGGGCCGTAATGCAGCAATTTACCGGGCAACACAAGATGCCAACTCCTGCCTTAGGTTTCTTTCAGCGCATGCTGATGAATACAATATTGATACAAGTAAGTTTTTTCTGGGAGGTTCCAGTGCGGGTGGTGATCTTTCTTTAACAACGGCATACGTAAATGATTCTATTGCAAGCATTAGATTTGCGGAGCCTTATAAAAGGTTGGGTGGTGTATCATCAACCGGTAACACATTAACCAATAAATTTCAGATCAAGGGCATAGTTTGTATGTGGGGTGCCATGTATAACGATAAATGGATTGATACAAATTACAGGTCTTATCCAACAATCATATTTAAAGGCACAGATGATGATGGTCTTCCCGATAGTATGGGGTATTTTCACAGTTGTCCTAATTATGAAATTCTTTTTGCGGGTGTTGGCATCTATGCAAGGTTGCGTAACCAAAATACCCCTTCTGTTTTTTACCTTTTATCAAATGCACCGCATCCGGCATATGATGATAAATTCTGCGTTCAGCAGTCTGCCTGTTTTTTAAGAGCAGTTATGGCAAAGAGGGCTTATAGTGGAAGTTATACAGGTTATCCAAGCAGTTGCCAATGACGGGCTGTAAAAACTTCATTAAATCAACTTGCTGAGTGATTAAAATTTGTTCAATTTCAAGAAATACTTGTATGAAAATAAAATCTTTATTTTTTATTCTTTGTTTATCTGTTGCAACAATTGTGGCATTTGCCCAAACACCTGTAATCAGGTGGCAGAAAACAATCGGGGGCAATTATAATGACAGTCTTGTTTCTATTATTCCAACGTACGATAACGGCTTTATTATATCGGGTCATTCCAACTCAAATATATCTGGTAATAAAACCGAGAATTCACTGGGCACTTATGATTACTGGGTTGTTAAGATCAATGGCCAGGGAAAAATTGAATGGAACAAAACTTTGGGTGGTGCCGGCGTTGACCGCGACCCTGTGATTATTCAAACCGGTGATGGTGGTTATGTTGTTGCCGGTACTTCAATATCAAATATATCTGGCAATAAAACCGAAAATGCCATAAATGGAAGTGATGATTACTGGGTAGTAAAAATAGATAGTAAGGGAACTGTTTTATGGGACAATACCATTGGTGCTGTACAAAAAGAAGAACTGGTTTCTGTAATCGAAGACCCCATAGAGCGTACACTTAGGGTTGCCGGTAATTCTTATACAAATTATGCAAACTTCGATAAAACCATTAATAACAGGGGGTCAAGCCTTTGGTCTGATTACTGGTTTGTAAAATTGGATGGTAAAGGAAAAGTACTGTCTGATAATCTGTTTGGCGGTGGTAACGAAGACATCCTTACTGCTATGCGGCCAGCTAAAGACAGTGGCTATATTTTAGGTGGTTATTCTTACTCGCAAGGTGAGAATGATAAAACCGATACGTTTATAGGTAACTGCGATTACTGGATTGTAAGAATTGATGCCAACGGAAACAGGAAATGGGATAAAACAATCGGTGGCATTAATTCTGACTATGAAACCGATGTTCAGCAAACGTTCGATCGCGGCTTTATTCTGGGAGGCTACTCAAATTCGCCCATATCTTTTAATAAAACAGAAACACGTAAAGGTGTGCTGGATTACTGGATTGTAAAAACAGACTCTAACGGTGTTGTTAAGTGGGATAAAACATACGGTGGCACGAAAGGCGATTACCTTAGCAGTATTGCGCAGACAGCCGACAGTGGCTATATAATGGGTGGTACTTCTAATTCAGATATATCATCGGATAAATCGGAAAATTCGAAAGGTTTAGAAGATTACTGGATTGTAAAATTAGATGCAACCGGAAAAATTGTGTGGGACAAAACCTATGGTGGCAGCAGGGTTGACAGGTTATCTGTAATAAAAGAAATCAGCCGCGATGAATATATAATCGGAGGTACTTCCAATTCGCCGGTTTCTGGCGACAAAACAGAGAAAAGCGTTGGTGGTAAGGCATTTAACGATTATTGGATCATTAGAATGTCAACCGCAAAAAATGCCAAACCAGATAAACCCACTTCAAGTTCAAGCAATGCTGTTGCTGCAAATACATTGAACATTAACAAGCTAAGTATGCAGGCATCGCCCAACCCAACAAAAGGTTTGATTACCGTAACTTATTCAGCCAGTGGCAGCAAAGATATTTCGCTGGCGGTTTATGGCAACAACGGAAAAACTGTTTTAAACCGTGATCTGCCTTCGAATGAAAGCACTTATAACCTGGATATTTCGCAGCAGCCTGCAGGAGTTTATTATGTAGTGTTAACCAGCGATAAGAGCACTGTAACAAGAGTTGTGGTAAAAGATTAAAATTAAAAGTCTCTCCTTTTAATATTGTAAAACCGCTCTGCACTGAGCGGTTTTTTTGTGCGTTACCGTAATGACAATGATTTAAAAAAAGTCTTTTGTTCCAGGCTATAAAACATGATTGATCGTCCCTTGCGTCGCACACTTGTGCAATTGATTCTTCGGTCGACAGTTGACCGTCGACTGTCGACCGATATTCCGAACGTACAAGTGAGTGACACAACAGGCGATGCCATGAAATACAAATGGCTGTAACAAAATAATTACAGCACCTGACATTAAGTAACTGTAAATAAAAATGCCCCCAATATTTTTGGAGGCATTCAAAAAAAATTCAGTTTTTATTTTACGGCATCTTTAATATAGTCTGCAATTTCGCCGCCCTTGGCCTGCGCTATTCTATCTAAAGCGCCTTTGATTGCAGGGTCTGTAAAAGAACGGTATGCTTCGGGAATCATGTTTTTAAAAGCAACAATCTTATCAACAGCACGTTTTAGTTTGGCAACATCGTTTACCCTTGTAAGATAATCGCAATAGGTTGCTGTAGCAGCAACTTTTTCTTCGCTTGAAGGCATGGCATTGTAGGTTTTTTCTACAAATTCAAAATCTTCTTCAGAGCCATTTTGCATAATTACATTTCCTACAACTTCGCCCAGTTTATCCCGTGCATCGCTTTCGAATTTCTTAGCAAGCGGCAGGGCATTTGGACCATCCAGAACATTCAACCCCTGTAAAGCAGCCCCTGCAATGCTGTATGAAGAATCATTTACGTATTGTTGAAAGAGTGGTTTGTACCGGGCATCGCCGGTATTTGCAAGCAACTCAATGGCTTTGGCTTTTACCTTTCTGCTGCTGTCTGTTTTTGCAATGTTCAGAATCAGTTGCTGTGTATTGGGCTGGGCCAACATTGCCGAATCGTCGTTAATGCGATTCATGGTGTAGATACGAAGGTCGGGAGATTTATCTTTTAAACCCAGCAGTAGTTCAGGCATTTTTTTGTCGAAGAAATAATACAGTGCCTCTCTTCTATCCACATAAAGCGGGGCGTATTTTATTTGTGCTTTAAAATTATCTGCTGTTTTGTTATCGGTTTTATCCCAAAGAATTATTTTATCGCCGTCTACATTTATTAAATCCGGATGCTGGGTGTAATTAATGCTGAATGTATCTGTTTTATTGGTCATCCATACGTTGTACCTTTTTTTGTTTGTGCCGTTATATACATCAATTGCAATGGGTAATTTAAAAGTTTTATCAGGTTGTGTTTGCTGAATAATTACCAGTGCTTTGCCTGCTGCATCATCATATTTGTAATCAATTTTAACTACAGGGTGGCCGCTTCCATAATACCATTGGTTCCAGTACCAGTTTAAGTCTTGCCCTGTTACACTTTCAAACGCAAGGCGCAGTTGCTGGGCTTCGCCGTTTTTAAATTTGTTGGTGGTTAGATAATTGTTGAGCGATTTATAAAATGCATCTTCGCCAACATAATTGCGTAACATATTTAATATACGTCCGCCTTTATTGTAGCTAACTGCATCGAACATATCTTCTTTATCCCTGAAATAAAAACGTACCAGGTCTTTTTTGTCACTTCCGCTGTTTAAATACTCCTGCATGGCTGTGTAATTATGGTTGTCTCCTGCATCTTTACCATATTTATATTCATCCCATATTGTTTCGCTGAAATCTGCAAAGCTTTCATTTACGGTAAGGTTGCTCCAGCTTTCGCAGGTTACCAGGTCGCCAAACCATTGATGAAACAGTTCGTGTGCAATTACTTCTTCCCAACTGTTGCCATCGAGTAACTGCCTTGCATTTTGGTTGGCGCTTTCCTGGTGCAATGTAGCGGTAGTGTTCTCCATGGCGCCGCTTACATAATCCCTGCCTACGATTTGTGAATATTTAGGCCATTGATAATCTACGCCAAGTTTGTCTGAGTAGAACTTAATCATCTCTGGTGTTAAACCAAATATCTTTCTTGCTACAGGTGCATATTCTTTTTCTACATAGTAACTAACTTCTTTGCCTTTGTAACTGTCTTTAACAACAGTGTATTCTCCAACACCCATAAAGAACAGGTAAGGCGAATGGGGAAGGTCCATCTTCCAGTTATCTGTTCTGGTGCCATCAGTATTTTTCTTTTGGCTAACCAATAAACCATTTGAAAGGGTAACATATTTTGCAGGAACAGTCATGCTTATTTCTTCAGTACATTTTTGATTGGGCTTGTCAATTGTTGGCATCCATACACTGTTACTTTCGGTTTCTCCCTGGGTCCATATCTGTGTTGGTTTATCTTTTTCCAATCCTTTAGGGTTTATAAAATACAGGCCTTTTGCATCGGTAATTGCAACGCTGCCTTCGCCTTTAAACTCATCGGGCTTAGAAATATAATCTATGTAAATAGTGTAGTTTTCTCCGCCTTTATAAGTTTTATCTAAAGTAATTTTAAGAAAGGCGTTATCGTAGGTATATTTTAGTGGTGTTTTCTTTCCATTAGTTATAAGGGCAACCTCTTTTATATTCATACCTTTTGCGTCCAGTTTAAGAGAATCTGTAGCATAAAAATGAGGTCTTAATGTAAGCCATTCTTTGCCATACATCCAGGCTTGATCAAAATCGAATTTCACATCCAGTTTTGTATGAACAAGGTCATTGATCTTTGTTGCCTCCGCCCTGTATTCTTTTCTCCATGGGGCATTCTTATCGGCTTTAACGATGATATCCTGTGCCTGCCCGGCTACTGTAGTACAAACACCCAAAAAAATAAGAAACTTCTTCATTTAATAGATTTTAGCCGACAAAAATAACTTTCGTAAGATATGAGCCAATAAATAAATTACAAATGGTTAAAATGAAGTATTGTGTATGCTAATTATACGTTTAGTATGATATGAGTAATATTTTGTTTACGGGCTTATAAACATTGCTGAGCTTTTGTTGTGTCACTCACTTATACGTTCGGGCCTTTATTGATCTGTGGCTGTGCATCAATTATTATTGCAAAAAATAGAGAATAACCGAGCCCGAAGCCAATGCTCAAACATATTCCGCTGTACAAGGGTGCGACGCAAGAAAAGCACAATGATTTGACACAGCCGGGTTCATAAGAATTTTATATGACTAACAGGTGCTTTAAGCGTAAATGCATTGCTTACAAACTGATTCTTTTTTTGCAGTAATTTTGTTGTAAATATTTTCTTGATGATTAAGGCTATTAAACGGATGCTGTTATTTTTTGTAATTATAGCTGTTACAGGTATTACAAGAGTGTACTCTCAGCAAAGTCATTATATATATATACAGGCTGATGATAAACAGCAATTCAGTGTAAACCTTAAGGGAAAAATATTTAACGCATCGTCTGTTGGATATGTTATTATTCCAAAGCTTGAGGATGGGAAATACATGCTTGCGATTGGTTTTCCTGAAAAGAAATTTCCTGATCAGGAGTTTGAGTGTACCATTAGTAAAGCAGATGTGGGTTATGCTTTGAAGAATTTTGGTAAAAAGGGTTGGGGGCTTTTTAATCTGCAGACTTTAGATGTAACAATGGCAGGTGCACCTTTGCCGGAAATAAAACACGATGAGACAAAGGCAAGTGGTTTTGGGGACATGCTTGCGGATGTTGTAAATGATTCTTCTATAAAAATTATAACGCCTGAAAAACCTGTGCCAGTTGAAAATAAGCAAGAATTGCCTGTAGTTAAAGCCGATACTGCAACAATTGTAATTATTGAAAATAAATTACCTGTTGCGCCAGAGCCTGCAATTAAAAAAGGTGATCCAAAAATTGAAATTTCTACCAATAAAGCTGTATTAAAAATATTTGAGCAGCAAACCGATGTTGGTACCGATATGATGTTTGTTGTGAATGGGGGCGAACAAAATGATACAGTACGAATATTATTGCCGCAGGTAAATGGTGAGGGGAAAAAAGCAGATCAAGCTCAGGGTGGCATAGATAAAACGGTTTCAGACTCGGTGTTAAAGCCTGTTCCAGAAACTATAGCAGTAAGTGCAACTGACGAGATTAGTCAAAAGACTTTGGATACTTCTTCTTCTAAAGAACCTGTGAAAAATCCTTTTTTTGGCAATGAGACGCATATGGAAGCAACGGTTAAATCGTATATAGCCAGTGATGATAAAGCAATTAAGAATAGTGTATCCAGTATTGCATCGAAAAATCAGAATTGTAGAAATATGCTTTCTGATGAAGAGCTTAATAAGCTGCGGAAAAAGATGTTTTCAATAACAGGTGATCAAAAAATGATAGATGCAGCAAAAAAATATTTTCAGAATAAGTGTATAAGTGCTGCACAGGTAAAAACATTAAGTGGTTTATTTCTTTCAGACGAATCTCGCTATAATTTCTTTGAAACGGCATTTGGCTATGTATATGATGCTTCAAATTTCGCCTCTCTTGAAAACCAGTTGATAGATCCGCTATACAAGAAAAGGTTCACGGGCTTGTTTAAATAATACTTATGCACCGGTATTTTATTGAAGTTGCTTATAAGGGTACAAGATATAGTGGGTTTCAACTACAGCCCAATGCTAATACCGTACAAGCCGAAGTGGAAAAAGCCCTAGCAGTTTTGTTTAGACAGCCATTTAAATTAACTGGCTCGTCCCGAACCGATGCTGGTGTGCATGCATTGCAGAATTTTTTTCATTTCGATACCGAAATAAAAATGCAGGAAAAACATTGCTACAACATCAATGCAATCCTGCCTGAGGATATAACTGTCAATACTATTTATGAAGTAGGTATTACAAGCCATTGCCGATTTAACGCGCTTTCGAGGGAGTATAAATATTTTGTATATAGTAAAAAGAACCCTTTTCTTACTGATACAGCTTATTATTATCCGTATAAAACAGACTTAACTATATTACAGGCAGCTGCTGAAATTATTACCCAGTATTATGACTTTGCTTCATTTGCAAAGCGGAATACCCAAGTTAAGACTACTGTTTGTTCAATTAGTTATTCAGAATGGTCGCAACAAAATGAATGTCTGCAATATAATGTAGTTGCCAATCGTTTTTTGCGTGGAATGGTTAGGGCACTGGTTGCTACTATGTTAAAAGTTGGAAGGGGTATAATTTCACTTGAAGAATTTAAACTTCTTATTGAAGGAAAAAGTGCTATAACGGCGGATTTTTCTGCGCCACCTCAAGGCTTACATCTGGTGCAGGTTACATATCCTTCTAGCATGTCAATACCTGTGTTATAAATATGAAGTTTATACTTATTCTATTTGAATTTTCCTGAATTCCTCTTGTAGCCTGATGTGTTAAGTTTAGTTCCTTTACTAACCACCAGCAAATTGGGGTCGGCTTTTATTTTTTGCCACGGGTAAATTTATTTCGATTGAAATTGCATTGTGGTCAATAAAAACTATAGATCTATTAATGCCAAAATAAACAAATTGCATTTATAGGCAGTCGACAACTAATTTTGAGATTTCCTTTTGTGTGTTTTCAGCAAGAGCTAAGTAATTATTCATTAATTTTTCCTTCTGTAACTCATACAGGGCAGGCATTTTTGCTATTTATTTTACTTTTAAAAGTAAAAAGATTTGGCAGAAATCATTTCGCTCTTATCTTTGCGCCCCGCTTTACAAGAAAGTGCGCTCTTTAAAATAGAAAAATTAAGATATCAGGGATTATTTGTAAAAACATTTGGTAGAAAACATTTCAGCCATATCTTTGCAGCCCGCTTTTAAAAAGTGAAAGTTCATTGAAGATAATAGTAAAAAAAAGTAAGCATAAATTTCAAAAGAAGTTTTGCTCATAATATTGAAACTCATATCTTTGCACTCCGAAAAAATCGGGCGCTCTTTAAAACAATTCGAATCAAATAGTTCTTAATAAAATTTAAGATTTATTTGGTCACTATAAAAAAGGCTCTTACTTTTGCAACCCCAAAACAAACAGTTCTTAAAAGATGGTTTGTTTGGAAAGGCAAAAAAAGCCATAAAAGTTCTTTGAAAGATTGGAAACAACAGTACGTAAATTTAGGTTTACGGTAAGGTACAAGCACAATAGAATTATATCAGACGTTGATTTCGAGAGAGATTAATAGTCAGACAAACTTTTTTACAATGGAGAGTTTGATCCTGGCTCAGGATGAACGCTAGCGGCAGGCTTAATACATGCAAGTCGTGGGGCAGCAGTGGTAGCAATACTAGCTGGCGACCGGCAAACGGGTGCGTAACACGTACGCAACTTTCCTTCAAGCGGGGAATAGCCCAGAGAAATTTGGATTAATACCCCATAATATTTTGAGATGGCATCATCTTATTATTAAAGCTCCGGCACTTGAAGATGGGCGTGCGGCTGATTAGGTAGTTGGCGGGGTAACGGCCCACCAAGCCTACGATCAGTAGCTGATGTGAGAGCATGATCAGCCACACGGGCACTGAGACACGGGCCCGACTCCTACGGGAGGCAGCAGTAAGGAATATTGGTCAATGGACGAAAGTCTGAACCAGCCATGCCGCGTGAAGGATGAAGGTCCTCTGGATTGTAAACTTCTTTTATTTGGGACGAAAAAAGGGTTTTCTAACTCACTTGACGGTACCAGATGAATAAGCACCGGCTAACTCCGTGCCAGCAGCCGCGGTAATACGGAGGGTGCAAGCGTTATCCGGATTCACTGGGTTTAAAGGGTGCGTAGGCGGGTAGGTAAGTCAGCGGTGAAATCCCCGAGCTTAACTTGGGAACTGCCGTTGATACTATTTATCTTGAATGTTGTGGAGGTTAGCGGAATATGTCATGTAGCGGTGAAATGCTTAGATATGACATAGAACACCCATTGCGAAGGCAGCTAACTACGCAAATATTGACGCTGAGGCACGAAAGCGTGGGGATCAAACAGGATTAGATACCCTGGTAGTCCACGCCCTAAACGATGATTACTCGACATTGGCGATACACTGTCAGTGTCTGAGCGAAAGCATTAAGTAATCCACCTGGGAAGTACGATCGCAAGATTGAAACTCAAAGGAATTGGCGGGGGTCCGCACAAGCGGTGGAGCATGTGGTTTAATTCGATGATACGCGAGGAACCTTACCTGGGCTAGAATGCATTTTGACCGCTAGTGAAAGCTAGTTTTGTAGCAATACACAATTTGTAAGGTGCTGCATGGCTGTCGTCAGCTCGTGCCGTGAGGTGTTGGGTTAAGTCCCGCAACGAGCGCAACCCCTATCACTAGTTGCCATCAGGTAATGCTGGGAACTCTAGTGAAACTGCCGTCGTAAGACGTGAGGAAGGAGGGGATGATGTCAAGTCATCATGGCCTTTATGCCCAGGGCTACACACGTGCTACAATGGGTGCTACAAAGGGCAGCCACTTGGCAACAAGGAGCTAATCCCAAAAAAGCGCTCTCAGTTCGGATTGCAGGCTGCAACTCGCCTGCATGAAGCTGGAATCGCTAGTAATCGTAGATCAGCAACGCTACGGTGAATACGTTCCCGGACCTTGCACACACCGCCCGTCAAGCCATGGAAGCCGGGTGTACCTAAAGTCGGTAACCGCAAGGAGCTGCCTAGGGTAAAATCGGTGACTGGGGCTAAGTCGTAACAAGGTAGCCGTACCGGAAGGTGCGGCTGGAATACCTCCTTTTTAGAGACTGCTTTAACTTTTTAACTGTTGTTTTCTTTCTTTTAATTTTTTTAGTTCTTTACAATATTTATTAAGACCCGTTCAGACCCGTAGCTCAGTTGGTTAGAGCGCTACACTGATAATGTAGAGGTCACCAGTTCAACTCTGGTCGGGTCTACTAATAGATATAGCATTATAGCCGGGGGGTTAGCTCAGTTGGCTAGAGCATCTGCCTTGCACGCAGAGGGTCATCGGTTCGACTCCGATATCCTCCACAAACAATTGAGATATACCACTACAGTTCTTTAATTAAGATTTTTGTCCGGGCAGCAGTAACGTTACTGATCGCCTGTTGTGTCACTCACTTGTACGTTCAGATCAATACGGAACATAAATTACAAGAGTGGGGTGCAACAAAAGCTAAACAAACGCACGAAAGCCGGGTAAATAAAAAGATGACGCATCAGGCGTAAAGATTCAAAATCTTATCATCTGCCAGATCATTTGCACATTTGCTATTCAGCACATCTGCACATTGATATAGTTCTTTGACATATTGGGAAAGCGATTCATATAGAGAATATGATCGTAATGATAGAAATATCAAAACAAATTTAAATTTTTTAAAGCAATTAAGAGCGCATGGTGAATGCCTTGGGTCTGAGAGGCGATGAAGGACGTGGTAAGCTGCGATAAGCTTCGGGGAGCTGCACACGAGCGTTATATCCGAAGATTTCCGAATGGGACAACCCAGCATACTGAAGGTATGTTATCCGAAAGGAAGCCAACCTCCTGAACTGAAACATCTAAGTAGGGAGAGGAAAATAAAATAATAATGATTCCCTGAGTAGTGGCGAGCGAAATGGGAAGAGCCCAAACTTGAGTGGCGTGCCACTTGAGGGTTGTAGGACCACATTTAGAAATTGTCAATAAGCTGAATCTTCTGGAAAGTAGAGCCATAGCAGGTGATAGCCCTGTAAGTATACCTTGACAAGGACGAGTGGTATCCTGAGTAGCGCGGGACCGGAGAAATCTTGCGTGAATCTGCCAGCACCATCTGGTAAGGCTAAATACTCCTCAGACACCGATAGTGAACCAGTACCGTAAGGGAAAGGTGAAAAGTACCCCAAACAGGGGAGTGAAATAGTACCTGAAACCGTGCGCTTACAAGCGGTCGGAGCATAGCAATATGTGACGGCGTGCCTTTTGCATAATGAGCCTACGAGTTACTCCTCACTGGCGAGGTTAAGTTCTTTAATAACGGAGCCGAAGCGAAAGCGAGTCCAAACAGGGCGCTTAGTCAGTGGGGGTAGACGCGAAACTTTGTGATCTATCCATGGGCAGGTTGAAGGCGGGGTAACACCCACTGGAGGACCGAACCCGTTGACGTTGAAAAGTCTTGGGATGACCTGTGGATAGGGGTGAAAGGCCAATCAAACTGAGAGATAGCTCGTTCTCCCCGAAATGTTTTTAGGAACAGCCTCGTATTTTGAAGTATGACAGAGGTAGAGCTACTGATTGGGCTAGGGGGCTTCACCGCCTACCAAACCCTGACAAACTCCGAATGCTGTCATATATCTACGGGAGTGAGGCTGCGGGCGCTAAGGTCCGTGGCCGAGAGGGAAATAACCCAGATTAGCAACTAAGGTCCCTAATACATAGTTAAGTTGATCAAACGCGGTGGGATTTCTATAACAGCCAGGATGTTTGCTTGGAAGCAGCAATTCATTTAAAGAGTGCGTAACAGCTCACTGGTCGAGAGATCCTGCACGGAAAATAATCGGGCATCAAACTATGAACCGAAGTTCTAAAATTGTACTTGTACAATTGGTAGGGGAGCATTGAAACCTGCATCGAAGGTGATGGGTAACCATTGCTG
This sequence comes from Chitinophagaceae bacterium UBA4407, assembly GCA_002390845.1. Lineage (GTDB taxonomy): Bacteria > Bacteroidota > Bacteroidia > Chitinophagales > Chitinophagaceae > Limnovirga. The sequence goes on along the minus strand of DGQT01000100.1, from coordinate 45,118 downwards.
GAGCGGTTTCAAACGAAAATGTAGGCATGAGTAACGATAAAAGGAGTGAAAAACTCCTTCGCCGAAAGTCTAAGGGTTCCTGATCAACGTTAATCGGATCAGGGTTAGTCTGGTCCTTAGGAAAACCCGAAAGGGGTATCTGATGGAAAGCTGGTTAATATTCCAGCACCTGCTATGCATTAAAAGTGACGGAGGGCCGTGGTTACTACGTACGGACGGAAGTGTACGTTGAGCTGAGTCTTCGGACAAAGCGAAGTAATAAAAGCCCTTCCAAGAAAAGCGAGCATAGCGGCCAGTACCGCAAACCGACACAGGTAGACGGGATGAGTATTCTAAGGCGCTCGGGTGAGCCGTGGAGAAGGAACTAGGCAAATTGACGCTGTAACTTCGGGATAAAGCGTACCATAGCAATATGGTCTCAGTAAATTGGTTCAACCAACTGTTTAACAAAAACACAGGGCCCTGCAAAATCGAAAGATGACGTATAGAGCCTGATACCTGCCCGGTGCTGGAAGGTTAAGGAAGGATGTTCGGCGCAAGCCAAAGCTTCTGACTGAAGCCCCAGTAAACGGCGGCCGTAACTATAACGGTCCTAAGGTAGCGAAATTCCTTGTCGGGTAAGTTCCGACCTGCACGAATGGTCTAATGAGTTGAACACTGTCTCCTCCACGAGCCCGGTGAAATTGTAGTATCGGTGAAGATGCCGGTTACCCGCCACGGGACGGAAAGACCCCGTGAACCTTCACTACAACTTTGCATTGATTTTGAGCAACAAATGTGTAGGATAGTTGGGAGACTTTGAAGTAGTGTCGCTAGGCATTATGGAGTCAACGTTGAAATACCAACCTTTTGTTGCTTAGAACCTAATCCCTAACGGGAGACATTGCATGGTGGGTAGTTTGACTGGGGTGGTCGCCTCCTAAAAAGTAACGGAGGCTTGCAAAGGTACCCTCAGTACGGTTGGTAATCGTACATAGAGCGCATTAGTAAAAGGGTGCTTGACTGTGAGGCAAACACGCCGAGCAGGAGCGAAAGCTGGCTAAAGTGATCCGGTGATTCTGCATGGAAGGGTCATCGCTCAAAGGATAAAAGGTACTCCGGGGATAACAGGCTGATCTTACCCAAGAGCTCATATCGACGGTAAGGTTTGGCACCTCGATGTCGGTTCGTCACATCCTGGGGCTGGAGAAGGTCCCAAGGGTTCGGCTGTTCGCCGATTAAAGTGGCACGTGAACTGGGTTCAGAACGTCGCAAGACAGTTCGGTCCCTATCTGTGGTGGGCGCAAGTAAATTGAGTGGACATGCTCTTAGTACGAGAGGACCGGAGCGTATGTACCGCTGGTGTATCGGTTATGCCGCCAGGTGTAATGCCGAGTAGCTACGTACAGCAAGGATAAACGCTGAAAGCATCTAAGCGTGAAACCTTCCACAAGATGAGTTTACTTTTAAGGGTCGTCAAAGACTATGACGTTGATAGGCTACAGATGTAAAGCTGGTAACAGTTTAGTCGAGTAGTACTAATTGCCCGTATGCTTTAATTTTATTTTTTTAACGTAAGTTGAAAAACGTATTCTAATTTGTTTCGCAATCCCAATATGTAATTTATTAGCTATTTGCTTTTGCCTTATAGCTTTATTTTTTTATGGTGGTTATTCCGGGGGTGTTCACCTCTTCCCTTTCCGAACAGAGAAGTTAAGTCCCCCATGGCCGATGGTACTGCACAAACATGTGGGAGAGTAGGTAGCCGCCATTCTTATTTAGAACCCAATCAGTTTACTGGTTGGGTTTTTTTATTTTATTCTATTGCCCCCAAATCTCTTTTCTAATATTTTCAACTGATTTTTTAACCCAGCTTTACGTTTCATGGCAACACCTCTTGCGTCGCACACTTGTACTTTTGGAACATTATTGAGCTTTACAGAAGCGGAGATTTAAGCGAATCCCTAAGTCAGGCGACCAACGGCAGCAAACAGCTTCCTGGATGTATTACTTTCTGTAAGTTACGAACGTATGAATTTTGAAACTTGCTGACGAATGTTCCGAAAGCAAAAAGTGTGCGACGCAACAAAAGCTTAATTTAAATTCTGGAGGTTGGTAACAAAAAATTCTTTTATAAACTATAGAAAACTTAAAAGTTGATGTTATAAAATATTTTTGTAGGTGGTAATAGAATTTTTTACAATTTTTCGTAGAGTGACCTTAATTTTTCGCGGGTCATAATTTTTTCCCAATTGGTGCCCAATGCATTTTCCCAAAGGGGCCTCATTGCAAGCGAAACATTGATCATGGCATCAAACTGGTCATCGCTTAGACCACTGCAAATACCCGTAGGAATTTGGAACCCGCCTTTTTCAACCATACGTTTAAATTCAGTAACACCTTCTGGATAATATTCTTCAAGATGGTTCATTACAATGCAATTGCCAATGCCATGCTTTGTTCCGAGCAGGTAACTTAAACCATAACTTACTGCATGAGCAACGCCAACCTGACTATATGCGATACTCATGCCACCTGCATAAGAAGCCATCATCAGTTTATCATCGCATTCTGCATCCCAGGTTTCTTTGTTTAGAAATATTTCCTGGCATAGTTCCAGTGCCTTTGCGCCGTAACTTTTACTAAACTCGTTAAGGAATGTACCCTGGAGGCTTTCTATGCAATGAATATAGCAATCCATGCCTGTATAAAATCGTTGGTTAGACGGTGCGTTTGCACAGAGTTCGGGATCAAGTACGATTTGATCGAATGGGGTAAAATCGCTATTCATGCCCAGCTTTTTTGTTGGGCCAGTCAAAACAGTAGTGCGGCTAACTTCAGCCCCTGTACCGCTGAGCGTAGGAATTCCTACTTTATATACACCTGGGTTTTTTACAAGATCCCATCCCTGATAATCTGCAGAAGAACCTGTATTATTCATCATTAATGAAACTGCTTTTGCAAGATCCATTGCAGACCCACCTCCAATGCCAATGATACCGCTGATGGTTCCGAATTCATCTTTTAATTGTTTGGCGAGTACATCTACATAAGTTGTTTTAGGCTCGTGGGTAACATCTGCAAAAACGATTTTATCATTGCTGTGTAATGGAATCCGGTTTAGCAGAGGCTTGTTTTGGAAGAAATGGTCTACTAAGAATATCATGGGGGCATCTCCTTTGCGGTGTGGAACAAGTATTTCATCTAACTGGTTAAAACTTCCGCGGCCATACACAACATAACTTACCATTTTAAAATTCCTGAATTGTGCCATAGCATGAATATTTTTTGAACTGCAAATGTAATCAGGCTTTTTAATATTTTTTATGCATTGGAGTGGTCATCTACGGCTTTATCAACAGCGGCCATCGCAAGGTTTCTTTCATAACCTTTTTGCAAAAGATATTGAAGTGCTTTTGATTTGCGTATCATTAACTGGCCTTCTTTAGCCAGTATCAATTTTTTGTTGGCCAGTTTTTGTAAAGTTTTAAGGTAGGCAGCTTCGTCAATCTCATCGAGAGCTTTATTAATATTATATGGACTTACTCTTTTTTGCTGTAGCTCATATTTTATCTTAATACGCCCCCAATTTTTTATCCTGAATTTACCGCGGGCAAAGGTTGTTGCAAATCTCTCTTCATTCAGGTAATTATCCTCGATCAGTTGTGCAAGTATTACTTCAACCTGTTTTTTATATAAACCCAGGCCATATAATTTTTCTTTAACCTCCTGATGATTGCGTTCCTGAAATGCACAGAATCTCCTGATTTTTACAGTAACGGAAGGTAATATTATTATTTCCACAATTTTTTTTATTAGTAATTTTAAAAAAAGATAATAAAGGTAATTGAAATAAAATCCGTAAATTTCTGAATTAAGAGCAATCCTGGTTTTAAAAATGAGCCCCCACAAACCTAATGTACTTCTTATTGATGATGACTTTGTTTATCAATTCGCTGCTACTAAAACAATAGAAGCAACCGGGTTGGCTGGGCATGTACAGGTATGTAATGATGGTCTGGATGCCATTAATTATCTTAATAATGCAATTCTTACTTCAGGAATATTTCCCGATATTATTTTTCTGGATATCAATATGCCTGTAATGGATGGCTGGGAATTCCTGGAAGCGTATCGTGCCATGGAAGAAAAACTTCCTGATACAATCAACATATACCTTGTAAGTTCTTCAGTTGATAAGAATGATATTATGCGTTCGCAGCAATTTAAGTATGTTACCGATTACCTTGTTAAGCCCGTATACAAGGAAAAATTTAGCCAAGTATTACAGTCTTTATAAAATTGATTCTTCTCCCACAACTAATTAACATCACAGTGTTAATAAGTCGGTCTCTGTAAAATACTCATTGCAACATAAAGTTATTTACAGTAGGTTTGTTGCCACACACTAATATCAACCTGCAATATGAAATTTATAGTTTCAGCTTCATCACTTCTTAAACACCTGCAACAAATAAGCGGTGTAATTAATGCCAACACTGTATTGCCCATACTCGAAGATTTTTTGTTTGATATTCAGGACAAAAAACTCAATATCGTTGCAACGGATCTTGAAACAGTTATGCGCGTACAAATGGACGTAGAAAGTAAAACAAATGGTAAGGTTTGCATACCCGCCAAAATACTCATCGATTCACTTAAAAACATAGCTGACCAGCCATTAACTTTCAATATCGATAAAAACTATTCAGTTGAAATTACCAGCGATAATGGTAAGTATAAAGTAATGGGCGAAAATCCTGATAATTTTCCCAAAGAACCTGTGGCTGATGATACCAATACTTTTACTATGAGCAGTACTGCACTGGTTACCGGCATCAACAATACATTATTCGCGGTAAGCAGCGATGATCTGCGCCCTGCTATGACAGGCGTTTTCTTTGAATTATCAAAAGATGCTATTCAGTTTGTAGCTACAGATGCGCACCGCCTGGTACGTTATAAAAGAACGGATGTAAGCTGCCCCAAAACTGACAATTTCATCGTTCCCAAAAAACCATTAAACCTGCTTAAAAATGTATTGCCAAACAACGAGGATGAACTTAAGATCAGTTACAACAGCAATCACCTTTTTGTTACACATGGTTCTACACAATTGATCTGTCGGTTAATTGATGCCCGCTTTCCTGATTACAAAGTGGTAATACCTGCAGATAATCCTTATAAGCTGGTTATTAATAAAATTGACTTTCAAAATGCACTGCGTCGTGTAAGTGTGTTTAGTAATAAAAGTACCAACCAGGTTGCATTAAGCATCAGCGGCAGCGAGCTGCAATTGGCTGCACAGGATATTGACTTTAGTTTCGAAGGTAATGAGCGTATGAATTGCCAGTACGATGGTGAAGATCTTCAGATTGCCTTCAATGCAAAATTCCTGATTGAAATACTTGGTGCCGCAAACAGTACAGAGGTAAAAATAGAATTATCTACCCCTACAAAGGCGGGCATTATAAAGCCAACCGAACAAAACGAAAGTGAAGACGTGCTGATGCTGGTAATGCCACTCATGCTGAATAACTAGTAGATTAAAACGCCATTTATAGAATCTTTTTATGGTGCTGTTAAACAAAGCCCCCAATAGGTATAGCCTTAAATGCGAGTAACAATAATAGCAGAAGTAATGAAAAAATTTTAGTCTGCACACAAATAACTCAACAGATTTGATTCTTAAAATCAACTCGCCTTGTTTTTTTTAAAAGGGCATTTTTTTAAGTAAAATTATAAGATCATTACTGCTGTGCCTGCTATAATTAAAATTGCACCGATGGCTGTTTTAACTGTTAATGCTTCACCTAAAAATAATACTGATAAAATGATAGTTAATGCAACACTCAGTTTATCAACCGGTGCCACCTGCGATACCTTGCCTATCTGCAATGCTTTAAAATAAAACAGCCATGATAACCCTGTAGCTATTCCTGAAATAACTAAAAAAATAATATTCTGCCTGGATAGTGTTGATATACCTTTTGCTTCGCCTCTTGCCAATACAAGAGCCCAGGTAATTACTAAAATAATAAATGTGCGAATTGCAGTAGCCAGGTTAGAATTAACACCTGTTATACCAATCTTGGCAAAAATGGCAGTAAGCGAAGCAAATAAAGCGGAGAGTAAAGCATATAGCCACCACATATTTTTTTTATTTTAAAATAATTAAATCAGCACGAAACTGTTTTATTTTTTGGTTTTCCCATTTATATTCAGTTAGTATAAGATAAGTTCGGTTTCTTTATAAAATACCAATACGTACAGCTACCAGAACTTTACTAATACAATAAAGATTATTTGCAATACTTAATGTATGTAGAGGGCAATATTATAATACTGATATTTTCATTTTTAGCCAAACAGTATTGCTACTATAAAACCAAGTTGCGTCGCACACTTCAGCTGTTTACTTATTATTGAACATACTGCCGGCAACCTAATCAAATACTGCCGTAAAGTGTTTTAAAAAACATAATTTTCTTTTAGGAGACGCTTGCAGCATTGCTTGCCATTTGTAGCGTTATACCGGTTAACTTACGCTGTAATAAAAGCCCATTCACTTCGCAAAAGTATAAGAGTGCGACGCAAATGGGCTTAATAGCATCATAAATGCCGGGTTCAAAATGGCATTAATATTAAAGTGTAATAATAGTTAATTATTTGTACTCTTTAAAAAATCTACAATCTTATCAACATCTGGCTTTGTAAGGTTGGCCCTTACCTGCATGTGCATACCCACAATCTCCCAGTTGTCGTTATTGAATTCTCCCGGGCCAGGTGCATTGTGGCAACGGCTGCAGTTTTCGCCCCATAATTGTGCGCCAGATTTATCTGCAACTTTTTTTGACTCGTAACAGCCAGTCATAAATAAACTTGAGGCAGTAACAAAAAATAAAACGGTTAATATGATGATTGACTTTTTCATAATGATTCTTTTTAAGTGTTTAAAAACCAAATACAAACTGTGCATTAAAAACTGATTCACTGCCTTTCTGTTTTACGTAACAGAGCTTTAATAAAGTGTTCCAGTGAAGCCAGTAATCTAATGCAAAGTCAACTTGCGAAACATTGCTTCCACCCCAGGGCGCATCATTCGGCCTGTTAAAAAATGAGTACCGCCCCGCCAGTTCCAGATTTCTTAAAAACTTATCATCAGCCAACGATGGCCTTATGCTTGCTGTGGCGTAGTAACAGGTAGAGGCATTATTAAAACTGTATTGCGTTTCATCTTCTTTTAAAAAAGTTGCCTTATCTGCTTTTTGGTTTTTTAATTCTCCGGTAAACCTGATGGTACTTTTTATGCCCGGAATGTTATGAAAGTAATTAATATCAAACGCCTGCATTCTTACGCCGGTGTTTGCATAATCTGAACCCACTTCGCCTGTTTTAGATTTGCTCTGAAAAGAGTACCCAATCTCCAAACTTGAATTTGAGAACGGAAGAATAGCAACACGCCCACCAACTGCAGAAGATTTATTGTTGGTTGTGTAAGCTTCATATTCAAACTGTCCTGCGTTTTCAGGATCGGTAAGTAACTGAGGTCCATTAGACAAATAGAAATCGTAAGCCAGCTTCATATTGCCCCACGGAATAGCACCTTGTGCACCAACCCCGGTTTCGTTCATGGCACCAATACCACCATCGCCAAAACCAGTAGGGTTGCCTGCAAACCTGTTAAGAAAGCCTTCGCCCATCCTGCCACGATAAGCGCCGAACTTAGGTAAGAAACGGCCTGCATGTAATATCAGGTAAGGATTAACCATGTAACACATGTTTGCATACTCCAACCCAAGTGCCGCTTCTCCATCACCTGTTTCAATTTCAATTTCTGATTCAACAAAAAGTTTATCAGAAATTTTCCAGAGAAAAATAGGCTTAAAATTTACATCGCCAAAACCCGATTCGCCCTTTGTTGCAGTGTACATCGCTTCCGCATTTCCCAGGATAACAAATTTATTTGAACCTGCTGTTTTGGCTGCCGTTGTTGTTGTTTGTGCAAATAGTAAACTGCCTGTAAACAAACAACCAATTAAAAATAATACAGTTTTCATGTTATGATTTTTTTGAAGTTTTTGCAAGCGTGCGTATATAATTAATCAAAGACCAGCGCTGGGTTTCGGTTAAAGCAGTTTTATAAGCCGGCATTGGGTTATGACCTTCTGATAACTCCCAAAAAAGTGCACCATCTGTCTGGTTTTGTACCAGACTGCCGGAATGGTCCGCAGGCTTTGTTGATAAGCCGGCTGCTGCTACACCATCGCCTTTGCCTTTTTCGCCATGGCAGGGCACACAATAAGAAGTGTATAATACTTTGGCATCTTTTAAAATTGTAGTGTTCCCCGTAAGGGGATTTTTAATATTATCGGCTTCTTTGGGCGCTACCCATTTATTGTTTTGTGCCTTAACAATATTATTAAAAAGCATAAAGGAAAAAATCAAAAAAATAAGGTTAACACTTATTGCTGAAGGGGTTTTCAGTACTATTTTTTTTTGTTTCATATTTTAGCTTATTTAATTGTAAAGCTATCTGGATAAGTATCAGTATTAAGTGAGCAGCGTTATGTGGAAAGGTGATTGTTATCAGGCATTATAAAATTTTACTCTGATACAAAACAAAAAAAAGCCGCTGAAATTTTTCAGCGGCTTTCAAACTATTTGTAAATCTTTTACCCCATCTCCGGGTATAATACAAACTGCTCCATAAATTCATTTACCTGCTGCTTTACAGTTGCAATAACTGTTGCGTCATCAGCATTCATCAGCACATGATCAATGGCGTTTACCACAAACTGCATATCTGTTTCAACCATACCACGTGTAGTAATCGCAGGAACCCCAAAACGGATTCCACTTGTTACAAACGCACTTTTATCATCAAAAGGAACCATGTTTTTATTGGCGGTAATATCTGCTAAAACCAATGCCTGCTCTGCTTTTTTACCACTAATGTTTTTATTACGCAGATCAATTAGTACCAAATGGTTGTCTGTTCCACCACTGATGATCTGGTAATCTTTATCAGCCAAGGCCTTAGAAAAGGCCTGTGCATTTTTTACCATCTGGTTGGCATAACTGGTGAATTCAACGCTCAGTATTTCGCCAAAAGCAATTGCCTTAGCAGCTATCACGTGTTCTAATGGCCCGCCCTGAATACCCGGGAAAACTGCCATGTCCATGAGGTTGCTCATCATGCGGATATTGCCCTTTACATCTTTTAAACCAAATGGGTTTTCAAAATCTTTACGCATCATAATAATGCCGCCACGCGGGCCACGCAATGTTTTGTGCGTTGTGGAAGTTACAATATGGCAATGCTCAAATGGGTCGTTCAATAAACCTTTTGCAATTAATCCCGCAGGGTGCGCAATGTCGGCCATAATCAATGCACCAACTTCATCAGCAACCTTTCTTATCCTTTCATAATCCCAGTCGCGGCTGTAAGCACTTGCGCCGCAGATGATCATCTTTGGTTTTATTTCTCTTGCCTTCGCTTCCAGCATTTCGTAGTCAACCAAACCTGTTTCGCGAACCACACCATAAAAATGCGGCTTGTATAATTTGCCGCTGTAGTTTACGGCAGAGCCATGTGTTAAATGGCCGCCCATACTAAGGTCTAAACCAAGAATATTATCGCCGGGTTGCAAAACCGCCAAAGCCACGGCAGCATTGGCTTGTGCACCACTGTGTGGCTGTACATTGGCATAATCTATTTTAAATATCTGCTTAAGTCTGTCAATAGCGAGTTGCTCTGTTTGGTCTACAATTTCGCAGCCGGCATAATAACGGCGGCCAGGGTAACCTTCTGCATATTTGTTGGTCATTACATTACCCATTGCCTGCATTACCTGTAAACTGGTAAAGTTTTCACTGGCAATCAGTTCTATGCCGTGGCGCTGGCGCTCCAGCTCTTTGCGTATAAGATCAAAAACCAACGTATCTCTTTGCATCTGTTTCTAATTTGCCGCAAAGATAAGTGTTGACGGTTTGCAGTTTTACTGTTTAGTGCTTGCAGTTGATTGTATGTTGAAAAATAATCATGGGCGTAGCTGAAGGATGAGCCGGGCATTGGTTTTTCATGGCATCGCCTGTTGCCACGCTCGGTTCACAGTTCCTCTTTTATGGCAGCAAAAAGTACGGCAGCCTGTACTGGGTGAAGCCTAAGGATCACATACTTGTACATTCGGAATATCGGTCGACAGTGGACGGTCAACTGTCGACCAAAGAATCAAGAGTAAAAGAGCACGACCCCGAGTTCCACCTTCCTCCGTCAGGCTCGTCGGGGTGAACTGCCACGCTTTTTTATTGCTGCCATGAAAGAGGAACTGTCAACCGAGCGTGGCAAGAATGCCTCATAGCATTGTGTATGCCTTGCTCAAAAAAATGTATTTACTTACTACTGATAACTTATTACTTAAAACTTTTCACTGCTTACAACTTTGTGCTACGTTTGTAACAACGAAAAAATGTTTGCTATGGTTAAAGAGAAAATTTTAGTGATCGGGGCCTCCGGACAAATAGGCGTTGAGCTTACACTGGCACTTAGGAAAATCTATGGCAATGCCAATGTTATTGCATCGGATATGCGTGAAGAGAATGATCTTTTAAAAGGCAGCGGCCCTTATGTTTCACTCGATGTAATGAACAAGGAAATGCTGCATGTTCAGGTAATACGACAGAATATTACGCAGATTTATTTACTGGCTGCAATACTTTCTGCAACAGGCGAAAAAAGCCCCGGGCTTGCATGGAATTTAAACATGCAGGGCTTACTAAATGTACTGGATATTGCCCGTGAAGAAAAGCTTACCAAAGTTTACTGGCCCAGCAGTATCGCGGTGTTTGGCCCTACAAGCCCCAAACAAAATTGTCCGCAGCAAACGATTATTGAGCCCATTACTGTATATGGCATTAGTAAGTATGCGGGAGAGTTTTGGTGCAATTATTTTCATCAGCGTTTTGGTGTTGATGTAAGAAGCCTGCGTTATCCCGGTTTGATTAGTTATAAGTCGGCACCAGGCGGTGGCACTACCGATTATGCTGTTGAAATTTTTCATGAAGCGCTGGAAGAAAAAAAGTATGAATGCTTTTTAAATGAAGATACTTATCTGCCCATGATGTACATGCCCGATGCCATAAAAGCTACCATAGAATTAATGGAAGCACCGGCGAATAAAATTTCGATACGCACTTCTTATAATATTTCGGGCATGAGTTTTTCACCAAAAGAAATTGCTGCAGCAATCAAGCAACACATACCCGAATTTGAAATTACGTATAAGCCAGATTCACGGCAAAACATTGCGAACAGCTGGCCGCAAAGCATTGACGATTCTGTTGCAAGAAACGACTGGGGCTGGCACCACGAATATGATCTTGCAAGAATGACGGATGATATGCTTAAAAATATTCAACCCGTATAATTTAGCAAACGCAAAAACGTTTTATTGTTAGAGAAAAAATAAACATGCCTAAAATAACCGCACTGTTATTGTTAATGATCATTGGTTTTGCTTCATACGCACAGGATGATGACATACCCGATTACCGCAGCAAGAGAGACTTGTACAAAAAGATTGCAGATAAAGATTTGCGCAGCGACCTTGCTGCATTTACATTAAGCAGCCTTGATGAAGCACTTGCCAAAGAGCCCCTGCCACAACTGCCTTTAATTGAATTTAAAAATGATTTGATCCGTTTTGCCGGCGATAAAGTTGCTGTAACAATTGTGGCCGGAGCCTTTGATAAAACCAAACACAAGCTTTTGTACTACGATGAAAAGTACCTCACAAAAATTGATATAAAACCGTTCTTCTCATCAAAGCTTGGTGCAACACCAGTAAAAACAATTCAATCGGTAACGGTGGTTGTGGGCAGCGATACCATTCATCTTCCCGAAGCCGCGTTCAGCGATTTGTACGACCCTATTTTTTGCCAGGGCAATACCAATTCTAACACGGCCAAATGCAATACAGCTGTGTATTTATCTAAAGATGGGCGCAGGATTTATGTTTACATGCTCAACAGCAGCGATACCAAAAATGGTTACGAAGTTACCTGGGTAATACAGGATAAACTTTATAGTAGGCGTGTTGTAGATTATGGGTTTTAATTTTTTTGAGCCAAACTGAAGAATATGAATTTAACTTCACTTGCGTCGCACTCTTGTACGGTTCGGATATTCTATTGAGCTTTTACAGGTGCGTAGAAACGATTGTTTCAGCTTCGATTTTTCAAAAAGGGGCTATAAAAATATTGAGTTACAATAACAGGATTTTCTTTGGATTTGGGATTTAATACCCTTGTTTTCATGTTGACTGTAATACTCAAACCCACTTCTAAGAACTTTCTTCTTCCCATAATTTTTTTATGGCTTCCCACACATCCCTGCGTAATTCGTTCCTGTGCCTGATGGCATCACTCCCTGCATATTTTTCCAGCGCCTGCTGAAGCAGTTGAAGTTCTCTGGCCGCCTGTGGATAGGCATTGCACATTGCCTCCACCTTTCTTTGATCCTCATCTGCAAGCAAGCCAAGACAATAATCCTGCAATATGCCGCTGGTGATGTAATCATTTTCAATCATTCGTTCACTCCTCTTTGTTTATTAGTGCGGCATTTTGAAAAACCCCGCACATTGAATGCTGTAAGGCGTTACTGCCGGTAAAGGGTTTTAAGTAAGCCAAGCCCTTTTCTTGCCCTTGTTTTAACGGTACCCAATGGCAGTTTCAGTATCCGGGCAGTTTGTTCATGTGTATAGCCATAAAAGAAAATCAGATCAATTACCTCCGCATATTTTGCATCAAACCCAAGGGCCTTGTTTTGTAAGTCTTTAAATTCCGCCATGCTACTGCTTGAAGCAGTAGCATCTATATAATCCGTATCAAGGGAAAACTGTTCATTGTTTACATGCAGCAATTGCTGCTGATAACGGGAAGAGCGGAGATAATCAATTGCCTGGTTGCGGGCTATATTCAGCATCCATGTAAAAAGCGTTCCCCGTGAAGGGTCAAACGCATCAATGTGCTTCCAAATCTTCACAAACACATCCTGAAGCAGGTCATCGGCCAGGTCTTTACGCCGTAAAAATTTCAACAGTATGCCATACAATGCACCGCAATATTTGTCGTACAGTATATGAAAGCCCCTTTCGTTTTTCGATTTAATCATCCACACAAGGGTTGCTGTATCCACCACTGTGCCGTTATGTTCATAAACTGCTGGCATTGCTCCGGGCGGCGTGAGTTGAGAAGGATAGTTACTAGTTGTGTTCATAATACAATTGTTGTGGTGATTAAGAGGCTTTATATTATAAGTGTAAAGCTATGTTCATGTTTACTGGCAGGAAATAGTGACAGTCGCTATTTTTTTAAACCGGATAATGAAAGGGGATGCTCATTCGGGCAAATAAAAACTGTGAGATTAAAACAGGGAGAAAAGAACCCTGCACCTTCGGAGAAAGAATTTTTTTTATTGATGATGCCGGACTATTAAAGCTATATTACCATTATTCTTCTGCTTATTAATGGGGGGCAACATACAGTACATGTTGTTGCACAATGTTCAATAAAGAACAGAACCCCGAAGCGTGCGACGCAACTGAGTTTAATAGTAGCAGTATAGTTCGGCTCCCTTAACTGCCAGGCTTATAATAAAAGTGTACAAGTTAAATGCTGTTCCTATTAATACCTTTGGTATGCAGCCAATAAAAAAATTAACTAATGGCAAATGTTTCAGACGACGAAATTCTGATTGGCCTCAAAAAAAGTGAAGCCATCTACAATAGGGTTGCAGAACTATCAATGTATATTTTTAACGGAGACAACCTTGCAAACAGAGATACCCATATGAAAGAACTGGAGTTTCTTTTGCAGGGAATAAAAGGAACCGATACGCACCTTACCATATTTAATCACAGCACATTTGCCCCGGAGCTGGAAGTGGGGCACATTGAGTTTTGGGGGCCACTTTGTGATGGAACCATGGAAGAACGAATGGTTACCATACTTGACTTACTAAATAAGGAATACGCAAAGTTCCCTTACGAATCGGTAGATTGGTTTACCAAAGTGTTGCAGCAAATTCCATTCAAAGAACGGGTGAACATGAAGATTCATCATAGTTGTATGCGTTTTACCCGGTTAGATGGAAAACCAATCTGCATTTTTTCGCAGGGTATTCCCATACAGATAGATGAAGACCGTACCTTCAAGTACACCCTCAATTATGTACAAAATATCCATCACCTTATTAAAAAAGATTTTCCTTATTACTGGATACGGGTTGCTTATGGTCAGCAGCAGCAACTTGTGCAAACCTTTCATTCCGGCGATAAAATTTTTTGCAAACATGACCTGCTGAGTGTAAGGGAGAAAGAAATTTTGAAGATGATCGCTGCAGATATTGATACCAAAGAAATAGCCAAACAGCTTTTCATAAGCCCTAATACTGTTGGCAACCACCGGAGCAATATGATTGAAAAATTGGGTGCAAGAGATACCACTGCCCTGGTGCAACTGGCAAAGATGGTGGGTATGATTTAGCCATCTGATTATACTTGCCGGATGAAAAAAATTATGAGCCAGGCTACAGGAACATGATGAAGCTTTCGTTGTGTCACTCACTTGTACGGTTGGATTGGGGAATGAGCTTTTACCGGAGCGAATGTTGCAGGTAACAATACCTGCAACGGCACAGAAACCACAGCCCTGCGTTAAATACGCCGCCATAATCTGTTCTTTTAAGTCCATAAAATGGTTGATTTTAGTCAACCTATTTAAGGTAGAGACACTGTTGAATAGCAACGAAAGTTCATTGCGTTTTTTGTGTTGTTAGTTTCGCTAATCCCCCGCCCTGGTGCATATCTCTACGCAACACCTTCGTTTATATCTACGCTTCGTTAAAGCTCAATATATAATCCAACTGTAAAAGAGTGCGACGCAAGAAAAGATTCATAGTTGTTCTTCAGCAGGGTACAAAATATTGATTCTGTAAAAGAAGCAACCTTAAAGAGCCATTTACCTGTATTTTTGCACAGCATTCAAGAATGCACACACTCCTCTCAATAATGCAACCGACAGCAGAATGAATTATAAACTAACCATTTTACTTTTTATTACGCCATTATTTCTGCAGGCACAACAACCTGCGGCAGATAGTTTGCTGCAACAGGCTACACTGGATAATGTAGTGGCGTATGCAATAAAGCATCAGCCTTTAATTCAGCAATCCCTGATCGACGAACAGGTTACAGAAAGCCTTATAAAAAGTAAACTGGCAGACTGGTACCCGCAGTTAGATTTCAGGTATAACCTTCAACATAATTTTCAATTGCAGCAGGCTATTATTGGCGGCAATGTGATAAAGTTTGGTGTTGACAATACTTCGGCTGCGCAATTCACCGTTAACCAGAATATTTTTAACCGCGATGTATTGCTGGCCAGCCGTACAAAAAGCGATGCATTAAACAGCGTAAAACAAATAACCACTTCAGATAAAATTGATGTGGCCGCTAATGTGTCAAAAGCGTTTTATGATGTACTTGCAAGCATGCAGCAGATAAAGGTTGCAGATGAAGGCATTGTTAGGCTTGAAAGAAGTTTGAAAGATGCTACAAGCCGCTACAATACCGGCATTGCAGACAAAACAGATTACAAACGTGCAACCATCGCACTCAACAATACCAGGGCTGCTAAGAAAAGTAATGAAGCATTACTTAAAGCCAAACTGGAATATTTAAAATCTTTGATGGGCTACCCAACAGGCAGTGATTTGAACATTGTTTATGACAGCCTTCAAATGGAAAAAGAAATGATGGTTGATACATTGCAGTCACCTGATTACAGCAAAAGAATAGAATATCAGATACTGGCAACCCGTAAAAAATTACAGGAAGCAGAAGTGAAATACAACAAGTGGAGTTACCTGCCATCTGTTTCTGCGTATGGCGCTTACAATTTTAATTTCCAGGACAACAACTTTGGAAAATTGTACAACCAAAATTTTCCTACCTCTTATGGCGGGCTTACTTTAACAGTACCCATATTACAGGGAGGCAAACGAAAGTTTAATATTCAGCAACAGGAACTGAAGTTAAAAAGAATCGATTGGGATTTTATTGCGCTGCAACACAGCATCAATGCGCAGTATTCGCAATCATTAGCGCTGTACAAAAGCAATATGGCCAATTACCAGGCGCTTAAAGAAAATGTAAACCTTGCAAAAGAAGTGTACGACATCATTCAGTTGCAGTATAGCGCCGGTGTTAAAACCTACCTTGAAGTAGTATCTGCAGAAACAGACCTGCGCACAGCACAGATCAATTATTACAACGCTTTATACGAATTGCTCGCAAGCAAAATAGATGTGGAAAAATCATTGGGACAAATTAATTACTGATACAAAATATAACCGGTATGTTATTGAAAAACTTAAGAAACTATATAGTTGTTTGTTGTTTGTTTTTTGCTGCTTCATGCGGTAATAAAGCACAGCAACAGCAGCAGGGACCGCCACCGGCAGTAGCTGTTACCACAGTTGATGTTACCACTGCACAGGTTACTTATTATGATGAATATCCTGCAACAGTTACCGCATTAAACCAGGTTGATCTTCGTGCACAGGTAAATGGCTTTATCACAGGTGTTTATTTCCAGGATGGGGCAAGGGTAAGTAAGGGGCAAAAATTATATTCAATAGATGCACAGCAATACGAGGCCAATTACCAGCAGGCTGTTGCCAATGTTGCCGTGCAGCAAACCAATCTTGTAAAGGCTCAAAAAGATGCAGACCGTTATCACGAACTGGATAAACAGGATGCTATTGCCAAACAACAGGTTGATTATGCTGATGCTGCTTTAGACGCCGCAAAGAAACAGGTAGAAGCTGCACAGGCTGCGGTTCGCAGCGTACAAACCGGCGTTAAATACACCACTATTTATGCACCGTTCGACGGAAACATCGGCATATCGCAGGTTAAAGTGGGTTCACCGGTTTCTGCCGGTTCTACCGTTTTAAATACCGTATCAACCGACAACCCGATGGCGGTTGATTTCTCCATCGATCAGAAAGAAATTTTCCGGTTCACGCAATTAGAAAGTCAACCGGCTAAAGCAGGCGACAGCACTTTTACTCTGGCTTTCGGCAATGATGTGTACCCTTCTCACGGCAAAATAAGTTTGATAGACCGCGCAGTAGACCCACAAACCGGAACACTGAAAATCCGGCTCGTTTTTCCCAATGAAAAGAATGCGTTGCGTGGCGGAATGACAGGCAGGATAAGGGTTTTAAACAATGCCGCTGAAAAATCAATCTTCATTCCCAACAAAGCGGTTACCGAACAACTGGGTGAATATTTTGTGTACATCGTTGGTGACAGCAGTAAAGTAACACAGCGCAAAGTTGTAACGGGCAAGCAGGTGGGCAGTAATATTATTATAAAAGATGGTTTAAAAGAAGGTGAGAAAATTGTAGTACAGGGCGTACAGAGTTTACGCGAAGGATCGGTGATCAAAACAGATACTGCCGCAATTAAAAAATAGTTTGTGGTTTATGGTTTGTAGTTGATTATGGAGAAATAAAAGTCCTGAGCGGAGTCGAAGGATTAGCCGGGCTTTAGTTCTTCGTGGGATCGTTCCTTGCGTCGCACTCTTGTACATTCGGATTATATATTGAGCAGCGCGAAGTATAATCGCAAAACGTGCGTCTTTGCGAGGCCTCCGAAGCAATCTGTGCTTTTGAATTTGAAACAGTTTGATATGCAGCTTACAGATTGCTTCGTGCCTCGCAATGACGTGCAGCACAAGAGTGCGACGCAAGGATGCTTCATAGTAAATCAGAAAGCCTGGCTCATAAAAAATATTTATAAGGAATTGATTTTAGATAAATCGTAAAGAGATTAGAAAATGATCGCAGATACTTTTATAAAACGGCCCGTTACGGCAATGGTAATTTCCATCGTGATTGTACTGGTTGGGCTACTTGCAATGAGCACTTTACCCGTTGCACAATACCCGGATATTACGCCACCAACCGTTTCTGTTTCAGGTGTGTTTATTGGCGCGGATGCACAAACGGTGGAGCAAACCACTACCACTGCCATGGAAACGCAGATCAATGGTACACCGGGCATGTCGTTTCTTACCAGTGGCAGCAGTGCTGCGGGTACCAGCAGCATCAACGTTACTTTTGATATCGGAACCAACATTGATATTGCCGCACTCGATGTTCAAAACCGGGTAAGTGTTGCCCAGCCTTCATTACCCGACGCGGTAAAGCGTTTAGGATTAACAGTGCGTAAACGCAACCCAAGCATTATGATGGTGCTGGGCTTTTTCTCGCCCAATGCAACACATGATCCTACATTTATTGGCAACTATGTAAACCTTTATGTAAAAGATGCGCTGCTGCGTGTAAAAGGTGTGGGTGATGTAACAAGTTTCGGTGACGATTTTGGTATGCGTATCTGGTTGAACCCGGAGAAACTTGCCAACTTAAAACTTACACCGAACGATGTGATTGGTGCATTAACAGAACAAAACCTGCAGGTGGCCGCAGGAACCATCGGCGGTACACCGCAACCCAGCACGCAAACTTTTGAATATAGTGTTCTTACCAATAGCCGCATTAATACACAAAAAGATTTTGAAGATATTATTGTGCGCAGCAATCCTGCACAGGGTTCAGTTGTTTATTTAAAAGACATTGCAAGGGTTGAGCTGGCAAAATTCAGTTATGGTAATAATGCATTTATCAATGGAAACAGGGCTTCGTTCCTGCTGATATTCCTGGCACCGGGAGCCAATGCATTAAGCACATTTGATGGTGTAACCAATACACTGAATGAACTGAAAAAAAATTTCCCGAAAGACATTGATTATTTATCGCCGTTTGAAACAGTATCTGTAGTAAAAGTTTCTATTAATGAGGTAATAACCACCCTGGTTGAAGCACTTACACTTGTGATAATTGTGGTGTTTTTATTTTTACAAAGCTGGCGGGCAACGCTTATTCCGGTGCTTGCAATCCCGGTTTCGCTGATTGGTACTTTTATCTTTTTTATCCCGCTTGGGTTTACCATTAATACCTTAACACTGTTTGGTTTTGTGCTTACCATTGGTATTGTTGTAGATGATGCCATTGTAGTAACAGAAGCCGTGCAGCATTATATAGATCATGAGCATTTGTCAGCAAAAGAAGCAACCATAAGGGCCATGAAAGATATATCGGGGCCTGTAATTGCCATTGCACTGATTTTGGCCGCGGTGTTTATTCCTGTTGGTTTTGTACCGGGTATTGTAGGCAGGCTGTACCAGCAGTTTGCCATCACCATTGCAGTGTCTGTACTCATCTCTGCATTTGTAGCTTTATCATTAACGCCGGCATTGTGTTCAATCATGCTGAAGCCTGCAAAAAGCCCCGATGCAAAGAAAAACATCATGGAGAAATTCTTTGCTTCCTTCAATAAATGGTTTGGCAATGTAACCGGCTCTTATACAAGGGGTGTAGGAAAATGCATCAGGTTTACGCCGCTGGTGCTTGTATTTCTTGCCTGCTTATTTGTGGGGCTGTTCCTGTTATTTGAGAATAAGCCCGGCGGGTTTATTCCTGCAGAAGATGAAGGCCGTTTGTATGTAACGTACGAAATGCCAGAAGCTACTTCTACAGAAAGAAGTGTGACAATGCTTAAATCAATCCAGGAAAGGTTACTGAAAATCCCGGCGGTAAAAACCGTGGGTGGACTTGCAGGTTTTAATTTTATCAGTTTCTCTAATAAATCAAATGTAGGTACCATATTCGTTTCACTAAAACCATGGGACGACCGTAAGAAAACCGAAGACCAGGTGCAGGGCGTAATTGCAGAAATAAGAAAGCGCACTGCAGACATTAAAGAAGCCAACATACGCGCCATAGCGCCGCCGCCAATCAATGGCTTAGGCTCTACAGCTGGCTTTACTTTTGAGCTGTTACAAACAACAAGCACCGATAATATTCAGCAGTTCGAAAAAGTAGCCCAGGGCTTTTTAGGTGCCCTGTACCAGCGCCCCGAAATAGCCACTGCGTTTACATTCTTTAATACAAAAACGCCGGGCTACAAAGTAGATGTGGACAGGGATAAAGCAAAGAAACTTGGTGTGCAGTTGAATGATGTGTATAGCACCATGAGCACCTTACTGGGAAGCAGTTATGTAAACGATTTTAATATTTACGGCAGAAATTTTCGTGTGGTAGCACAAGCCGATACCGGTTACAGGAAAGACCTTAGCGACCTTGATAAATATTATGTGCGCAACAGCCAGGGCAATATGATACCGCTCAGTTCATTGATCACCACAAAGGTGATAGAAAACCCTGCGTTAATTTCTCATTTCAACCTGTACAGGTCAATCGAAATTATTGGTACGCCCAAAACCGGTTTCAGCAGCGGGCAGGCGATTGATGCATTGAAAGAAACAGCAGCCAAGGTATTACCTGCTGGTTACAGTTATGATTTTGCCGGTCTTAGCCGCGAAGAAGTAAAGGCAGGTAACAGCACTGCAATTATTTTTGCTATTTCCATTGCATTCGTTTTCCTTTTTCTGGCTGCCTTATATGAAAGCTGGAGTGTGCCTTTCTCCGTTTTGTTTGCAGTGCCCATTGGCGCATTTGGCTCCATCCTTACACTAACCTTCTTACCAAACCTTACCAACAATATTTATGCGCAAATTGGTTTGATTACACTCATTGGCCTCTCTGCAAAAAATGCAATCCTTATTGTTGAGTTTGCCAAAGAACGTGTTGATCGTGGTGTTGATATTGTATATGCAACACTACAGGCGGTGCAGTTGCGTTTACGCCCGATTGTAATGACCTCGCTGGCATTTATACTCGGCGTACTGCCACTCGCTTTTTCCAGCGGTGCCGGTGCTGAAGCGCGTAAAACCATTGGCTGGACAGTGTTTGGCGGTATGCTTGCCGCAACAACACTTGCCATATTTGTAGTACCCACACTGTTCGTACTGATTACAAAAATTTCTTACGGAAGAAAATTAAAGAAGCTACGGCAGCAACAGGAAGAAGAACAAGCCATGGATAATTCTATCATCAGCAGGAATGGATAAAGAACATTAACTTCTGAAAAATATAAGCCGCTTTATTTTATTTAAAGCGGTTTTTTTAATACAATTTTTTGAACCCAACGGTTAAATATGAATTAGGCTTTTCTTGCGTCGCACACTTTTACTTTCAGTAATTTTATTGAGCTTTTATTGAAGCGAAGATTGAATCAATGCTGAATGATAAATACACACACAGATAAATAATGGCACAAGTAAAATTATCCGTAAGACAATTGGAAGTTTCGGACTTTGAAAACATTGTTGATTATTTTTTAAAGTCTCACGATAATTTTCTTTTATCAATGGGCGTGGATATTTCCAAACTTCCTTCAAGAGAAGCGTGGTTGAATGTTTTGATGTCGGATTTTTATCTGCCTCCCGAAAAGAAAAGCTTCTATTATATCATTTGGTTGATGAACAATGAACCGGTCGGTCATTCAAATATTAATAAGATTGTGTTTGGTGAAGAAGCTTACATGCACCTCCATTTATGGCAAACCGAAGCAAGGCAAAAGGGGCTTGGGCTTGATTTGCTTAAGCTGACATTGCCGTACTACTTTCACACATTTAAACTGAAAATACTTTATTGTGAGCCTTCAGCCGCTAATGCTGCGCCCAACAAAACACTGGAAAAACTTGGGTTTGATTTTATTAAATCATACGATACAATACCTGGCTGGATCAACGCCTATCAAACTGTAAACAGGTGGTGTTTTACAGAGGAAAAGTTTAAATCGCTTCTTTATTCCTGAAATTTTAAAGGCTTCATGGAATTGAGATTATGTACATTTTTTTAACACGTATTTCCTGCTATTCAATATCCCCTTTTGTTATTCACTATTCGCTTCGGTAAAGCTCAATATATAATCTGAACGTATAGGAGTGCGACGCAACAAAAGCTTCATCACAGATACTTCAGCTGGGGTCAATAATATTTTTTTATACGGCTTTCCTTTTTTGTACAATGTACAACCCTGCAATTACAAATAAGACTCCTGTTAACGTGTAAACGCTAATGGGTTCTTTTAATACAATGGCTGCAATAATAAAACCAAATACAGGGCAAAGAAATAACCAGAATGCGGCTTTCACAGGATTGTCTTTCAAAAGGTATAACCACAATTGTACCGCACCAATAGAAACTGGTATGGCCAGCCACAATACACTACCCATCCATTTTATATCGTAAATGTTTTTGCTTTTGTCGTAGAAAATAAAAAGGAACGGCACAAGAAAAACCCCGCCAATTAATGTTTGCCAGCCATTGATTGTAAGTATGTGCAGGTTGTTCCATTTGTTGTTTGAAAAATATAAAGCGGCCACAGAATAAGAAACCATGCTGATGATTAAGATTACCAAACCGGCAGGTGTTGCATAACTGTTAATCAGCAACGGATATGCAGCAATTACCACACCGGCCATGCAAAGAATTAAACTGAAAATAGTTGAGCGATGCATTTTTTCTTTGAACCATAACGCGCCGATAACACTGATGAATACTGGGTTTGTTCCGGTAGAAAGTGAGCCAAGCCCCGCAGAGATTTGCTGCATGGCAATTACATACAATCCTAAATAAATACTGATATTGAGAAGCCCGTAAACAGCAAGTTGCTTCCATTCATTTCTTTGTGGCAGGCGGTTCTTTAAAATTGCATGAGACAAAAAAAGCATAATAAAACCTGCAATAAAAAAACGGGTAACAGCAATTACAAAAGGCTGTGCGCTCTCTAAACCTATTTTGGTTGCTGCCGAAGCTGATGACCACAAAATAGCAAAACAAATACCTGCAACAAGCAACCTTATACTATTGGGAGCTTTATTTTTCAATGAAGTAAAAAGTAAATTTAAATAGGAAATGTATAAATATTTATGCAGCGATTTGTACCAGTTAATTACAACGCCTTCAACATTTTTATTGCCATCAGCGGATCTTTTGCTTTAAAAACGCTGCTGCCCGCAACCAGAACATCTGCACCGGCTTCAACAATAGATGCAGCATTGTCAAGTGTTACGCCGCCATCAATTTCTATCAACACTTTCAGATTTCTCTCCCTGATCATTTGCCTTAATTCCCGGATCTTATGCAGTGTGTAAGGAATAAATTTTTGTCCGCCAAAGCCGGGGTTTACACTCATTAAATTTACCACATCTACTTCGTGCAAAATATCGCACAACAAACCTACCGGCGTGTGCGGGTTAACCGCCACACCGGCTTTCATACCCAGTTCTTTTATCTGTTGAATGTTACGGTGCAGGTTGGGGCATGCTTCAATATGAACGGACAAAACATCGGCACCGGCTTTCTTAAAATCGGCTGCATACTTACCAGGCTCAACGATCATCAAATGCACATCGCAAACTTTGGTGGTTGCGGTGCGTATATGTTCAATAACAGGCAGGCCATAACTGATGTTTGGCACAAAAACACCATCCATCACATCAAGATGAAACCATTCAGCTTCACTGCTGTTAACCATATTGCATTCTTCTTTCAGCCTTAGAAAATCTGATGCAAGAAAAGACGGAGCTATGATTGGCATGTTTGTAGTTTATTGTTTGCGGTTTCTTTATGAAAGCAAACCCATTTTGAATTTTATTTTATTTTTTTGAGCCCGGCTTTATGAATGCTATGAAGCTTCTGTTGCGTCGCACACTTGTGCAATATAACATTGTGGTTCATTGCTCACATTCCGTCAACACGCTTTAATGCATCTTTTGTTACGCGATCATTTTTATTAAGACTGAGCGATTGTTTGTACCGTAATACTGCGCTGTCTTTCACATTCATCATTTCATAACAACGTCCCTGCCAGTAATAAGGATCAGCATCAAGCGCATTTACGCTGGATGCAAACTTAAAAATAATGAGTGCCTCATTGTATTGCTTTTGATCAAAGTACACCAACCCTTTTTCAATGTACGCTTCCATGTAAGTATAATTGTTGGCAATGCATTCATCGAAAGATTGCAATGCTTTTGCCTGATCGCCTGTTCTTGCATAATAAACACCTTCAATAAAAGCGCAATGTGCATCATAATCGCGGCCCAGCCTTTGATCTTTTACCTGTTTGCTAAAATCAAGGGCAGCCGGATTTTTTTTCTCTGCATATAAATTAGCAATGCTAAGCAATGCATCTGCAGATGGATAAATGCGGATGGCTTTATCATAACTCCGCATTGCAAGCAACGTATCGCCGGAATCTTCGGCAATTTTTCCCTGCGTAAACCACAAACCGAAGTTAGCAGAATCTTTTAGCAACAAACTATCCATCTGCTGCAGTGCTTCTTTATATTGCCCCATACTATCCAATGCTGCAGCCAGTTTCAGGCGAAGCCCTGCACTGTCAGGTTTTATTTTTACCTGTGCTGTAAGCTCTTTTACATAAGCCTGATATTGCGGTGACACACCTGCATCACCAATATTTTCATCGTTTTTGTCGGTAGTGGTAGTACATGCCAAAAGCAATACAGGTATTATTGCAGCAAAAACTTTAACCTTCATCATAACGCAAAAATAAATGCAGGATTTTTAATTATGACTATTTTCTGACTTGAAGCAGAACATTGCAACCATTACTTTTGCAAAAACAGCACGCACAATGAATATGGAAACAGTTGCAGGCAATATTGTAAATGGTGGTTTACGCTTCGGTAAAAGCTCATCTATGTTCCGGACGTACAAGGGTGCGACGCAAGAGAAGCCTCATAGTAATTCTTCTGCCTGGTTCAAAAAATGTATTTCAAAAAAATTTATCAGCCTCAGTATTGCTTTGTTGGTTGCGGTTTTTACTTATGCGCAAGCAGACACACTGCACTACGCCGATGAGAAACATTTTAAAAATGTGCGCCAGTTAACTTTTGGCGGCGATAACGCAGAAGCCTACTGGAGTTTTGATAACAGCCGGATTATTTTTCAACGCACCAACCCTAAAGAAGGCGTTCTGTGCGACCGTATGTTTATTGGTAAACTTCCGGTTGATGCGAATGATGCATTTACTTACAAACAGGTGAGCAGCGGCAAAGGCAGAACAACCTGCGGCTTTTTTTTACATAATGGCAAACAGGTTTTATACGCCTCAACTTTTTTAGGAGGTGATAGTTGCCCTCCGTTGCCAGACCGCAGCAAATACAATAACCGCTACTTATGGGCAGTTTATGAAAGCTTTGATATTTTTCTTGCGGATACCAGCGGCAAAATTGAAAAGCGCTTAACAAAAACAGATGGCTACGATGCAGAAGGAACGCTTTCGCCCGATGGAAAAAAAATGATCTTTACTTCTATGCGTAACGGCGATCTTGATTTGTATGTAATGGATCTGAAATCGAAAAAAGTAAAGCAAATAACCAATGAACTGGGCTATGATGGCGGTGCGTGGTTTAGCCCCGACGGAACAAAAATTGTGTGGCGTGCAAGCAGGCCGCAAACAGATTCGGCAAAGGCTGATTATAAGGATCTTTTGAAAAAAGGTTTGGTAGCACCCACGCAAATGGAAGTGTTTATTGCCAATGCAGATGGCAGCGATGCAAAACAAATTACACATTTGGGCAACGCCAACTGGGCACCCAATTTTACACCCGATGGCAGGCATATTATTTTCTGCAGCAATCACGAATACAAACGCGGCTTTCCCTTTAACATGTACCTTATAAACCTTGATGGCAGCGGGTTAGAGAAGATCAGCCGCGATAAAGGTTTTGATGCTTTTCCCATGTTTAGTTACGATGGAAAAAAGATCATGTTCAGCAGTAACCGTAATAATGGCGGCGGGCACGATACCAATTTGTTTATGGCAGATTGGGTTGAATAAAACGGTTTGCAGTTTATAGTTTGGGGTTGTGCGTTTAGCAGGTTAGATTTGTTTAAAATTACAAAGCATGTATAATTTTCTTTTAACACTGCACAGTATTTTACGCTGGGCAATCATCATTTTACTCGTAGTAAATATTTTGCGATTATTTTCTTCCACAGTTACCAATAAAATTGCCCTGAGCAAATGGCTGCTTATTGCGGCGCACACAACATTGCTGATTGGTTTGTATCAGTATTTTGCGGGCGGCTCAGGTTATGCATTGATACAGCAATATGGCATGGCGGATGTAATGAAAGACAGTGCAAAACGTTTTTGGGTGGTAGAGCATCCTGTGGGTATGCTTGCAGCAATTGTATTTATTACGGTGGGGCATATATCATTAAAGAAGTCGGGCAATGCTAAACGCAGTGCTGTGTTTTATATACTCGCACTCATTATTATTCTTGCAACAGTGCCATGGCCCATGCGTGAGGGTATTGGCAGAGCATGGCTTCCGGGACTATAATTTTTTTACCAATCGTTTTACTTCATTATTTATTGGCAAAACATTGCCTTTCATAGAGTGTAATTAGTGCGCACGGTTAAAAGAAATTTATGAAAGACCTGTTTACAGAACTAGAGCAACAGTATAACCTGCATCACCCCAGCGAAAGAAGGGAATTTTTTACAAAGCTTGTTACAGACCGCGTCTTGCAATACAAAAGCCCTACGGTGCTCGATATTGGCTGTGGCGATGGCATTGGAAGAACAGGGGAATTTCTGCAGCAAATAAAAGCAGTGTCGGGCAAACTTATGGGCATTGACCCCGACCCCAATATTCAACCAGCCAATGGCATTTTTGATTATTTCGAAAATACCTTATTCGAGTTATCAAATATCCCCGATCACTCCGTTGACATTGCATATTCATCAATGGTTATGGAGCATGTGGTAAACCCCGATGAATTTTTTAAAAAATTATATCGTGTACTGAAACCCGGCGGCTGTTATCTTTTCTTAACTGTAAACGGCAACCATTATTTCGCATTCATTACGCGGTTTATGAAAAGTATTGGTGCAGAAGAACTGGCGCTTAAAATTGCAAGAGGCAGAAAAGCTGTAGCGGAATATCATTATCCGGTTGCTTATAAAATTAATACCCCAAAACAAATCGATACTACTGCTGCCAACAATCATTTCGAAAAGCCCAGGTATGTTTTCATAGAACGCAGTAATGGCGGCAAACAGGTATATTTTCCGGGGCCATTAATTTTAATCTGGCATGCCCTGATGTTTAAAAGAAAAATAATAAAACGCAAACAGGATTTACTTGAACTGATTTGCCTGGTTAAAAAGCCATCTGTATAAAAGAATTATTTTGAGCCAGGCAACAGAACACGAATGAGGCTTTGGTTGTGTCACTCACTTGTACGTTCTGAACTTTATTGAGCAATAAACAGCCAGCTTTAAATTGTACCTCGTTTTCCCAACTCGATGATCTCGCAGTTTTTTATTTGGCTGCCGTCAATAACAAAACGCACCAACGTTTTTACTTTATGCCAGCCCTGCAAACCCGCTGCACCCGGATTGATATGCAGGCATTGCAACTTGTCATCATACATTACTTTTAAAATATGCGAGTGCCCGCTGATAAAGAGTTTGGGCTTCTCCGCAATGATCGTATTCTTTACACCCGGCGCGTATCTTCCCGGGTAACCGCCAATATGTTTCATGAATACTTTTACTTCTTCACACATAAAGATCAGCTCTTCAGGAAATTCACCACTGATCTCATAACCATCAATATTGCCATACACACCACGCAAAGGTTTGAATGCTTTCAACGAATCTGCAATGGCTGCATTACCAAAATCACCTCCATGCCAGATTTCATCAACATCTTTAAAATGCTCAAAAACTTTTTCATCCAGGAAACTATGTGTGTCAGAGATCAAACCAATCTTTTTCATGCAACAATTAAAACTGTAAATTTGTGAATAACGTTTTGCAAGCTATGCCATTCTTCAGAAACTTTATATACTACATTGACAAGCGCAAATGGAAATATGTTTTCCTGCTGGCATCACTTGAACTTTCACGAAGTTCATTTTAGTTATGCTGATGCACCTTGCTGAGCAACATTCAGAACGTATAAGGGTGCGACGCAAGAATGCTTAATAGTAGTAATGCAGACCGGCTAATAAAAAGTTATAAGTAATCAGTTGTAAGTATTAAGTTATCTGCATTCCATTTTCAAATTTTCAAATCATCTCATTTTCAAATCAGATTGCCATGCCTCACTATCACACACTCGGCACCATACCACATAAACGCCATACACAATTCCGCAAACCGGATGGCACATTATATTCAGAACAATTATTTTCAACAGAAGGTTTTAGCAGCGATAGTTCTTTGCTCTATCATTGCAGCCCGCCTACAAAGATCATCAAGACAGAAGCGCAGTACAGTGTAGCGCCAAACGTTGCCGAAGAAAAAATGTTGCGCCACCGCAGCTTTGAAGGCTTTAAGGTAAAGCCAACAGCAGATTATTTGGAGAGCCGAAAACCAATTCTCGTAAACAATGATTGCCATATTTCACTGGCTGCGCCGCAACAAAGCATGACAGATTACTTCTTTAAAAATGCAGATGCAGATGAACTGCTTTTTGTGCATGAAGGCAGCGGAAAACTGCTTACACAATATGGCGAGTTGCAGTTTGCATACGGTGATTATCTCATCATTCCGCGTGGCAGTATTTATCAACTGCAGTTTGACAATGATAACAACAGGCTCTTTATTGTTGAAAGTTTTTCGCCTATCGTTTTTCCCAAACGGTATTTAAGCAAGTATGGTCAGTTGCTCGAACATGCGCCTTACTGCGAACGTGATATACGTGCTCCGCAAAACCTTGTCACCATAGATGAAACCGGCGACTTCATCATTAAAACAAAGAAGCGTGGCATGATGTATCATATTCATTATGGGCATCATCCTTTCGATGTGATTGGGTGGGATGGTTGCTGTTATCCTTACGCGTTCAGCATACACGATTTTGAACCCATTACCGGTCGTGTGCACCAGCCTCCGCCTGTGCATCAAACATTCGATGCGCACAATTTTGTGGTGTGCAGTTTTGTACCGCGGTTGTACGATTATCATCCGCAGGCCATTCCTGCGCCATACAACCACAGCAATATTGACAGCGATGAATTGCTCTATTATGTTGACGGCGATTTTATGAGCCGCAAGAATGTAACACGTGGTATGCTTACGCTGCACCCCGGCGGCATTCCGCATGGTCCGCATCCCGGCGCTGTGGAAAAAAGTATTGGCGCAAAAGAAACAAAAGAACTTGCCGTAATGGTAGACACCTTTCATCCGTTGCAGTTAACCGTTGATGCGCTGGAAATAGAGAATGAAGGGTATGTGATGAGCTGGGCGGAGTAGAAGGTAGTAAGTTATAAGTTGTAGGTTATAGGTTTTAAGTGTTGGGTTGTTTACTAACAACTTAAAACTTAGTACTTATAACTTTTTTCTTTTTTTGAGCCGGGCATTTGTATTTCATAGGATCTCCTGTTGCGTTGCACACTTGTACGGTTATATGTAAATTGAACAAGAAACTGGAAGTCTTAAATAAAATATGAAATAGTTATATTGTGCTAAAGAATTAATAAGAGTAATTATGACAAAATATGAATCACTTGTTAGAATTCTTGATCAAATTAGAAAAGAAGCCCCAACTAGTTACAAAAGGTATTATCCTTTAGATGACGAAAAGGATAAGCTTGATCAGGCTAGAGCAAGAGCTTATATCCATTTATTTATTAAAGTAAAATTCGGCATACTAGATTTCACTGAGAGGGAAAATTTAATAACAGATGAAACTGATGATGGTGGGATTGATGGTTATTACATTGATACAGATAATAAAGTAATATATTTCATACAAAGCAAATTTAGAATTTCTGAAAAGTATTTTGAAGAAAAAGAAATAACTCTTTCAGAAATATTGGCTATGGATGTTGATCGAATTGTAAACGGGGAAATTATCTATGAAAATGGTAATCCGTATAACCATAAAATTAAACAGCTAATTAAGAAAATTCAAGATATACCTGACCCTGGCAGATATAAGCATATGGTTATAATTTTAGCCAATCTAAAGAAATTGACAACTTCTCAATTAAGACAACTAAGTGGTGGATTTCCTTGTTACGTGTACGATAATGAAAAAGCATATTCTGAGCTAGTTTTCCCTTTAATATCTGGGACATACTATAATGCTAAGGAACTAAAAATAACTATAAACTTGTCCGATAAAGGTTCAACTGCAGAAATAAGCTACTCGGTAAATACGTCTCTAAAAGATTGTTTAATTACTGTTCTATTTGTTCCAACAGAGGAAATTGCAAAAACACTTTTTAAGTATAAAAACTCTATTCTTAAATACAATCCTCGCAGTTATTTGGATTTAGTTACAGGTAGTGTAAACTCAGCAATCGCTAGCTCGATAACAGATAAGCAAACAAATGAATTTGCACTGTTTAACAATGGAATTACAATGTTATCAGATGGCACTGATTTTAATAAACAAATTGCCAGAAAAGATACGGCGCAATTAATCGTGACAAATCCTCAAATAATAAATGGTGGACAAACAGCCTTTACTTTGAGCGTATTATATGAGAAACTTCTTAATCAAGAAATTTCAAACGACATATTCAAGGGAAAAGAAGTGCTTCTGAAAGTAATAACTTTTAGTGAAGTTGACGAAAATGATGAACATTTAAAATTGCAATTAATCGAAGAAATTTCAAAAGCAACGAATCAGCAAACTCCTGTAACAGACGCTGACAGAAGATCTAATGATAAAATTCAGATTGACATTCAGAAAAAAATATTTGTTGAATTCGGATTGTTTTATCAACGAAAAAATGGAGAATTTGGAGATGGAGTAAAAAATAAATATATAGATAGATCTCAAATAATTGATCGATCACTTTTTCTAAGACTGTGTTTAGCTTGTGATATGCAACCATCACAAGCGAGAAGCAAGAGTGAAGAATCTATTTTTAAAAAGGGTGCATTTGAAAATATTTTGAATAATTCTAGTCGATATAAAGAATATGTTTTTGCTTATTATTGTTTCGTGGCTTTAAATGTTATTCATAAAGATTTTACAGATTATAAAAATAATCCAGATGGGGTACTAAATTATGGATATGCTTTGCGAAATGGAAGGTTTGCAGTAGTTAGCGCCTCTATGAAATATATTGATGTTGATAAAATCGACTCAGCCGATTTCGAACGTCTGTCATTCGAATTGATTAATCAATTACTAAAAAAATGGTTATCATTTGAAAAATGGATTATCAATCTGCCTTTAAATAAAAAATATTTTCGAGAAGAGATTGACGAGGAATCTAAAGAAATTACTCGCTATTTAAATTTTGATGGATATTACAAGGGCACTACTATAAATATTGACATCAAGACTTTTAACTTTAACTCTGATAAAAGTTTTGATTTAATTAGTTTAATGAGACTTTTAAACCCAGTTAGAACAAGAATATAAACCTTCTGTTGGCGCAGAAATGAGGCATTGCTTTTGTGTTTAGCTTCCTGTGTCTTCAGTAATAAGCTTAGACCTAATTTCCACTCGCACTTTCCACCAGTTGTCTTATAAGGCGCCTCATTGGGTTCGGTTCCGGCAAAACCGGAATTGAAAAAATGCGCAGCATATTTTTTCAAAGAAGCCAATGCAGCGCCGTTGAGACAACGAAGCCCTGTGGCTTGGACAAAAAAATTATACCAAAACATCTATAAACAAAATGAAACAAAACTGAAAAGAATTTAAATAAACAACGAAGCCCTGTGGCTTCAGCAAAAAATATTGCTGCAAAACCAATCCAACCGTACAAGTGTGCGACGCAACCAAAGCTTAATTGAAATTACAAAAGCCGGGTTCATAAAAATTTTCTAACTTATGGCTTCTTATAAAAAAAGCCATATGAAGAAAAATAATCGCAGACTATTTCTGAAGAATGCTGCCGTAATATCCGGAGTATCTATTTTAAGACCTTCAATTGTTTTTGGTACAAAAGCAAACTCAGCCATAAGACTTGGTATTATAGGTTGTGGCAACAGGGGCACAGCTGTTATTTCGTCGATGGTGCAAAATACCAACACTGCAATTGTAGCCATGGCAGATATTTTTGATGATAAACTGCAAACGGCGCTGCCCAAATACAACAAGCTAAATACGGATAAACAATTGCCTGCAATAGCTGCGGCAAACATGTACCAGGGATCAAAAGCATATATGCAATTGCTGGAGAATAAAGACGTGGATTCAGTGCATATATCAACGCCGGCTTATGCGCATGTTATGTTTTTGGAAGCGGCAGTGGCATCGGGTAAGCATGTGTATTGCGAGAAGCCTGTTGCGCCTGATACTGCAGGTTGCAAAAGAGCATTGGAAGTTGCGGGAAAAGTAGGCAGCAAACAAAGCGTGGTGATCGGTTTCCAGATAAGGCATGCATCGCCTTATGTTGAAATGGTAAAAAGAATTCAGCGTGGAGATATTGGTGATGTAATAACTGCACAGCTTTATTATTTCTCTTCCGGTTCTGAAATTCATAAAACAATAATAGGCACATCTGATGATGAGTTGCGCATAAGAAATCATTTTCATTTCAATGCAATGTCTGGCGGTATTTTACTAGACCAAGGTATTCATATGCTGGATGTTTGCAACTGGGCACTCAACGGGCATGCACTGAATGCTGTTGGTCGTGGTGGTAAAAAAGATCCATTACCGGTTGGTGATGCCTGGAACAATTACCAGGTTTTATACCAGTATCCGAATGATGTAAATGTGAGTATTCATTCAACGCAGTTTGGACCAACATTTGGCGATGTATGTTGCAGGTTCCTGGGCACGAAAGGCAGTGCAGAAGCGCATTACAGCGGTGGCGTATTTATTAATGGTGACAATGCATGGGATTCTGGTGTTGCAAGAACAGAAGCTGAAATAACACCTGAGCAAAGAACTTCAGGCGCTTTTCTTTCTGCATTGGGCGATGCAGATAAAAACAAAGAACAACATTTTATCAGCAGCATAGAAACAGGCAACTATGTAAATGAGATACGCTCTGGCGTTGAGTCTACGCTTACTGCAATATTAGGCAGGGAAGCTGCTGAGAACAATAAGCCGCTTACATGGGATGAAGTGCTTACAACAAATGAGCGCATGGACCCTAAGCTTAATCTTACACAGTTTGACAAGAAATAAAATCATTTATCTCGCAATACAAATTTGGTAGCGAAGAGTTGAGTGTTGGCCATACTTGTGTCTTACATAGTAACTATACACAAATAATTTTCACTCGCACTCTCCACCAGTTGTCTCATAAGGCGCCTCATTGGGTTCGGTTCCGGCAAAGACGGAATTGAAAAAATGCGTAGCATATTTTTTCAAAGAAGTCAATGCAGTGCCGTTGAGACAACGAAGCCCTGTGGCTTGAACAAAAAATAAAAAACCGCCTGGAACAACGAAGCCTTATGGCTCGAACAAAAAAAGGTTGCACCAAAACATCTATAAACAAAACTGAAAAGAATTCATAAACAACGAGCCCCTATGGCTTGAATAGAAGAATTATATTTACGCAACATTATGCTGCTTATATCATGCACCACTACTAAAGTGGTTATATAATTTATTTGTAAAATAAAAATTAAACCGATCATGAATTTTACCAGGTTAGTTCCCAATGTGTTTTATACAGACATAAAAGACGCATTAAAACTATTTATAGATTGCCTGGAATTTACAATTGAACACGATGAATTAAAATCCCGCAATCCATTTTGTGTAATCGAACGCAACGGCTTGCGTATAAATCTTTTTGAAAATGCAGTATTGGCAAAAGAACATAACCCTGAATTCAGGCTTGTAACAAATGATATTGAGGAAGTATATAAAAAAGTGGCTTCGTCTCACCCTGAATTTTTACATCCAAACCTTAAAGAAATTACGCTACGCCCATGGGGGGCAAAAGAATTTGCATTAATGGATAAACAGCTTGGAATTATTATTCAACAATGGTGAAATAATATGCAAGTACATTCTTCTAAATAGCACAGCCATAGAAAGAAGCGAAAGCATCGCCATTGAGACAACGAAGCCCTGTGGCTTGAACGAATGCTCCTACACCAATCCGAACGTACAAGTGTGCGACGCAACAATGACTCCCAAAGTTCAAAAGCCCGGCTCAAAAAAAGCCTTCATATTTCCCACTCACCCAAAAAATAATTTTGCAATTCAATTTCACCTTTTACCTTCGCATTAACCAAATGGTTAAATTTAATGGTTAAAGTGAAAAAAGAAGCAGGCGCAGAGCAGCGAATTTTAGAAGCTGCCAAAAAAGTGTTCATGCAAAAGGGACTTGCCGGTGCACGTATGCAGGATATTGCCGATGAAGCCGGTATTAATAAAGCCATGCTGCATTATTATTTCAGGAGTAAGGATAAACTTTTTGAAGTGATCTTTAAAGAAGCAGCATCCAATCTTTTTCCAAAGATGGTAGCAATCATATCAGAGGATATTTCATTGTTTGATAAGATAAGAAAATTTACAAAGGAATATCTGGAGATTGTTATCGAAAACCCTTACCTGCCTTTATTTGTATTGAATGAGATCAATAAGCAACCGGTGAATTTTCATGCAAAAATGTTTGGGGCAAAGCCCCCGGATTTTAGCTTGCTTGTTAAACAGATCGACAGCGAAGTAAAGAAAGGGATCATTAAACCTATAAGTCCCGTTCATCTTGTAATGAACATGATGTCTATGTGTGTGTTCCCGTTTATCAGCAAACCAATGTTGCAAATCGTGATGCATATGGATGACTTACAGTTCCGCTATTTAATGGAACAGCGCAAAACAGAGATCGCCAATTTTATAATCGATTCAATAAAAAAATAATTTTTTTATGTGTGTATTAACTAAATGGTTAAACAAAACGGTAAAGATTTTTTCACTTACAGTGATCCTCTTTTTTTCACTGCAAACGATCGCACAAAACATCACTCAGCTTACGCTTGACAGTGCTTATTCCTATGCAAGGGAAAACTATCCGTTGCTTAAACAAAAAGACCTGATTAACCGTTCGGCATTTCTTACAATTGATAATATTAAAACATCTTTTCTGCCACAGGTTACCTTAAGCGGGCAGGCAACCTATCAATCAGAAGTAACAAAGATTCCCATATCTCTTCCAGGTTTTAAAGTTCCGGAATTGGCAAAAGATCAATACAAATTACTGGCAGATATTAACCAGCTTTTATACGATGGCGGCCTGGCTAAAACACAGAAAGAAATACAGCAGGTAAACAGTCTTGTGGAAGACCAGAAAACAGAAGTTGAATTATACAAATTGAAAGACCGCATCAATCAATTATTCCTTGGAACCATTTTATTAGATCAGCAGATAACGCAGACAGGTTTACAGCGAAAAGATATTGAACTGGGTTTAAATAAAGTGAAAGCGCAGGTAGCAAATGGCACCGCTTTTCAATCGAACAAACTGGTGCTTGATGCTGAAATATTAAAGAATGACCAGCGCCTTATAGAATTAAAAGCCAACCGAAAATCACTGCTTGATGTAATGCAGCTTTTCATTGGCAAACCACTGTCTCCCGATGTATTATTGATTACGCCAACGGTGAATGAAGTTGCTGAAGCTGATGTTCAGCGCCCCGAGTTACAACTCTACCATTACCAGGATAGTTTATTATCCATACAGGATAAAATGATCAGTGTAAAGAACAGGCCAAAGACAAGTGTTTTTGCACAGGGCGGTTATGGCAGGCCCGGGCTGAATGTTTTACAAAATGATTTTAATTTTTATTATATCGGTGGATTAAAATTAAGCTGGTCATTAGGTGGCTTATATACCGCTAAAAAAGAGCGGCAGATCAATGAGATCAGTCAGCAGGTAGTGAATGTACAGAAAGATGTATTTCTCCTGAACACCAGTACCCAGCTCGTTCAGCAGAAAAATGAAATGGATAAACTCAAAGAACTGATAGCAGTTGATAATAAAATTATTGATGTAAGGGCACAGGTAAAAACTGCCTCCAATGCGCAACTGGAAAATGGTGTCATCACCGCCAACGATTACCTGCGCGAAGTAAATGCAGAAGACCAGGCAAGGCTTTCACTCATTACACATCAACTGCAGTTGTTGCAGGCAAAAATTAATTACTTAAACATTTTAGGAAAACTATAAACTGTAAATAATGAAACGCATTTTTTATTTATTCGCTGCAGTTAATTTAATGGCATCTTGTAATACCAGTAAAAGTACATCCGATGGTTCAGGAACATTCGAAGCTGATGAAGTTATTGTATCATCCGAATTAAATGGCCGCATTCTGCAATTGAATCTTAAAGAAGGTGACACTTTATCAAAAGGGTTTATCGCTGCAGTTATCGACGCATCCAATCTTGAATTGCAGAAAGAACAGGTTGAAGCAAGCATCGGCGCATTAAAAGAAAAGACTACGGATGTTGCGCCACAAGTAAAATTATTGCAAGAACAAATTACTGTGCAACAGGCACAGCTTGCAAGCTGGGAAAGAGAAAAAAACAGAACAGAAAATCTTCTAAAAGCAGACGCAGCTACGCCAAAACAATTGGATGACATCAACACGCAAATCGATGTGCTCAAAAAGCAGATGGATGTGACAAGCCAGCAAATAAAAGTGCAGCTCAATAATACTTCCACACAAAACAGAAGTATTCTCAGCGAGCAGCCATCGCTGCAAAAACGTGTTGCACAATTGCAGGATCAATTGCAAAGATCCAATGTAATTAATCCGCTCAGCGGCACGGTTCTTACAAAGTATGCGCAAGCCGGAGAAGTAACAGCAGCAGGCAAAGCGCTATATAAAATCGCCGATCTTTCCACCCTTAAGTTGCGTGCTTACATCACAGGCGATCAGCTTTCGCAGATCAAATTAAATCAGCCGGTAAAAGTGCTGATTGATAATGGCGCAAAAGAATATAAAAATTATACAGGCACTATTTCTTGGATATCAGATAAGGCAGAGTTTACTCCCAAAACCATACAAACCAAAGATGAACGCGCCAATCTTGTGTATGCCATTAAGATCGATGTAAAGAATGATGGCTACTTAAAAATCGGCATGTATGGCGAAGTGGTTTTGAATAATAAATAATCTTTTGAACCGGGCTTTAGTTCTGTACTGATCGTTCCTTGCGTCGCACTCTTGTGCTGAAGAATATACCGCAGCTTTTACCGCAGCGTAGATCGACGCGAATAAATTGAAGAATAAAAATCATCATGTCATCTGTAATAGTTAACAATATTATCAAGACTTATTCCGCCGAAAAGAAGAGCGTTGTTAACGCATTAAACAAAATTTCTTTTGAAGTGGATAAAGGTGAACTTTTTGGTGTAATCGGTCCGGATGGCGCAGGTAAAACTTCGCTGTTCAGAATCATGACCACATTGCTTATTGCAGACAGTGGCACCGCAAGTGTAGAAGGTTTTGACACCGTAAAAGATTACAAAGAAATCCGTAAACAAATAGGCTATATGCCCGGCAAATTTTCGCTCTACCAGGATCTTTCAGTAGAAGAAAATTTAGAATTCTTTGCAACAATTTTCAACACCAGCATTAAAGAAAATTATGATCTTATAAAAGATATTTATGGACAGATAGAACCTTTTAAAAAAAGAAGGGCAGGTAAACTATCCGGCGGTATGAAACAAAAGCTGGCATTGTGTTGTGCACTGATACATCGCCCAACAGTTTTGTTTCTTGACGAACCAACAACAGGCGTAGACGCCGTATCGAGAAAAGAATTTTGGGAAATGCTGAAGCAGTTGAAAAAACAAGGTATCACTATTCTTGTTTCTACACCTTATATGGATGAAGCAAGCCTGTGCGACCGTGTGGCTTTACTACAAAATGGTTCAGTGCTATCTATTGATACACCAGAAAAAATAACTAAGCAATTCGCCAAACAGTTAATCGCAGTAAAGACTGAAAACATGTATGAATTATTACAGTCGCTAAGAGAATGCACCGAAGTGGAAAATGTGTATCCGTTTGGCGAATATCATCACGTGGTTTTAAAAAGTAACCGAACAATAAATGAAGTACAGCAGTATGTTTCGGCACATGGTTTTAAAGATGCAGAATTAAAACCTGCTACAGCAAATATTGAAGATTGCTTTATTGAATTGATGCGCAACCAGTAAATAAAATATCAGCAACAGAATATCAGAACATGACAGATGAAAAAGTTATAACAGCCAAAGCACTCACTAAAAAATTCGGTGACTTTATTGCCGTTAGTTCAATAAGTTTTGAAGTGAGTAAAGGAGAAATATTTGGTTTCCTCGGTGCGAATGGCGCAGGCAAAACTACTGCTATGCGCATGCTGTGTGGCTTAAGTTTACCAACCTCCGGAGAAGCTACTGTTGCAGGTTTTGATGTATATAAAGAATCAGAAAAGATAAAGAAGAACATTGGCTACATGAGCCAGAAATTTTCTTTGTACGAAGATTTAACTGTAAAAGAAAACATGCGTTTCTATGGTGGCATTTATGGCTTGACTGATAAACGTATTAAAGAAAAATCGCAGCAGGTTTTGGCTGACCTGCACATGGAAGCAGAACAAAATAAACTGGTGAAATCATTGCCCTTGGGATGGAAACAAAAGCTCGCATTTTCAGTTGCTATTTTTCATGAACCTGCCATTGTTTTTTTAGATGAACCAACGGGCGGTGTTGATCCTGTTACGCGAAGGGAATTTTGGGAAATGATTTACCAGGCGGCACAAAATGGAACTACGGTTTTTGTTACTACGCATTACATGGATGAGGCAGAGTATTGTAACCGTGTATCCATTATGGTTGATGGCAGAATTGAAGCATTGGATACACCAACAAATTTGAAGAAGCAATTCGATGCAGCGTCTATGGATGAAGTGTTTTTACAACTGGCAAGAAAGGCGGTAAGGCAGGAATAAGCTTCGAGCCACGAGCCATGAGCCGCGAGTAAAACACAATAGCTCAAAACTCGCAGCTATTGGCTCACAGCTTTGCTGTCGTACAAGAGTGCGACGCAAGGAACGATAAATAGAGCTTCAAAAGCCGGGCTCAAAAAAAATATTTTAAATGATTGGTTAACTACATTTTATGAAACAATTTTTCATATTCGTAAAAAAGGAATTCTTCCATATTTGGCGGGACAGGAGAACGCTGCTTATACTTTTTGGAATGCCCATTGTGCAGGTGATGATCTTTGGTTTTGCATTGACCAATGAAGTAAAAAATTCGAAGATTGGCATACTCGATTTATCGAAAGATGAAGCTACCGCAACGCTTAGTCAGCGCATTAGTGCGAGCCAGTATTTTGATCTTGTGGAGAACCTGAAAAGCAGTAGCGATATTGATGCAAGTTTTAGAAAAGGCGATACCAAAATGGTGATTGTTTTTCCCGAACATTTTCGTGAATCATTGTTGCATTCAAACAGTGTGCAGATACAATTAATTGCAGATGCATCGGACCCGAATACTGCAACAACATTGATCAATTATGCAAGTGCCATAATCAATGATTACCAGGATGAATTAATGGGCGAAACCAAACTGCCTTATACCATCACTACTCAAACCCGCATGCTCTACAACCCCCAGCAGAAAGGCGCTTACAACTTTGTGCCCGGTGTAATGGCGATGATATTAATGCTTGTTTGCACGATGATGACTTCTATTGCAATTGTAAAAGAAAAAGAGACAGGCACCATGGAAGTGCTGTTGGTTTCGCCGCTAAAACCCATCA
The DNA here is from genome assembly GCA_002390845.1 of Chitinophagaceae bacterium UBA4407. Classification (GTDB taxonomy): domain Bacteria; phylum Bacteroidota; class Bacteroidia; order Chitinophagales; family Chitinophagaceae; genus Limnovirga. Next base: position 5,369 of record DGQT01000100.1, on the reverse strand, counting down.
TGGTAATCCTTGCAAAAGCAGTTCCTTATTTGCTTTTATCCATTATAAATATCATCAGCATTTTATTGCTGAGTGTATATGTACTCGATGTGCCTATTGCAGGCAGCCTTGCGCTGCTGATGTTTACAAGCATCTTGTTTATCATTACTTCTTTATCGCTCGGTTTATTGATCTCATCATTCACCGCTTCGCAGCAAACAGCCATGCTTATTTCGCTAATGGGTTTATTTATGCCTACACTGCTGTTCAGCGGCTTTATGTTCCCCATTGAAAACATGCCATTGCCGTTGCAGGTAATCTCGAATATCGTTCCTGCAAAATGGTATTATTATATCGTGAAATCTGTGATGATAAAAGGCCTTGGTATAGAAGCGATCTGGCATGAAGTATTGATATTAACAGGCATGACGGTTTTCTTACTCACGGTAAGTATAAAAAAATACAATGTGCGGTTAGCGTAAACAAATTATATGCGAACATTAAAATTTTTACTGCAAAAAGAATTCAGGCAAATATTCCGCGACCCGGCTATTGTGCGTATGATATTGATGATGCCCATCATTCAATTAATCTTGTTACCGCTTGCAGCCAACTACGAAGTAAAGAATGTAAAGCTTGCCATTGTTGATCATGACCATTCTTCCTATACGCAACAGATGATCAACAAGATCACAGCTTCCGGATATTTTCAATTGACCGGTGTAAGCAATTCTTACAACGAAGAAATGAAACTGGTTGAAAAAGATGAAGCCGATATTATTCTCGAAATTCCTGCACAGTTCGAACGCACCATTGTAAAAGAAAACAAAGCGCCGCTCTTTATGGCGGTGAATGCCATCAATGGAACAAGGGCGAATCTTGGTTCTGCATACCTGCAAAATATCATCAGAAATTACAACCAGGATATCCGCATGCAGTGGATACAAAAGCCTCGTTTTAACGATCAGCCACGCATAGAAATTACTTACTCAAACTGGTACAACCCGCACATGAATTACCAGTTGTTTATGGTGCCCGGCATACTCGCCGTGCTGCTTACCATGGTTGGTGCATTCATGACGTCGCTCAACATTGTAAAAGAAAAAGAAGTAGGCACCATTGAACAAATAAATGTAACACCTATACGCAAACACCATTTTATTTTGGGCAAATTAATTCCCTTCTGGATACTCGGCCTCGTAGTGCTCACGCTTGGTTTTGGCGTGGCACGTATCGTGTATGGCATTATACCGCTTGGCAGTTTTGTAACCATTTATGCATTTGCCATGGTATATCTTTTAGCCGTACTGGGCTTAGGTTTGCTGGTTTCCACTTATGCAAATACACAGCAGCAGGCCATGCTCATTTCATTTTTTTTAATGATGATCTTTATCCTACTTGGTGGCTTATATACTTCTATTGACAGTATGCCCGAGTGGGCAAAAACGATTACTAAATTTAATCCCGTTGCATATTTTATTGAAGTCATACGCATGGTAGTTATCAAAGGAAGCACACTTAAAGATATCAGCAAACAGTTACTCATTATGTTTGGTTTCGCCATCGTACTCAATGGCTGGGCAATATTTAATTACAAGAAAAGGATGTAAATTTTTGAAGTCATGGTGCAGTAATGCTATGAAGCTTTTCTTGCGACGCAAAAAGCGATGCTAAAAAAATAATGGCTGACTCAAAAAAAATTGAATCCTTCTGTAACATTCAAATCACTGTAACGTATTACAGGTGTAATTTTAACGCACGAACCAGAAATACTGTTATGACGGAACGGGAATACAATGAATGTGTAAATCAATATGCGGACAACGTGTTTCGCTTCATCGTAAAAAACATACGTCATGAGGATGATGCGAAAGATATTGTTCAAACGGCTTTTGAAAAACTTTGGCGCAACAGGGATGCGGTAGACAATGCTAAATGTAAATCTTATTTATTTACAGTGGCTTATAACCAAATGATTGATCATTTAAGAAAAGTAAAAAGAATACAACTTAAAGAAGATTTTGCAGGCGATGCAAGAGTACAGCATCAACCGGCAAATAATTTGAAAAAAGCTTTACAGGAAGCACTAAACAGGCTGAATGAAGTGCAAAAAAGTTTGGTAATGCTGAAGGATTATGAAGGGTACAGCTATGAAGAAATCGGCCGGATTACTGGATTGAACGAAGGGCAGGTGAAAGTTTACCTGCACCGTGCAAGGCTTACTTTACGCAATTACCTGGTGAGCCCGGAGAATGTGCTTTGAGATGGAAGTTGTACGCAGGAGAATTTGTTTTTTAACTTTGAATTTTGAAACATGATTAACAGGAATAACTACGAAGAATTTTTACTGATGTATGTTGATAATGAGCTAGACTCCCGGCAACGTGCAGCAGTGGAATTATTCGTACAGCAGAATCCCGATCTTTTACCCGAATTGGAAACCTTACAGCAAACAGTACTTTCGGCCAATGATGAAATACTGCTTGAGGATAAATCCGGGCTTCTTAGAATTAATTCCAGCATTAGTATTGATAATTATGAAGAATATTTTCTGCTCGATATTGATGGGGAACTGAATGCTAAGGCAAAGAGTGAAGTGGAGAAATTTGTTTTGCAGCATCCACAATTGCAATCAGAATTTACACTGTTACTGCAAACTGTTTTGGAACCGGAGCAGGTCATATTTGCTGATAAACAATCCTTATACAGGAAAGAAAAAAGAGTAATACCATTTGCCTGGATGCGCCTTGCTGCAGCGGCAGCCGTTATTGGGTTTGCCATATTGGTTTGGTGGCTGATACCTTCAGGAAAAAACACCATTGAACTTGCGGGCACCAAACCAGCTAAAGAAAATACTGTTCCTGCGGCTAACAATACTGTTAAAGAAATTCAACCGCAAACAGTTAAACCGGAACAGCAAAACGGTAATGAAGTTGCAGTTGCAACACCTGTTCAAAATAAAAAGGATAACAGTATTGCTGTAAAAGAGAATAAAACAAAACGAGCGGTTATCAAAAGTAGCATACCTGTTACTGAAAATATTGCTTTGAATAAAACACAAACCAATCAGCAAAAAAGTTCTTTACCAGAAGAAGTATTACCCGAAGAAAAAGAGAAAACAATTGCCTATCAGCAACCTGTTATTGATAATCAACAATCAGTACTTTCGGATTATGCAAGCACAAAAAACACTGATGTTGCTGCTAATCTTATTAAACCGGCTGTTTATAAAGAATTAAATACTGATGATGATAATAACGAATCGCTTTATCTGGGAAACCTTAATCTTAATAAAAATAAACTTCGCGGGGTAATAAAAAAAGTTGGAGGATTGTTTGCAGGAAAAGCTAAAAATGCAATCGCCTCCAACGATCAGGGCAAACTGCAGGTTGCCAATCTTGAATTCAACAAAAATTAGTACACACCATTTTTAATCACAATTTATGAAGAGGATTATTTACACAGTAGCAGCAGCACTGCTAACGGCATCGGGTTTTGCCCAAACAGATACAACAAAGAACGATCAACCAGATACAGTACGGGTGGGCAACTTTGTTATCATTAAGAAAAATAAAAACGGCAGCGTCAGCGACAGCAGCGACCAGCACCGAAATGTATATGTTGATATTAATGTATTTGGCAACAACCGCAATAAACACAAATCAAAAGTCAGTACCAACTGGCTCATATTCGATCTGGGTTTTGCAAACGTAAGAGACAAAACGGAATACGGATCAGCAGAAGCAAACAGCTATTTAAATGCACAGGGCGGTACACCTTTTACAAAAAGCGATCTCGCATTACGAACATCCAAATCATCCAACGCAAACATCTGGTTGTTCATGCAGAAATTAAATGTAAGCAAACATGTGCTTAACCTTAAGTATGGCCTGGGTTTGGAAATGTATAACTACCGTTACGAAAACAATATCAGCTATACCAAAAATCCGGCTTCTATTGTAAGAGACAGCGTTAATTTCTCAAAGAACAAACTCTATGTTGGCTATGCCACGGTACCTTTTATGGTAAACATCAATACCAATCCAGATAAAAGAAAAAGCTTTAGTATCAGCGCCGGGGTAAGTGCAGGGTATAAGATTGCCAGCCGTAATAAACAGATCAGCGGCGACAGGGGTAAAGAAAAAACAAATGGCGATTTTAACCTTGATCCATGGCGTCTTGCAGCAATTGCTGAAGTAGGTTTGGGTCCTGTAAGATTGTATGGTAGCTACAGCTTTAATACACTGCACCAGGATGGCCTTAAACAATACCCCTATGCAGTAGGCATACGGTTTAGCAACTGGTAAAATTGTTGATTTATCAACCGGGATTATTTCTCGTTTGTGCATTACGGGCCCCGTTTCTTCGGGGCCTTTTTGTTTTATACGGGGTATATTTTTTTTGAGCCAAACAATAAAATATAAATGAGGCTTTGGTTGCGTCGCACACTTGTACGGTCAGAAATTAATTGAGCTTTTACCGAAGCGTAGATTGCGGAGGGAATATTTAAAAAAAGAGACTTTAGAATTTTATATATGGGTGTTCGTAATGAACGGTAATTACTTTTTTCAATGTTACCCTTTCTCCATTATACACACTGTCAAAAAAATAAATTTTTTGAAAATCAGCAGAAGAGCTCCCCAGGTGAGAATATCTAAATTTGATTTCCGGAAGCCTAGTTCCAAAGTTTAAAAGAAGTGTACTATCATTAAAGTTGGCTTTCCAGAAACCCGTTGTATAAACTTTATTTAATTGCGTTTCGTTATGTGGACGTCCTGTAACTATTGTGTCTCTTTTATTTATAACGGTATCTGTTGTTGAGCCAATTTCAGACTTCAGCCAGAAACTAATATTACCGCCTTTCTCAAGGTCAAAAACAAGATCTTTTTGCAGAGCTGTATAGGGATACCCTTTTGAAGAAATTTCTTTCCCATTTAAAAATATTGTTTCGTTAAACCTATTACTATATTGATCGACTTCCCAGGGACCATTGCGAAGACAACCAAGTGAAGTAAGGTTATAACCGCTACCATGTCCATCAGGTATCATTAATTCAGGATCATATGCCGGATCACAAGCATTAAATAAGATGAACAGCAATATTATCGTATACTTTTTTCTGAATAATATTTTTTCATTTTTCATAAATATACTTCTTTGATTTGCCTTTGTGGATGCTGTCAACAATAAAGAACTTGAAAGTTGAGTGTTTTAAACATAACTGCAATCTACGCTTTAATAAAAATTTCAATAATACTGATTACTTCAAAAGCTCCGAAATGCTATGCAGCACAAGTGTGCGACGCAACTGCAGCTTCATAAATGTTCAACTGCCGGGTGCATAAAAATGCTTCTTTTTGGGTGCATAAAAAAACCCCTCACTTTCGTGA
>DGQT01000099.1 GCA_002390845.1 Chitinophagaceae bacterium UBA4407 | reverse complement strand
AAGACAATGATTGGCCGGGCTGAAGTGGCACTATGAGGCTTTTGTTGCGTCGCACACTTATGCGTTTGGAACATCAGTCGACAGTTGACCGTCAACTGTCGACTGAAAATTCTACAGCACAAGCGTGTGATCCCGAAATGAATTCGGTCCCGAGAGCTTTCGGGATGCCACGCTTCACTTAAATGTCGCCATGAAAGAGGAACCGTGAAACGAGCGTGGCAAGTAAAGCCTCATGTATATTCTATTGCCCGGTACATAAAATATTAAATATTTATCTGCGCCATTTTGCTTAAGAGTTCTTCTTTTCTGCGGCGGGCAACTTCTATTTCACTTCCATCGGTCATCCATACCTGGCCGCCTTCGCCGCGTACATATTTTTTTATGTGCATCAGGTTTACAACAGAGCTTTGGTGTGTGCGGAAAAAATTGTGTGTAGCGAGCAGATCTTCATACTCTTTTAAATTTTTACTTACCACGATTGGCTTTTGCCCCTGTAGATAAAACTTGCAATAACCGGTTAGTGATTCAATCCAGATAATATCTTTTAATTCTGTAAACAGTACACCCTCACTTGTAGAAAGCGCCAATTTTTGTGGTGCCTTTTGCTGTGGTTGTTGCAGGTGCTGTAATGCCTGCTGAAATAATAACAACTGCTCTGTGGCGAGTTTGTTTTTTTGTTTGAATGCTTTTTCTACAGCTTCTTTCAAATCGGCGGGATCTACAGGTTTTAAAATATAATCAATGGCACTGAGTTTTAAAGCCTGTATGGCAAAGCCCTGGTGTGCGGTTACAAAAATAACCTGAATATTATCGCTGTTCATTTCCTGCATTAGTTCAATACCGCTTTTACCCGGCATCTGAATATCGAGGAAAAGTAATTCGGGTTGCAGCAATTTTATTTTTTCCAAACCTTCGGCTGCATTGCCTGCTTCGCCGATAATTTCAACAGGAAGTTTTAATTGCTGCGCCATGTTTTTTATGGCACTTCGGGCATTGGCTTCATCATCAATGATGAGTGTTCTGATTGGCAGCATAAATAATTATTTTAAAGGTATTATAAACTTTACTGTTGTTCCTGCCGGTGTTCCATTTTCCGTTTTATCGGTTATTTCAATTGACGCTTTTATATTCTGTATCTGTTGCAGACTTTCAAGCATTCCTGTTGTAAGTTTTTCGCCTTGCGATGTGTGCCCTGCCTTTGCATCATGCTGAGTACGGCCAATACCATTATCATCAATAATAATCTCTACACTATTGCTTACAAGCTTGCAAGTGATGATTAATTTTTTAAGGCCATCCTTTGGCATTAAGCCGTGGAGTATTGCATTTTCAACAAATGGCTGCAGCAGCATTGGGGGTACACGTGCATCGAGCAAGTCATCGTTCTCATCAACATCAAATGCATAAGTAAATTCATTGTTAAAGCGGAATGCTTCTATCTCTACATACATTTTGAGTGTTTCCATTACTTCGCCCAATGGGAGGAAATTATGCCTGGACTGATCGAGTATGCGCCGCATGAGCTTCGCAAATTTTGAAAGATAACCAGCAGCATCAATTGTATTATTACTAAGAATGTAATTCTGGATACTGTTAAGGCTGTTAAAAATAAAATGTGGGTTCATCTGCGCCCTAAGCGCCTGCATACGCAGTTCGCTCATCTGTAGTTTTACATTATTCTCTTTTTGAATGGAAGCTTCCCACTTTTTTATAAAATAGTAAATACTGAAAACTACAACGCATATTAATAAACCCCGAAACCACCATTGCTGCCAGAATGGTGGCTTTATTTCAAATGAAAAAGTTGCGGGCTGCTCACTCCATTCGCCCTGGTGATTGGCACTTTTAACCTTAAATGTATATGTACCAGGTGGCAGGTTGATGTAGTTTACTTTGCGCTCTTTGCCCGGATACTTCCAATCTTTATCGAAGCCTACGAGCATACATGCATAACTGTTTTGCTGGCCCTGGTTGTAATTAATACCGGTATAAGTAAAAGAAATATTATTCTGTTTATAAGACAGTGTTTGCATTACCTCAATAGCAAGTGGCTCATCATCTACCTCAATGCCTGTAATTACATTTTTTGAAACTTCCTTTTCAAGTAAAAAATTTTTAGGTTCAAACAGGCAATAGGTTTTTGCAAAACCAAGAAATAAAATCTTCTTTTCGTTATCGGCAAAGTTTAGTGATACCACCTCATCATCGGGCAAACCATCTGCCTTTGTAAAAGATGAAAATTTCATTTTTTGTTTATTATAAAAAACCAATCCACCTTCTGTTGCAATCCATGCATTGCCCGTTTTATCGCTAACAATATCGTTTATAGCCGTAGAAATAATTCCCGTTTGCTTGGTAAACAAATCAGTGTTACCGGTAGAGACATGATATATGCCAAAAGCGCCAGCTACATTCAGGTAAAGTAAATCGCTTCCATCGCTGGCGATATTCAGAACAGGCCTCAGGGGCTTTTCATTTTTATTTAATAAAGAGTAGGAAAAAGTTTTTTTATTAACATCAAACTTTACTAATGTATCCTGCCGCGCCATCCATATATTTCCGTTCGCATCTTCTGCCTTTGGCCCTGCCCTTAGTAAGGGAAATACCCCTCCTTCGTATTTTGTTTTATAGTTTGTAAATGCACCATTGGTAATATTGTACATTGCAACCCCGTCAGGCAAAGTAACCCATACATTTCCCTTACTATCCTTTATTGGATAGTTTGCTTTGTTATCAAAATCAGCATCTTTATCAATGCCCGCAACCAGGGTTAATTTTTTTGTACCTGTATTTACCTGAACAGGGCCGTATACTGAAAATAACCACAGCGATTTACCAACAGGAAAAACTTCGGTGCTAACGATCTTTGACTTGTATTCAGGCTGTGTATTCCCATCAAACAGAACTTGCGCCGAATTATGCGTAGTATCTAATACGAACAAACCGGCCCCCATGCAGGCAACACTTAGCCTGCCATTATCATAAATTCCGTAATTGTACGAAACCAGCCCGAGATAGTTTTTTACAGTGTCAACAAGTACTGGATTTGTTTTAAAAAAATCAGTTTTTACAGGTGATTGCAGCAGTCCTTTTGATGTAGCAATCCATATATTATTTTCATCTTTACAGAGCGATGCTCCCCAACCATCGGGCCATGAAGTAAACCAAAGCGGATGATCTGCCGCTGGTTTTATTTCATGCGTTTTTATATTGTATAATGAAGGTTCGCCAAAATATGCGTTTATTAAAAAAATAGAATCATTAAGGGAAAATGCATTGAAGAGATGCTTTTGATAACCGGAGTTTATATACACCCTGTCAATAAAATTACGCCTTGTTGCAGTATTGTAATAAGACAGATACTCCTCTGAACCTTTACCAGTCTTTTTCGAAAAAACACAAATAGCCTCATGCCCAAGCATTTGCCCACCCAATAAATTGCTCTTCTCATCTATATATTTATTTAATGCAAAACCAGGAAGCCGCTTTTCAACCGGTACAAGTTCGTGCTTATAAAAATCGGGATAAAAAAAACCACTCTTTTGCTGGGAAAAAAAATAAACATCATCATGCTCATCCCTGAAAAAAATTCTTGAAAAAAAACCCTTATTCATATCAGAGTCAGAAGCCATCATCTTTTTTTTCAGTTCGCCATTTTCGTTTAAAACAAATATGCCGTGCCATGAACAGGCCCACAATTCGTGTGTAGCTTTTTTGTATAAAAGATCGTTTATTGAGTACCCGGTTGCAGAAAATTTTTCATTTAAAGGCAGGTCAATTTTTTTTCCATTCAGTGTAGCTGTATTTAATAAACACAGCCCGGCATCTGTAGCAACAGCCACCAGGTTTTTACTGATAAAACATATCTTGTTAATGTTGTTTGAAGGCAAATTGTTTTTTTCGTTCCGCAGTACATTAATAAATTCTGTACCATCGTAACGGTTCAACCCTTCATGTGTACCAATCCATAAAAAACCGGTACTATCTTTTTGAAGGCAGGTAATTGTGTTGTTGCTTAAACCGTTTTCTGTTGTAAAAGTAGATATATTGTTAAACCATTGCCCATAAGAACATTGCGACAAGATCAACGCAGTAAAAAGGTAAAATGTTCTCATGTTATATATTAGCACAAAATAAAAAAAATACACATCACAGCGAAGTATGTTTATGAGCCCGGCTTGGAATTACCAATCAACTTTTCTTGCGTCGCACACTTGTACGGCTTTATGTATGGCATCATTGCGCAGGCTTGCTGCTAAATCTTTTAACCGGCATCAGGCCCGGCTTGTTAATAAACCGGACCTGATGCTTAAATTATCGCTTTTATTTATAGAATCGTTTTAAAACAACATGCATTGAAACAATTTTGTGTATATAAAACACTGACCGCACCATGTTGAATAAAGTTACAGAACGTATAAGAGTGCGACGCAACGGCTGATGCCAAAAGAATTATTGCGGGGCTAAAAAAATCCTATGCCTTTTTTATTTATACGATCAGAATAATTAAAAAGATTCTATAGCACGAACATGTAGTGTAAATGATTTAGTGTCTTTAAACTGGAAGCCGCCGCCAAATTCCTGCTCCCATGCTTTTCCTTTATTAAATTCTGAAGAACTCCAGTAATCGCCGGTTGAAATACCAAGTACTGCTTTTTGCTGGTACATTAAATTAAGTTCATCTTTAGAGGGCAGGTACCAATCTACATAAGCACCGGAAGTATAATTCGCACACAAGAGGGCAGCATAAGTTCCTGAATTTCCATGAGCAGCTACAATGGTATTTGTGTTACTTAAACCGGTACCCACCGCAGTTCCGCTTGCGCCGGTTAGAACGTTCGGGCCTTTTTTCCAGGTGTTGCCTGTACCCTGATCTGTGGTTGCAGCGATTAAGCCATGCTGCCCGGTACCATCAATATAGAATATAATTCCGCCATGATAGCTTTGGCCAATGGTAAAAGCTGCTGTTTGACCATCACTGTTTGATGCCTGTGCAATGGCCGGAGACGGGCTGTTAATACTTTTTGTGCAGGAAATTGCTGATAACAGCATTAAGGCAGCAATACCTGTTTTGATTGTTGTTTTCATTTTTTGTTTTTTGAAAAATTTTTGATTCGGATAAAAATTTATGACTAGCCTTAGCTGGCTTTTTGCCTGAAAACCTTTTTTATTTATTAAAGGCCTGCACCAGTTTTGAAATAATATTTACGCGCTTTATTCTTTGTGCCGCTTTTGATTTTCGCTCATCGAATATAACAGAGCCATCTTCTTTTATTACCCACTCATTGCCTGCTTCATCAACACCTACTTTTATTTTTCTAAGCCACACATATAAAACTGTACCCAGCACCAACCAAAAACCGGCAAAATAGTACAGGTAAATTTTATCATCTTTAAAACGCATTATGCTTTGCTGTACAAAAGTTTGCTGCGTAGCTGCAACATAAAGAACAGACAAAGGCTTCCCTGTTTCAAATTTGTTCCACTCTTCCTGCGAAACATATTTACTTGTTTCTGAATTAATCGCTTTACCATCTTTTGCAATGAAGGAGATTGTTACTTCGTTATCGTTATTCCCGGTTTTTGACTTTGATATAATAGTCGCAATATGTTCTTCACTGGTAGCAAGTGTGTTTTTTAAATCTGTTTCATCTTTGTAAAGCCATACGCAGCAGCCGATGAATAATAAGAAACACAATACAAAAAGCCGCAGGCCAAGCGAATTATGCTTTCTTAAGATGAACCAATAGATAGCAAAAATGAAAGCACCGATCAACACAAGCTCAAGTGCGCTATTCATATTTTCGAAAAAAAGATTGAGTAACATATTGCTTTAATGTAGCCTTTTACAAAGGCTTTTAGTTATAGGTGGCGTTCTTAATACTGCAACGGCTATTACGTTTGAGTGCCTTTAATTAAGCGCTGCTGTTGAACCAAAGCGTTCGTGAAGTATATTATCCAGTTGATCGGCCCAATATCCAAGATCGCTTACAAGGGTTTTAAATTCTGTGTAATCCATGCCTTCAATGTCGCGTTCTGCAACGGCATACATAAAACCTTTATCTGGCATAATGCTCAGCTTTACACCCATAAAACTTGTGTTGTTCTGTAAAGCCTCCTGGTACAGCTGCATTTTCTTTTGACTATCAGCAGGCAGTGCATATACAGGCGAAAAACATCTTACAAAAGTGCGAATGGTTTTTACTACAGTTTCGTACGAAGACATAAACACTTCTACAGTAGCAGAGCCCCGTGTAAAAAACCATGAATTATTTTCCTTGCTGTAAATGCTTTCAGGTGTGCACCCAATCTCGGCACAAAGCTGGTTTACATATACTTTCACCATTTCAGTTGTGGTCATTTTTAGAAATTTTTAGTTATTATTTTTTATTGCGAGGTAAAAGTACTGTGGTAACAGGCGGATATTTTTTGNNGGCCAGGGGATAAGGATTGAGCTTTACTTGCGTCGCACACTTATACGTTCCAAACTTTATTCTGCTGGGTGAAGCATGAAGCATAACTTATATGCCATGCTTATTTGGCACTAATCATTTAATACTGAAGATTGCGCATTGGTGATTTCTGTTTTGCAGCACAAGTGTGCGACGCAAGTAAAGCTTAATGCTTAGATTAAGCCCGGCTGATAAAAAACACGATTATGGGCACGAAAAAGCCCCCATTTTACAGGGGGCTTGTATTAATCTATTAATCTACTTTAGTTATTTTTATAATATTGGTGGGTAAGTGCAGCTGTACCGGAGTGCTGCCGGTATTAACCGTTACATCGCCCTTTTTAAGGAAACCCCTTTCTTTGAGAATGTTGATCTGGTCGAAAACAATATCGTCGAGGCTTTCTTCTTCTGCATAATAAAATGCACGTACACCCCAACTTAAACTTAGCTGGTTAACCAGGGATTTTTTCTTTGTAAAAATATAAAGTGGTGCCTGAGGGCGATAGCTGCTTAGGATAAAACCCGTATAACCACTTTGTGTCATACCGATCAATGCATCGGCACTTACATCTTTTGCAATTTTACAGGCGTTGTAACAAACGGCATCGCTTAGGAAAGAGGGCGATTTGGTTTGTGGTTTAAGATCTTCTTCGCGGTTGTAACGATATTCTGTTTTCTCTACTTCCATAATAATCTTGCACATGGTTTCAACCACTAATGCAGGGTGTTTGCCTGTAGCAGTTTCGCCGCTAAGCATTACTGCATCTGCGCCTTCTAAAACTGCGTTTGCCACATCTGTAATTTCACTACGGTTGGGCTTAATTCTGTCTATCATGCTCTCCATCATTTGGGTAGCAACAATAACAGGTTTGCCGCGGTGTATGGATTTTCGGATGATGTCTCTTTGTGCCATGGGTATTTTTTCTACCGGTAATTCAACACCAAGATCGCCACGCGCTACCATTACTGCATCTGATTCAAGAATGATATTACGTAAATCTACCAGTGCTGAGGGCATTTCGATTTTGGCGATTACTTTAATGGTACTGTTTTCTTCGGCAAGCCTTCTTTTAAGATCGATGATATCTTCTGCTTTGCGTACAAACGACAGTGCAACCCAGTCAACATTTTGCTTCATAATAAATGCAAGGTCGGCAATGTCTTTCTCCGTCATAGCCGGCAATGATATGGCCGTATCGGGAAGGTTAAGCCCTTTTTTAGGGGTTAATGTTCCGCCATAAGTTACGGCAACCCGTACATCATCATTTGGGGTAATTTCGATTACCACGACTTCGAGTTTACCGTCGTCAATCAGGATTTTATCCCCAACCTTTACATCTGAATAGAGATTAGGGTAAGAGACGTATATTTTTTCTTTTGTTCCAATCACTTTTTCTTTCGAGGTAAAAGTGAGGATATCGCCGGGCACAATTTCAAGTGCGCCATTTTCTATTTCACCCACACGTAATTTAGGACCTTGGAGGTCTGCAAGAATTGCTATATTGTATGGCTCTTTTACATTGATCTCCCTTATATATTCAATAATCTTTGCTTTGTCTTCATGGGTGCCATGCGAAAAATTCAAGCGAAAAACATTTACACCGGCTTTTACAAGTTCCAGTAGTTTTTCATAAGTATCACAGGCAGGCCCTACGGTGGCAACTATTTTTGTGCGATGATAGGTGTGCTGTATACCTGCTTCTTTATCCATGTCTTTGTGCAGGTATTTTGAAATGTTTTCTGACATAAAATATTACGTTAGAGTTTTAGTAAACGTTAGCGATTGCAGTTTATAAAAGATTAACTGGCCAGTATTTTTACAATCTTCATCCAGCTATCTCCAATCTTTTGTTTTTCACGGATGGCAACTTCTATGGGGGTGTAATGGATGGCATTTTCAAAAATACCGATCATTACATTATGCCTGCCTTCCAATAAACTTTCTACTGCATGATAGCCCATACGGCTGGCAATAAGCCGGTCTAAACAACTTGGGGAGCCACCTCTTTGTATATGGCCTAATATGGTTACCCTTATATCGAGATTTGGTAAATGCGCCTTTAAAATTTCAGCTACGCCATGCGCCCCGCCGCTACTGTGGCCTTCGGCCACAATAACCAGGTTTACAAGTTTCTTGCGTTTTTCCTTCTCAGACAGGGAAGCGATCACTTCATCGAGCGCCGTTTCTTCTTCGGGTATTAAAATATTTTCTGCACCTGTTGCAATACCACTGTGCAGTGCAATGTAACCTGCATGCCTACCCATTACTTCTACAATAAAAAGACGGTCGTGCGCATCTGCTGTGTCGCGGATTTTATCAATACATTGTACTGCGGTATTTACGGCTGTATCGAAACCAATTGTAAAATCAGTTCCATAAAGGTCTTTATCAATAGTACCGGGCAAGCCGATGCAGGGTAAGCCAAACTCCTGGCTTAGTTTATAAGCACCGGTAAAACTGCCATCTCCGCCAATTACAACCAAACCATCTATACCTCTTTTAGAGAGGTTATCATAAGCCTTTTTACGACCTTCTTCACTGTAAAATTCTTTGCTGCGTGCAGTTTTAAGAATGGTGCCGCCACGTTGAATAATGTTGGCTACAGACCGGGAATCCATTTGAACAATTTCATCTTCAATCATTCCATTGTACCCCCTGTAAATACCAAAAACTTCAAGGCCGTGATATAGCCCCGTTCTTACAACCGCCCTTATAGCAGCATTCATTCCTGGTGAATCGCCACCTGAGGTTAACACCCCGATTTTTGTTACTTTTTTTGACATTGTATCAAAATAAAGATTAATCCGTTAAAAAATTTCTATACAGGCAGGCAAATCGTTCAATGAGTTTTATTCATTGCTTATAAGGTACGAAAATAAGGATTTGATTGTGAAATACAACAATGATAAACCGGATATGCAGATTTTAAAAAGAGAAATGCAAATAAATGTAACATAACCTGACCAGCAACGGTACCCTTAAGCCAGCTGTTTTTATAGAACACATAGATTATAAAGCAAATTTTATATAGCTGCAGAAAACATTCTTTCAATTACTATTTAATTTATAAGTATTGATTATTGAATATTTTAATTTGAGCTTTTATTAATATTACAAGTGCTTAAGTGAATTATATATATGTGCTGAATGTGAACAAAATTTCGCTTACTGTAGCCAAAAGATTTACAGATGAAAGGATTGCGACGCAACAGGCAATGCCATGAAATACTACTGCTGTTATCATTACTTATCCTGTGGACTTAGAAAAGCAAATGGGGAAAACCCTTGCATTGGCAAAACGAGTTTATTTATAAGAAAAAAAATAAAAACATTTTACTTAAAACCGATATGCTTTGCTTGTAATTATCGAAATAAGTATATTGTACCATTATTCCCTATGTACAAAGATCAGGACCAACAATTACTGCAAGGCTTAAAGGCTGGCTATAAAGAAAGAGTAGCACAGGAAAACATACTGTACCTGCAATACAACTATTTTATTAATGAAGGTTGCCGAAAATACAACCTTAGTAACGATGACAGTTTCAGCGCTTACAGTGATGCCCTGATGTCGGCCATTCATAATGTAATCAACAACAGTTTTGATGGCCGTTCTGCCTTCAAAACTTACCTTTTCCAGATTTTTTCAAATAAATGTATTGACCTTGTTAGAAAAAATACGTCTAATAAACAGAGCGTACATCAAAACAATGCCATTCCCGAATTATTGGGACAGTTGCCAGATGGCGCAAGGAACACAATTGAGAAACTGATAGACGAACAAAAAAGAGCCGCAATTAAAAAGCACATGGAAACAATTGGCGAGAAATGCAAAGAAATTCTACTGCTTTTTGGAGACGGGCTTACTGACAGGGAAATTGCAGAAGAGCTTTCATACAATACAGCCGCGGTTGCAAAAACAACAAGGCTACGCTGTTTAGAAAAGCTGCGTGGAAATATGAGCGAACTCATAAAAGTTATTTAGGAATTTTTTTTGAGCCGGGCTTTAGTAATACTAATGATCGTTCCTTGCGTCGCACACTTGTACTGAATTAATTTTATTAGGCTTTCAGCAGCCCGGAACACAGTTTGTTTACGCTCCAAAAAAAGAAACAGCATTAATAACTTACTAACCCTTTAAACCGGATTATTATGACGGAGACATTAGAATATATAGAAGCTTATTTTACAAATGCACTGGACGAAACAGAAAAAAAAGCATTTGAACAAAGATGTGAAACAGACGATGTTTTTGCACAGGAAGTGGCTTTGTACACACTTACCAGGCAAGCCCTTCGCGAAAAATTACTGGAACAGAAACAAGTACAATGGAAAGAACTAAAAGCTGCTGATAATTTAAAAACAGAAGCTACACCGGTAAGGAAAATAGATTTCCGGAAATGGGTTCCATATGCTGCAGCGGCCTGTATATTATTTGCAGTTGTATTTACTTTTTTAAACAGCCAATCATCTCCACGGCAACTGGCTGATAAATATATTACTGAAAACTATATGCACCTTAGTGGCACAATGGCCGGAGGTAAAGAAACATTAGAGCAGGGCATTGCATATTACAATGATAAAAAGTACGATTCGGCTTTAGTACTGTTTAAATCAATCGACACAGGCTCACCGGCAACAATCAGTGCAAAAAAATATGAAGGAATTGTTTATCTTGTAACAAAAGACTACGACAAAGCACTTGATGAGTTTCAAATAATAGCTGAAATGGATTTACAAAGTAATCCGGGTATGTTTTTAAAAGCCCTTACCTTACTTAGCCGAAATAAAAACGGGGATAAAGAGGAAGCTAAAAAATTATTGAACAAGATAGTTGAGAAAAAAGAATTTGGCAGTGAAGATGCACAGAAATTGCTGGATGAGTTAAATTAAAATTTGAAATGAATTATTATTAATTTGATTTAATATTTTTAACCACTTAAAACAACTGTTATGGACCAGGTAACTATACAAACAATTATAGATGGATTAATGGTAATTATACTAGTGTATATTGGCGGAGTATTGACACAGATTTTTAAAGCACTAAAAACTGACAAAGCAGAGCTTGAAAGAATAAGAGAAGAGATAGCACAAATAAGAAAAGATACAGATATTATTGCAGGCGCAGTTACAACAGGTGGTGGTGATGGAACCGGTAGAGGGCCTTCTATGAGAACAACTCCGGTTGATCCTACAACATTGCCAAAATAATAATAACAACCTAAAAAAATATTCTTTACAGATAAAAATATTTTATGATTTATTCTAAAATCGTTGTTTTTAAAAGGAATATTTATTTAAAAAGTATTTTTTTTACCTTTTTGTTTCTAACATTAAATTCCCTGACGGAAGGCTGTAAAACGCCCAATATTACCCAAACAAATATAACTACTACAGATACAAGTACTACCGGGCATGGGCCATCCAAAATATTAACGCAAAAAACAACTACAAAAAAAATTACCACCACAGATACCAGTGGTACGGGTCACGGCCCTAAGTAGAAAACCTATGAAAACATAACGGTAAAAGATAATGAGTGTATATATTAGTTGAATTATGCTAAATCATTATCATGTGTAAAATTTGCTTTATCAAAAAAAGTATTTCTTTTTTACTTGCCTGCGTTCTATGGATAACTTGTTTAAGTCAAAAAATAAACAATGAAAATTTCAAGGATAGTATTACTAATATTATCTTAAATAAAGCCCTTTCGCAACAACAAAAACTAACCTTATTCTATAATTTTAAAAAGCTATTCGAAGCTCACGATTTACCCCAGGATTCAACTTATGCAAAAATGCTAATCCAGATGGGGATATATGAATATTATGTAAACAAAAATTATGATTTGTGTATTGCACTCACTTTGAAATCAGTCCATATTAATACTTCTGAAAAAAAAGGTAGTTCAAAAACAGGTTCAATAAAAGGTTATAATAACCTTGGATATTATTTTAAAGATTTGATGCTTTTTGATAAGGCATTGGCTTATCACGACAGTGCAATAATTATAGCAAAAAAAATTACTGGCACAAATGAAGCGATCCTTGAAGCAAAACTTGATAACACTAATATTTACTTCTTCCTGGGCGATTACCATAAATGCATTGAAGAAAGCACTTTGGGTTTAAATTACTCTTTAGAAAACAATGATTCCTCCTACTACATTGATTTTTTAGTTCAACGGGCTCAATCATTTGTATTCGAAAAAAGATTTTCAGAAGCTCTATCCGACGTGGAAATCATTATAAAATATGGTAAAAATCCATTTGCACTTGCTTCTGCCATTAAAACAAAGGGGTTGATTTCAGAAAAGCAAAAAGACTTTACAAAAGCCGAATTATTTTTTAAGCACGCAATTCAGGAAAGACTAAAATCAGGTAATAATGGCCAGGTAGCAAGTGACTATATTGACTTGGGTAATTTTTATTTAAACAGTTTGCATAATTATTCAAAAGCAAAAGAAAGTTACCACAAAACCATTGAATACGCCAAAAAAGATAAAGATTTTTCCAGGTTGGCTGCAGCGCACATTAATCTTGGCGAGGCTGGCTTTAATGAACATAATTATAAACAAGCTGCTGACTTTTATGTAATGGCCTTTAATGACTTAAAAGTGGAAGCAAGCGGTGATATTTTAAAAAACCCACCCACATCATTTCTTAATCTTATTGGAAACAAAGATCGTATTACCGTTTTATTAGTAAACAAAACGGAGCTATTGTTGCAAATATTTAAAGAAACAAAAGAACAAAAGTATATTAAAGCAGCTTTAGAAACTGCTTTAATTACAGATTCTGTTATTACCCAAACAAGGCATGAGCAATCCGGAGAACAAAGCAAACTTTACTGGCGAAATAAAACAAGGGATTTTTTTTCAAAAGCAATGGAGGTGTGCTACATTACCAATGATACAAGGCATGCCTTTTATTTTATGGAAAAAAGCAGGGCTGTTCTACTAAATGACAAGCTGAACGAATTGAGTGCATCTTCTCGTTTACCCGAAATTGAGGCTGCAAAAGAGCGGGAATTACAGATAAAAATTGTTACCGAACAACAAAAGTTGTTGCTTTTAGAAAGCAATACCCCTGAGTACCAAAGGCAATATAGCAACAGCATTAACGCAAAGAAAAATTTAGACGACTTTATAAAAGTGCTCTATCAAAAATACCCTGCCTACTATCAATACAAATATGCAGATGAAGTTCCAAAGCTCGACTCTTTAAAAAAATATCTTTCATTAAACCACCAAAGTTTTGTTCATTATTTCACCAACGATACAGTGGCTTATATCCTGAGTATTACTGCAGGTAACACCAGGATATTTAAACTTGACAAAAACAATTTTCACCGTGAAGAGATCAATGGGTTCATTAATTTTTGCTCAAATAAAGATTCATTAAATTATTACTACACTTCATTTAAAGCCTTATCAAATTCAATTTACAAAACACTATTTCAGCCATTAAATTTGCCAAAAGGCAGGGTTATTATTTGCTCAGATAATTTCCTGCTGCCTTTCGAAGCATTATACACTGATGCTAAAAACGGCCATTTTCTTATTCAGGATTATACTTTCAGTTATGCCTACTCAGCAACTTACCTGCTAAAGCGATTTACCGACTTTCCGGCAAAGGACAATTTCATTGGTTTTGCCCCCGTTTCATTTCAGAAATATCTTGACGTACCTGACCTTAAAAACTCTGCAACAGCGTTAGCCAATTCTGCAGATTATTACAACAATAATTTATTGCTCATAAAAAATGACGCTACAAAAAATAATTTTATTCAAAAGATCGCAGGCTATACAATTGTAAATGTTTTCTCTCATGCAAGTGCTGACAGTAGCGATAAAGAACCTAAATTATACATGCAGGATTCTACTATCAATCTTTCAGAATTACAATTATTAAACACTAAGCCTGCTACTAAACTGGTAGTATTAAGCGCCTGTCAAACCAATGTTGGCAAGAATGCTACAGGAGAAGGTATTTACAGTCTTGCACGTGGTTTTACTGCCGCCGGTATTCCTTCTATTGCTGCTACATTGTGGAATGCAGATGAAGATATGATCTACGAAATATCTGCAAACTTTCATAAATATCTATCGCAGGGAATGAGTAAGGACAGTGCCCTGCAAAAAGCAAAAATTGATTTTATTAAAAACAACAATAGCGAAAAAGCACTTCCTTATTACTGGGCCAATATGGTACTTATCGGCAATACAGAGCCGCTTAAATTATTGCCCGATCAAAACACACAGTGGTTGTGGATTGCAATAGTTTCAGGAACTGTACTTGCATTTGCAACTTTTATTTTATTAAAACGCAAACGGCACAATACCCAATAGAATTACTGCTGTAAAAGAGTGCGACGCAACAAAAGTTAAATAGTAGCAATACTGATTGGTCAATAAAAAAATCCTGCTTATACAAACAGGATTTTTTGTGAAATTTATTAATTACAATTAATCACTCACAACAAACTACCACGTTGAATAATTCCACCGCCAATAACCTCATCACCTTCATAAAATACAGCGCTCTGGCCGGGTGCAATACTTTTTACGTTTTCATAAAAACGAACC
This sequence comes from Chitinophagaceae bacterium UBA4407, assembly GCA_002390845.1. Classification (GTDB taxonomy): domain Bacteria; phylum Bacteroidota; class Bacteroidia; order Chitinophagales; family Chitinophagaceae; genus Limnovirga. The sequence continues at coordinate 96,202 of DGQT01000099.1, read as the reverse complement.
CGTATACCGCCATTACCATTTGCATATAAATTGCTTAATGCACCCTTGTCTTTATAACGGATTTTAGTGAGTGCTTCCATCCCATCTGTTATGCCATCGTACTTAATCCAGTTAAGGCGCGTAACGAGCATATCATTTTGCGAAAGATCTTCTTCATCGCCCAGCACCACTATGTTGTTAGCGGGATCAATTGCAGTTACATAAGCGGGTTTACCCAACGCAATTTCCAAACCTTTACGCTGGCCTACCGTGTAAAAAGGATAGCCACGGTGTTCGCCTAATTTTTTGCCATGCTTATCTGTAAACCAACCACCGGCAACATTCTCTTCAAGCCCTTCAACCCGACGTTTTAAAAAACCACGGTAATCATTATCGGGCACAAAACATATTTCATAACTCTCACTTTTTTTTGCAAGTTCAGGATAACCATAGTCAATGGCCATTTGCCTTATTGCAGATTTACGATATTTCCCAAGCGGCATAATTGTGCGGCTTAATAATTCCTGATCGAGCCCCCACAGTACATAGCTTTGATCTTTGGTTTCATCCAAACCCTTGCTTATAACGTACCGACTGTTATCAGCTTTGGAAATATTGGCGTAGTGGCCAGTGGCAATAAACTCGCAGCCCAAAGCATCGGCACGTTTTAGTAATGCCCGCCATTTAATATGCGTGTTGCACATTACACAAGGGTTTGGTGTGCGGCCTGCCATATATTCTTCTACAAAATTTTCGATTACAAAATCGCCAAACTCTTCGCGTATGTCTAAAATAAAATGTGGGAAACCATGCTGCACAGCAGCTTGCCTCGCATCGTTAAAACTGTCAATATTACAGCATCCGGTTTCTTTATGCCCCCCACCGCTGGTAGCATAATCCCACGTTTTCATCGTAATGCCCACCACTTCATAACCTTCATGGTGCAGCATTAACGCCACTACGGTACTATCGATACCCCCACTCATGGCCACCAGTACTTTTCCTTTAGCACCCATTTCAAAAAATTTTGGCAAAGATAAGTTTTCGTGTTGAGTAGCGCAGAATGCTGCCGAATGCAGGTTTTCGTTATAAGAAATTTTATGAGCCCGGCTTAAGATTTTTATAGCATCTTAGTTGCGTCGCACTCTTGTACTGTAGAATAGAAATGAACAATGAGGCTTTACTTTTTGCCTGTTACCTCATTGTCTTGTTGCCTCATCTTCCGAACGTACAAGTGAGTGACACAACCAAAGCTTCATAGTACCGCTTCAGCTAAGTTCATAATGTATTTCAATTCATTTATTTTTGATGAAACTTATTTATAATGTCTTTATTGCTTAACCGGAATAGTTTTGGCAATGCAGCGGATGCAGGCAATGTTTTGTCGAGGGATGAAGCGGAGGAATTGTTTAACACATGGGTACTAAATCCGCGTTTACAACTGCACATGAAGCAGGTGGCGGCTTTAATGAAATCGTGGGCGGCAGAAAAAGAAAATTTAAATGAAGCAGATCAATGGCGGTGGGAAATGGCCGGCCTGCTGCACGATGCGGATTGGGATCAATGGCCCGAACGCCATTGCAAAAAAATTATTGAAGAACTGGAAAACAGGAATGTTGATCCTGAAATTATTCATGCAATTGCAAGCCATGGCCCGTTACATTTTGGTGTGGAACCTGAAACAAAAATGGATAAAATGCTTTTTGCATTTGATGAACTGAGCGGTTTAATACATGCCTATTCTTTAATGCGCCCTAATGGTTACGAAGGCATGGATTTAAAAGGTGTGAAGAAGCGCTTGAAAGAAAAATCTTTTGCAGCCAATGTTTCAAGAGAAGATATTGATGATGCATGTGAGCGGGCAAACATTACATTAGACGATCTTATTATATTTATTATTCCGAAGCAGGCAACCGTTACTTTATAGTTACACAACTGTTGTGTTTATTAGATTTATAGTGCGGCTGATATCATCGTACTCTGTTTCGTGAATTGCTTTTAAAATAAAATTCATCATCATCCCCGGCGAAAATATTTTTGAGCCAACTGCTTTTACAGCCGTGTCCATCTGATGAATATAACCTGGCTGCATATCAACGCTTATTGATGAAAGTAACACAGCATTTGCCCACGATGTTTCTCTTGCTTTATCTATGCTGAAATTGAGCACAGACATTTGTCTTCCGTTTGCAATTTTAGCAAGCATACGCATAGGAAACCAAACCTGGCATAAACATTCCTGTACATCATCAATAAGCGCGGCAATAACCTGGTTAATGCGATTGAAATCATTTTGCAAAGCGTTGATAGCATTGCCCGGAGCGGTAACAGCAGATGCAATAGCAAGATCAAGATTTATATGTGTGTTTATACCAAGCAGCAAATGTTGCAGTACAATAAGTTTATCACCTGCACAGTTATCGAAAACAAATTTCCACGAAGCTGTGCACGGCCTGCCCGCATAATATGCATCATAAGCATCAATATAACGTGTTGCAAAATTTACATCAAGCTTTTCCATTCTGGCGCCATCTTCAAACATTCCATGCTTAATCCCCTCAGCAACTGCAAGTGTCATTCGTTTATACAATGCTGCAAAATAGCCGGCACGTTTATTTTCGTTTGCACATTGCTGTACAATTTCGTCAAGCTTTATAATAACATCATGAATGGTTTGCATAATTGAAAATTAATAAGTTTTAACAGTTTTTGCAAGTATAATTTTTACAATACCAGCTGTAGTATTTTATGGCCTCGCCTCTTGCGTCGCAATCCGTTCATCTTCCGGAACATTATTCAGCATTGTATCAACCTCAAAAAACATCCTTTATTGCAACTTCATTAACTTCGCCGTTATTACAGCAAAACAAGTTCCGCTCCTTTGGAGAGGTTAAGAATTCGCATGAAAAAATTCAATGTTCCCAACATATATCGCAGTAACCTTATTTCGGCAATAAAGAATAAACGCAAACAGGAAGATAAACTTAAAAAAGACTTCTCCCCCACCCTGCTTGATTTTGGCCCTGTTCAATTTTTTCTTGCCAGGCATTTCGGGTTTTGCTATGGCGTAGAAAATGCCATTGAAATTGCGTTTAACACGATTGATGAAAACCCCGGCAAGAGAATTTTCCTGTTAAGCGAAATGATCCATAACCCGCAGGTAAATGCAGATCTGCAGGCAAGAGGTGTACAATTTTTACAGGATACTTATGGCAGGCAGGTAATACCTTTTGATGAAATTACAAAAGACGATGTGGTTATTATTCCTGCATTCGGCACTACACTCGAAATTGAAACAATGCTGAACAATAAAGGCATTGCCACAGCCAGATACAACACTACCTGCCCCTTTGTAGAAAAGGTTTGGAACCGCAGCGAGCAGATAGCTGAAAAAGGTTACAGCATTGTGGTACATGGAAAACCAAAACATGAGGAAACAAGGGCAACATTTTCGCATGCATCATCGCACACGCCAACAGTTGTGGTAAATGATATGCAGGAAACAATTGAACTGGCAAAATACATAACAGGCGAAAAACCGGCAGAACAATTTTACACAGAATTTAAAGGTAGGTTGTCTGAAAGTTTTGATATTACCAAAGATCTTGCCCGCATTGGTGTTGTAAACCAAACCACGCAACTGGCAACAGATACACAGGCGATTTCTGATTATTTAAAGCAGGTTATCAAACAGCATTACCAGTTAACAGACCAAACTATCAGCGAACGATTTGCCGATACAAGAGACACCCTTTGCTACGCCACCAACGATAACCAAACTGCTGTAACAGGCTTACTTGAAACCGAAGCAGATCTTGCCATTGTGGTAGGTGGTTATAACAGCAGCAACACATCACACCTGGTAGAATTGTGCGAACAAAAACTGCCAACTTATTTCATCAATGCGCCGGATAAAATAATTTCTGTGAAAGACATTATTCACGCAAACTGGCAAACAAAAGAAGAAACCATTACTTCAGGTTATTTACCCAACAAACAACCGTTAAAAATCCTTATCACCAGCGGTGCAAGTTGCCCCGATGCAGTGGTGGAAGCTGTTATAAGAAAACTCGCATACTTCCTTGCCTCAGAAGAAGAAATTGAAACCGTTATAAAAACTTTCATTTAGTTATCCAAAAATAACTTTCTCAACTCCGGCGTTGGTAACCAGCAGGCTTCTTTTTTTCCAAACCATTTATAGCGGTTATGTGCCACCCAGCTATACACTGCATTACGAATAAATGGCGGCACAATTATAAAACCATATAACACAGGCCAAAGTTTATTAAGCTTTTTTGTAACACGCAAAGCACCGCTTGATTTGGTATAAATTTTCCCTTCTTCCAAAAGAATAAATGAATTCAATTCATCGGCGGGCAAGCCAAACTGTTTCAAAACCTGTTGCCCAAAATCACTTTGCAGCGATGCATACCTGAATGTTTTTTTAGGGTCATGCTTAATAATAAACTGCACACTGGTACTGCACAAATTACAAACACCATCAAATAAAACAACAGGATTTTTCAGTTCATTCAATTCAACCATTATGCAAATTTAAGCTTAAATAAAAAAGCAGTGAATACGACAATTCACTGCTTTCAAGATCATGCCTCCAGGTGTAGTTTCTACCCCATATTATGAAACACCTTATTTACATCTTCGTCCTGCTCCAGGCGTTCAATTAATTTACTTACATCTTCAGCCTGTTCATCGGTAACAGGCACTGTTGTAGTGGGAATCCATTCCAGCTCTGAGCTTATCGGTGTAAGGCCTTTATCTTCCAACGCTTTCTGCAGATTACCAAAATCGGTAAATGCGCAGCGCAGTACCAGAACAGTATCACCGTTTTCTTCGGTGCTTTCACCAAGTTCATCCAGGCCATGATCTATCAGTTCCAACTCAAGGTCGTCCATATTCAACCCTTCCGGCTTTAATTTAAACACACCCATTTTTTTAAACTGGAAACTAACGCTACCGCTGTTACCTAAAGCGCCATGGCCCTTATTAAAATGGCTCTTTACATTCGCTACCGTCCGCACATGATTATCTGTTGCAGTCTCCACCAAAAGCGCTACACCATGCGGCGCATAGCCTTCGTAAAGTATTTCTTCGTAATTGGCAGTGTCTTTACCCATCGCCCTTTTAATGGCTGCCTCTACCCTGTCTTTGGGCATGCCCACGCTTCTTGCGTTCTGATAAAGCCTGCGGAGAGCGGGGTTGGTGGCAGGGTCAGGGCCGCTGGCTTTTACAGCAATTACTATTTCTTTTCCAATACGGGTAAATTGCTTGGCCATCCTGTCCCACCGGGCAAACATGGTGGCTTTACGAACTTCAAAAATCCTTCCCATGATACGAGTTTATAGTTTTCAGTTTATCGTTATTTTTTGGTAACCAGCTTAATTTTTCATGGCATCGCCTGTTGTGTCACTCACTTGTACGTTCGGAACTTGGAGCATCAAGCTGCGAGCCGTGAGCCACGAGCTTTGAGCAAATACAATAGCTCGAAGCTCACAGCCAAAAGCTCATAGCTTTACTTCAGTACAAGGGTGCGACGCAACGATGCTTAATATTTATTCCAAAGCCGGGCTCCACCAAATTCTTTACTTTTTTAAGCGGTGGCAAAATTAACAGAAGCCCGTGAACTTGCCAATCAAAAAAAAACCGCCCTAAGGCGGCTCTTACTTTTTATTTCTTTTCAAAATCCGAAGCCTTGGGAAGAACATCAGAAAGATTGCGGAGTTTACTATTCTTTTTACTGTAAGTAAAATAAACAACCAAGCCAATCAGCATCCACACAAAAGCACTGAGCAATGTATCGTTTGGCAAACTGATGATCATGGCCGAACAAACAATGATACCCAGTATTGGAACCAATGGCACCAGCGGTGTTTTAAACGGACGAACCATATCTGGATCCCTGCGACGCAATATCCATATACCGGCGCAAACCAAAACAAATGCAAACAATGTTCCTATTGATGTAAGATCACCTGCCACACTTCCGGGTACAAATGCTGCAAACAAACCAACAAAAACAAACAGGATAATATTTGATTTATATGGTGTTCTGAATTTAGGGTGCAGGGCAGAGAACGCTTTTGGCAAAAGTCCGTCGGTACTCATGGTATAAAATACCCTCGACTGCCCCATCAGCATTACCAATATTACCGAGGAGAAACCTGCAAGAATAGCCACCGTAACGAGTTTAGCGAGCCAGCCATACCCTGCCATGTAGGTTTCAATGGCATAAGCAACAGAAGCTTCTTTGCCGCTTTTTATAAAATCGGTATAAGGTGCAACACCGGTAAGTACATAGGAGAAAAGAATGTATAAAATAGTACAAACTATCAGGGAACCAAGTATACCAATAGGCATATCTTTCTTTGGGTTCTTTGCTTCCTGCGCCGCAGTTGATACTGCATCAAAACCAATAAAGGCGAAGAACACAACAGCAGCCCCTGTTAATACGCCACCCCACCCATGGTTAAAAAACCCTTCATAGGAGTAGAGTGTACCATCAGGTTTTAATGCGGCCGGAGCATCTGCAGGTATTAAGTAAGGTGTATGGTTGGCAGGGTTAATAAAGCCCCAACCAATTGCAATGAACACGAGAACGATTGACACTTTTATAATTACGATAACAGCATTCACTGTTGCCGATTCCTGAGTGCCTTTTATAAGCAAAGCAGAGATCATTAGTAAAATAAGCAATGCAGGCGCATTCATATACCCGGTATGCAAAATATTGTTCGCATCAAGCGCACTTTCAAACGGGGAGTGGCACCATTCATAAGGTATACTGCCCCCTACCAGTTTATTTAAAAATTCGCTCCATGCAATAGAAACGGTGGCAGCACCCAAAGCGTATTCAAGTATCAAAGCCCAGCCAATAATCCATGCAATCAGTTCCCCCATCGTGGCATAAGCGTAGGTATAAGCGCTACCCGCAATAGGTATTATGGATGCAAATTCTGCATAACACAAACCTGCAAAAGCGCAGCCAATAGCGGCAACAATAAAGGAAAGTGTAACTGCCGGCCCTGCATGCTCACCCGCAGCAGCCGCGGTTCTTACAAATAAACCGGCACCAATAATTGCACCTATGCCTAAGGCAATAAGGTTACCTGCACCAAGTGTTCTTTTCAATCCCTTTTCTGAATCGCCTGCCTGCGACATGAGGGAGGCCATTGATTTTTTTACAAATAAACTCATATACAGTTGGTTAATTTTTTGGAAATAGTATTTGGCAAAATAATGATTTCTTTTTGTACGGCTTTAAATCTTTTATGCCCAGCCTTATCAAGGGAAAAAATGTTTTAGCACAAGCATTTGTGCTTTGGTCATCACTGCTTGTGTCACTCCCTTGTACGTTCCGGAAATAATCGGCTGTGGCCTCACAGTTTGCAAGCTGGTTCAATTCAAGAAAATACTGAAGCCCCGCAAAATTCAAATCCGCAATAAACCAAGAGGCGATAATGAAGTATGACGAATAGTTTTAAATCCTATATTGCGGACTGATAAAAAATTGTAAATGAAATCATCCGGCAGGCTTACAGTTTATATATTAGCAGCGATGCTTACGGGTGCGGCCCTTGGTTACCTTATTCACGAAAACAGCGATGCGGAATTTATTCAGTCTTTTTCAGTAAATATAAAACTGCTTACCACTATTTTCCTAAGGCTGGTACAAATGATTATTGCCCCATTGGTTTTTTCTACCCTGGTTGTAGGCATTGCAAAACTGGGCGATCTTAAAACTGTTGGACGTGTGGGCGGCAAAGCAATGCTATGGTTTATATCCGCTTCGTTAGCCAGCTTACTGCTGGGCATGCTATTGGTAAATTTATTTAAACCAGGAGCGGGTTTAGATTTAAACAGTGCCAGCGCAGAAAGTGTAAAAGACCTTGCGGGCAAAACACAAACTTTTACTTTACAGAATTTTGTTGAGCATGTTTTTCCAAAAAGCATCTTTGAGGCAATGGCCAATAATGAAATATTGCAGATTGTTATCTTCAGTATTTTCTTTGGAATTGCTACCGCTGCAATGGGTGAAAAAGGAAAGATTGTTGTAAAAGGACTGGATGCAGTTTCGCATATTATACTTACAATGGTCAATTATGTAATGAAGTTTGCACCAGTAGGTGTATTCGGTGCGATAGCAGCGGTAATCGCCACAAATGGTTTTAGGATTTTTATTTTCTACGCAAAATATTTCGCATACTTTTTCATTGGTATTGCTTCACTTTGGTTAGTATTAATAACAGTTGGGTTTATCATTCTGCGTAAAAGACTGCCTTCCTTACTGGAGCACATTATTCAACCGTTAATAATCGCATTTACAACAACAAGCAGTGAAGCGGTTTTTCCAAAACTTACGGAAGAGCTTGAACGCTTCGGTTGCAAGGATAAAATCGTTGCTTTTGTTTTACCATTGGGTTATTCGTTTAACCTTGATGGCAGCATGATGTATATGACTTTCGCAAGTATTGCTATTGCCCAGGCCTACGGTATTCAGCTTGATCTTGGAACCCAGCTAACCATGCTTTTGGTGTTAATGCTTACCAGCAAAGGAATTGCAGGTGTACCACGTGCATCACTTGTAGTGGTTCTGGCTACCTGCAGTATGTTTAAAATTCCACCGGAAGGCGTGGCTTTAATTTTACCAATTGATCATTTTTGCGACATGTTCAGAACAGCTACCAACGTTTTGGGTAACGCACTTGCAACAAGCGTGGTAAGTAAATGGGAAGGGGAACTTGGTGAGGTGGAATTGGGAAATAAGGAATTAGGAATTGGGGGCAGTTGATTCATTAAATGGCTTGCTGCCTGAATGATTGCGGCTGTTGGCTGTTGATTGCTGAATAATATTCATACAGTAAAAGTGAGTGACACAACAGGCGATGCCACCTGTACAAATGTTTGGCAAAAAATTACGTACTTATAAATTTGATACGATAAAATTTCTATGATATATCTACTTACGTTTAACTGGCACGAGTTGCTGCAACCGCAGTTTTATATTGATAATGGCGGGCTGTGGCTTTTGCTGTTTATTATTTTTGCGGAGACGGGTTTAATGATTGGTTTTTTCTTTCCCGGAGATTCTTTGCTTTTTGTGGCGGGGATTTTTAGCAGCAAACTTGCAGCTTCACTGTACGACGCTTCTAATATCTCGGATATTATTAACCTGCTGGTGCTCATCCTGCTTTGTTCCGTTGCTGGAATCCTGGGAAATTTTGCCGGTTACTGGTTTGGTAAAAAAATTGGTCCTGCCATGTTTAACTGGCCCGACAGGTATTTATTTAAACACCGTTACCTGGTTCAGGCAAAAGCATTTTACGATAAACATGGCGGCGGTGCTATAGTGTTTGCAAGGTTTTTACCAATTGTAAGAACCTTTGCACCAATTGTTGCAGGTATAGTGGGCATGGAGAAAAAAAAATTTACTTTTTTCAATATCATCGGCTGTGTTGCATGGGTAACTTCTATGCTGGCAGCAGGCCATTACCTGTACAAGTTTTTTTTAGAAAAATATAATTTTGACCTTACACAACACCTTGAAGTAATTGTACTTGGTATTGTATTCATAACTACAGCCCCTGTAATTATAAAACTTTTCACCAGAGAAAAAGCAAAGCCAAATATTTAAAACCTGCTTATGAACGAACGTAAATACGGTGTTTTATCACTCCCTGTATTAGTTGCTGCATTGGGCTACTTCGTTGATATTTACGACCTGTTGCTTTTCAGCATTATACGGGTGCCCTCTTTAAAATCGCTGGGCCTGGATGATGCTGCAATTGCAAAGCAAGGTTTGTTTATTATAAATATTCAAATGATCGGGCTCTTGGTTGGCGGAATATTATGGGGTGTTCTTGGCGATAAAAAAGGGAGGCTTAAAGTTTTGTATGCTTCCATTATTCTGTATTCTTTGGGAAATATTGCCAATGGTTTTGTTCAAACTGTTGACCAGTATGCATTGGTGCGTTTTATAACAGGCATTGGCCTGGCAGGCGAACTGGGTGCCGGGATAACGCTTGTAACCGAATTACTATCAAAAGAAAAACGAGGTATTGGTACATCCATGGTTGCGGGAATTGGTTTAACGGGTGCGGTGGTTGCCTTCTTTTTAAAAGAAAATTTTGAATGGCGCACTTGTTATTTTATAGGCGGTGGGCTGGGTTTTGCATTATTGTTTTTAAGGGTAGGCGTTCTCGAATCCGGTATGTTTAAGACCATTGAACACAAGAATATTTCAAAAGGAAATTTTTTCATGCTTTTTTCTAATGGCAAACGCTTTAAAAAATATTTGCTGGCGATATTCGTTGGTTTACCAAACTGGTATGTTATTGGAATACTCATTACATTTTCAAAAGAGTTTGGTGCAAAAATGAATGTGCAGGGCGCTATAGATCCGGGCAAAGCGGTAATGTATGCCTACGCTGCAATTTCTATTGGCGACATCTTAATTGGTTTCGTAAGCCAATGGTTTAAGAGCCGTAAAAAAGCGCTGTATGTTTTTTATTTTCTTACAGCAATTGGTGTGGTATGGTATTTTAATCTTGATGGCGCAAATGTTTCAGAATTATATTTAGCCTGTGCGCTGCTTGGCTTTGGCACCGGTATGTGGGCCATTTTTGTAACCATGGCTGCAGAGCAGTTTGGCACCAATATACGGGCAACCGTAGCCACAACCGTACCCAATATGGTGCGCGGCTCACTTGTGTTGATATCCCTTCTCTTTACCTGGCTGCAAGGCGTTGCAGGCGATTATTTAACAGCGGGATGGATCACCGGCATTATTGTTATATCTATTGCCGTTGTTTCGGCAGTACTTACCGAAGAAACTTACCATAAAGATTTAAATTACCTGGAAGTATAAATACATTTTTTTTGGACCAAGCTGAAGATACTTTGTGAGGCTTTCGTTGCGTCGCACACTGCTGCTGCAATAACTTTATTGAGCAACGCGAAGATAAAACCAACGGCCTTCTACTTCAAGAACGGGAATCGTTAATCACAATTGGTGAGTTTAACTTGCGACATATAATTTACTACTTGCGTTGCTCAACACTGGACTGAACGTTCCAGTGTGCGACCCCGAGTTCCGATTCGCTCGTCGGGGTAAACTGCCACGCTTTTCACAGATGCCATGAAAGAGGAACTGTGAAACGAGCGTGGCAACAAAAGCTTCATAGAAGTGCTTCTGCCCGGCTCATAAAAATTATCTTATAACAGCACTTTAATTTTATAAAAGCCATAAACTTTTAAAACAACCATTGCGCTATCTTAAGCAGGTTAGTTTATATTTGAATATGGAGCAAAAACAAGATGTTTCTAAAGAAGAAATATTACTCGCCTCGCTTGGTTATAAACAAGAACTGAACCGCAGCTGGTCAGGATTTTCAAACTTCGCTATTTCATTTTCGGTTATTTCAATTCTCAGTGGTTGCTTCACCACGTTTGGACAAGCATGGAACAATGGCGGTCCGCTGGCAATTGCTGTTGGCTGGCCCGTGATCTCTGTTTTTATTTTAATGATCGGCCTTTCAATGGCAGAGCTTGCTTCAGCTTATCCAACTTCTGGAGGCATTTATTGGTGGGCAGCAAAATTAGGCGGGCCAAAGGCTGGCTTTTTTGCGGGCTGGTTGAACCTGATTGGTTTACTGGCGGTAACTGCTTCGGTGGTTTATGGCGCAGCGACATTCCTGAATATTACACTGGGCACATTCTCTTCAGATTATGCAACCGGCTTTTTAAGCGGTGATTCTATTAACCAGCAATTTTTCTGGTTTGTTGTGATTATGATCATCATTACAGTACTCAATACTTTCAGCAGTAATATTCAATCGGCGCTGAATAATATTTCTGTCTGGTGGCATGTGTTTGGCGCTGCATTGGTCATCGCAATTCTTGTTATTACTCCCGCAGAACACCAGGATCTTAAGTGGATTTTTACCACACGCATCAACAACTCTGGTTTTTCCGGCGGCGTTACTTACTGGGTTTTTGTTTTGCCTTTGGGCTTTCTTTTAACGCAATATACCATCACTGGTTTCGATGCATCTGCGCATCTTTCCGAAGAAACAAAAGATGCGCATTTAACAGCCGCAAAAGGGATTTGGAAATCTATTTTTTATTCTGCCGTGGGTGGTTATATTTTATTGCTTGCATTTTTGTATGCCGCAACAAAACCTGAAAATGTAAGCTCATTTGATACTTCAGTTAATCCCTTTGGCGGCGGTTCTGTTATTTCTATTTTGTACGATGCGCTTAGTCCGCTTATGTTTAAACTAGTCTTAATCATTTCAACTGTAGGCCAGTTGTTCTGCGCATTTGCCTGTTTAACTTCCTGCTCAAGAATGCTGTTTGCTTTCTCAAGAGATGGCGTGGTGCCGGGCCATAAGCATTGGGCAAAAGTCAACAAAAATCATGTGCCGGTAAATGCCGTATTGATCTCCGCATTAATTGGTATAATCGTTACCCTGCCTGCACTTTGGAAAAGCCCGAGAGGTATTCCCACAGCGTTTTACGCGGTGGTATCGGTAGGTGTAATCGGGTTGTATCTCGCTTTCATTATTCCAATCTGGCTGCGTTGGAAAGCGGGCAACAGCTTTACTGCTGGCGAATGGAACCTCGGTAAAAAATACAAATGGATGAACCTTGTTGCCATACTTGAAATCATCATCATGTGCTTTTATTTCATTATGCCATTTGAGCCTCCAGCAGTTCCCTGGAACGAAAATTTTACATGGGTAGCCGTTAACTACGCACCTATACTTTTAGGAATAACATTAATTATTTTATTGGTTTGGTGGCAGCTCTCTGTTAAGTATTGGTTTACGGGGCCAAAGAAAACAATTTAGAAAATCAATCAGATATTTTTGGATCAGGCCGCAGTACTTCTATGAAACTTTACTTGCCACGCTCGGTTGAGGGTTCTGTTTATATGGCGACATTTAAGCGAAGTCTGATAAGCGCTGTAATTCATACTCAATAAGTGTTCCAGCCAGTTATTCTGGACTTGGATTTAAGAACTTCGACCTGATACCAGTTGTCTCATAAAGCGCCTCTTTCGGTTCGGTTCCGCCGAAGGCGGAATTGAAAAAATGCGAAGCATATTTTTTCAAAGAAGCGAAAGCAGCGCTGTTGAGACAACGAAGCCATGCGGCTTGAGCAATAAGAGCCTTGCATTTGAACGTTGTTAAAACCAAAATTAGACTGACACCAATGCGAATTTATTTCGGGATGGTACTCTTGTAGTTTCTGATCTTTGGTAAGCAAAACACGAAGCACGAATTTATTTCTGGCAAACAATAAAAATTAAGCTCTGCGTACATACATGAATTCATTATTAAACGATGCCAGGTTAACTGAACTCAGGAAGAAAATTCCTGCACTTGCTGATGCAACAAATATTGTTGCGCTGGAAGGTGGTTTAACGAATATAAATTACCGTGTTGAAACGCCTAGCGGAATTTATGTAATGCGTGTAAGTGATAAAGCAACCCACCTGCTTGGGATCAATCGTGAAAATGAAAGTGTGAATACGGCAAGGGCGCATAAGTCTGGCGTTGGCGCTGCCATGATTGATTTTTTATCCAATGAAAAAGTATTGGTGATCAGCTGGATTGAAGCAAAGACTTTACATGCGGCAGACTTTCAAAAACAACCTGAGCTACTTTTATCAATTGCCAATGCTTTAAAGAAACTCCATACAGGACCAACATTCCAGGGCAATTTTTATTTTCCATTGGTTAGAAAAAAATATCTTAACACCGTTTTGGAAAACAGATATTTTATACCCGATCAGTATCTAAGTCTTGAACCATTAATACTTGAACTGGAAAAAATACTGGCTTCAAATCCTGAAGAACTTGTTCCATGTAACAATGACTTACTAGCAGAAAATTTTATGGATGATGGCAAAAAAATCTGGATCATCGATTATGAATATGCGGGACAAAATGAAGCTTCTTTTGAAATAGGAAACCTGGCCAGCGAATCCGCTTTAAGCGATGAACAGCTTACGATCTTATGCGATGCTTACTGGCAAAAACATTTACCTTCAAAAATAGCAAGGGCAATGGCGTGGTCGGTCATTGCACGGTATGGCTGGGTTATGTGGGCTTCTATACAAGAAGCCGTTTCTTCCATTGATTTTGATTTTAGAAGTTGGGGGTTAAAAAAGTGGCATTCTGTTTTACCAGAGCTTACAGGAGAACGTTATATTGAAGTGCTCGAAAAATTAAAAACGAATTTTTAATTGTGAGCGATTGCCGATAAAAATTACTGCTGTAAAAGTGTGCGACGCAAGTAAAGATTCACAAAGGGTTTCAGCCGGGTTAATAAAATGAATTTCAATTTTTGGTTTTAATAAAAATGCATCATGAATAATTTTCCGGATAGAGCAAGAATCGTAATTATCGGTGGCGGCGTAGCCGGCGCATCGATTGCTTATCACTTAGCACTGAAAGGCGAAACAGATGTGGTAATTATTGAGCGTGGCGAATTGACAAGTGGCTCAACCTTTCACTCAGCGGGGCTTGTAGGGCAATTGCGGGGTTCTGTTACGCTCACTTCTATGATGATGTACAGCGCGGAACTTTATAGAAAATTGTCGAAAGATCCTGAAACAGATCCGGGTTGGGTGGAGTGTGGCGGCATAAGACTTGCGTGCACGCCGGAGCGTGTACAGGAACTTAAAAGACAGGTTGGCTGGGCCACCACTTTTGGTTTGCCGTTGGAGGAAATTACTGCCGAACGTGCACAGGAATTGTTTCCATTAATGTCAACAGAACATGTACTTGCTGCAACTTATCTTGCTACGGATGGTTACCTTGACCCCAGCCTGCTTTGTAATTCACTGGCGAATGAAGCGAGGCGAATGGGCGTTAAAATTTTTCAGCAAACAAGGGTAACAGCGATCAATAGAAAAGGCAATCAGGTTGTTTCTGTTACTACCGATAAAGGCGTTATAGAAACAGAGATGGTTGTTGCCGCCTGCGGACTTTATACCGCAGAGATTGCACGAATGGTTGATATACGTGTGCCTATTATTCCTATGAGCCATCAATACCTTGTAACCGGGGCTTTCAGGGAAGTTTCCAAAGGCGATGCCAGGTTGCCAACATTGCGTGATCCTGATCATCTTGTTTATTACCGGGAAGATGGCAAAGGGCTTGTGATGGGTGGTTATGAGAGACAGTCTGCCCCTACATTTTTAGACGATCAACTGGTTGACCATGTACCAAAGGATTTCAATGGAAAATTGCTTGATGAAGACTGGGGGCGCCTGGAAGAGATCATGATCAATTCTGCCATGCGTGTTCCTGCAATGGCAACTGCACCCATACGAAAAGTAATTAACGGACCTGAAGCTTTTACACCAGATAATGAATTTTGTCTGGGCCCTACAGCAGTAAAAGGATTTTATGTAGCCGCAGGTTTTTGTGCGCATGGTATTGCGGGTGCCGGTGGTGTTGGACGAGAGATGGCAGCATGGTTATTAGCTGGCTCCCCCACCATGGATTTATGGGAAATGGATGTTCGAAGGTTTGGTGCACAGTACAAATCATTTTCGTATACACTTGCAAGAGTGGTAGAAAATTATGAATCGTATTACGACATTCGTTATCCGGGTGATGACCGCAAATCAGGGCGGCCATTAAAAATAAGTTCTGCATATGAATGGCACAAAAATCTTGGAGCTGTGTTTGGAGAGAAATCGGGATGGGAAAGAGTAAATTATTATACATCGAATGAGAATGCTGCCTTTGAATCTTTAAGGCCAACAGGCTGGGCTGGCAAAAACTGGAGTACAGCCATTGTTACAGAAGCAATGGCAACACGTGAAAAGATTGGCTTGTACGATGAATCTTCTTTTTCTAAAATTGAAATCTCAGGATCTGGCGCTGCTGCTTATCTTGAATTTTTGTGTGCGAATAAAATCAACAAAGGCGCAGGCCATGTTACCTACACACAAATGCTGAATGAACGCGGCGGCATTGAAAGTGATGTTACCGTTACACAAATCTATGCCAATACTTTTCGCATGATTTCAGGCACCGCTTTAAACAGTCATGACACGGCATGGCTTACCGATCATTTGCCTGATGATGGATCTGTGGTGCTTAAGGATGTAACCGCGTCATTAACCTGCTTTGGCGTTTGGGGTCCGTTGGTGCGAAGCATGTTATCGAAAATTACTGATGCAGATTTATCCACTACAGCAATGCCTTTTTTAAGTATGCGTGAAATCAATATCGGCAACTTTCCGGTGCAATTGGTGCGTGTAACTTTTGTTGGTGAACTGGGTTATGAAATTTATACCAATGTTGAAAATGGAATGGCTTTATGGCAGATCCTTTGGCAGGCCGGACAGGAGTTTGGAATCACCGCCTGCGGTTATAAAGCCATTGATTCTTTGCGTGCTGAAAAAGGTTATCTCTATTGGGGCGCAGATATTAGTCCCGATGAAACGCCGCATGAAGCAGGCTTAAGTTTTGCTGTTGCCAAAAACAAAGATTTTCTTGGCAGCAAAGCATTGCAGCAACACATCAATAAAAAGAAACTGGTAACGATCACTCTCGATGATCCAAAGGCTGTTGTGCTCGGCAATGAGCCTGTGCGTGTAAATGAAAAGGTTTCTGGCCGTGTTACTTCAGGTGCTTATGGGGTAAGCATTGCAGCGTCTATTGCATTTGCGTATTTGCCTGTTGAACTGGCAACAGTTGGTAACCAAACAGAAATTCTCGTATTCGGAAATTGGATTAAAGGAACAATTGTACAAGGCCCTTTATACGATGCGAAAGGTTTTAAAGTAAGGAGTTGATTTTTTGGGACCGGTCTTTAGAACTTTGTTGAGGCTTTACTTGCGTCGCACACTTGTATGGTTGGATAATGAATGAGCTTTTACCGGTGCGTAGATCGAGGCGCAGGTAAAACTTGGCGGCTTTCGGATAAAACCTGATGCCATTCGGATAAAACCTCACGGCTTTCGGATAAAACCTCACGGCTTGTTGATAAAACCTGACGCTTTTCGGATAAAACCTCATTCCTTTTGGATAAAACCTCACGGCTTTCTGATAAAATCTGATGCCTGTTTTAATAAGCCTGATCTCACTTTAATAATGAATGCCCAGTTGCTGACTACCAACAGCTACAGTATTTCATGGTATCGCCTGTTGTGTCACTCCCTTGTACGGTTGATAATGAATGAGCTTTACCGAAACGAATCGCAGAGTCCATGCCAAGCACAAAGCTTTGAAACAGACTCTGCGAAGAAGGAAAGAAGGGTGAATGAAAATATAGAATGGTAGGGCGGATTGTCCTAACGACAATCCAAAATGTATAATAATCAAAAGGTTGATTTTCAATAACAGAAAAATAATACATTGCATATAATAACGCCAATACAGGCGTTACCTACAATACAATTTGACACCCTACTAACTTTAACATATAAGACAAATGAGTAAATATTTTTTGACGCTTTTAGCTTTCACAATTTCGACAGTAATCAATGCACAAAACCTTTATCCCAAAAAGTTAGACAATTGCATAACAACTCAATTTTGTTTAGACTGTGGCGATATCAAAGCAAACGTAGACAAAGAAAAATTTGAAACCCTAATTACTAGTCTTATTTCTACAAATAACTTGAAAGGAATAAAAGGTAGAGTAATGTTTCAGATTCTTGTTGACTCCACAGGGAAAGGATGTGTTTTAAGTCACACTGATGTTTCAGATAATATCATTTCTAGAAATATTGTAATGGCACTTAATAGTTTTGATGGCTTTATTCCTGCAAAATCAAAAGAAAAGACCGAACAAAGAGCATCTTTTAATATGTCTTTTGACATAAAGGATGGAACTATGACAGGTAGAGTTGAAAGAGTTGATATGGACGCTTTCAAAAAATCATTCGACAAGCCAAATAGTCCAGAGATTTATAACAAAGAGTATGTATACAAGAATGAGAATTTAAAAAATTATAACATAACTGTTTGGAATTCTAAAAATTCAAATTTACCAGACAATATGAATGACCATATTACAATTGACAAAAGTGGAGTAATATGGTTGACAACTGATGGAGGACTTGTAAAGTTTAATGGCAGGAAATTTGAAAATGCAGAGCAAAATATAACCGAAAAAGGGAAATATTTTTCATACTATGCTATCGAAACTGACAATGAAAACACTAAGTGGGTTTATGGAAAAAATAACATCTACAGTTACAATGATAAGAAATGGACAATTTATGACCCAAAAGAAATTGGAATTAATGGAGCTTTTAAAATAATAAATAACCCCAAAACAGATGAAGTTTTTTTCTGCTCTGATGAAGGATTAACAATTTATCAAAATGGAAAATGGAGCAATATAAATAAAGACAAAATAAAAGAATTACCTTCCAACAGAGTGTATTTTGCGAAACGAGATTCAAAAAATAGAATTTGGATTGGAACATTTAGCGGTTCGGTAATGATAGATGAAAATGGAAAAGCCACAAGTTTTAATGACACAAAAACAATTTTAAAGGGACAGTGCATTAACTCAATGGACGAAGATGAAAACGGAAATTTATACTTCAGCTTGTTCGAGTATGATAGTAAACCACCAGGACAGGTAAATAGAAATGAAGGCATCGGTATAAGATATGCTGATGGTTCAATGAAACAGTTTACAACTTCAAATTCAGGTATACCATTTAACCATACTAACTGCGTTCTTTATGACAAAAAAGAAAAAGTGTTATGGATTTCAACAGACAGGGCAGGGTTAGTTAGATATGACTTAAAAGAAAGTTGGGAAAATTATCATCCAGACAATTCGGAAATTCCAACATCTTATATTTCGACTATGACGTTTGACAATAACGGAATTTTGTATTTAGCAACAAGACAAGGGCTAGTAAAAGTTGAACGAAAATAAAAGTACTGCAGGCAACAAAGGTTTGCCGCAAGGCTGGCGGACGGAATAACAATCGGCTGTTGTACTGCTATCAGCTAATATCGGGCTTGACCGAATTCTATTTGGCTTTTAGTTGTTAACTTCATCATCATCTTTTTAATCGGCTTCAGTTGCCGGGCGGACACAGCAACAATTCCAGCCATGAGGCAAGCCTCGAACGTTGCCTGCAAGTTTTAATGACACATAACAATTATATAATCATTATAGTATTTTCACTTTTGACAAACTCTTTGTTTGGACAAAACACAAGCCCTACAAAGAAAGAATTACTCAATACATTTAAGCAAAGTATTCAGCAAGATAAAAAAAATCACAGTATTTCTAATCCTTGGGTAATCTGTAACAAGGACAGTTCTTTCTTTAAGTCGGAGACAATCCAATTAATCAACAATGAAAATTATTATTACCATTCAAATGACTGTTGTCATTTTATAGACTGGACATTTTACAAAAAAGATAAGTTTGTGCAAGCAAGTGTCGAGATTTGTAAAGAGCCTACAAGTGCAAGTGTAACTTCCGCAAATGACAATTACAGAATCAATTTATCAAACAATGGACACGACTTATTAATGACAACAACAAATCCGATTCAAGTGACACAGAATTATAAAGTTGTATCTATCGACAAAATGATAATCGGGCAAGACAAGACGATTATTGTTACATTATTGCGACTGAAATAAACCTGCAGATAACATGAACTGTGTAAAAAACCAAACAAAAACTAAACTTTTTTATGGTTTAGGAGAACAGTAATTTGGTTGATACAGTGTTTTGTTTTTTAGCCCCTTCCATTGCCGATGTTCTTCTACCGACTCAATCTACGCTGCAATAAAAGCTCAATATATAATCCAACCGTAAAAGTGTGCGACGCAACGAAAGCTTCATTTATATTCTGTAGCCCGGTTCATAAAGCTGTTATTATAAAAATTAAATACTATAATTTTATTGATATCAAACCGCATGCTTTATGCTTACTGAAAAATTTTACCGCCAGGTAAGAGCGCTGATTGCTGATAAACAGTTCGAAGCTTTAAAAACACTTGCCATTCCAAAGCCGGAGCATTTTAACTGGGTAACAGAAGTGTTTGAAAACATACATGTAAAAGATGATCCGCATGCAGCAGCACTTATATGGACAGATGCTGTGGCAACAAAAAAATTCTCGTTTGAAGAGTTGAGTTTTTCATGTAACCGTTACCTGAATTTTCTGCGCAACAACGGACTGCAACAGCATGATGTAATTTTTTCTCAAATGCCTTTACTGCCTGAAAACTGGCTCACCGTGCTGGTTTCCATTAAAGGCGGCTTTCGTTTAATACCTGCAGCAACTGTTTTAAGTGTACACGATATTGTTTACCGTTTTGGCAAACTAATGCCCAAAGCTGTAGTTGCAGATGCTGCCAATGCAGCGAAGATCGATGAAGCAGAAACGCTTTCGGGTAAATCTGTATCATTGAAAATTATTGTGGGTGAATCAAGAGACGGATGGGTTTCATTTGATAAAATAAATGATGAAGGCAACATTGCTGAAGCTGCGAATACCAATGCAGACGATGCCTTGTTTTTATTCTTTACATCAGGAACTACAGGCATGCCGAAAGTGGTAACGCATACACACAGCAGTTACCCGCTCGGGCATTTAACCACAGCCTCATGGATTGGTTTGCAGAAAGGTGATGTGCATTATAATATTTCGCAACCGGGTTGGGCAAAATTTGCATGGAGCAGTTTCTTTGCGCCATGGAGTATTGGCGCAACGGTGTTTGCATTTAATCAAACCGGCCGCTTTAACGCTGCCGAACAACTTGCATTGATGCAGCAATATAAGGTAACAACATTTTGTGCGCCGCCCACAGCATTGCGCATGCTGATACTCGAAGATTTAAAATCTTATACATTCAGTTTCAGGGAATGCGTTGCTGCCGGTGAGCCTTTGAATCCTGAGATCATTGAAACATGGAAGAAAGGCACAGGGCTTACGATACGCGATGGTTACGGACAAACAGAGAGTACTTGTATTGTTGCAAATTTGCCCGATGATAAAATAAAGTTTGGCTCTATGGGCAAACCAACATTTTTGTATGATATTGTTATTGCCGATGAAAACGGCAATGAATTGCCCATAGATGAAGAAGGCAACATAACCGTAAAAACAACTACGGCAAAACCAAACGGATTGTTCGCTGAATATTTTGGCGATGCCGAAAAAAAGAAAGAAGTTGTTAAACACGGCTTGTATTACACAGGCGATAAAGCTTATAAAGATAAAGATGGTTATATATGGTTCGTGGGCCGCGATGATGATGTGATCAAAACTTCAGACTATCGTGTTGGACCATTTGAAGTAGAGAGTGTTTTGCTTGAACATGAAGCTGTGGTTGAGTCTGCGGTGGTTGGCAGTCCGCATGAAGTAAGAGGATTCGTGGTTAAAGCATTCATCGTTTTGAATAACACATATACAGCAAACATACAGGTAGCAGAAGAAATATTTGCATTTGCAAAAAAGAATTTAGCTGCTTATAAAACGCCACGCATTATTGAATTTGTAACAGAGCTTCCCAAAACCATCAGCGGTAAAATAAGGCGCATTGAATTACGCGCCAATGAAGCACAAAATAAGGCACAGCAACATAAAGCTGAACATGAGTATTTCTCTTAAAGAATATTTTATATTTTTTTGAAACCGGCATTTGTTCTTTGTGGCATCGGCTGTTGTGTCACTCACTTGTACGGCTGGATTATGAATGAGCTTTTACCGGCGGGTAGATTGAGGCGAAGGGTGTTATATACGTTGAAGTTTTATGTCAATTTTGATTGATTTATAAATAACCCATTTCAGAACAAAAAATTCCTCTGTGTTACTCGATTAGCGTCTTTCGTTCATGATTTGTAAATTATATTAGCCTTCTACTTTGTTAAAGCATATATATTTCCCACGCCAACTTCACCGTTTTCCAATTTAAATTCCGCCAAGATACGTTCATATTCATCTCCTTCAAATTCATCAAGAAATTTCCAATTCACAGTCAATTCATCGGAAAAAAGTATAAAAGCTTCTATTTCCTCTTCTTCGCCTGAGGCTGCTTTCACATACCCGTAATAACCTAAATCTGCACCCCATCCTTTAGCCTCTAATTTGCCCTTAATAGTTGCTTTACTCCATCTCCCTTGAATATGTTCAATCTTATGATGATTTGGTTTTCCAGGACCAAGCGTGCCATATACAATAAATACATTTTCTGGTTGATACTTTCTTATCACAAATTTTTCTTCATCCGACAAATAGGAATCATCTTTTTGAGTGATTGAATAGTTCTTATTATTAAGACTTTCAATTATCTTATTTACATCCATAATCATAAGTTACCATTTATTAAAAAAGATCGCAATGAATTTCAGGTCGGAAATTCATTGGTTGCCGATAACTCAAAAATAGAAGAAGCTGTCCGCTTACCAAAAAAATTCGGGGCTCAATCTTGATCATTTATAAACATCAATATTCAGCAATCTACGCACCGGTAAAAGCTCCATATATAATCCAACCTTACAAGTGTGCGACGCAAGAATGCTAAGCAGCATTACAAATGCCCGGTACAAAAAAAATTGCTTTTATATTTTAAGGATTATTACCTGTAAGATACCTTACCAAACTACGTTTGGCGATTGGCAAAAGCGTTTCTTCAACAGGATAACTAAGACCTGTTTCTATGGCGTAAACGGCGGGGTTGGGCAGCATACTTCTGTTGCGGATGAGTTCGGTTTTTATGCTTTCATAAGTGTTGGCCATACTGCGGTACCAGTTGTTGATAAACTCGGTGCGCATGCTGCGGTATTTTTCGTCGTACTTTTCAAAAATACTCAGCCGGTAATAATATACACGGGTATCTTTTGTTGCAGGTTCGCTGAGAAAAAAGTAACCTTCATTCTGCTCCAGGGGAATAATACCAACAGGATTGATGGTTATTTTATCTTCAATAAATTCATAGATCTCTGTACCGCTTGAAATGGTTGACTTCATCTTATCTGCGGCATAATGAATAATATCTTCAAGCTCCGTCATCAGTTCATCGTCTTCGATCATTTGCTCGTAAAGTAACTGCAGTTTTTGCAACTGCATGCCCGTAAATTTTTTGGGGAACTGCTCCTGTAAATATTTTTTGTTTTCACGAAATGCCACAATGTTGTTGTAATGAAAAATAACTTCGGCAAGCTGCGGGTAAAGCTTGTTCTCGTTGAAGTATTTATTTACTTCCTGCAGGTAAGCGAGCAGTGTATATTTCTTTAACTCAAAATCTATATAGCCATCTGCAAACCATGTTTCTGATAATGATTTCATAATTTCCAGTTTTTTCGTTCCTGTAAATTACTTAAAAAAAATTCTTCAAGGGGCACACTTAACTTTTTAAGTACACTTTAATGAAAGCATGGATTTTTTTAGCCGGGCATTTGTTTTATATGGCATCAACTGTTGCGTTCTTAATTCCGTATGCCTCATCGGAACGCACACTTGTACGACAGAATATGAATTGACAATATGCGGTTTACTTTATAAAATGAAGCTCCCTTCGCTAACGAAGGGAGCTTCATTTTATAAGAAACAATTTTTATGCTACAGCTTTCTTTACAAGTTCGGCAGCTTCGCTAAGCTGTATAGCCGATTGCACTTTCAGTCCGCTTTCATCAATTAGCTTTTTAGCTTCCACAGCATTAGTACCCTGTAATCTTACAATAATCGGGATATTGATATTACCAAGCTTATTGTAAGCTTCTATAACACCTGCTGCAACACGGTCGCAGCGCACAATGCCACCGAAAATATTAATAAGAATGGCTTTAACATTCGGGTCTTTCATAATAATACGGAAGCCCGCTTCTACAGTTTGTGCATTGGCTGTACCACCTACGTCAAGAAAATTGGCAGGTTCGCCGCCACTCAGTTTAATCATATCCATTGTAGCCATTGCAAGGCCTGCACCGTTTACCATACAGCCCACATTGCCATCGAGTTTTACAAAGTTTAAATTGTATTGTCCAGCTTCTACTTCTGTTGGATCTTCTTCAGTAACATCACGCATTGCAGCAAGATCGTTGTGGCGCATCAATGCATTTTCATCGAGGTTCATTTTGCAATCAACCGCAATAATTTTTTCGTCGCTTGTTTTAAACAGCGGGTTAATTTCAAGCATACTGCAATCGAGACCAGTGTATGCATTGTATAAGTTCGTTACAAATTTTACACAGTTTTTAAAAGCTTCGCCGCTAAGGCCAAGATTGAAAGCAATCTTCCTGGCCTGGAAACCCTGCAGCCCGCCGGACGGATGTACCCATTCTTTAAAAATTTTATCCGGTGTATTGTGTGCTACTTCCTCAATGTCCATACCGCCTTCTGTACTGTACATAACTACATTACGGCCTTTTGCACGATCTAGCAGAATTGATAAATAGAACTCTTTAACCGGATTTGGGCCCGGATAATATACATCCTGCGCAATCAATATTTTATTAACTTTTTTACCTGCCGCCCCGGTTTGAATAGTAACCAGTGTATGCCCGAGTATATTCTTTGCGATCGTACTAATCTCTTCCAGGCTTTTTGCAACGGCAACACCTCGTTGTTCGCCACCAATAATTTTTCCTTTACCACGGCCACCGGCATGAATCTGCGCCTTAACCACGGCGAAATTATTTCCGGTTTGGTTTTTTATCTGGCGGTAAGCTTCTTCGGCAGCCATTACCGTATCTACCGCAATGCCTTCCTGAACGGGAACATTGTATTTTTTCAACAGTTCTTTTGCCTGGTATTCGTGAAGATTCATAATGAAAATTTTGTGTGGCGAAGATAACCCAAAACAGTTTATAGATTCTTGTTTATGATTCTAAATAAATATTTTTTAAAAGCCCGGAATTTTACCGGGCTTGTGTAAAGTGTGCAACCTTTGCACATTGGCGAATAATAGTACAGAAGCACAAGTGTGCGACGCAACAGGTGATGCTATCTGCACATGTGTTGGGTTTAAAAAAAAATTATTTTATTGTAAAGTCTCTGTAAGCCATTTGTAAAATTCCCTTTGCCAAACCATTGCAGTTTGTGCATGAAGCACCCAATGATTCTCATCGGGCAAATAAAGAAATTTGCTCTTTATACCACGAAGCTGTGCAGCCTGAAACGCTTGCTGGCCTTGCTCAACAGGCACACGGTAATCTTTACCTCCCTGTACGATCATAATGGGTGTGTTCCATTTATCTACAAAGTTGCTGGGGCTTTGGCTGAACGAACGTTGTGCTGTAGCATTTGTTTTTTGCCAGTAAGCGCCGCCTTTTTCCCAGTTCTCGAACCACATTTCATCTGTGGTTCCGTACTCGCTTCTAAAATCAAAAACGCCATCATGAGAAATAAAAGTTTTGAAACGGTGATTGTGTACCGCCGCCAAAGCAAACACCGAAAAACCACCAAAACTTGCACCAATACAGCCTCTGCGACTGGTATCTACAAATTTCTCTTTTGAAACTGCATCAATGGCGCTCAGGTAATCTTTTATTACCTGTCCGCCCCAATCTTTACTTACCTGTTCGTTCCATTTTGTTCCAAAGCCCGGCATACCGCGGCGACAAGGAGCAACAATAATATAACCGTTAGAAGCCATCAGTTGAAAATTCCAGCGAAATGAATAAAACTGCGTGAGTGAAGATTGTGGCCCACCCTGGCAGTACAGTAATGTTGGATATTTTTTTGATGCATCGAAATTGGGTGGATAAATAACCCATACCAGCATTTGCTTATTATCAGTTGTTGTTACAAACCTTCTTTCTGTTTTACACATACCTAGCGAATTGTAAACAGCATCGTTTGTATGCGTGAGCTGTACCATAGATCCGTCGCTGATCTTTGCACTATAAAGTTCTGTAGCATGATTCATATCCGTTCTTGACACGATTAATGTATTGCCGGATTGACCAACAATACCGGTTACATCAAAATCGCCTTTTGTCAATTGGCGTATAACCGGGATCATTTTTATAACGCCGGGATAGTTTACAGCAAACAGTTGCAATGTGCCATTTACAGGTGCAATAAAAAAGATATTCCTGTTATCGTCGCTCCAGCGAAAACTTTCAACGTATATATCATCGCGTTGTGCAGTAAGGTTCTGCTTTGTTTTGCCATCCCAAACTATAATATCCTGTTTATCTGCTTCGTAGCCATCGCGTTTCATGCTTAGCCACGCAAGCTGACCGTTGGCATTGTAAGCAGGATTTACATCGTAACCTTTGTTCTCTTGGGTTAAGTTTTTTGTAGTGCCATCAGTTACATCGTACTCATACAAATCTGTATTGGTACTCGTTGCATAGTCAGTTCCAAATTTCTTTTTGCATACATACACAACATGCTTACTGTCCGGGTTCCAGACAAAATCTTCATCGCCGCCAAAAGGTTTTTGCGGGCAGTCGAAAGCTTCGTTGGGCATAATATCTTTTGCTTCGCCCGGCTTGCCATCAACCACCGGCGCAATAAATACATGACCAAATTTTCCATCTTCCCATTCATCCCAATGGCGGTAGTTTAGTGAGGTGTAGATATATGCATTCGATTGGGGAAGATCAGCATAATTATCTGCGCCGGTAATATTCATTACCCTTACATCATTACTGCTAATCATATATTTTCTATCAGGCGAAATTTTATCGTTTGCAAGCAGGCTGTCTGCATTACTCACTTCAACGGCATTACCACCATTTACAGGAACAATATAAGTTTTACGGGTGCTTTTATTCATTGAAACATCCGGCGTGCTTACACTGTAAACAACAAACTTTTTATCTTTCGATAAACCTAAAGCGCTTAACCTGCCTAGCTTCCAGAGCAGATCCGGCGTCATTAAATTTTGAGAAAAAGAGTTGTACGAAGTTGCGAGCAGCCAAATGAGCAATAACTTTCTCATGTTAGAATATGTTTTATGGAACGAACATAAGGAATTCTGGTGAGCTTCGGTTGTGTCACTCACTTGTACGTTCGGAATATTGAGCATCCAGTCCGAAAGACCGGAAGTCCGAAAGCAGGAAAGAAATACAACTGCATTTACTTTCGGACTTACTGACTTGCTGACTTCCGGTCTAACAGTACAAGTGAGTGACACAACAAAAGCTGAATTTCCATTCTTCTGCCCGTCTACAAAATGATTTCAATTATTATACGCACAAAATTTTATTTTTATACGTATAATAATTAATTTTGAACCAAATTAAAAGTTGTGGACGCAAAAGTTACTTTAAGCTTTAATGAAGCTGTTATTAATAAAGCAAAAAAATATGCTGAACAAAACAATATCAGCCTTTCGCGGTTGATAGAGTTTTTACTGCAAAAAATTACTTCATCCGGTTATCAGTCGCTCGAAGATTTTCCTATTGCAGAATGGGTAAGCCAGGTTTCAGAAGGCGAGGCAGAATATCAAACAAAAAAGAAAAGCCGTAAAACAATCAAAGCAACTTACTACAGTTCCAAAAAATGAAAGTATTTGCAGATGCCAATATATTGATCTCGGTATTGAACAAGGAATATCCTTTATTTACATATACTTCGCGAATCTTAAGCCTGAATGGCAAACGAAATTTTGAGATTTACACATCGCCTGTCTGCCTTGCAATCGCTTTTTATTTTGCAGAAAAAAAGCATAAGAACGATTTGGCAAAACAGAAAATAACATTGCTTTGCAATAATATACATATTGCAGACGCAACAGAAATTTCGGTACAGCGAACCTTACAAAATAAAAAGATACACGATTTTGAAGATGGCCTTGAATATTATGCTGCGGTTGAAAGTAAATGTGGCAGCATAATAACAGAAGATACAGATGATTTCTATTTCTCTGAGATTGAAGTTTTAAGCGCGGAGAATTTCTTCATGAAATATATGGCAGGCATTAAGAATAAATAACATTTTATATGGCAGAGATTATTAAGAGTTACTGTGGTTACATCCAAACATTGTCTAGTGATAATGTTCATAAAATTTATCATGATAATGAGTATGGTTTTCCCCTGGAGAGTGACAACGAACTTTTTGCCAGGTTGGTGCTTGAGATAAACCAGGCAGGTCTTAGCTGGGATACTATTCTAAAAAAGAAAGTTCATTTTTTTAAAGCCTATGACAATTTTGAAATTAAGAAAGTTGCTGCCTATAAAGAAAAACAAGTTGAAAGATTATTGAATGATGCAGGCATTATCCGCAACCGTTTAAAAGTGCATGCGGCCATTGAAAATGCAAAGAAAATTATTGAGCTGCAGAAAGAATTCGGGTCTTTTAAAAACTGGATCAACCACCATCACCCGCTTACAAAAGAAGAATGGGTAAAACTATTTAAGAAGCATTTTAAATTTACAGGCGGCGAAATTGTAAATGAGTTTTTAATGAGTACAGGCTACTTGCCGGGAGCACACCAGGAAAATTGCCCGCTTTATAAAAAAATAAAAAAACTAAAGCCAATGTGGATGCAATAATTTTTATTGCCAGTTCCATATTACCACATTCCACTCATCATTGGCATCGGTATAAGTGTAAATTGTTTTAAAACCCACTTTTTCATGCGCTCTCATAGAACGAGTGTTTGAAGTTGATATTTCGGTTTCTATAAAATCAAAAGTATTTTGAAAAAGTTCTTTGTGCTTTTCGTAGAGCATTGCAAAAACATTTTTACCGCGATATGCTTTATCAACACAAACCTGGCCCATAACATAATATTTATAATCACGCAAAGGTTTTCCGCTGTATAAAATATCATCTACAAAGCTGATCATGTGCTCCATCTGTTCATGAAAATGCCTTGCTTCTTTTAATGCAACCAGGGCATAACCCACTACCCTGCTGCCATCTTTTACAATTATATTCGGGTGCAGTGCATGCATTTTTTTCAGCAGCTCCATAGAATAATTCCAACTTACAAATCCTTGTGAAGTTTTCTCGTCTTCAGAAATGCTTTCTTTTTTATTTTGGTAAGACAACTGAACAATTTGTTCCAGTTCCTCATCAGTTGTAACGATGGTAGCGAGCATAAAATAAAATGCAATTCAGTGTTTAAAAAATGTAAAAATAAGGCTTTTTAAAAGTGAGATATCAAACACCGAATTACTAAAATACCTGCATATTAAAAAGGCCCGGCTAAAGGATCGAAGCGGCCACCACCAATTACATAACCAAGTTTAAAGCAGAGGTACCCGGTTCTTGTATCGGTTCTGTTGCTAATGAAATTGTATTCAAGTGCCGCGCTTATATGGCTGAATTCGAAACCACCGCGAAGCATAAAATCGAATTTATTTGAAGAAGGCAAATCCTGGATCATTCCATAATAATCTGTTATAGTTCTGGCCGACTGGCTATATACCCCAAAACCTACACCGGCAAAAGGACGCAAATCGCGATGGGTAAAATAGTAATCTCCGGTTGCCAATATAGAGCCATTTGTTTGCACGTCGCCGGTTATCGTTCCGCCGCCATTCGCTTTTGAAGGTGCAGGTTTCATTGTAACAGCTTCTACTTTTAAGCCAATTGAAAACTCATCTAAAAGATGATACTTTGGCTCAAAAGAAAACACCACGCCACCTTTTGTACCAGAGTCTTTGGGCATTATGGTGGAGTAACCTGCGCTGAAATTTACTTTAAACGATTTATAATCCCGGTCGTAGTATTGACACATTGCGTATTGTGCAAGCAATACGAAAGAGAAAAGGGTTAAAATCTTTTTCATAATAATATTGGATTGGATGTTATACAATTATAAGAAATGTTTGGCTGCCATTACATATAAAGCGCAATTATAATTTCATTAAAGCAGTGTTGATTTTTTTGTGACCAGCAAGAAAGCTGCTATGAGACTACTGTTGCCACGCTCGGTTCAAGGTTCCATTTTCATGGCAGCTATGGTTGCGGTTGCACTACAAAAATAATTGTGAAATGTAAGCCTGATGCACGTTGCTTAATAAAGTACAAAACCCTGAAGTGTGCGACGCAACAAAGCATCATAGCAGCAATGCAGTTTGGCCAACAATAATAAAAGGAAGGATGATTTATCTTCTGTTTGTATAAATATTGCTTTTTGCATGAACCTCTATTTTTTTAAGAAGGTCTTTGGGGTTTACTGATTTTGAAATAAAATCATCGGCTCCGTAAAGTTCATACTCGTCTTTAGTGATATTATAGCCGGAATAAAGAATGATTTTAATGTGTTTTGTTTTGTTATTTTTTTTCAGTTCCATGCAAATATCCCTGCCATCCAACTCAACCAGTTTTATATCTAAAAGAATCACCTGAGGAGAAAAAGCTTCTACCACTTTTGTGGCTACAGAGGCGCGGCCAAGTGTGGCTACCTGGTAACCATTCTTTTCTAAAAGTGTTTGCAGCAGAAATAGCTGTTCTGCATCATCATCTACAACCAAAATTCTATTCATATAAAACGCGAAAGTTTAGAAGTCATCAATTCTGCTTTACTTCTTATTCCAAATCAGTTTTCAATACTAAAACTGGAATTCAGTAAAAATAGATGATAAATCTTTAAAACAAGAGCCTATAATCATTCTTTAATGAGTCTTTTGCCACCATAAAGATGAAGGCTAACGCCGCATTCCATTATGGCTTACCTGTAAGAACTGTTAACAAGCTATCTGTGATTCCTTTGGCCTTTATTATCAATATTTGGTTTTATACTCGAAAAATTTAAGCGGGAATTAATGTTATTTGTATTCGCCAAATACGCTTCGCAGGCTATCGGCAATTTCACCAAGCGTGCAGTAATGCTCAGCGGCATCGATAACCAGTGGCATTAAATTGGTATTGATCCTTGCTGCTGCGTTTATTTTTTGTAAACAATCAGCCGCCTTACTTTGGTTTCTTTTCTCCTTTAATAGTTTCAGCTTGTTGCTTTGCATCTCTCTTATGCTGTCATCAATTTTAAAGCCGGGTACGTTGTTTTTTTCATCTACAATAAACTTATTTATGCCAACGATAATTTTTTCTCCATTTTCAATATTGCGTTGGTATTCGTAGGCACTGCGTGCAATTTCATCCTGCATAAAACCTTGTTCTATGGCGCTGATACTGCCGCCCATTGCATCAATTTTTTGTAAAAGTTCTAATGCTTTTTGTTCTACTTCATTTGTAAGTGATTCTACAAAATAACTTCCGGCAAGCGGGTCAGCCGTATCTGCTACCCCACTCTCAAAAGCTACCACCTGCTGGGTGCGCAAGGCAATACGGGCTGCCTCTTCAGTAGGTAAACTCAGTGCTTCATCGTAACCATTTGTGTGAAGGCTTTGTGTGCCACCCATAACCGCTGCAAGTGTTTGAATGGTTACACGACTGATGTTATTTAAAGGCTGCCGGGCAGTTAATGTGCTACCTCCGGTTTGTGTGTGAAAACGCAGCATCATGGCCTTTTCGTCGGTTGCTCCAAGTTCTTTCATTATGCGGGCCCACATTCGCCTGGCTGCTCTAAACTTAGCAACTTCTTCGAATAAATTGTTATGGGCATTAAAGAAAAATGAGAGACGCTTACCAAAAACATTTATATCCAAACCCTTTTCCATTGCGGCTTTTACATAAGCTTTACCATTACTTAGCGTAAATGCTATTTCCTGCACAGCAGTACTTCCTGCTTCGCGAATATGATAACCCGAAATAGAAATGGTATTCCATTTGGGCAGTTCTTTTGCACACCATTCAAAAATATCTGTAATAATGCGCATAGAAGATTGGGGCGGATAAATATAAGTGCCCCTTGCCGCATATTCTTTCAGAATATCATTTTGGATGGTGCCTGTTAATTTAGTAAGATCGGCTCCCTGTTTTTTTGCCAGGGCCACATAAAATGCCAGCAATATAAAGCCGGTTGCATTGATCGTCATTGAAGTGGAAACATCTTCTAATTTAATACCCGCAAACAATCGTTCCATATCTTCAATACTGTCAATCGCTACACCAACTTTACCCACTTCACCTTCTGCCAGCGGATGATCACTGTCGTAACCTATCTGGGTTGGCAGGTCAAATGCAACGCTTAAACCACTCACACCCTGGGAAAGCAAATAATGATACCGCTTATTACTTTCTTCTGCGGTAGAAAATCCCGCATACTGGCGCATGGTCCACAACTTGCCACGGTACATATCGGCCTGCACACCACGGGTATATGGAAATTCACCCGGGGCATCTTGCGGTGGCTGATAGTTTGGAGACGAGACGGAATATACTGCGTCAATCTCTATATCACTATCCGTAAATTTTTTGTTTTTATTCATGCAGGCATTTATTAATCACTAAGTACCGGGTATTCATTAACAGCTAAGATGCGAATATTTTCTTCGCTTCATAACTTAACACTTCACTTACAACTTCATGTAAAGTTCCCTTTTTATCTGTCATCACGTATTCTAATAATATTTTATTAAGGTCCATTGCAGTTGCATTTGGCGGCAGCAGATTGGCAAGCTGGTTAACAATAAGCATGTTTTGCTCTTTCAGGTTTTTAACCGAGGTCCAGGCATCGGCGCTTACATATATCTGTTGCGTTATATTGTGGCTGTATTCTTCTTTTATACTTTGTGTAAGCATGTACTGCATTTCACGGGCACTGGCCCCGGGCTGATTTACACGACTAATTAAGTTGGGCAAAGCAATTCTGTCAGTAAGTAATATTAAACGTTCATAAGCCTGCAATTGCATTTGAACAGTTGCATTACCAGATTCGGCATTGCCGTTGCTTTTTATTTTATTTTTTGCAAAAAGCAGGTATAGCATAACCCCGGCAAAACAAAAAATTACAACAAGAATAAGAATAAGCGTGGTAGTTTCCAATGTAAGTATTTTTTACAAAAATAGGTTTCCCTTGCGCTTGTTGCCAAATACCTAAGTAATGCAAAATACATTACCTGTTTTATGGAAAAGCAGGAGGAACGGGAACGGTTTAACAAGCTATTTAAAATAAAAATAAAGCCCCGCGCTGCAGGGCTTTATTTTTAAAGCAATACACTGTAAAAAAAATCTGATTCTTTTATCCAGCCATCTTTTTCGTATAATGCCTGCGCCCTGTAATTATCATTAGATGTCTGCAGCATCAGCCATTTACAGTTTAAAGATTTGCCATGCTTTTTGGCTGCATTTAATAATGCTTTTCCAACATGTTTTCCTCTTGCAGATTCTTTTACAAATAAATCGTTCAATAAAAAAGTCCGCTTCATGCCAACCGATGTAAAGATGGGGTATAGCTGTGTAAAACCTACAGCTTCATCGTTTATGAATGCAATAAAGATCACGCTTTCGTTAAACTGCAGGCGTTCAGTGATAAAATTTAATGCTGCATCTGCATCCGGAACCTGATGATACCATACACGGTATTCTTCAAACAGCGGGGCTATTATGTTTGCATCTTCAACGGTGGCTCTGCGAATTTCAACGTTCATAATTTTTTGATTCTTTCTTGTTTTGAATTGTTAAGCCGATAACTCTGCTTCTATAGATATCGCTGCATTCAGCAATAAACTTATCGGGCAATTCGCTTTTGCATCGGCAACACACTCATCGAATTTTTCTTTGCCAATGCCAGGTACTTTGGCTTTTAATACCAGGTGCGATTCGGTTATTTTACCCTGCGCCGTATCAAGATTTATATGTGCCGTAGCTTCAAGCGACTCGGCTGTAAAGCCCGCAGCGCCAAGAACAAAGCTGAGCTTCATTGCAAAGCAGCCCGCATGTGCAGCGGCAATAAGCTCTTCAGGATTGGTGCCAATACCTTCGGCGAACCTGGAATTAAAAGAATATTGCGTGTTGCTCAATACGCCGCTCTGTGTAGTTAGCACTCCGTTACCTTCTTTTCCTGAGCCGTTCCATACGGCGGTTGCATGTCTTTTCATATTTATATTTTTTTGAGCGTGTAAATTACACAGAGAATTTATTCTGAATATTATTTTTTCGAAAAACGAAAACGGGTAAATTTTATAAAGACTTTTTGAACCCAGCCTAAGAAATTCTATTGAGTTTTTGTTGCGTCGCACTCTTCGGCTGCCGAAGCTATATTCAGAAATGCGAAGATTGAAGGGTAGGCATGCCCTGTACGGCTGGATATTTTGTTGAGCTTTTATCTTAGCGTAGATTCACCCAAAATTTGCTACCAAAATATAATCAATGAACTTAACTACCATTCAAATTTTGTTTTTTTGCCTTACTCCGATTGGGGTAATTATGCTTTTTAAAGCAATCAAATTACTGCAAAAGGTTTTTAACGGAAAAGTGGTTTCCGAATTTGCTTTTGCTGCAAAGAATGCTGGTTTTGAAATAACAAAAAACGGCACTTATTCAATATGGCAAAAAACGAAAAATGCAAAACTGTTTCCTTTTAATAAATGCAGTGTTACAATTCAAAACCAGTTAACCAAAGAACCGTTGGTACTTAACCCTTCCATTGCCGGGCCAAGCGCAAATAAGGGCACTATAAGGCGAATGAAATTATTTACATTTTCAGCAGAAGCCGGAAATTATACAGCAACATTAACGAACGCCCCAGACAGTATGGAGCATGGTGATAATGATAAATATTTTATACAAATAAGAGAAAGTAAACCCGACTATTATATACCGGTTGCAATTGTACTAATCATATTATCGGTTGCCTGTATTGTTGGTGGATTTATATTTGGGATTATGGCAGATCAAATGTTTTAAATATACACTTACTTAATACGCTACTTAATCTACGCTACAATAAAAGCTCAACAAAATATCCAACTGCCGAAGTGTGCGACGCAACAAAAGCTCAATTCATGATCCCTGTGCCCGGTACAAAAAATGTATTTAATGCAGCAGCAGAACACTACCCTGTTTAATGATTCTTTTACCCTGCGGGCTAAGCAATTCAACCCTGTAGATATAAGTGCCATTTGGCTGAACCATTCCTTTGTAAGAGCCATCCCATGCGTTGTATTTATCTGCGGCTTTAAACAATAGCTGGCCCCAGCGGTTGTAAATAAAGAACTGCACCAGTTTGTAATTATCTAACGGCAGCACCTGGAAACGGTCATTTTTTCCATCGCCGTTTGGTGTAAAGGCAGAGGGTATAAAAATATCGCTGTACACTTTTACCAGTACATTGTCAACCGCTGAACCGCAGCCCACGGTTGAGGTTGCTGATAAGGTATATAAATTACTCTCAGGCGGAAAAGCGTTGGGTACAGGTACATGCGTATCGTTTAAAAACAAAGACGGCGACCATAAAAAATTTACTGCTGTACCTTTTACAGCACCATTTAATATAGCGGTATCTCCTGAAAGAATTACTTTATCGGGCCCGGCATTCACCATAGGGCTCCTGTAAACATTTATTTTAAGAAACGCAGAATCTTTACACCCGAATGAATTTGTAACCACTACTTTATATTCCGTTGAATCGGTGGGGCGTGCAATTGGACTGGCGCTGGTATCATTAGATAAACCTGTTGAAGGATACCATTTGTAAGTGCCTCCCCCAGACGATGAAACGGAAAGATTTTCACTCATGCCTTCGCAAATAGGGTATGTGGGTTGCGTATAAATTGTTGTGCTGGGGAAAATCCTAAGGTAGAAGGTATCTAATGATACACAGCCAAAATAAAACGATTCTTTCAAAGTGTATAAACCTGTATCTGCATATTGCACTTTAGAAACAATTGCAGCAGGTTGCACAGATGTATAATTATTCGGCCCCTTCCATAAAACCGACAATGCAGACGGATCTGCAGGCGGTAAATACAGGTCTTTATCAAGGCAGCCCAAAATACTTTGAGGCGGCTTATGAGCCGCTAAAGGATGAATTTCTGTATGAATACTGTTCGATGCTATTCTACAGTTCAATGAATTGATACTTCCTCTTTCTGCCATAACCATCCGGTAGTTAATAACACCATTTGTTCTGCGGGGAATGGGGTAAGTAAGCGATGTTTCACCCGGAATATCCTGCCATGTTTTACCGGTATCAAAACTGTTTTGCCATTGCACCACCGGGTCGGTAAATCCGGGCGAATAAACACCCTGCAATATAAAAGCGTTGGTATAATCTGCACAAACATCACCGGGGGCAGTACTGCCGTCGAGGGTTACAGAAACCAAAGGACCGCAACTTCTAAACGTAATATCGTCCAGTACAAAACCGCTGCCACAGCCAGATTTGGGATCTGTTGTAATACTGATAATAACCGAAGATACATTTGGGGGCGTTCTAAGGGCTACACCATACTGCTTCCACATCCTGTCGAATGCTGTGGGAATATCGCCTGTATTGGTAGTTGCCAAAACAGTACCATCCGGCGCTGTGGCAGTAAGTGTAAGATTTGCCAGAACCGGGTTATTGTTACATGTAATCGCTTGCATGGCGTTTGATATCCATGCCGCAAAAACGTAGTTGGTATTTTCGCAAAGATTCTTAGCGGTATCTGTATAAACCGTGCCCGGTGTGCTTTCAGCATTTACAAGCATGTAATTACCATTCAGGTCGCGGGTATGATCGCCTATCTCCTGCAGCCACGTACGATCTGCACCACAACCAAAAACAAAACTGCCAATAAGATACTGCCCTTTGCCCGGACAGCCCCCGGCTTTCTCGTAAGTTGTAGCATTGGCTGGCATTCTAAAAGAATAACCGGCACCGAATGTTTGGTTAATAACAGGATCGCCCAAATTTCCATTACAGAATTGCGCATTTATTGCAGGCAAAACGCAAAAAAACAAATATGCAAACAGGATGGAAAATTTCATTGTGCTGTTGATGACTGTTATCTTTTATTTTAAATTTATTTAAAAAACTTACAAGAATTCCATTTGCTTTGAGCAATTAATACAGGAATGCTTTTATGAGCCCTGCTGCATTGCTGCTATCAATCTTTTGTTGCGTCGCACACTTGTACAGTTAGACCGGAAGTCAGCAAGTCAGTCAGTCCGAAAGTAAATGCAGTTGTATTTCTTTCCAACTTTCGGTCTTCCGGTCTTTCGGACTTGCTGCTCAATGATCCGAACGTACAAGTGAGTGACACAACAGGCGATGCTATGAAATACTGCTGCCTGTATCATACCGATCAAAACCGAATTGCATTAATGCATGTTCAATTTCTTTAAAAGATTATCGCCCACCATTGCGCCGCGTACCAGCCCTGTGTCAAGACTTGGCCTGAAATGAATACCACCATAAAGGCGGCTTACCGATGCTTCTGCTGCAGCCTGCTTAAACGAAGTGAAATCCCTCGCCATGCCGATGTACGCAGAATCGCTGTTATCATGAAACGCAAAATGTTCACCAAAAAGTGCTGTTAACACCTGAGCCGATGAAGCTGTAATGGTACTGTGCCCGCTGGTATATTCAGGAAACGGCGGTGTTTGTAAAAATGAATTCCAGTCTTTGTCAAACCACGCATTGATTAATGTTATGGGGCGTACGTATTCATACGTATATTTCGCATCCCAGCAACTGATGAAACCATCGAGCAGTGCAGCAGCTGTAAGGCAATAAGCCTGTGCCGTTTTTACCGCATCGGCATTTGATTGTTTGCAGGCAATTGCTGTAATGCCCATCCAGTGGCCGCCGGGTGTTATTTTTTTATTTGCAAACATCAGGTGGCCGGAGTGCTGCATTACAAAGGGATTGTCATCCCAATAACTGGCAATGGTTTTTTGTGAGTCTGTAAGATTGATACTTACGTTATAAGTTTCTTTTACCATTTTATAAAAAGTACTGGTAGAATCTTTACTGAAAGCAAATGGTGGTGCCGGGCGAAACTGCGAAGCGGAATCTAATGCAAACGGTTTTATTAAACGCC
Source organism: Chitinophagaceae bacterium UBA4407 (assembly GCA_002390845.1). Classification (GTDB taxonomy): domain Bacteria; phylum Bacteroidota; class Bacteroidia; order Chitinophagales; family Chitinophagaceae; genus Limnovirga. The sequence continues at coordinate 58,417 of DGQT01000099.1, read as the reverse complement.
AGTTTGGTTCAGCACCGTCAAAATAATCGGGTGGTGTTGGTTGCCATTTACCGTCTATATCAGTCCCCAGGTATTTTTCCATGCCGCGTGTTTCTTTATACATGTCTTTCTTTGCACGCATTAACACTGTTTTTCCAATTGTATCGCCGAAAGCAATCGATCGCTCATAAACATCTTGCGGCAACTGATCTTTAAATACATTTTCAACAGAGTCTTCGTATCGGTGCAGCACAGTATCGGAAAAAATACGCACGTTATAAGCTACTGTGCAAAACGCTTTTGTTGCTGCAAGTGTATAGTTGTATTGTTTATCTTTTTCGGGTTGCGGCATCGGGGAAAAGCCATTTAGTTTTTCAGCAACAGAGGGATTACCCGGTTTGGCAAAGCGAATGGCCTCGTAAGAAGCCAATGATGTATAGGCATAAATACGGGCAGCTACAGGTGGAGAAAATATATCGTAAATAATGATCTGTGTTAACTGATCTTCGTTTTGATGGAGCACATCTGCATCATTTATCACTACTGTTTTTTTCTGGCCGCAGCTTATCAAAAGCGCACTGAATATTAAAAACCGAGATGTGGCAAAAATATATTTCATATAAAAATTGATTTGGGTTATTTTATGCCTTTAATAAGTTGTTTGGGCAATTAAACATACGTTATACTGTTGTAATTACCTGCCCATATTTTTCAGAAAAAGAAAAGGCGGCCCATTTTTTAAGTCAACCTGTGATTGGATCATTGCGGGAGCAGAAAAATTGCCCAACACCAAATCTATTTTTCCATCGCCATCAAGGTCGCCTGCATCCATAGTAAGCCATCTGCCCTGCTTTGCCTCCGGTAAGCTATATGCTTTAAAATTAAAGCCTCCATTATTTTCGAGATACACAAAACCTTCTTCCGGCCTGTTTTTATAATCTGCAAAAAAAGAAATGGTTGCAATATCCAGATCGCCATCATTATCAAAATCTCTTGCCATTGCTTTAAAACAACCATTAATATGAAAGAAATATTTCTGTGTAAATTTATTGGTACCATCGTTCAAAAATATATATACGCCATGATATGGCTTTAACACCGCAGAATAATCAGCATTATCGCCGCAGGTGTACACGATATCCTGGTAACCATCTTTATTAAAATCTGCCAGCTCAAAATAAGAAGAACCATTCAATGGCGGAAAGCGTAATAGCTGCTTTTCTTCAAACTTACCATTTCCCTTATTTGTATAGAGATAAATGCCTTCATCCCCTTGTGCAAACAAAACAAATATATCTTGCAGCCCATCATTATTGTAATCCTCTATATATGCTTTAATGGCACCGGGTACCAGCTTTAATATATGCTTTTCAAATTTCTTATTGCCAGTGTTTTCCATCCAGAAAAGTCCACCTTTAAGATTACCATATTCACAAACAAGGTAATCTTCTTTGCCATCTTTATTAAAGTCAGCCGCAGTAATCTGCACGGGTCTTGCAAGGCTATCAAACAGGGGAATAGTATCTAACTGCAGCTTGTTGGCTGCTGTAATAAATAAGTTATTTGCCTTGCCAAACCTGCCGTTATTTGGGTTGATAATTCCAATATTACATGCAACAGATAATGCTCCGGGTTTAAAATCAATATTAACAACAGAACCGTTACAATGAACTGAATCAATTTCCTGTAACTGGTTGTTAAAGCGAATAATGCTTTTACCGGTAACATCGCATACAAGAAGTGAACGCGGAAAAATCAGGGTATCGAACCCTGCAAAACAAATTCGTGGTGTTGCATATTTTACAGAAGGCATTTCTGCCTTAAAGAGGGAAAGGCCTTCTGTAATGGCAACATCATCTTTACCTGCCAGTAAAGTATCTGGTGCAAGTGCTGTGTAATAATCAATAATATTCTGCCATTGCTCAAAAGTTAATAATGGCTTTGACGGATAGAACTGATCGCCAATGTTTGCATCAAACCTAAACGATGGGTAGGTTGCAAATCCATAATTAAAAATACCGAGCCTTGGCCCCATATTGGGTAAAACACCTTTCTCCCAACTCTTTGCATTCAGCATTGAAGGATCGGGCAACATATGGCATGACGCACAGTAAACTGCTGCAAGTTCTTTGCCTTTATCAATGCTTTCATCAGAAACCTGTTGATGGGTACTGTTCTTATTATAACGTTGCTGACATGAAACAAAACAGGTAACCAATAAAATGATGCCTGTTATAACAGCAACTAAGTTTTTTGAATATCTAAAAAATATGAACATCCTTTTTTATATTTTTTTCTACCAAATACGAATAAGAAAAATTATGAACCAAACATTTGTTCTTTGGTGATCTTTTGTTGCGTCGCACCCTTGTACTGATGAAATATGATTGAGCAAAAATGCAACCCGCTTAGTTTTTGCTCGTTGAATCTTTAACAATCTCACCAAAAAATGCAACAGTATGATACGCTGAATTCTTTGTATTTGTTCTTACTGAAATTGTTTTTCTAAGTGCGCCTATTTGACCGTTCCATTTATACATTGCATTTACCAAGCCTTCTTTACCCGGGAATATCGGCTCTTTAGAAAAGTTTGCAATCGTGCACCCGCAGGCAGGCGCTACGGTAATGATGAGCAAAGGTTTATCTCCAATATTTTTAAACCTGAATTGTATTCTTGCTGTGTCGGTTGTTTTAATGGTACCGATATTTATTAACGTATCCAGCCAAAGTATTTTTGTATAGTTGGCTGTATCCATCTGCGCAATAAGCGAAGGTTCGATACCCATTTTATTTTCATAAGGATTTTTGTTACCCGTGCATGCAACGAAAATGATATTGCAGATAAGAAATACCCGTAGAATATATTTCATTTTTTCATTAAAAGATTTCATTCAACCCCTGCGGGGTTGATCTGTAATTTTTATTTCGTACCCCGGATTTCATCCGGGGCTACTAACATTTTAGCCCTTCGGGCTACCGCACAATTTTATAAACTTTTATAGAATAATAAACTTAAGCCGCAAACAAGCTGCACAATGCAATCTTGTTATTTACTTTTTTGTCTTGACACAAAAAAGTAACAAAAAAAGTCAAGAAAGAAAAGATATACAGCACTTTTCTTTCTTTAGCCTTGATTAAGCTTTTGTACTACTGTAACCTGTACAATTGAATCTTGATGAGCAACGCGATTCGATATGCGATTACTCTTTATTATCCCAAACTTTTTTATAACTACCGGCTCTTGAAAGATAAATATTATCCCCAGAGTACAGAGGATATTAATATTTTAGCCTTTCGGGCTACCGCACAATTTTATAAACTTATTTTTTTCAACCGCTGGCTGTTGAATGCTGAATAATAGTTTGTCGTACAAGTGTGCGACGCAACGATGTTCAATTGAAATACTTAAGCCCGGCTCATAAAAAAATCATAACACAATTTTTCTTGTTTGCCCTTTTGTATTAATAATGGTAACAGAAACTACATTACTCTCTGCATTGATAAACCTTGCAGACTGCGAGAGAAATGAATTTCCAAAATAACATTCCTGCTTTCTTGTTTGGCCATTTTTATATTGTATGGTTGCGCTTACATCGTCTGCCAGTAAAGGAATACAATGCACATTCGCTTTCATTTTAAATACTTTCAACGGTCCGCGGTTTTGCGATGCTGCAAGTAAACAGTTGCCTGTTTTACTTCTGAGTTTTATGAGTGCTTTACCATTGCCGGGAATGTACAAACCGCTTTGCAAAATTGTTTGTGGAATGAAATTTCCCTTACCGTCGCCTTTTAATACCAAACCATTTAAGGCATCGTAACGGCCAGTGGCAACTTCGGTACCATAATCGTTACCGCTGATAGCTACATCAAGGTTTCCGTCGCCATCGAAATCTTCAACTGCAATGCCGCAAAGCATAGATATTTGCGCCTGCATGGGCAAAGGTTGCGTGGCAAATTTTCCGTTACCATCGTTTCGAAAATAACAGGACTTTAAATTATTTGCATGGTAAATGATTGCGCCTTTTCTCTGGTCTATTGTAAGCACAGAATCCATTGTAGCATTCGCATACGACTTGTAACTCTGAAACCTTGAACGCATGCCAATCATCTGACTGATAAGATCAGTTCTTCCAAAAGCGGGGTATTCTTTTTTTGTCTGATCATCCATGCTCGTTGGCAGGTATAAAGAAGGTATGGCATCGAAGCTTCCGTTGTTATCAAAATCTTTTGCATAGATGGATGCGGGATACTGATCGCTTGCCTTGTAAAAACTATTTTCGCCCAGATTTCCAACAACGTAATCTATGTCGCCATCATTATCAAAGTCGCCGGGGGCAATTGTATTCCACCAGCCCACCTGGTTATTGATTCCTGATTTTGCTGATACGTTTTTGAATATACCGTTTTCGTTCTTTAATAATGTTACGGGCATCCATTCGCCTGCAAGAACCAGATCGGGCCAGCCATCATTATCAAAATCGGTAAAAACTGCATCGCATACCAAACCAATATTGTTCAGGTCTTTTGCAACTGTGCTCGTAACATCTGTAAACTTTACTTTACCATCTTTTGTATCGTTCCTGAAAATAAAACTGGATACAGGTTTTGGGTAATTCCAGGGATATACCCGGCCTGATACAAACAGGTCCTGATCGCCATCCTTATCGTAGTCAATTGCCCTTACACAAAATTTACTGGTAAGGCTTTGTGGCAAGGCTGTAGTATCTTCTGTAAAGTTTCCTTTACCATTGTTTAAATAAAACCTGTCCTGGTAGGGAGCAGTATTATGATTGCTTGCATAACCGCCACTGGCAATATATAAATCAAGGTCACCATCCGCATCTGCATCAAAGAGCAACAAGCCTAAATCCTGCGATTTCTTTGTGCTTAAACCAGTATCTTTCAGTAAGTTTTTTTGAATAAAGCGACCATCATTTTGCTGCAGAAATATTTGGGCGCTGTAATTTGCGGAACCACCACAGATCATATCATCGAGCCCGTTATTATCAATATCGCCTGCGGCCAATGCCGGGCCAAATTCTGAGAACTTGTGGGGTAATAATTTCTGAATATTGAAATCAACAAAGTCTTTTTCCTGGTGTGTGTAATGAATGTTTAATGAATCAGTAACATCGCGAAATAAAGTGTTTTTTGCAAAAACATCTTTATTAAAAGAGTAATCAACTTTTGCATCCGCAATATTTACTTTCAATAACTGATCTGCTTTTACATTCTGTAAAACCTGCATTTTACCATTTGGCCATTTAATAACAACAGAATCAACGATGAGTGTTTTACCCAGGCCAAACTGTGCACGGCTGTCGACTGATGAAAGATAACCCCGGTAAGGTGTATGCTCCCAACTCTGTATTTTACCATGGTCATAATAAACAAAAGCAAAAGCCCCTAAGCCGTTTTTATTATTGCTTTCTCCTGAAAATTGAATTTTAAGATAATGACTGCTATCTTTATATTGTTGCCTTGCATTATTGTTGAAAAGGGAAGCTTCGCCATTAATATTATTAATCACCACATCAAGATCTCCATCATTATCAAGATCTGCATAAACTGCACCATTTGAAAAAGTTGGTATACCCATACCCCATTTTTCTGACACATCAGAAAAGGTAAGGTCTGCATTGTTTTTAAATGCATAATTGTGCAGTTTTACTTCGGGTATCTGGCTGAGCACTTGATTTTTTGAAGCAATATTTGATGCCTGCTGCCTGTAATTTATAAAATCATGGTCAGTAAGGTCTTTGGGGTAGCCATTGGTAACTATTAGGTCTCGGTTGCCATCGTTATCAAAATCGGTTACCAGTGGTGTCCAACTCCAGTCTGTTTCTGCTATTCCAGAGAAAAAACCAATCTCGCTAAATGCAGGTGCCCCAACAGAATCATTTTGGCCTACTCTCGGACCCTGGTTTAATTGTAAAGTATTTCTTACATACTGGTAGTTGTACCCAAAGCGGTCGCTGTTCTGGTACTTCTGATAACTGTTGCCGTTAAGCATCATCTTTTTCCGGTAGTTGTCTTCAGGATCCATATCCAATGCTACAACATCAGGAAGGCCATCATTATTAATATCAACAATATCGTTACCCATTGCATTAGCTGATGTATGTTTAAAGTACATAGAAAGCTGTTCAGAAAATGTACCATCATGATTATTGATCCAAAGCAGGTCATTCGAAATAAAATCATTGGTAACATAAATATCTTTCCAGCCATCATTATTAATATCCGAAATATTTACAGAATGCCCATAACCTTCTGTTTGTATGCCAGCCTGTTTTGAAACCTCTGTGTAAACCGGATGCTTTAAAGATTCGCTCCAGTCGTTACGGTATAACCTCCCGGTACTTGGATTTAAGCCATCTTTTAAAACAGGACGAAAATTATCTGGAAACACTTTGGTATTTACTGCATTTGTAAGAATATACACATCAAGATCGCCATCATTATCGTAGTCGAAAAATGCTGCTTGTGTAGACTGGCCCGTATCCGCTAAACCATATTCCTCAGCCATTTCCCTGAAATGCGGAATATGGTTTTTATCATTACCCTGATTGATATACAATAAGTTTTTGCGATCTTCTGGCCGCTTCTTTAGAGTTGCACAAACGTATAAATCCTGGAGCCCGTCATTGTTTATATCAACCACGGCAACACCCCTGCTCCATCTGCCTTCGCCTGCAACATTTGCGGTTGCAGTTACATCTTCAAATTCAAAATTGCCTTTGTTTATATACAGTTTATTACTTACTACGTTCCCTGTAAAATAAAGGTCTTCGAGACCATCATTATTAAAGTCGCCTGCACCAATGCCGCCGCCATTGTAAATATTCGTAAGGTCAAGCGGATTTACAGAATCGTTTTCAATGATATCATTTGAAAAATGAATACCTGAGTGGCCGGAACTTACTGCGGTAAATAAAGTGTTGCCATTATTGCAGGCACAAAAAGAAAAAGCCAGAAGGATACAAGAAAAAATGTTACAAACTTTCATTAAGTAAACTTTACCTGAACATAAATAAAAATACAAAGGCAAATATTATTGACCGGACTGTGAAGCTTTGGGCATCTTTACTTGCGTCGCACTCTTCAGCATTCAGATCAATATGCGGCAATATTAATACAGTTTTTGTTACTGTTTTTTTAAGATAAAAACGATTAAGGTATTTTGAGGGTTTTTCGCATTTAAGCCATAGCTTAATTGATAAGTGAACGATGAACGGATTGCGACGCAACGATATACAATTTATGAACGAATGCAGGTATTTTAATTTGAATTAATAATGTGCATACTCCATATTTGAACTACAAAAAAGAGGTAGAGCTATTAACTCTACCTCTTTTATAATTTAGCCACTATTTTAATCTAATGATCGCAATTAGTAGCCAGGATTTTGTGTTACTCTTATTGTTCCATCGGCATTCAGGTTATCTACTTCGCCTTGCGGAATAGGCATATATTCATTTTTGTTTGCAGTGAAAACAGCAGAGGCTTTTAATGGCCTGTTTACTTTTTCTCTTTGAATGTATGCGTTAATTGTTGGCGCAGCAATACCCCAGCGTACCAGGTCAAAGAAACGTTGTCCTTCCATTGCAAGCTCAATCCTTCTTTCGAATTGTATTGCTTTTAAAGCATTCGCAGCTGTAAAAGTTGCAGCAGTGTAGGGTTTAATTAAATAATTATCTGCCAGTGTACCGCCGGAATAAGTTGCAGTAGCTGCATTGTAAGTTGCATCTTTTCTTACCCAGGTTTCAGGATGATCAGCAACCCTGTTACGTACAAGGTTTACATCATTCATTGCAGCATTAAGATCTGATGCATATTCGCATTCTGCCCTCCACAAAATAACATCAGCAAAACGTATGATATTTACATTGTTTGCAACAAGTTCTGTTGGCCCCCAATAAGCACTTCCTACATCGGTATACTGACCTTTTTGTGAAGCAGCATATACATTCTTTTTAGGACTGAAAAGACCATCATTCACAGGATTCCTGATCCAGTCAGCTCCCGGGTGGTTACCCCAGTCTAAATATGGGATGGGTTCTCTACCCATTACCCAATCAATCCTTGGGTCAACGGTGCCAAGATAAGGCGAACCAGCAGGATCACTAACATTTAAACCAGTGTACCAGGTATCTAATAAAGGCAAACCATTTGCATCTGTTTTGTAAGCATTTGCGAGATCCTGGCTTGGATTATAGAATCCGCAGCAGGCACCGGGACCACCTGTGTAAGGGAAATTCAGGATATCGCCGTAGTTACCATTAGGATCGCCACCCCAGTCTACCGAAGAACCATCTTGTACAGATGTTTGCGCTGCAAAAACTGACTCTGCACTATTCTTTTGTGCCGGGTTAAAGTTTGAATAATAATTATTATTCAAAGCATATTTAACTCCGCCAGCAGTTTTGCCATTGTTAATTGCATCATTCAACAGGGGAAGAGCAGAAGCATTTTGTCCCTGGAACATATAAGATTTTGCAAGAAGGCAAACGGCTGCCCATTTGTTTGCTCTACCAACTTCGCCACCCCATGATTCAGGCAAATTATCTTTAGCAAAAGTAAGATCACCCACGATAAGGTTCCATACTGCTGTTTGATCGGCATTGGTTGTAGCAGTATTTTCAGGTGAGATTGTTTCATCAACAGGAAGAATATTATTAAATATCTTCTTAGCTTCAAAATGATAAAATGCTCTCAAAAAACGTGCTTGTGCCTCAATTTTAGTTTGAGTTGCGGCGTCTATGCCTTCAGCAATTTTCAAAGTAACGAGAACGTCATTACAACGGTTAATACCTGCATAACATAAATTCCATTTTTGAGGTATTGCACCATTGGTGGATGTTAAAGTAGTCCATTGTTCCATTGGAGCTGCATCAGCTACGTCGGATGGATCCGATCCCTTATAAGCATCATCACTTGTTACCCCGCCAAATATCCAGTTTGACGCACCAGATGCAAAACCATCTCCCGAAGCACCTTCACCATCAACGAGTGAATAAGCACCTATCAATAATCCCTGAACACCGTCAGCAGTAGCCAGAATTTGCGGATTCAATGTACCTAATGGTGGCTTATCCAAAAAAGATTTGCTACATGCAAAAATGGTAACAGCAACAACAATGCTAAAGGGAATTAATAGTTTATTTTTTATTTTTTTCATATACAAAGAATTAATTAATAATTTAAAAATTAAGGTTAAGACCAACAAGGAATGCAGGTGTGTGCGGATAGTTACCCTGGTCAATACCGAAACCAACTGTATTGTTGATATCGCTACTCTGCAGCTCAGGATCTAAACCTTCATACTTTGTAATGGTGAACAGGTTTGCACCTTGTACATAGATACGCAAATGGTCAATTCCAAATTTCTTGGTTGTACCAGATGGCACATTATAACCAATCTGCATTTGTTTTGCACGTAAATAAGAACCTTTACTGATAAAATAACTATTGGTTACACCGTCTGTGCTAAATCCACCAGTTGTACGTAATTTAGGAATTGAAGTACCGGTATTATCTGGTGTCCATGAATTAATTGCAACTTCTCTTCTGATACCACCTTTAAAGAAGTCAGGAAAATCAGTAAAATATTTTGTTTGATTAAAAATATCATTACCATGAGATCCAAAGAAGAAACTGGAGAAGTCAAATCCTTTATAGCTGAATGAGAGGTTTAAGCCATAAGTAAAATCAGGATTTGGATCTCCCAGATATGTTCTGTCATTATCGTCTATTACACCATTGCCATCAACATCCCTGTATTTGAAAACGCCTGGTGATTCGTCCCCTTTTTGTGTTGGAGATTTTGCAACATCGGCTGCATCCTGGAAAATGCCGATTACTTCATAACCAAAGAAAGCGCCTACCGGATGGCCAACTTCATTACGTGTAACCTTAACATTTCTTATCTGAGGACCGTCGAAGTAAGGCAATCCTGGTATACTAACGATCTTGTTGTTATAAGAAGTAAATAAACCGGTAACATCAAATTTAAAATCTTTTCCAACTGTTCCATGATAAGTTAAACTAAAGTCTATCCCTGTATTTTGCATATCACCGATGTTCACCTTAGGCAAACCCGCATCTGGCCTAAATACAATGTCGTATTGAGTGCCTGAAGCTGTGAACAACAATCCACTAACTTTCTTCTTGTACCAGTCTAACGTGATATCAAATTTATTCTTAAACAGTGTCGCATCAAAACCTATGTTAGAAATAATATCGCCTTCCCATGTAGTAGCCGGATTTCCGATATTACTCCTGTAAAATCCAGACGAAGGAACGTTACTGGTACCATTAATGTCATAGAAAGAACGTCCTGCTCTTTGACCATAAAGGTTGAAAGGATTGGTTGGATCTACGTTGCTGGTAGAACCCAGTTTACCCCAACTGTAACGTAATTTAAGGTCATTGATAAAAGATACATCTTTAAGGAAACTTTCCTGTGAAATTCTCCAGGCACCTGAAAATGCTGGGAAATAACCTGTGCGTACATCAGGAGCAAAAACAGATGCTGCATCCCTGCGCACAGATGCGTTGATCAAATATTTGCCTTTATATCCATATTCTAACCTTGCAAATTGTGACCAAAGTGAGCTTTGTCCTGCACCACCTGAATTAGATTGACCTGTGGGTGAACCTGTATTAAGAATCCAGAAGTCAGGATTTTCTGAGAAGTAGTTACTTCTTGTACCACCCAGAAAACGGTAGTAGCTATAAACAGCTTCAGTACCAACAAGAACTTTTACACTGTGATCACCAAAAGTATTGTTGTAATTTAAGGTATTGGTATAAGTCCAGTTAGTACTATAACCTGCGCCTTCACTAAAGGAATTAGACCCAGTATTTCCTTCTGCATTTTCATAACCAACATAGTTAAAGTTGTAGCTGTAATTGTTATCAATAGTACCACCAAAACTTGTACGGATCGTAAAATGCTTTAAGAAGTCAACTTCACCATATACATTTCCACTTATATCCCAGTTATTTTGTTTGTTGTCTTTAGTACGGTAAATATCTGCGTAGGGATTTCTTGCATTACCTAAATCCTGAGACTTGGTACCAGCAAAATTACCGGCAATGTCATATACAGGAATAATTACATCCTCACGAAAAGCAGTTGTAAAAGGACTGCCTTCACTCTGGTTACCAAAAATTGGATTGGTTTTGTAGAAAACATAAGCGTTTTCTCCAACGCGGATATGATCATTAATATTAAACTGTGTATTTGCCCTTACAGAATACCTTTTCAACCCTTGAAACTGAGCGATACCCTGTTGGTCAAGATAACCTAAAGAAAAGAAATAGGAACTTTTATCAGAACCTGCACTTACTGATATATTATGATTTTGTACCTGGGCATTACGGGTAATTTCATCGTACCAATTGGTACCGGTTTTATTCGCCAGTGTTATCTGGTTACTGGTTCTGTTGTAAGTAGACGGGTCTACAGTGCCGGTAAATCCGGTGGGTGTAATATAATCAGGAATTACAGGTGTTGACCCACTTCCGTACTGCTTACTGCTCGGGTTGGCGATACCTGAATTACGCTGTTGCTGCCATATTGCATTAGCTTCTTCCTGTGTACTTGCCATATCGTAACCTGGCCCCCTGGATGTGTTGCCATAGTAGCCATCATAACTAACTTTAGCTTTGCCGGTTTTTCCTTTTTTAGTAGTTATAATGATAACACCATTTGAACCAGCTACACCATAAATGGCAGCAGAGGCATCTTTCAATACCTGAACTGATTCAATGTCTGCAACATTTATGTCGTGAAGGCTTCCCCTTACACCGTCGATAATAACAAGCGGAGCGTTGTTACCAAAAGCGGTAATACCCCGAATGCGTATATCACTTGCAGCACCTGGCTGACCAGAACTAATAATCGTAACACCGGAAGCACGACCTTGAAGAGCTTCTTCACCAGTTCCTACCGGTGTTTGCTTCAGGTCTTTAACATTAACCACCGATATAGCCCCGGTAATTTCTTTCTTTTTCTGAGCAGTGTAACCAGTTACAACAATCTCATCTAAGGAAGAAGATTTTTCTTTTAACGATACCTGTACATCGGTTTTAGAAGCTACATTTACTTCTTCATCACCAAAGCCGATTGAAGATATCACTAAAGTAGTTTTGTTTGCAGGAACAGAGATTGTAAAAGTTCCTGTTGTAGTTGTAACAGTAGCAATGTTGGTTCCTTTTACTGTTACTGTTGCAAATGCAATTGGCTGGTTATCTTTTGCACTCGTTACTGTACCAGTAACCTTTTTTTGCGCAAATAATGAGCCGGAGAGAAAGATAAATACTAATGCTGCACACACACGTACAGCCAAGCAATCGAGTTTTTGTCTCATAAGCGGGAGCAATTATGGTTGTTAAAAATTAATAAGGACTGTTAAAATTAGGGGAAATATTTATTAATCATAGAAAAAAATCAAAAAAAAATCAACTGTGTCGAACATACACATTGTAAATGCGTGCAACTGACACAATGATTAAAGGTAATATTGACATTTAATTATCTAAAATTGATGATAAATAAGCAGTAATACATTCTGGTTCAACATCTGATATCCATTTAATATTTTCATCTTTTTTAAACCATGTTATTTGTCTTTTTGCATATTTCTTTGTGTTGCTTTTAATCAACTGAATTGCCTCCGGTAAAACCACATTGTTTTCAAAAAACTGAAACATCTCTTTGTATCCTACAGTTTGCAGTGCCGCCATATCTTTATAAGGCAATAAATATCTTACTTCATCCTGTAACCCGCTCTGCATCATCTTATCAACCCGCCTGTTTATATTACGATGCAGTTCTTCTTTGGCGATGTTTATGCCTAGCTTTATAATATTAAAAGGGCGATGCACTATCTTTTTCTTCCTGAAAAATGTTATTGATTTTCCCGTGCTTTCCAGTACTTCAAGTGCACGCAGCAGCCTGTGCGGGTTTTGTTGTTCTGCAATACTCCAAAAAGCCGGGTCTTTTTCCTTTAGCAGTTGCTGAAGCCACGTCAAACCCTTTAAATGATATTGCTCAATTATACTTTTTTTTATGGCTTCGTCTATTGCTGGTATTTCATCAAGGCCTTCGCAAAATGCTTTAATGTATAAGCCTGTGCCACCAGCCATTACCGCCACATTACTTTTCTTAAATATTTCAGACAAACTTTTCAATGCATATTGTTCAAAAGTCTGGGCTGTAACATTCTCGTGAATAGAATGAGAATTTATGAAATGGTGTTTAACGCGCTGTAGTTCTTCAGCAGAGGGTTTGGCTACCCCAATATTCAGTTCTTTATAACATTGCCGGGAATCTGCGGAAATAATTTCTGTTTTATAATATTCGGCAAGTTGAATAGCAAGCGCTGTTTTGCCCGATGCCGTGGGGCCGGCGATAATGATGACCGTATTTTTATGCTGATCCATTGAATAGTTGTAAAGACTATTAAAGAATTAGAAGTTGTTTGTATTATTTATTTTGAATACCAGTCCCGAAAGCATTCGGGATTTTTTATGGCATTCCCGAAAGCATTCGGGATTGCGTCGCAATCCTTTCATCTGAACAAATGATGGCATCAATTCCCGTAATGCTGACTGCCTATTGCCCACCAGCGAACCGAACGTAAAAGTGAGTGACACAACCGGAGCTTAACAGTAGCAATGCAGTTAAGCTCATAAATATCGTTTCATATATATTATTAATACATGCACTGTAAAATTTCTATCCCGGCAATACATAACTGTGAATGTCTTCTGCTGTTATTGTTTTACCCGAAAGAATTACCAGCCGCTCTACCACATTGCGCAGTTCGCGTATGTTACCCGTCCAGTTATGATTCTGCAATGCTTCAATGGCCTTTTTATCGATGGCTTTTTTTGCCTGCCCGTAATCTTCGGCAATATCAGCAAGGAATTTATCAACAAGCAGCGGAATATCATCTTTCCTGTTATTAAGCGAGGGCACATGAATAAGAATTACACTCAGCCTGTGATACAGATCTAGCCTGAAGTTTTTTGCTTCGGTCTCTTTCATGAGGTCTTTATTGGTTGCGGCAATTACCCGAACATCTACAGCGATCTCTTTATCGGCCCCTACCCTGGTTATCTTACCTTCCTGTAAAGCACGCAGCACTTTTGCCTGGGCGCTTAAACTCATATCGCCAATCTCATCAAGAAATAAAGTGCCACCATTGGCTTGTTCAAATTTTCCGATACGCTGCTTAATGGCCGATGTAAAAGAACCTTTTTCATGACCAAACAATTCGCTCTCTATCAGTTCGCTGGGAATGGCCGCACAGTTTACTTCTACCAACGGGCCCTCTCGCCTGTTGCTTTTCTCATGCAGCCATTTTGCAACCAATTCTTTACCTGCACCATTATCGCCGGTTATCAACACCCGTGCCTCGGTTGGGCCTACTTTTTCAATGGTTTCTTTTATACGCATAATAGGCTCGCTCTCTCCTATCATATCCTGCACGCGGTTTACCTTACGCTTGAGCACTTTGGTTTCTTTGCTCAGGTTGTTTTTATCCATCGCATTGCGAATGGTAATCAGCAGGCGGTTTAAATCCGGAGGTTTGGCCACATAATCGTAAGCGCCTTTTTTAACCGCATCCACCGCAGTTTCAATGGTGCCGTGGCCGCTGATCATGATCACCGGCACATCGGGATTTTTTTCTGTGGCCCTCGATAAAAACTCAAGGCCATCAATTTTTGGCATTTTGATATCGCATAAAACCACATCGTAGGTTTTTTCGCAAAACAGCTTCCATCCTTCTTCCCCATCGGCTGCCTCTTCTACCTTAAAGCCCTCGTAAGTAAGAATTTCGCCCAGCGTTTTACGAATCGCCCTTTCATCATCAACTATAAGAATATGCTGCATAACAGAAATTTTGTGCGCTAAGTTATAAGTTATTTGGGGCTGAACATACTAAAGAAATTATGAAAGAAGTAGTAGAGGTATTTATTAGCCCGGCTAATGAAATTAATTAAGCTTTTGTTGCGTCGCACACTTGTGCTGTTGGATTATGAATGAGCTTATACCGAAGCGTAGATTCAAGCGAAGACTGTTTGTGGAAGGCCAAAAGCAGCGAAAAATGCTCACACAGGTGTGCAGACACGTTTCCTTCCAGGGGATTGCCCCTACACACGTGTGTGAGCACGTTCCCTTGCAGGGGATTGCCCCTACACACGTGTGTGGACACGTTTCTTTGCAGGGGATTGGCCTTACACACGTATGTAGGCACGTTCCCTTGCAGGGGATTACCCTCACACATGTGTGTGGGCGCGTTCCCTTGCAGGGGATTGCCTCCACACACGTGTGTGAGCATTTTTACATGTAAATTGCTTTTTTGTGAGCCGGGCAGGGGGATGGTTATTAAGGGTTTTGGTTGCATCGTACACTTGTACGGTTGGATTGGAAATTGGGCTTTTACCGATGCGAAGGTTAATTCAGGCAACTTATTTTACAAAGAATTATTAAGTATTGTTGGCTGATTGGCGAAGCCGACAATACAAAAAACGCAATGCACTTTTATTTAAAATCAACGAAAAAGAAAATTTGCAGTTTTAAGCAATTGCGGCAATCTTTGTGTTGTGCGCAATTTGATAGACTAATTAATCATGATTCTGAAAACGTTCCAGGTTGCCCTTTTGTCGTTTTTGCTTTTCATTATACCTAGCGTTATAGTCGAAAAGTATAATGAATTCAAAGAACATGATTCTTCTTATATGCTGCAAGTTATTTTCCAGATATTTTTTTATGGAATTCCCTTATTTGGATTAGGCTTTGTTATCCTTCTCTTAATTAATAAGACCCTAGAATCATTGGTACGAGACAAGATACTAGGAAAACAGAATCGCATTTATTTTGTCATTAGTACTACCATTGCAACACTTCCTATTTTGGGATTTATATTATTTGACATTTCGCAGTGCGATAGATTTTTTCCTCCCAACAACACTATCAGTTCAGTTTTTACTAAGTATTCAGTTTTGTTTGTTTGGGTTATCATCGCGATATTCTTAAACCGGAAAATTGTATGGAAGAATTTTGAGAATGTTTAAAATGACAACTGCGTACAACAAGGGGTCACTGTTGCCAACCATAGTTTCAAAAAAACACATCTATAGTTCTCCCGTTGGGAAGCCTTCAGATGCTTGCGAATGTTGCCGGTGTTGTCACCGGCAACATTCGCTAAGATAAAAGCCCAATTTATAATCCTACTGAACAAGTGTGCGACGCAACAGCAGATGATTAGAAATACTTCTGCCGGGTACAAATAAACCTGTATTTATTTCTCTACGTTAAAGAATAAAGTTCGGCTGCCACATAAACCATTTGAGGAAATACCCTGCACCAGCACTGCATATTTACCGGGGAGATCGGATGTAAAAAATTCCAGTTTTTGGTTGCCGTTGTTTGCTACTTTAATGTCTGGCGACCACATTAAAACGTTTCTGAAATCGGGCAGGTGGTTTGAACGCTGCTCTTCATTATTATACACGGGTGCATAGAACTCTCTCTGCATTTGCAATGCTTCGTAATCCAGTTCAACTGTACGCGCATCTGGCTTGTAACCGGCAAGGTCTCCTTTATAACTCGTCCAGTTAAGAATGCCGTTAAAGCTTGAGCCACCGTAGATATACCTGCGGTTGAGTACTTCAAGTTTTTGTATCTGCAAAGGATCTACGGTAAGAAATTTATTCAGATCAAAAACAGGAACACCATCGAGCAGGTTCAGCGGATCGCTGTTAAATACCAGGTTGGTTAAAAGGTCAAAAACGGGGAAATGATATTTGCCTTCTCTTTTTGAAACATTTACCAGCGCAACATATTCGCGCAACACTTCTTCCATTGTTGTAAACCGGGTATAATCGTCAAGCAAATATTTTTGATCAGCATGAAGATAAAAGGTTGAGGTATCTGCCACAGGAAAAATGAATTGCTTTATTTTATCTGCTGAATAAATATTCTGCACCTGCATACCAATGCTTTTTTCCAATAAGGTATTTGGAGCAGATTCGGGCAGGTGAAACGCAGGAAGCGGCGCAGCAGAAAAATTAGCAGCGAATGGAGTATTAACATCTAACCTGTAAATGCTGTCGTATTCAGTACCTGCCTGGCCAATGATTTCTGAAGAGCCATAAAAGTTTTTCATTTCAAACTTTACATGGCCGTTTGAATCGCTGGTGGAAGGATAAAACTGCAGCCTTGTGCCGGGCACAGAAAGAAAACTTTCTATACCGTTTTGGCTGTTGCCTGTTTTAGTGTTAATTACGGTTCCTGTAATAATATGGCCATTCACTTCCGGTACAAAACTAAAAACAGGTTGCTGATTTTGCAGGATGTTTTTCCAGTTAAACCTGCGCCAGCCATTGGTAAGCATCAGGTTTTCAATATCAGGTTCTTTACCGCTGCCGGTAAAGCAATAGCCTGGTTCTTCAACAAACCCTTTAAGATCGGAACTCAGCAACAGGTAAGATTCTATGGTAACTTCATCTGCAGACTGCAAAGAATCTACACGGAATACTGACATAGAAAGGTTGGCTGAATCGCTTTTACTTCCTGCGTTTGCTGCCTGGATATTTAGCGTTACTTTATTTCGCGGGGTATAAACCGGTTTGTCAGTTTGTAATGATACCTGCAGGTTATGTTCTGGTTTTTTGAAATACAAACGTTCACATACCGGCTGCCGTTTATAATCGAATATGGTTATTTGCGAAATGCCATCCCCAAGCAAAGAGCGGTTGATAAAAAAATCAACATTGCTATTTTTCAGTATGCTGCTTTGCGCAGTTTTAACAAGCCCTCTTGTATGTGCAACAAGGTATATTTCGCCCGATGAATTACCTACTGACTGTACGTTTACTTTTATCTGGTTATTGCCTTCATCTGTAACACTCATTACGTAACCATCTAAATAAGCCTGCGGCAAATCTTTAATGATTACGTTGCCACCGGGCAGCGTAATGGCAGCTTTATAGATATGATTGCTTTGTGGTGTAAAAGAAAAATTACCCATTCCAAAATGTTCGGGTTGAAATTTTAAAATGGTATCACGGTTATCGATCAGGGCTGCTGTAAAAGAAATTCCTTTTGCATGTTGATCAACTGCTTTAAAAGCCACTTTACTGTTTAAACCTGTTACAAGGTTGCCGCCTTCGGGAAAGAATTGTATATCGTACTGAGGTGACGGAACTGAAACTGCAGTGGTTAGTATTTTTTGTGTGTTAACAATGGTAATGGGCTTTTCAAAAAAACTTTCCGGCCCAAAATTTTTCATCAAGTTGGTATAAGCACGCAATTTATAATTACCTGAAACTGCACTAAGCGGTATATATAAAGAGCCGTTACCAATACCGTCTTTCAGTGAAATTTTTGTTTGCAGCAATGGCTTATTGGCGGTATCAAGAATTTCTAAATAGGCAACGCTACTAAGATCGAGTGGCTTGTTAAAACCTGCATCTACATTGTACATACTAAACCATATAATCTCGCCGGCCAGATAATAACTTTTATCGGTATGTACAAATATCTTTTCCTGGATATTGTTTTGCTGGTAAAGGTTAAAAGATGCGGTAATCGTATTAAGGTTACCCTGACATTCTGCTTTGTAAAAAACAAATAACAAGCACAGCAACGTTAAAGCTGCATATTTTTTTATCTGCTGTTTTTGTCTGCCGTATGTTGTTATGAACATTTGTAAATATTAATTGATGCAATAATGAACCGGCTGTTTATAATTTGCTAAGCTTAAAAAAATAAAATACTTTTTTTGTACCCGGCAGTTGTACTGCTGTGATGCCTTTGTTGCGTCGCACACTTGTACTGTAGGAAATCTACGCGTCATTGCGAGGAACGAAGCAATCTGTGCTCACTTATTCAACAAGGTTTTAATGCAGCTCACAGATTGCTTCGGGGGCCTCGCAATGACGCTGTTGCTTTTGCTACTTCGCATTGCTCAAAATTATTCTGAACGTTCAAGTGTGCGACGCAACGAAAGCTTCATATTTATTCTATTGCCTGGTTCAAAAAAATTGTTTTGTCTTTTAAAAATTTTATGGCCAGAAATCTGGCTTTACATTGGTTCCCCTTTTTGTACAGTCTATGCAACGCTCTTCTGAAGCGTAGAAAACGGCAACGGTACCAAATGGGGTTACCTTTGAAGGTGTGCCCGGCAGTAAGCCTGTTGCGTGTATTGCTATACTATCTTTGTTATTATCAACTTCTGTTATGTAACAACCGGCCCTGTAATTCCAATCGGGTACCTGGCTGTTACTAATAAAAATTCTTTGTATTTTCTCCTGTGTTACTTCTACAAAACCCACAACAATTTCAGTGGGGTTGGTAGTGCAGTGAATATTACCCTGCAGATCTGAAGGCTGGGGATCGAATACGGAACCGAGTTGCTCTGTATTCTTTTTAATTTTTTGATAGAACTGGTAAGCCTGCTGGCTTAAGGCATACTGCCTTAAATTCATACTGTACAGTATGCTTAAAGTTTCAGTGGCAGGCTCTATATAAACCAACGGCAGGTAAATGATATCCTGGCTTAGTTTTTCGGAAGATGCTATGGTAATGCTTGTTGAATTAACTGTTTTCCAGCATTTAAAAATACTGGTATCCACATGTGCATCGGGGTACTTGTAATCTACGCCTGTTATTTCCTGTGTAGAGGGATCGTATGTATATTTTAAGGAATTAAAATAAGTAGAATGATACTCCCAGGTTTGTTCATACTTCCACTGGTAATACCGCGTATTGTTTTGAGGGTCGTGTGTATTAATGTAAAGCTGTACACCCCCATTCTCCCGTTTCCAGCTAATACTATCTATATCTGGTGTAGCTTTTACAGGTGTAAAATCTGAAACATATTCTTTGCCATCAGTTGTTTTAATATGGATCCTGTATTTTTCTGCATTGTTTAAACTTAATGGCTGAGACTGGTAAACACCATTTCCAAATTCATATAAGGGAAAGCTCTCATTGCTTTCGCCTTCAACAGTTACCTGTGCATTGTGCTCGTAAATAATATTGCCGGCATTGTATAGTTTTGTTGTACGCGTAAGTGTAATTGAGGTAGGGCCATCTCCGCTGTTGATGAAACCTTCAATAACAAGGTAGCCTGTATCGGGAGATGTGATTGGCGCATTATAAACTTCTTTGCAGCCAATGCTGATGACTAATAAAAAAGAAAAGCATAATAATATTTTCATACCTGTTTATTAAAATCTGATATTATAATTGATGAAAGGAATCGGGCTTCCGAATATGGAAAGTTTATACCCGTTTACAATGCCATTCTCTGAAACATAATACACTGAATAAGGATTTTTTCTACCCAGCATATTATAAACACCTATTGAAAAAGAGTTATGTGTTTTCTGATGTACTTTATGGTTGCCTTCAATGTTCATTGAAAAGTCGGTACGGAAATAATCAGGAATACGATTGGCATTTCTGTCTGCATATAAAGTGCGTTCAGCGCCTGCATAATAAAATTTCCCTATTGGTAAAGTAATGGGCCGGCCTGTGCTGTAAGTTGTATTCAAAGAAACACTGAACCTGTGCGAGAATTTATAATTTCCGATTATAGTAAAATCGTGTGGTTTATCGTAGTTGGCAGGATAGTACATGCCCTTGTTGATTATTTCGCCTGCATTGGGATCGTCCATTTTTAAAAGTGTTCTGGAATAAGTATAACTAAGCCATCCATTTAGTTTGCCCGTAAGTTTTTTTACCAATAACTCTACACCATAAGCTTTACCTTTTGTACTGATAACATCAGTTTCAATATGATGATTGAGTATCAGTATTGCGCCACTCTTGTAATCGAGGTAATCCTTGATTCTTTTATAATAAACTTCTACAGAAGTTTCAATTGTATTGGACTTAAAATTCTTGTACAGCCCGAGTGAAACCTGGTCTCCAAACTGGGGTTTAATATTGGGATCGCTCAATTTCCAGATGTCAGTGGGTGCCATTGCAGATGTATTGGAAAGCACATGTATATATTGGCGCTGTGTGTTATATGCTGCTTTCAAAGATAGATCTGAAGACAGAGCATAGCGTGCAGATAATCTTATTTCTGGGCCATGGTAGGTCTTCATTATTTTGCCCTTATCATACTGTGTGGTACTGATAATGTTATCTTCTGTTTTTGGCACGCCGGGTCTGTAATTATTAATACTTGCCGGACCGAATGAATTAAACATAGAATACCGCAAACCACCTTCAACTGATAAGGCATCGGTAATATTGTATTTATCGCTTAAATACAGTGCACTTTCCAAAGCCTGTTCAGGTTGCATGATATCATTAACCACCAATGATTCTTTACCCAATGGTTTATAGTTACCGGGGTGCAGCTTATAATAAATACTGTTTAAACCAAACTCAAGTGTATGCTTACTACTCAGGTAATAATTAAAATGTGTTTTAAAATAACCCTGGTTAATATCAAAGCCAAGTGAATACGCGTATATGGGATTTCGGCTACTCGAGATATCGTAATCGTAATGATCATACCCTGCCGTTACAAGCATATAAATCTTATTATTGAAGAGATGCTTGTATTTTAAGGAAAGGTTCTGGTTGCCGTACTTATAAACTGTATCGCTGTTAAGATTAAAACGGTCGCTGCTCATATACGCTGTAAGGTAGATGGAACTTTTTTTATCAATCTGGTGATTGATGTTCAGGTTAAGATCATAAAATCCTGCTTTACTGTTTTTATATTCATCTGGTAACAGATTTAAGAGCCAGTTGGCATAAGTGGTTCTGCCGCCGATGATAAAAGAAGATTTATCTTTTATAAGCGGTCCCTCAATATTAATTCGGCTTGTAAGCAACCCAATGCCCGCAGTTCCACTGATATTTTTTTTGTTGCCTTCCCTGCTGTTGATCTCCAATACCGATGATAACCTGCCACCATATTTTGCAGGTACACTGGCTTTGTATAATTCAACATCCTTAACAACTTCAGGGTTAAACGCTGAAAACATTCCAAAGAAATGCGATGGGTTATAGATGGTGGCATCATTAAATAAAATAAGGTTTTGATCGGCAGAGCCACCCCTTACATTTAAACCTGTACTGGCTTCACCAACAGATTTTACGCCCGGCAGCGTTAAAACAACTTTTAAAATATCCGCTTCGCCAAATGCAACGGGCACTTGCTTGATGCTTTTAATATCAATTTTTTGTACCCCCATCTGAAGGCCTTTAACATTACTCGCTTTTTCTGCTGAAACAATCACCCGTTTCAAAGTCATTACTTCCTGCTGTGTTTCAATATTCATTTTACCACTGCCCTTTACCAGAAGCTGCCTTTTGGTATCATACATACCAATGCTCTGAATATAAAGCGTGATGCGGCCCTTGGGTAACGTAATAGAATAGTATCCGTACTGATCTGTAAACACACCAATCCTTGGGTTTTCAATATATACCGAAGCACCTATAACGGGCTCTCCTGTTTTTGCATCGCGTACATAACCTGCAACTGTAATGCCGCCGGGTGCATTTGTAATATTTTCTTCCCCAATTACATACAATTTATTTTCCTGAGTTGCATTTTGTGATTTACCGGATGTGTCGCCAAGGTAATTCATGCCCTTTACAAACAGCGTGTCTTTGCTGTTACCTTTTCCACTTACAAAAAAGCCCTGCGGTAATGTTGACTGCACTGCAAGGCCTCTTGTTATAAAAATATTTTTTTGATTATCTGCCGAGTAACTGATGGCTGTGTTTTTAAATGCCAGATCGAGCACATTCAGTAAAGGCTGGTCCTTTACTGAAAGGTCTACCTTAACCGAATCAAACATAAGTGTATCGTAGTAAAACCTGTAACCGGTTTTTGTTTCCAGCTGTAGTAAAAATTGCTGAACAGGAATATTATGATACGTTCCGCTTACCAATGTATCTGTTTTCTTCTGCGCATTAGCTGCCGTAGAAAACAGTAGTAAACAAAGGCCAACGTATATACAGAACCGGTGTTTCATTTTAATTATTTTATTCAACAGCATAATGCATTTTCTATAGCAATAACCAATTACCGGGCGTATGATTTAGTAGTACAGTTGCACATAGCCCCAAAAAAATTCAACAGTACAAGTGTGCGACGCAACCGGGTTTAATAGTAGTAATGCAGCCCGGTCCATAAAAACACCTGTTAAACATTGCACCGGTAAATAAACTGCAAAAAAAATTTTCTGTAAATACAAAAGGCATTTATTAAACCGGCATTTGAATTACTATTCAGCATTGTTGCCACGCTCGTTTCAGGTTTCGCCTGTATGGCAGCAATGCAGGCTATGCTACCATTACCATTGTTACTTATTTATTTCATCGTAATAAGCAACAGCCTTTGTTAGTGCAACGCCCTTATTCTTTCTCATGTTCAGTTTATTCTTTCTCATGAATTGCTGAATTTCATTATCCTTATTTTTAAAGAGGGATAATAGTGAGCGCTTATTATTTACCGGGTAAAATTTATAATCCTTAAGAATGAAATAATTGCTTGTTTCCACAACATATCTTTTAATACCATTGGCAAAAGCTACATTTTCCTGCACTTTTTTCTTCTGCTTTTTATAAACTCCGGTGGTGCCGCTGTATAAAACTTCATAAAACCCTGTATTGATTGCAGCGCTTACCGAATCATTTTCAACAAGTCTTACGAATGTATGATTGGATAAAGTAAACTCACTGAGCCGTTCATTAATCAGTGCAATTTTATAAATCTCAAATGGGTCTTTTATAACAACTTCTTCTTTAACGATGTCGTATAATAAACGCACATTTTCATATAAAATACCATCATAAACAACAGAGCCGGAATTAAAATCTGCAGACTCAAAAAAAGGGTGGCCTTCTGTTATCTGATAAGCATAATCTGCATATTCGGCTCCATTATACAATCCTGTTGGCGGATCAATAAATTGCCGGTATAATGTTTTGGCATTTTTTACAGCACTCAGATAATTAAGTGTATCGGCTTGTGCTGTTTGGCTCCATACATTGCAGGTATAAAAAAAAGCAGCAGTTAAAAAAAATATTCTCATCAGTTTATAAAATATGGGGCATTTTTTACAGGCTAAATATATGTATTCTCAAAGAACAAGTCCTTACCATTTATATAATCATTTATTAAAACTCAATTCTTACTCCCCCATAATAATTTCGCAATGGTGCTGCGTTAAAATATCTCGATCCTGCAGCATTGATATCGTTCCCCAGGCTATACACTTCATTCAACATGTTATCGACACCTGCAAATACATTTACGTTGCATTTACTATAATAAAATTCACGGCCCATCTTTAACTGCAAAAGATGATATGGCTTTGCTTTAACAGTCGAGGCATCGTTTAAAGAAATTGAAGAAGTATAATTGAAAGTAATATTACCGTAATAATAATGTTTTGTTTTTACATCAAACCCGGTAATGTTTATTTTACGCGGCACACCTGTTAATGCATTACCTGAGTAAATTGTTGTACCAATTACATAATCGTTAAAGCGGTAAGGTTGATATGAAAAACTATTCCATAAGTTAAGTGATCTGATCAGTTTTTTGCCATCATGAATAATACGACCGTTCAACCATACTTCAACTCCTTTCTGTATAGTGCTTCCGGCATTTACATAATAATCTGCACCGGCCGCATCGGTACGGCGCACAATGGCATTTTTTAAATTGAAGTAATAAAAAGAGGCATTGTAATCCAGCATATTTTTCGCAACAGTACCTTTAATGCCAGCTTCATAATTCCAGCCATACTCAGGTTGCAGTGTATAATTTACAATGCCTGTAGATGGGCGAACTTCTGCAAGTGTTGCCGGTGAAAAACCTTTTGCTAGTGTACCATAAAAAGATAATGATTTAAAGGCTGCATACGAAACTCCAAAACGTGGACTAACCGTAGGGCCTGAATTTGTTATTTTTGGATATACCTGCAGTGCATCGGTTGTTCGGTTATACCAATAGCGGATCTCATTTCTGCTGGCACCTGACTGTATAAAAAGTTTACTGCCGATATTCATATTCAACTGTGCAAATAAGAAATATTGTGTTACATGTACTTTGTCTTTGTACTGCGTTGTATCAGGCACGCCACCTTTGTTGCCAAATACTCTTATATAAGAATCATTATACTGAAATTCCGCACCTGCATTGGCCTGCAAGCCAAAACTGCCGCTTTTGTATGAGTAATGAAAATCTGTTCTGCCGCTGTAATTCCATTCCCTACGGTTTTCATAATTTGTAATAAACGGGTTTCGAAAATTTGTTTTATTCACAACCAACGATGTAGTATTTCCAAAATCCTTTGTAAATGCTGAGCGCAGTGTAACACCTGCAAAACCGGTTTCATTATATACCCCGGTTTTTTGTGCTACTGCTCCTGGAAAACTTCCGGCGGGTTGCCTTGCGAGTTTAGGATTCAGATCAAGCTGAGCCTGTGTTATTCCGCCCGGTGTTTCGTAATGCAGTTTTGTATAAAATGCTAAAAAAGAAAGCGATTCCTTTGAACTGATATTCCAGCGGCTGTTCCATTTTACAACGTCTTTATTTAATGCAGATTGCTGCCTGTACCCGTCATTTTGCAAATGCGACTGTTGAAGGTTTGAAACAAATTTTGCATTCCCAAAAAGCCAGCCTGCTGATTCATTAAACATTCCAAACGAACCTCCACTTACTGCTGCGTTGAACACATTTTTCTTAAAAGGTTTATTATCATCGCTGTGCAGTATTACCGCACCACCTGTGTTGGCACCATAAAAACTGGCAGCAGGGCCTTTAATAATTTCGATGGATTGTAAACTGTTTACATCAACCAGATTTATATAGGTGTTGCCGGTTGCATCGGTAAGTGGTATATCATCCCAATATACTTTTACATTGCGAACACCAAAAGGGGAACGCAGCAAACTACCGCGGATTGATAACCGGTAACTGCCGGGTGAACGTTCTTCCATTCTAACACCCGGTACAATGTTCATTGCCGGAACAAGTGAGGCGTTATCGTAACGCAGCAGGTTTTGTTTGCTGAGTAATGCTACAGATGCAGGAACATCTTTCCATTTTAGTTGCGATGCGAATGCAGTAACTGTTACGTTTTGCAATGCCGCAGTATCACTTATGGATTGCAGGGAATCTTTTTGCTGCGCATAGGTATTGTTGGCAAAAAATACCAACCAAAAAAATGCTATTGACCTTGCAACTATGCAAGGTTGCATTACAACTGCGGGTTTGCATTTTGCCGAAACATAAACCGAAAGCACAAGTGTGCGATCCCGAAACAAGTTCGGGACAGGCTGCCACGGCTGTTTCCGTGTTGCCATGAAAGAGGAACTGTGAAACGAGCGTGGCAAGAAAAGCTTCATAGCAGTAATTCAGTTTGGTTCAAAAAAATCCCGGCACAAACCTATGAGCCGGGATAAAATTATTTCTTTTACGTTATGCAGAGACTTAATTTATTTTTTTATATACATTACTTCTTTTACCAGTTTTACCGTGCCTGTAACATCGGGTAAATATGCAGCGGCAAGATTGGGCGCATAATGCATGGGCGCATCGGCACTGGTAATGCGGCGGATAGGCGCATCAAGGTAATCGAAGCCTTCTTTTTGAATACGGTAAGCAATCTCTGAAGATACTGAACACATTGGCCACTGTTCTTCTACAATAACCAGCCTGCTGGTTTTCTTTACGCTTTCGAGAATGGTTTTCCAGTCCAGAGGGCGTATGGTTCTAAGGTCAATTACTTCTGCGCTTATACCTTCTTTTTCTAGTTCTGTAGCTGCATTCAATGCAACTTTCATCATCTTGTTGTAAGAAACAATTGTTACATCGCGGCCCGCTCTTTTTACATCGGCCTTGCCAAGTGTTATATAATATTCTTCTTCAGGCACATCGCCTTTATCGCCATACATTACCTCACTTTCCAAAAACATTACAGGGTCTTCTTCGTAGCGTATAGATTGTTTAAGCAGTCCTTTTGCATCGTAAGGTGTTGATGGCGAAACAACCTTTATGCCCGGAATATTTGCCAAATAACTTTCAAATGCGGTAGAGTGCTGCGCTCCCAACTGGCCTGCACTGCCATTGCCACCTCGGAATACGATAGGGCAATTTAACTGGCCGCCACTCATGGCTAGCATTTTTGAAGCTGTATTTAAGATCTGATCAAGTGCCAGTACTGCAAAATTCCAGGTCATATATTCTACAATAGGGCGCAAACCATTTTGTGCAGCACCAACACCCACAGCAGTAAAACCAAGTTCAGCAATTGGTGTATCTATAACGCGTTTAGGGCCAAATTCTGCAAGCATGCCCTGGCTTACTTTATAGGCACCATTGTACTCGGCCACTTCTTCACCCATTAAAAAAACCCTGCTGTCTCTTCTCATTTCTTCGTTCATAGCCTCACGCAGGGCTTCACGAAAAGCAATTTGTCGCATAGTTATTTTCAGTTTAAGTGCTTTAAAAGCTTGGCAAAAATATAAGATTATGCTTTACAAAATTCAAATCGTTTTGAGGAGCATACAAATGATTTGAATACATTTTTTTGGAGCCGTCAAATAATATAAATGAAACTTTTCTTGCGTCGCACTCTTGTACTTTCTGACTATGAATGAGCTATGGCTGCACTTTTGGTGTGGTCCAAAACTTCGGGTTTAAAAAGTGTACACCCAAAAAAATGTACTGTCAGAAAAATAAAAAGGCTTTTGCAGTAATATTAAAAACTGCAAAAGCCTTTTATAGAACAGATAAAATTATTCTACAACTAATTTCTGTGTTTGAACCCCTGTATTGGTTACAATATTTACCATATACAAACCTTTTGCCAGCGAAGAAATATTTATTTGCTGCTGACTACCGCTACCCAATTTTTGAGTAAGTACTTTTTTACCAGAAAGATTTACTATAGAAACGGTTGCATTTGTAAGATCTGCACTGCCATCTGTTATTACAGTGAAGTAACTTCTTGCCGGGTTGGGCAGTATGCTGTACTGTACGCCACCTGAAATTGAAACCGTAACAATATTACTGTAGGTTGATTTACCATCTTTGTCCTGTTGCTGCAGGCGATAGTAAATTTTATTTGCTTTAAGTGCAGCAATATCATCCATAAAATTATAGCTGTTTTGCACAGCACTGCTGCCTGCAGCATTTACCTTACCAATTGTTGTAAAGTCGTTGGCAGTAATGCTTCGCTGAATACTGAAACTTTGAGTATTTATTTCGTTGGAAGTTTTCCAGCTAAGCTGCACTTTGCCGTTCTGTTTTACAGCATTAAAGTTTAACAAGGTAAGTGGCAATGTACATGGACCGTAGGTTAGAGTAGTTCTGGTAGAATTTACCCATACACTGTTATCGTTGTCCCAGGTTTGAGAAATCACGCTTTCTAAGGTGGTTCCATCAACCTGGTAATAAGAAGTTCCCAAAGATGAATTTACCCATACAAGGCCATCCCAGTTTTGGTTAAGGGAAGTTGTTTCAATACCATTGGCATTGTAGGTATTAATCGTCTGGCTTCCGTTTTGCCAATTGCTGCCATCCCATATTTCATTTAAAGAAGTCAATATTTTTGCGGGATCATTGTTATAGTAAGTATAAGTAATACGGCTTTGATCTTTCCATGGACCAACAAAATTCCATCCCTGCGTTATAGCCTGGTTCACAGAACCATCGGAATTGTTTGTATACAAGGTTTGGGAACCGTTAATCCAATTACTGCCACCTAAACTGATTTCAGAAAGCTGATTGATAAGATAGTTATTTGCATCATAAGTATAGGTCACTCTTGAAGCGTTTTTCCATTTATTGTTTTGCCAGAATTCAGAAATTGCAGTTGCCTGTTTGCCAAAACTTGTATATGTATAGGTAGTTCTCGACTGGTTTGTCCAGGTACTTGTGCCATTATTCCATGTTTGCTGTAATACCTGGCTTGAGGTTCCGTCAGGATTGTTGGTGTAAGTTGAAAGAAGATAATTCGTCCAGGTGCCTGTTCCGGCATCCCAGCTTTCTAAAAGAAAGCTTACTAAAAAACAATTTGCATCGTAACTATAAGTAATTCTGCTGGAAGGCTGCCATGTAGTGCCAGTCCAGCTATCGAGCACCTGAGTTTGTACTTTTTGTGCCTGTAAACCGGCAGCAAATGCAAGGCAAACAAAAAGTAAGTTGAATTTTTTCATAAGTGTTTTTTTGATATGATTGATATTTAAAAAGATTGTAAGAAAAGTAAAGCCAATTGAATTGTATTAAATTGTTTAGTTGACGGATGCTTTGTAAAATTACTTATGAGGTATTAGAAAACAAAATCAAATCAGTTTTGAAAATCTTTATATTGGTGAAGATTAGGCTTTGCATAGCTCCATATTGTTACTAAAGTTGCAGTGTGCGACGCAACTAAAGCCTCATTCGTTTTCTTCAGACTGGTCAAAAAAAATCAGAAAAAAACCCTCCGTAGGGGAGGGTTTTTTGCAAAGTCTTTACTATTAAAATACGTTGAAACCAAAGCTTACATAATATAAACCACCAACATAAGGATTACCAAAGGAATTGCGGTAATAATTATTAAACAGGTTGGTAGCACCAAGTTTTATTAAGTTCTTAGACTTCCCTGGTTTATAGCTAACCTGTGCATCAAGCGTTCCAAAAGATGGCACCTGTCCGGCAGCAAAAGTTCCCTGCCAATCGATCTTATCCTGCCATTTGTAAATAATATTAAAACCAATTCCTTTGTAAACATTAGGATTGGCAAGCCCTAAGTTAAAACGGGTTTTAGGGGTATTGAAGAATGTAACCAAGGAGTCTGGCACACCTGTTAACTGATCTCCATAAATATTCGCCATAATGGTGTAGCCCCTTAACCCAACTTTATATTCGCCCCCAAAACCCCAGCCATTTGCTTTTACAGGTGTTGGGCTGTTTACCACAAATGAATAATTGGTGCTCGTGAAAGGGCTGGCAAGCTCTGTAAGATAATTGGCAGCAGAGCCGCTTGCGCCGCGCACTACCGACTGGCGTGCTATAAAATCTTTATACTTGCTGTTATAATAATAAATATCAATCAACAACTTTTTTGTAATAATGCCGCGATAACCCACTTCAAATGAGTTCACCACTTCAGGTTTTACGGTAGCGAAAGTAGCTTTTACAAGATCTGCAGGATTGAATGTAGACCTGTATTTCACAACGCTTTCCGCGGTATAGGTAGGGTTGCTTTCAAATCCAAAGAATGTGTTGAAGTCTGGTAAACATCCGATAAGCCTTGTTCCCGGTGTTTGCAGGTTTATCCACTGATCCTGATTTGTAGGAAACCGGTAGGCTTGTTGGAATGATAACCTGATGTTGTTGTCTTTTGCAACTTTAATGGAAGCCGTTATACGTGGTGTAAAGCGACCATCAAAATTTTCATTCTTGTCGTAACGCCCCGATGCCTGCAATTTTAAAACATCGTTGAATAATTTTTTAGACAGTTGAACATAACCGCCTACTTCACCAATATTGATCGGGTTAGCTGTATCGGCAAAAATGGTTCCGTTTGAGTTTAAGTGATATAGTCTGTAACTTGCTCCCACCAATACATCTATTACTTTTATCAGGCTGCTAAAATTATACTGCCCTTCAAATTGATATACATCGCTCTTATCTGCAAATTGTGCACCACCGGCAGAAGTTATTTTGGTTTTAATCGCCTGATCAAAAGCTGTTTTAAATTCAGTTGTACCTGGTACATACCTTCCTGCATCGGCAGCAGCTCTTGATAGTGCATTTGCCTGATCAACCGGTACATTTAGCAACCTGGCCCCGGCATAGTTTGCAGAATAAGTGCCAAACCATGTTCCATCATCTTTCCATTTACGGTTAATAGTTATAGCCGCTAATGTTGATGCATAAGAATCACCGGAATTTTCTTGAGTTGTATATGCTTTTAGAAACCAGTTTGGGTTTTTAAATTCTAACTTATACTGACCTAATTGGAAATTTTTTAACGAATAACGGTCAGCACCTGTATATACGGTAGTTCCAAGACCCCAATTGCCAAATAATGAAACTTCTGTGTTAGCTGTCACTTTATAATAAACACCTGCTGAAAACTTAATATTATAAGCATCGTAATTAACTATATCCTTTTCATTATAACCAGTACGACTTGCTAATATGGGTTTTCCGTCTGCTCCTATATATGCACCTGATAAAAGGCCACCACTAAATGCGGGAAGGGGGCCATAGACGGTAGGGCTTTGCTGAGAATAAAATGTAAGAATCTGCGCCCTTTCTGTTGCATTTAATCCATCGGCGGCATTAATACCTAAAGCGCCAATTACTAAGCCCAGACTTGTATTGGCCGGCCCAAAAACACCCGCCTGTGCAATGCCGCTCAAACTTGCACTTACCTCATCGCCAAAAACATTTACGCCATCATAGTTTGCATCAGAAGATCTATCCCCGCCTTTAGGGCCACTTATAACATTGTTGCGCAACAAATTACTGTAATCATCGGCTTGCCAGTCGTCTGCTTTTGTATATTCAGCACCTATTTTAAAAGCAAATTTGTCAGATATTTTTTTACCCCAACGCAGGCTCCAGTCATAAAATGGTGTTGCCTTGCTTCTTGAATCGCCAACATGCATTATACCCTGTTTTACCTGGAAACTTAAACCCTGGTATTTAAAGGGGTTTTTACTATTGATAAGCAAAGTGCCATTCATTCCGCCCGAACCATATAAGGCGGATGATGCACCAGAAAGCAATTCCATATTATCTACATCCAGTTCCGTAACGCCAATTACATTACTTACTGAAAAATTAAATGACGGTGCTGAATTATCCATCCCATCAACCAATTGATTGAATCGCAGGTTACCGCTGCCATTGAAACCACGGGTACTCACCGTTTTAAAAGTATAGCTTGAAGTAGTAACATCAACTCCTTTTAAATTGCCAAGTGCATCATAATAATTGGCACCAGGCGCATTTCTGATGGTTGCAGCATTTACCCTTTCAATTGATACAGGCGACTCCAGGATTCTTTCTGGTAACCTGGAAGCAGCCACTACAATATCCTGCCCAAGCGCAAACGATGCTTCGATTTCGATATTTAATACCTGCCCCGATGTTGTATATTCTACTTCTTTGCTTGTAAAACCTACAGAACCAACGATCAATGTAAATGGCAGTTTTTGTGTTGTGGCAAATTTAAAATTACCTTTTTCATCAGTGTAGGCACCGCTTGTACCGCCCTTGATTGTAATAGAAACTGCGGGTACTGACTCTTTGGTTGTCTTGTTTTTAACGTTGCCCGTTACAGTAATTAAACTTTGGGCAGATGATGAAGTTACTGCAAAACATACTGCAAAAAAAGCCAGCAGGATTGAGGATTTTTTTTTCATAAAGCAATTGGTTTTTAGTGAAACTGATAACAATATAGCAATAGTTATATTTCCAATAAAATTTTTCTTCTCCACAAATGTGCGTATTAAGTTAAACGATCACAGCTACGAAACATGCTTGTAAAATTTTATCTGCTAATTTTGTGGCATGTCAAATTTTAAATTCCCGCATCAAACAGCCTTCTATAAAGGTAAGGTAAGAGACGTTTACAGCATAGGAACCGATTGGCTTGTTATGGTAGCGAGCAACCGTATTTCAGCATTCGACGTTATACTTCCCCAACCCATACCATATAAAGGACAAGTATTAAACCAGATTGCTGCTTACATGCTCAATGCTACAAAAGATATTTGCCCCAACTGGTTAACCAATACACCGGCACCCAATGTTGCCATCGGTAAAAGATGTGAGCCATTTAAAATTGAAATGGTGGTGCGTGGCAATTTAACGGGCCATGCATGGCGCACTTACAGTTCCGGTAAAAGAGAATTGTGCGGCATTCAAATGCCAGAAGGCATGAACGAAAATGATTTCTTCCCTACTCCTATTATTACGCCTTCCACCAAAGCATCAGAAGGGCACGATGAAGATATATCTGCAACAGAAATTGTTGCGAAAGGTTTGGCTACAGAAGCAGAATGGAATGCTTTGTGCAACTACACTTTGCAGCTTTTTGCAAGGGGCAAAGAGATCGCTGCTAAAAGAGGTTTAATCCTTGTTGATACCAAATATGAATTTGGAAAAATCGATGGCACTATTTATTTAATGGATGAAATACACACACCCGATTCTTCCCGTTATTTTTACGCAGATGGTTTTGAAGAACGCCAGGAAAAAGGCGAACGCCAGGAACAATTAAGTAAAGAGTTTGTACGCGAATGGCTTATTGCAAACAACTTTATGGGCAAAGAAGGTCAAACTGTTCCTGAAATGGATGCCGCCTGGGTGCAAACCATTTCGCAACGCTACATAGAATTATACGAACAGGTGATCGGCGAAAAATTTGTACCACAGGATTTAAGCGACGATGAAACGTATAATCTTGTTCTCGCAAGCCTTCAGCGTTGTGGTGCCTTATAAAATAAATACAAATATTTTGTACCATGCTTTAGTAATTGAATGAAGCTTTTGTTGCGTCGCACTCGTGTGCTTTGGAAATGTTATTGAACTTTTACCGAAGCGTAAAAATCTATAAAGTTTTAAAAAACTTACAGGTTTTATGCAGTATCATTTCGCTTCAATCTACACTTCAATAAAAGCTCAAAAAAGCTCCAACCGTAAAAGTGTGCGACGCAACAAAAGCTTCATAATAATTCTTTAGTCTGACCCATAAAATTTATCTTGCTCAGTGAGTTTATTTTAAAAAGGTTACTTTCAGTGAAATCTTTTTAATCTTGAAAAGGTTCACCACTTATACAATTGTTTTAACTGCAGTATTTGTTTGCTCAGGCTTGCTGTCAGGTTATACTTATGGCCAGCAAAATGATGTGCAAAAAGACACACTGGCAAAAAAGAATCACAATATTTTTCAATGGGCCATAAATGCTGTAACCCGCAGTACAGAAGATTCTTTAAAGCAGGCTGCTACATTGAATATAAAAAGCGAAGCGGTATTTTCGCCATACAACGGTAAAATCATCAGGCATATTACCATACAGCAATTTGGCTTTGAAAAAATATTCCAGGATACTTCTGAAAGCCTGAAATACAAAGGCATTCAGTTACTGAACCGTTTACACAGAAATACCAGGGAGCGGGTAATACAAAACAATCTTTTTATAAAAGAAAATACGGTACTCAATGCTTATAAAGTTGCCGATAATGAACGGCACCTTCGGTCGCTTGAATATATACAGGATGCACGCATAATGGTTAACGAAATTGAAGGAGCAACAGATTCGGTAGACATCGTTATAATTACCAAAGACCTGTTCAGTATTCAGCTTGAATTGAATGATTTAAGAACCAACCGCTTTAAAGCAAAACTGGGCGATGCAAATGTGGCGGGCCTTGCACAAAAGGTGCAGCTTACCACTTTACTGCAACAAAGCCGTTCACCTGCATTTGGTTACGAATTATTGTACAGTAAAAATAATATCAGCAACAGCTTTATTAATGCTACCGCTGCTTATACAACCATCAACCCGGATATTACCAGCCGCGCAGAAGATGAACACGCCTGGAACATCCGTTTTGAAAGGCCGCTGGTATCGCAATATATGCATATCGCAGGTGGGCTTGATTTCGGTCAAAACAAAGCTGCCAACAATTATAATCAGCCTGATAGTTTATTTTACAAATACAGGTACAACACTTTTGATGCATGGCTCGGTTATAACCTTGGTATAAAGAAACACTCGCAAAGCAGTAAAATTTACAACCGCACCTTTTTAAGTACCCGCTATTTTCACGATCATTTTACAGATACACCATACCAGTTAACCAACCCTTATAATTTCAGGTACGATAATAAACAGGCCATGCTTGCACAGTTTACTTTTTTCAGGCAAACATTTTATAAAACCAATTACATTTTCGGGTTTGGAACTACTGAAGATATTCCCCTGGGTTACAATATTGCTTTAACCGGAGGCTGGTACAAACAAAGCAATTTAAAAAGGGCTTATGTGGGCCTTGATGCAAACCGCTATGTAATCAGTAACAAAGGTGATTTTATACAGTATTTTGTACGCAGTGGTTCTTATTTTAATGACGGAAAATTACAGGATGCAGGTGTACTACTGGGCACCAGTATATTCACCCGGCTAATGTTGATAAGGAATATAAAAGTCCGGCAATACATCAGGTACAGTTATACCAAACAATTCAACAGGCTGGCCACAGATGCACTTACCATCAACAACCCTTTCGGATTGCGTTATTTTAATTCAGATTCTCTTTTGGGAGACCAGCGCATCAGCCTGCATACCGAAACATTTTTCTTCATTAATTATAAATTACTGGGCTTTAAGTTTGCGCCTTTTATGTTTGGCGATGTTGCAATCCTAAAACCTGAAAATCAAAAATTTTCCAAATCAGGTTTGTACTATGGTTTAGGCGGCGGCGTTCGCATAAGAAATGAGAACCTCGTATTCAATACCGTTGAAATACGGTTTATTTATTTTCCGAGAAAAACAGAAGGCAACAACTCATTTAAGCTAACACTCGCTGCCAATATACGTTTCAGGTACAACAGCAATTATGTAAAAGCGCCTGATATTATTCAACTGAATAACGACGATGCCAATAACATTTATTAATTGATAAGCTTGGATTTTAAAATGCCTCACTCTATTCCGAACGTACAAATGTGCGACGCAACAAATGCTTCATAGAAATCCAACTGCCGGGTAAAAAATAAATACCAAACTATTTCTTCACCCTTCCGGCACCGCGGAATTTTGGTTTCCAGTAGGGGTCGTTCAAATCACTGATCATTACGCCATTGCTTACCGATGCATGCGCAAATTTATTGTTGGCAATATAAACACCAACATGAGAAATTTCTTTACGGGAACTGGTTTGAAAAAAAACAAGATCGCCCTGTTGTAATGCATCAATGGAAATATGCATGCAGCTATCATACTGCTGTTTCGCGGTTCTTGGAATATTGAGTGCGTAAACATCCAGTAAAACATTGTGCGTAAACGCAGAACAGTCCGTACAATTTTCAGTAGAGCCACCCATACAATATTTGGTGCCCCACCAGTAATCAATATCCTGCAGCAAGGGAATATTGTTGATTTCTTCTACAGGCACATCAAGGATCATCGCATATTTAAACTGTAGTTGCGATGCGCTTTCAATATTAAAATTTTTGCCGTTGCGTATTACCGTAGGCGTATAATCCTTTGTAACTGCGGGTTTGAGGGCTGGCTCATCAATTGCAGTGCGTCCCTTGCCGGGCGTAACGCTTACATTGTTAAGAAAAGTAACCTCATTCGAATTGGGTTGCTGTTTCTGCCTTGATGATGTTGAATTGTCCCTGGCAGTAAGTTTATGAATACTCTTACAACCGTTAAGCAATACAACCGCGCCAAGCAGGTATAGATAAATAATTTTTTTCATGCACGTGTGCAATTTAGCCTCACTTAACCACTTGGCATAAACCCGTGAGAAACTTTTATTGAAATACTAACACTAAAAACAAAATGTGGATAAATATTTACGATTTCTATGCGGTAAAAATTGGCGAAATTTGAAGTTTGGCTGATCGTTAAAAAAGTGCGTCCCATGCAGGAAATATTTTATGAGCCGGACAGCATTGCTGCTATTAGCTTTTCTTGCGTCGCACACTTGTACGTTCAGATCATTACTCAGCAATGTGCAGCAACCTTACAGTCTAGAAACGGTACCTGCTGAAACGGCTGAACTGAATTTTAAAAGGAAATTTTTATTATGCAATTTTCACATTTACACGTACACACACAATACTCATTACTCGATGGAGCTGCATCCATTGAAGGCTTGTATAAAAAAGCTGCACAGGCAAATATGCCTGCATTGGCCATTACAGATCATGGCAATATGTTTGGCGTATTTGAATTTGTAAAACAAGCCTGGAACAATACAAAAGTTGTTGGCAAAACACCAGATGGAAAAGATATAATTGAACCCGTAATAAAACCAATCGTTGGCTGCGAATTTTATGTAGTAAAAGACAGGCATGCAAAACAGTTTACCAAAGATCAGAAGGATGCAAGATTTCACCAGGTGTTACTTGCCAAGAATAAACAGGGTTATGCAAATCTGGTAAAGCTAACATCGCTTGGTTTTATTGAAGGCATGTACAGTAAATATCCCCGCATAGATAAAGAACTGATTGAGCAATACAAAGAAGGCTTGATTGCAACAACCTGTTGCATCGGCGCTTATGTACCACAAACGATTTTACATGAAGGAACAGAGGCTGCAGAAAAAGAATTTAAATGGTGGCTCGATATGTTTGGCGATGATTATTACATAGAACTGCAGCGCCACAATATTAAGGAGCAGGAAATTATCAACGACACCTTACTAAAGTTTTCGAAAAAATACAATGTACCTGTTATTGCAACAAACGACAGTCATTATGTAGATAAAGATGACAGCAATGCACACGATATTTTACTCTGCATCAACACCGGCGAAAAGCAAAGCACACCCGGCTTTGACGATTTTGTAAATGATGAGATACAATTAAAAAACCGCCGTTTTAAATTTCCCAACAACCAGTTTTATTTCAAGACGAAGGAAGAGATGGAAACACTCTTCAGCGATATTCCCGAAGCGCTGGATAACACCAATGCCATTGTTGATAAAATAGAAGTGCTCAATTTAAAGAAGGATATACTCCTCCCCGCCTTCCCTATTCCAAAAGAATTTTTGCTGCATACAAAAGATGAGATCATTGGTTCAAACATCATCAAACCAGATGTAAACAACCAGTGGGAATATTTAAAAGAACTTACTTTCAAAGGGGCTAAAGAACGCTACAGCGAAATAACGCTAGAGATACAGGAACGCCTAGACTTTGAATTGTTCACAATCAAAACAATGGGTTTTGCCGGTTACTTTTTAATTGTAAGTGACTTTATAAAAGCCGGCAGAAATATGGGCGTGTTCATTGGCCCGGGCCGTGGGTCTGCTGCGGGCAGTGTGGTTGCCTATTGCATTGGCATTACAAACATTGATCCCATAAAATACAACTTACTGTTTGAAAGATTTCTAAACCCCGACCGTAAGTCAATGCCCGATATTGATACGGACTTTGACGATGAAGGTCGCCAGAAAGTAATCGATTATGTAGTAGATAAATACGGCAAGAACCAGGTAGCGCAGATCATCACTTATGGTACAATGGCTGCCAAGATGAGTATTAAAGATGTGGCACGTGTAATGGATCTGCCATTGAATGAAAGCAATGCTTTGGCAAAGATGGTTCCCGACAGGCCGGGCACAGATTTGAACCGTGTACTTGCAGCACCGCTTACTTCCAAAGAGGCAAAAGATGGTGAAAAATCTTTGGAAGATAAAGAAGGTTACGGCGGCGAAGAACTCGACAATATTAAAAAGCTCCGCGAAATTTATAACGGCACCGACATTCGTGCACAGGTACTAAAAGAAGCCAAGCGTTTAGAAGGTTCTGTGCGCAATACCGGCGTGCATGCCTCCGCCATTATCATTGCGCCTTCTGATCTTACGAATTTAATCCCTGTTGCTATCTCTAAAGATTCTACGCTTTGGGTTACGCAAATAGAAGGCAGCACCATTGAAGAAGCAGGCGTTTTGAAAATGGACTTTCTTGGTTTAAAAACACTCTCTATTTTAAAAACTGCGCTTGATTTAATTAAACAAAACCACAATGGATTAGAGATAGATTTAGACGCCATTCCGCTTGATGATGAAAAAACATATAACCTGTACCAACGTGGTGAAACCAATGCAACGTTCCAGTTTGAAAGTCCGGGCATGCAAAAATATTTGCGTGAATTAAAACCCGATAAATTCGGCGATCTTATTGCGATGAATGCCTTGTACCGCCCCGGCCCAATGTCTTACATTCCCAAGTTTGTTGCACGTAAACATGGTCGTGAAGAAGTGGTATATGATATTCCTGAAATGAAGGAATACCTGGAAGAAACTTACGGCATTACTGTGTACCAGGAACAGGTGATGTTGCTGAGCCAGAGCCTTGCGGGTTTTACAAAAGGTGAAGCAGATATCCTCCGTAAAGCAATGGGGAAAAAAGACCGAAAGACGCTCGATAAAATGAAAAGCACTTTCATGGATGGCGCCATGGCCAAGGGAACAGGCAAAGAAATTTTAGAAAAAGTATGGACAGACTGGGAAGCCTTTGCGCAATACGCTTTCAACAAATCGCACTCCACCTGCTATGCGTTTGTCGCTTATCAAACAGCTTATTTAAAAGCGCATTACCCAAGTGAATATATGGCCGCAGTTCTTAACCATGCCGCCGTCATCGAGAAGATCACTTTCTTTATGGAAGAGTGTAAACGCATGGGTTTAAAAGTGCTGGGCCCCGATATCAATGAATCGCTGAAAGGCTTTGCCGTAAACAAAAAAGGCGAGATTCGTTTTGGTCTTGGTGGTTTAAAAGGTGTGGGCGAAGCAGCGATTGAAGCATTGATTGAAGAGCGAAAAAAGCATGGCGCTTATAAAGATGTTTTCGATTTTATTAAACGTGTAAACCAACGCGCTGCCAATAAAAAATCCATTGAAAGCCTTGTGTATTCCGGCGCTTTCGATTGCTTTACAGATATTCACCGTGCACAGTATTTTTATGTGTCCAATGGTGAAGCTGCGAATGGTATAGAAAAAATTATCCGCTTCGGCAACGTGTATCAAACCAATAAACAATCTACTGTAAACAGTTTGTTTGGCGATACTGCCATGCCCGAAATTGCCACCCCGAAATTACCAGCCTGCGAGCCCTGGTCGCTTACTGAAAAACTGGATTACGAGAAAGAAGTTACCGGCATGTTTATGAGCGGCCACCCACTCGATAATTTCAAGTTCGAGTTAAAGTATTACGGCATTATGCCGCTTAGTGAATTCAATGAAGTAAAAGAATCCGCCACGCTCATTGCCGCCAATGCCAACCGCAATTTCCGCATTGCCGGTCTGGTTACAGATGCACAGCACCGCATGACAAAAACAGGCCGCGAATTTGGTTCGCTCACCATAGAAGATTTCAGCGGCAAAACAGAAATTATGTTATGGGCCGATGATTATGTGCGTTGCAAAAATTACCTGGAAAAAGGAAAGAACCTGCTCATCAACGGCTTCTTTAAAAACCGCTACAACAGCGACCAGTACGAGTTTAAAGTAAGCACCATGAACCTGCTGGAAATGGCCAAACAAAACATGACACGGCAGGTTGATATCAGTATAGAGCCCGCATCCATCACCAAAGAATTTGTAACGTTTGTAGAAAAAAATGTACGCGCCAATCCCGGCAAATCTTCGCTACGTTTTAATTTGTACGAGCCCATAGAAAACCTGAAAATAACTTTATATACCATGGAAAAAGGCTTTATGATGAATGAAGAAATGGCCGGCTTCCTTATGGATAATCCTGATGTGGAAGTAAGTGTGGGGCTGGTGGGGTGAGGAGAATGATGAATGAGTAAATAATGCATTTTTGTTGCCCCCCTTTAGGGGGTGGGGGCAGCTTTTCTTGCGTCGCACTCTTGTACTGTTGGATTATATATTGAGCTTTTATCGAAGCGGGATTGAAGGATTGCTTTTATGAAAAGCATGGTAATTTTTTATTAAATTGAAACAAAGTTTTTAAATCCCTTCATGTAGACATGCAAAATTTATTAAGTATTTCATCTTCTGATTTTATTGCAATAATGGCAATAATCGTTGGAATAATTCTTACATATATAACTATTAAAGTCTCTAATAAATATAAGCCCTCGTTACCCACTGATTCAGAAATTCAATTCGTCATTCAATTTTTAGACTTTTTGAGTAAATATAAATTGCTGCTATGTTATTACAAAAACGACTTTCCCCAAAATTATAGACGTGTATTTACGATAGATGGGGATATATTTAAAATTGCGACTATCAAGAATAAAGTGGAAAATCAAATTGACAACTCAGTTCTAAATTATTTCTTGATAATCAATTCTGCTTATTTTAATAAAAACATTGCAAATGAGTTTATCAGCAATAGATTTCTTGCGAAAAATGTAAAAAATATTTTGTATCAATTAGAACTAAAGCAATTTGATAAGCATAGATTTACTAGGGAAGATTTATATAACATCAAATCAAATTTTCTTTTGCTTGATAGTAAAAACCCATTAATCATTCATATTGGAAAGGGTGCAGTTCCATATAGAAGAATAGCCATAAGAGATTTTTCTTATTCATATGTCCTTTATCGAAATAATAAAATGACCGCCAGACAATTTAAGTCTATTTTGGAAACTCTAGATAGAGAAATTAAAAAGTGGTTAACAGCACGAGGGCTAAAACATTTTTATCAAAATAAAATATCCCAACTGAACCTGTCAAGCATTGAGGAAATTATTGACCAAACGCAAAACAAAATTGACAAGGAATTATCAATTGATATATTCTCCGTGGTCAAAGATTCACCAATTTATAAGGAAATACAAGCTTTAGGAATTGATCAAAACGAAAGTTAAAACTGGTTTCTCGCCGATTGTTGTTCACTACCCTACAATAATTCGCATTATTCATCGTCATGCCCCAGCGGGGCAACCTGTTTGTAGAAAACGCATACATTGATTTTGGTTCTTTACCCCAGCGGGGTAACCTGATAACATCACAAATCATTATGCGGGAAACAGGTTGCTCCGCTGGAGCAAAGATTATATTTTGCATTTCGCTATCTACAAACAGACTACGCCGCTGGCGTAAAGAGTGCATTGCCGTCAGGCCGTCCTGAACTTGTTTCAGGATCATTTCGGCATCTCCTGGCAAAACATTTCTTACACACTTCAAGAGACCCTGAAATAAATTCAGGGTGACGAACGTCATGCTTCGCTTCAATCTACGCTGCGGTAAAAGCTAATATATAATCCAACCGTACAAGGGTGCGACCCCGAGTTCCGCCTTCCTGCGTCAGGCTCGTCGGGGCAGGCGCAACCAAGGCTTCATTCCTATTCTTCAGCCGGGCCCATCATTTTAATTCGTTTCTATTTTTATACCTGCTGCTTTTCTTGGTATCCAGATTTGCATTTGTCCTTCTCCCCTGTTTGCCCATGCGTAATAAGGAATGGCGGTAATGTTTTGTTTTACGGTTTCTATGCCGCTGCCATCGGTGGTTGGTTTTATTACGGTTGCTTCGCCGGTAATGGTTACCACGCCATTTAAAAGAGCCGCATTATAAGCAGAAGAAAGGCTTGCATTATCGGGCAAAATAATATTCATGGCGCTGCCATTATTGTCAGTATGTTCAATACAATATACCAGCGGGCCTCGTTCGAGCGCCACACGGTTGCGGTCGTCTTTCACATTTTCGGTTGCCGTAATTCTTTTAATATCCATGGGCAGGTTAAGGTTCAACTCATCGCCTTTTTTCCATTCCCTGTCAATTACCGCATAACCATTTTGCATAGTGTATTCAGCGGGCTGCCCGTTTACTGTAATGGTAAAATGCTGGTCGCCTGCCTGCAGGTATTGATAGGTATTGCCCGGCACAGGCTGGTTTTGCGCCCATCCGGGAATGCGGACCATCAATTTATATTTCATTTTCTTTTCAGGCGATACATTGATTTTTATACTGCCATCCCAGGGATAGTTGGTTTGCTGCTGCACATACATATTTCCTTTTGCAAGTGGTATGGTGGTATTGCTGCCCACAAAAAGATTTACCCAAATGGCATCATTGGATGTTGCATAAATATAATTGCCAAGCGAAGCAATAAGCCTTGCAATGTTTGCCGGGCAGCATGCCGTACCAAACCATTCCCTTCTTTCATAATTACCATTTGAGGCAAGCGGGTTGCCATAAAAAAACCGGTCGCCGCTTAACGATAAACCATCGAGTGTGCCGTTGTATAAACTTCTTTCGAGCACATCCATGTATTTGCTTTCGCCGGTTAATAAATTCATGCGCTGGTTCCAGAAAACCATACCAACCGATGCGCAGGTCTCGCAATATGCGTGATCGTTTGGCAAGTCATAGTCAACAGAAAAACCTTCGTTATTCCCTGAAGAACCAATGCCCCCGGTAATGTACATATTGCGGTAAACAACATCTTCCCAAACATTTTTCATGGCGTGCATATAACCGGTGTCATTTGTTGCCGCAGCAACATCTGCGGCACCGGTATATAAGTACATGGCCCTTACTGCATGACCGGTAATTTCTTTGGTTTCTTTTACAGGTGTTTTATCCTGCGCATAGGCTGTGTCTTTCCAGTCGGTCCAGGTATAACCTTTGGCATAACCGTGGCCCCTTTCTTCCAGCAGCCAGTGAGAAAGGTTTAAATATTTTTCATTCTTAGTTGTTTTGTAAAGCTTAACCAGTGCAAGTTCCAGCTCTTCGTGGCCGGTAACCCAATGGCGTTTTGAAGGGCCAAACAATGAATCAAAATGATCTGCAAAACGAATGGCAACATCTAATAATTTTCTTTTACCGGTTGCCTGGTAATAAGCTACTGCTGCTTCAATTAAATGGCCGCCGTTGTAATCTTCATGCATGCTCATATCTGTCCAGCGCTGGCTCAAGTCGC
This sequence comes from Chitinophagaceae bacterium UBA4407, assembly GCA_002390845.1. Lineage (GTDB taxonomy): Bacteria > Bacteroidota > Bacteroidia > Chitinophagales > Chitinophagaceae > Limnovirga. The sequence continues at coordinate 14,783 of DGQT01000099.1, read as the reverse complement.
CTAATGTAAAATAAGTATTAAGGTAGCCATCAGGCAATTGAGCTGCTGCAATAATGTCGATCCACTCATCTGCTTTTTTTTCGAGCGCCGCATCAGGGTGATCGTTCAAGGCATAAGCTATTGCCTCAAGTGCTTTATACACATCGGAGTCATCATAAAAAATGCCTTCATGTTTTTCGCCTTTATGCCGGGCTACCTTTTCAAAATTTCTAAGGCGTGGTGTTTTTACTGCCGTTTGGTCTATACAAACCGGAATGGTAACAAGCGCTACTTTTTCAATGCGTGGTTTCCAGAAATGATCATCTATCTGCACTTTTGAAAAACTTACGGGTTCAATAGAAGGAAAAGAAGATTGGGCCATTGATTCTGTGCCAGCAAAAAGAAGCAGACAACACAGGCGTACCAAACCACACTTTTTCATAGCAAGATTTTTAAATGATTGTAATTACAGGATAAATCTAAGCCATGCAGTTACCTCCACAAAAAAATACTGAAAACTGATAAATCAGTTGATAGCATAATTGCCTTATACAATCGATGATTGAGCTAACTTTTTTCTATTTTTCACTGCAACAAAATGATTTATGCATATTGAACATTTAGCTATCTGGTGTACTGATCTGGAAAAAATATAAACATTTTTACTGCACCTATTTTAATGCAACAGCCGGCACAAAATATATAAACCCGGTAAAACAATTTTCCGCTTATTTTTAAGTTTCGACAAAGGCCCACGCCTCGAACTTATGCAAATGCCGGGTATATCCGGCAACGCAAAAAATATAATGCTGCAGTATAAAGGACTGATACATTTTGCTGTTTCTACAAGTTCTGCAGAAGAAGTAAACCTGTTAGCCGAGCAGTTAAGAAACAATGGTTTTAAAGTAATAGGTGAACCAAGATTCACCGGAGATGGCTACCCCGGCTTGGATCGTGTCCACAAATAAAATGAAAGTTGCCCCGTTGCGTGTTGCCACGCAGTGGAATATGGGGTTCGTGAGGACTGGAACACCGGCATGGAGTTCACGATGACTAACACGTAAATTCGCTGCAATCTATGCTTCGGTAAAAGCTGCATTACTTTCCTAAAGTACAAGAGTGCGACGCAAGAGGCGATGCTATGAAAAACTTTAGCCGGGTCAATAACAGTTATTTGCGTTTGTTGTATCTTAAAGCCGTATTTATTTTAGCAATAAAAACTGCCACATGAGCCTGTTCCGCAAAACAATTTTTGGGGGTGCATTTTTAGTGATAGCGTTTGTATTTGGGCTATTCTTTTTAATGCGTAGTTGCCTGGCGAAGTACGACGAGCGTTCTGCAATGCCAAGGGCGCTTTACTTTGAGAAGGATACACAATCAATTATTTTTTCGATCGTGAAGTTTGATAAAACCGTTTCGTATTCGCAGAATGGTGGGTTTATACAGAAAACGGTAAACACCGATTACTCCATACAGTGCAATGATGCTGTTACCGGAAAGAAAATACTTGCACAAAAGATAAAAGACGCGGAAGATTTAAAAAACTATCCTGTTGAAATACTGGGTGCATCAAACGGGCAGGCATGGTTGTTTATGGGTGAACTGATGGCTTTTGACCCATTTACATTGAAGGCTACAGCAGATATAAAAAAGCTGGAAGAAAAGAACCCTGCGCTTAAAGGAAAATTTCCGGCTGAAAGAACTTATTACTCCTTTAATAACAGTGATAGCCAGATCTATTTTACCGCCAGTGATGGCACCAAATGGCAACTGAATACAAAGTCTTTAATTGCCACGTCAAGTGAATATTCAGCCAACGACAATGGGTTTAAAATGCTTTTGCAGCAAGTAGAAAAAGAAGGAAATAAAAACCGCGCTGAGATTGATTCTTTTTACAAGAACGATTATTACAATGCTTCAAAACAATATGCTGCAGGCAAGATTAACGGGAAAGAGTACAGCCGTTTACAAAGTGTTTATTATAAACGTCGGGATACTTTATATAAAAAACGGGATAGCTTGGGCAACTTAAAAAGTACGCTTGAAAAACGTAACAGCGGATTAAGAGAGGTGATGGATAAAATTGAATCGTTGCAGCAAACAGGCTTAAGCTATAATTCAATTGTTACCAGCCAGGATACGATTAACGGAAAATGGTTTGGACTTTACACCAAAGAAGAATTTGAAAAACTTTACGATCATATTCGCTACACCCCAGCGTATGAAGAAACGGCACGCAGGCAATTTTTTGTTTCAGGATATACAATTGATAAAAGCGATGATGCAATTTTCAATAAGGATTCGGCAACGGTACAAAACGCATCTTCATTTTTCTTAGAGGGTGGTTTTTTACTTGATAAAACAACAGGGGTTCCCATTCATTTAAATGGTGGTGAAAATTTCCTGGTATTGCATAAAGATAAAATTGGCAACGAAGGAAATATACAGGTAAGCATGGTGCACAAAGATGGGAAAGTGGAATGGACATTTGATACTCAACTGCATCAGTTGATTGATTGGATCTGCACCAGCAAACAGCTTTTTATTTTTGGTCTTAACAATAAGGAATTAGCTAGTGGCCAGTGCAATGTTCTTTGGTGTATAAACCTCGCCAACGGCAGGGCCGCGATGTATGATTTTTTTACAGATGCCGTTAAACCTTAATATTTTTTAGCTATTTCCTCAGTACAATAATAAGAAGCGTTCGCTGAAGCTATAGAAATTTCCAGGCTCTATAACTATGTAGTACAAGTCTTTTGTTTACCAGCAGTATTGCTGCTATCATCGTCCCTTGTGTCACTCACTTGTACGGTTATATTATCAATGAGCTTTTACCGAAGCGTAGATTGAAGCGGGGTTGTTACAGGTAACAATACAATAATGGCGGCACTGGAAATTTTCAGCCACGCTCTGCTTCAATCTACGCTGCAATAAAAGCTGCCTTACTTACTACAAGTGTGCGATCCCGGGACAAGTCCGGATCAGGCTGCCACGGCTGTTTACAAGTTGCCATGAAAGTGGAACTGTGAAACGAGCGTGGCAAGAAAAGATGATTCTTATTCTTTGCCGGGCTAATAAAAATTGCTGCTATGCCTTTACTGTTTAAAGAGTATTTTACTTACAATGTTTCCTGATGCATCCTGAGCTGATAAAATATATTTGCCTTGCGGAATATTCCCCAGGCGGAGCACTGCATCTTTGTTTGTTATTTTATATGCTGCAACCAGGTTTCCATTATCGTTATACAGCCTGATCAACAATGGCAACTTAGTAGTTTCGGTTGTTACTGAAAAACTGACTTCATTAACCACAGGGTTTGGAAATATCTTAAAATCAAAGTTGTTTGCTTTAGCTATAATATTCATCGCTGCTGTATAAATATCTATTCTCGTTGAGCCTGTGACGGGGTAAGTAACTTTTGTAAATCCCCCTGCAAACAACGTAACATTGCCTACGTTAACAACAGTGCTGCCTGCCCTTGCCTGTGAAATGGTGCCAACCGTCCAGCTATTGGTTGCGATATCATAAACCTGCAGGGCATTTGAAACGGCATAGGTTACAGGATCGTAGCCACCTGCATAAAACAGTTGCCCGTTTATTACGACGCCTGCAGCTGATACAAGATTTAATGGCATGGTGAGCACATTCCAGGTATTTGTGGTTGCATCGTAAACATCCACTTTATTGGGAGCCCCTACCCCGCTGGCAAAATAAGCTTTATTACCAACTACGTTTACCGTCATACCGTTTCGCTGTGCAGACAAAGCTGCTGTAGACCAAGTGTTGGTTGAAACATCATAAATATCCACTGCATTGGTTCCTCCCGAATTAGGAACACCGCCTGCAAATACAATTTTGTTTCCTACAGAAGCTACACTGATGCCTTGTCTTTTTTGAGACAGGGTAGCCTGAGACCATGTAGCTGTGGCTGCGTCGTAAATATCCACTGCATTGGAAGCGGGCCGGTTGTAAGAAAAATCAAAAAACCATCCACCTGCAAATACCACCTTGCTGCCGTTTACAGCGACTGCAATATCAGTGCGTGCCTTAGAGAGTTTTGCCGTAGTTCTTACACCTGTGTTAGCGTTGAAAATATCAACGGTGTTATACATATTAATTGCATCGCGTCCACCGGCAAAAAGGATTTTATTGCCAATTGAAGCTGCAGCACCCACTTCACGTGCTCTGCTCAACTTATTTAACGTCCACGTATTTGTATTGAAATTGTAGACATCCACATTTTTTGTGTAAACAGGGTCAGTGAAAGGGCCATACTGGCCACCGCCGAAGTAGGCGATATTATTAACTGAAGCCACCTTAATTGCATTACGGCCAAGAGATATCAAACCGGTTGTTGAGCTAAATGTGTTTACGTCGTAAAGCTCCCAACTGCCGTAATTCACGAACATTGTTTTAGTTCCTTTGGTACAAACCGCATCATTGGCGCAAACGTTTATTAAAGAATCTGTTGACCACTGCGAAAAAGCAGGAATGTTGCATAGCATTAAGAAAATGCTATAGGTAAATATGTTTTTCATTTCATTGTTTTTGTTACCTAACAAAATTCTGTAGGTTTTTTTAAACAAAATATGATAATGGTTGGTATAGAAAATGATACTTATCATTATAAATAATTACCGCATACCAGCAATTGATGTAACAGGTTTGCTGCACTTTACCAAAATATGTGCAGCTATCAAGGCAGCGCTAATGACCGGAGAACTATAGTGGTCTGTAAAAAGGTTTTACCACAAACATGTTATTCAGTAAAATTGTACAATGCAAGAGAAGCCCGGTAATATACATATGCCGGGCTTTAAAATGTACTATTCAAATTTTGATTGGTTATTCTCTCCTGAGTCTTGAACTAAGGTTTATCAGGTTAAGAAAGTTGGATTGATCATACCCGGTAACATAAGCCAACAGGCTTACAACGCCAGCGGCACGGGCATACTCTTCCTGAGTAGGTGCAGCAAAAGGGGCGTTAACTATAATGTACATGCCTGCTAAAAATGCTATATAAACCACAAACCCTCTTAACATACAATTGAATGGATTCTGGCTGGTAATAATTTGTGATGTGGCACTGTTATCAAGTGGTTCATTCATTTTAATTTTTACTGCAATAGATAAATTGCTTGAACAACCTCCGCAAAAAGCTGCAGCAAGACTTAGGAATGCAATATTTGTTGGGGTATAAGTTAAAAGGCTAATGAAAAAAGATGACCAGTCAAGGTTTTGCACCAATGCTTCCCGGTAGGGCTTAGAACTGATAAATATACCAAGTCCGAAAAGCACGAACCACAACAGTACGGCAATTATGCCCGAAGTGATGGTTATCATTTTACCTGTTTTCATATCACTGAGATTAAATGGTGTTTATATATGTATTATGAATTTTAAAAAACAGTGCTGTTTTTTAGTCGTAGTAAAAAAGAAAAAGGAAATAGGAATACTGTTTAAGATTGGGCAATGCCAAAAGTCGGGGATAGGAATATTTATTTTATGATACCTGCTCCTGTATTTCATGGCAGCCTGGTTGCGTCGCAATCACTTCATCAACATATCTTTTGGCGGCAATGTGCAAGTGGTGGCAGTTTTCCAAAAGCTTCATTCATAATCCGAACGATGAATGTAATGCGACGCAACAAAGATGCCACAAGGCTCAAATGCCTGTTTCATAAAATCACTTAATACATGTTGTGATAAATAAAAAAATTGACAACCATATTATTTTTATAATTTCAAAGCGCCTTCTTTAAACTGCTTCAAAAAAGTTATCATGAAAAATTATTCTAACAATGTTGCTTCCACTGCATACAATCTTTTGAAATTTTTATTCCTTCTTTTTATTGCAGGTTTTACTTCGTGCAAAAACACTTCTGAAACCCCGAAAGATTACAGCGGCTGGACCACTTATGCCGGTTCTAAAGATGGTATACGTTATTCATCGAATGAAGAAATTAATACTGATAACGTAACACAACTACAGGTTGCATGGACATACAGTTCAGGTGACAAGGACACGAATAACCGTACACAAAATCAATGCAACCCCATCATGATTGATGGCATACTGTATGGCACCACACCACAATTAAAACTGTTTGCATTAAATGCTGCCACGGGTGAAAAAAAATGGTTGTTCAATCCTGCAACAGAAGACACAGCTTTGAAAAATGATCCCTACGCATTTTATAAGGTTACCCGGGGCGTAATTTACTGGCAGGATGAAAAAACTGCTGACAAACGCATTATCTACAGCGTAGGTTCTAAAACCTACAGTATTAATGTGGCAGATGGCAAACCGGTAAGAAGTTTTGGTAAAAACGGTTATATAGATTTAACCGAAAATCTTGACCGAGATACCGGCACATACAATTCCTATATTGTAAATACAACACCGGGTGTTATTTATAAAGATCTGCTGATTATGGGCATGCGTGTAAGTGAGTCTGCAGACGCTGCGCCCGGCCATGTTCGTGCATTTGATGTACGTACCGGCGCTCTAAAATGGATATTTCATACCATCCCCTACCCCGGCGAAAAAAACTATGAAACATGGCCCGATAAAGATGCCTGGAAAAAATTGGGCGGTGCTAATAACTGGTCGGGCATGGCATTAGATGAAGTCAGGGGTATTGTTTATGTACCCACTGGTTCTGTTGGCGGTGACTTTTATGGCGGCATGCGTAAAGGCGAGAACCTGTATGGCAACTCACTCATCGCACTGGATGCAGCTACAGGAAAATATCTCTGGCATTATCAAACCATACACCACGACCTGTGGGACCGCGATCTTCCTGCAAATCCAAATCTTGTGACTATAAATCATGATGGGAAAAAAATTGATGCTGTTGCACAAATCACCAAACACGGCTTCATTTTTTTATTCGACCGCACCACCGGCAAACCTGTTTTTCCCATTGAAGAAAAACCATTTCCAGCTTCTGATTTGCCAGGCGAAGAAACCTGGCCCACACAGCCAATTCCAACTTTACCACAGCCATTTGCAAGACAAACCATCAGTGCCGCAGACATTACAGACCGCACACCTGAAGTTCACAACGAAATGATGGCACAATATAATAATGTAAAATACCAGGCGATGTTTGCCCCGCCGAGTAAAGAAAGCTCATGGATATTTCCCGGCTACGACGGTGGTGGCGAATGGGGTGGTGCAGCAGTAGACCCTGCCTCCGGAATACTCTATGTTAACAGCAGTGAAATGCCCTGGATACTTACCATGGTTGATGTGGTAAAAGGCGATGAAAGTACATTAGAAGGCAGGGGGAAATCCGTGTATGGCAGATATTGTGTGTCTTGCCATGGCCCCGAATTAAAAGGTAACGGCACTTCATATCCTTCATTGGTTGATCTTGATAAAAAATACAATGAAGGCCAGGCATGGAAAATAATCAATGGAGGAAAAAATATGATGCCGGCGTTTAAACAAATTACCGACAATGAAAAAAAGGCGCTGCTTGCTTTTCTGCTGAATGAGCAGGAAAAAGAACCAACCTCGAAAGCCAAAGGCGCAGCACCACCAAAAGAACCTGTTACTAAGGAACCTCAAAAGAAAAGTATTCTTGATGAAGTTTTTTACAACATGACAGGTTATAACCGTTTTCTTGATAAGGATGGCTACCCCGGTATTAAACCACCATGGGGAACGCTGAATGCTGTTAACTTAAACACCGGCAAACTCTTATGGAAAGTGCCGCTGGGAGAATATCCCGAATTAACCAAACTTGGTATCCCTGTTACCGGTACAGAATGTTATGGCGGACCATTGGTAACAAAGGGAGGGCTCGTATTTATTGCAGCTTCCAAAGATGCCATGATGCATGCCTACGATAAAAATACAGGCAAACTTTTATGGCAGGCGCAATTGCCCGTGCCCGGCTATGCAACACCTGCTACATACACCGTAGATGGAAAACAATATGTGGTTATTGCCTGCGGCGGGGGCAAGATCGGAAGCAAATCCGGCGATCAGTATATTGCGTTTGCCCTTCCTGATAAAAAATAATGATGAGCCAGGCTTGAGTATTTTATGGCATCAACTGTTGCGTCGCCCTCTTGTACAGCAAGAATTTTGTTGAGCACTCCAATTCAATCCTGCTGCTGCAAGGCAGTCTTGTTTCATTCGTAGGGCTGAAATCATAAAGGAAGGGCTGCAAATTTTGCAGCCCTTCTTTTATTACACAACAATCATTTCTTTTTTTTCATCCATCCACTTTTTTCTCCCATAACCTTCAAACACATGCTTTTCGCTGTGATAAGAACTGCGTACCAGCGGGCCGCTTTCCACATAATCAAACCCAAGCTCATAGCCAATCTCTCTTAACTCTGCAAACTCATCAGGGTGTACAAAACGATGCACAGGAAGATGTTTAGCTGTAGGTTGCAGATATTGACCAAGGGTGAGCACATCTACATTTACGGCGGCAAGGTCTTCCATGCTTTGAATGATTTCTTCTTTGCTTTCGCCAAGGCCAAGCATCATGCCTGTTTTGGTGCGCATGCCGCCTTCTTTTAAAATACGCAGTACTTCTATACTGCGACGGTATTTGGCCTGTATGCGTACTTGCTTGCTTAGTCGTTCCACAGTTTCAATATTATGGCTTACTACTTCCGGCGCTGCATCAATAATGCGTTGAATGTTTTCAGCCTGCCCTTTAAAATCAGGGATCAGTGTTTCCAAAGTTGTATATGCATTCAATGCCTTTACCGCTTTAATGGTATTGTACCAAATAATGGAGCCACCATCTTTTATTTCATCCCTGTCAACACTGGTAATAACTGCGTGTTTAACCTTCATTAAGTGAATGGCTTCGGCAACACGTTGCGGCTCGTCCCAGTCAACAGCTTCGGGGCGGCCTGTAGCTACGGCACAAAAGCCGCAGCTTCTTGTACAGATATTACCGAGAATCATAAATGTAGCGGTACCTGCACCCCAGCATTCGCCCATGTTTGGGCAATTACCGCTTTCGCAGATGGTGTGCAGTTTGTGTGTATCAACAAGATTGCGTACATGTTTATAGCTTTCGCCAATAGGTAATTTTACACGAAGCCAATCCGGCTTTTTTATCCTTGGTGTAACCGGATCTGTATTACTGATTATTGGTAATTCCTGCATGACAAAGTTTGTAGTTTACTGTTGATAGCCAATAGTTGCTAAACTACCAACGCTGTTAAAAGTTCAATTCAGATCAGAAAGTACAAGTGTGCGACGCAAGGATGTATAATAGCAGTACTTCTGCCTGGTAAATAATTCTTGTATTGCTGCCTGAATAATTTTACAAAAGTAACTTACTTTCTTTTTCCAAATTCAATGGCAATATAGCCGTTGAAGAAGAATTGCTTTTCGGGGTTGTTGGCCATGATGGGCATTTTTTTGGTGTAGTATTCTGCATTTACACCTACTTCGAGAGCAGAGAGAAACTCGTTGTAACGGCCATAATCGAAACGCATTGCAAGCCGGGCATGTGCCCCGGGAACAAACTTACCTTCACCAAAACCTTTTGTAAAACCTGATGCACCCAAAACACGTGTAGGATCGGGGTCAAGAAATTGAACGGCCGTGGCGTCGGTGTATTTTATATCGGTCGGGTTGCCGGTTACAGAGTCTTTTACGGAGATATAATATGGTTTAAGGTAACCCGCAATAATGCCCCCGCCATAAATAGCAGAAACTGCCACACCATTTTTGTTGCCTTTGCCTCCGATCAATTTTTGGGAACCAATACCTGCTTTCAGGAAATAAAAATTATTTCTTTTGCCATAGATGTAAGGGTTACCAAGAAGTATAAACCCGTTACCTATGTTTTGGCCTGTTGTAACTTTTTCTTCCTTAGGGCTTTTATGTTCGCCCATTTCCAGCCACCATAGGCCTGTATTGGTAATGGTTTTATATTTCCCGTGTTCGTAAAAGGCTCCCCAGCCGTCGGTGTTTAATTTAAAGGCAAAGGCAGATTGCTTGGAATAAACAAGGGCACCTTCTTCCTCCAGTTTTATCTGTTTGTTGATACGCTCTTTGCGTTCCTGCTTTTTTTGGTCTTTTATACTCGTTTTAGTTTGGGTAGCTGTTGTTTGTGCGAAAGTATATACTGCTGAAGTACTTAAAAATATCAGAAAAAATAGCTTCTTTACCATGATGTAATTTGTTGGTCGTAAATTTAGGCAAAATTAGTTCAATGACTTCTCAAATAATTTATAAAGGCGCGTTAAGAACCGAAGCAAAACATTTACAAAGTGGAACTATTATTGAAACCGATGCTCCACTCGATAACCAGGGAAAAGCTGAAAGATTTTCGCCCACTGACCTTCTGGCAACTTCGCTTGGCAACTGTATGATGACCATTATGGGTATTAAAGCCCGGGACATGGAAACTGACTTAACAAATACCCAAATTGACATTACCAAAATTATGAAAGCTGATCCACGAAGGGTTGGCGGTATCAAGGTAATTTTCCACTTTCCCGGCCATTTAATACTTACTGACAAAGAACAAACTATTTTACAGAATGCCGCACTTACCTGCCCGGTGGCCAAGAGCATTCACCCTGATATAGAATTAGACGTTAAGTTTAACTGGCCAACTGCTTAATTTGCTATAACGCATAAAGCAGCAATAAATTTTAGTGAATTGTATAAGAATGGTTTCTTTATCAATCTTTGCTAAAGTGCTGGCAGCGCAGTCTGTTTGTTTTCTTTGTTATTTTCATATACAAACCATGCTGCAGTGCAGGATGAGATTATAAAATAAACTGCCAAAAATTGTGTTGACATTGGTATAAAATTGCTTAACCCAAACCACCCATCCAGGCGGTATAAAATATAAAAGCCCAGTATATTTTTAATTACTTCCCAAACAAATGCGTACCAGCTTTTGTCCATTAGTTCTGTAAAGGCATATACGGTTAAGAAAATATAACCGCCATAAACAAACATGCCGGGGCTACCGATGGCTGCAATATTTCCAAAAAGATAGCTTACAAAAAGCAGCAACATTATTAACTGAAACCAGCTCCAGGTTTGCAAGGACTTACTCACTTTTGGATCATATTTCTCAAAATTATAAACGTCTTCAATTTTTTTTACAGGATACTTTTCTGTTACACCGGCAGGCCGCCAACCCGTAGGCATAAACCAGATACGCAGCTTATCCCGAAAATTATCGGTCCGCCATGCATCTTTTATCAACAACCATAAATGCTGAAAATTTATTTTTATGGGGTTCCATGTACTAACAGGTCTTGTAATTCCATAAACCGGTGGCACATTGGGTAACTCTTCCTGGTAAGTACCAAAAAGCCTGTCCCAGATGATAAAGATCTGTCCCAGGTTTTTATCGAGATATTCTTTGTTTATGGCATGATGTACCCTGTGGTGCGATGGGGTAACAATGATCTTTTCAAACATGCCCATCTTGTTAATATACCTTGTGTGATACCAAAACTGCGCAAACAATTGTATGGGCGCTACCACTGCAATTACATTTGCAGGAACACCAACCAGTGCAGCGGGTAGCAATAAAAATGTAAACAGTTCAAAAAAAGAAGAAATGCTTTGGCGCAGGGCACAGGCAAGGTTAAACTCCTCGCTGCTGTGATGAATGATATGAAGGTTCCAGAAAATATTTATGTGATGGCTCCAGCGGTGTACCCAATACCCCGAAAAATCAATTGCAATAAATGCAATTACGTAAGTGATCCAGGTTTCTTTAATAGTAAATATCGCTAAATGCGTTACCATCCATTGGTACGAAATAATTCCAATACTCAGGCCCAGAACATCTTTCGTAACATTGGTTACACCAGAGCTAAGGCTCGAGATGGTATCCATATTTCTAAACGGATCTTTTTTAGTGTACCAGCCATACAATTTTTCCAGCAGCACCAGCAAAAGAAAAACAGGCATTGCAATCAGCAGAATTTTACCATAAGTTTCCATACAAAAGCAATTGATACAAATTTATAAACAATTGCCAATAACGCTATTAAAAGCCTTTAATAATAAAATACCAATAAAGGTTTTGAGCCCGGCTGAACAGCTTTGGGGATCGGTTGTTGCGTCGCACATTTGAACGTTCGCAACAGTGATCGTCATTCAACGCGTACACTTACCCGTCATTTCGAAAGAGGAACGACTGAGAAATCTCATGCTAATTGGAAAAGATTTCTCACTGCGTTCGAAATGTCGCGTAACCGGGAACCCAGATGCTACCCAATTAAACCGTACAAGTGTGCGACGCAACTAAAGCTTCATGCATATTCCATTGCCCGGCTCATAAAAATAATTATCGGTTTAAGTTTGTTTTTATCTTCATGGCATGAATGAACAGCACAATCCCTGGCAGATAATTGACGAAAAAGAAATATATACAAACAACTGGCTCACTCTCACACATTACAATGTAATTAACCCCTCGGGCGGCAGAGGCATTTACGGAAAAGTACATTTTAAAAATGTAGCTATTGGTATTGTGCCACTTGATGAAAATTTAAACACCTACCTGGTGGGCCAATACCGTTTTACGATTAATCAGTATAGCTGGGAAATACCCGAAGGCGGCGGGCCATTAAACGAGGATCCGCTGGCAGCTGCCCAAAGGGAATTACTCGAAGAAACAGGATTAAAAGCAACAAACTGGCAGGAGATTATTTATATGCATCTTTCCAATTCTGTTAGCGATGAAGAATGCAGAATTTTTGTAGCAAGTGGGTTATCGCAACACGCGGCAATGCCCGAAGAAACAGAGCAACTGGTGGTTAAAAAAATACCATTTGATGAAGTATATCAAATGGTACTAGATGGTATTATTACAGATACGATGACGGTAACGGCAATACTTAAAACAAAAATATTGCTGCTTGATGACAGGCTTGCTTTATGATTTCCTTTTCAACGCTTCTTTTGCAAAACTCATTAACTGATCAGGGGTAATATAACCGGCAGTATATAAAACAGGATTACCATCTGCATCTAAAACAAAAAGTGTAGGATATACCTGTACTGAATATTTACGTACCAGTTCGGGGCCAACAGATTTTTCACCGTCAACAGAAACATTAATAAAAGTTTTATTAAAGAATTCACCTATAGCATTATCAGAGAATGTATTTTTCTTAAGCATCTTACAAGGGCCGCACCATGTTGCGTACATATCAACAAATATCAGCTTGTTCTCTGCCTTGGCTTGTTTAAGCGCCTGGTTCCAATCCTGCTCTATAAACTTTATACCTTTTTCCTCAGCAACACTTGCTGTTTGCTCATCTTTTGTATTTGTAAATGCATACACTGAAATTACAGTGGCTATTGCAAAAAAATAAACAAGGCATTTTAATAAGTTCTTTTTCATAGTATTTTTTTTGGCAAATACGAAATAACTGCCTTTATCTTACATTATAAAATGAATTGTACTGCCTTTAACATATTTTAATCAAAGAATTTATGAGGTATAAAGAATTACAGGTTCAATATATTTGAAGTTATAACAACCAATATTTACACTTATGAGCAATCCCATAAAAACTGCTATCATTGGTTTTGGTGCTGCCGGCAAGTACATGCATGCACCATTTATTGTAACACAGCCACAGCATTATGAAGTTGTGGCTGTACTGGAACGCAACCTGGAAGAATCAAAACAGTTGTTCCCAGCTGCAAAAATTGTAAGGTCGATAGAAGCGTTATTACAATTGCAGGAAATCGAGCTTGTAATTATTACTACACCCAATGAAACGCATTTACCTTACACAAAAGCAGCATTGCTTGCGGGCAAAAATGTGGTACTTGAAAAACCTTTTACCATTTCCACTGGCGATGCACTTGAATTGATTGCACTTTCGAAACAGGTAAATAAAACATTAAGCGTTTTTCAAAACAGGCGTTATGTTACTGATTTCCTTACAATAAAGGAAATACTCCATAAAAAATTACTTGGAGATGTGCATGAATTTGAAGCGCATTACCACCGCTACCGCCCTGAAGCAAAACCCAATGCGTGGCGCGAAGAAAATATTCCGGGCAGTGGTATTTTATATGATCTTGGCTCGCATCTTATTGATCAGGCGCTTTACTTGTTCGGGCTCCCAAAAACAGTTACAGCAGATATCAGGCTGCAAAGGCCGCATGCAAGAACCGTTGATAATTTTGAAGTAAAGCTGGATTTCGGTTTTACAAAAGTGACTTTAAAAAGCGGCATGCTGGTACGTGAGCCCGGGCCTCGTTATATGATACACGGTACAAAAGGTTCCTTTATAAAATATGGAGAAGACCCGCAGGAAGCTTTTTTACGTGCAGGAAAATTGCCAACTGAAGTGCCCAATTGGGGCTGCGAAAATGAAGAGCTGTACGGGTTGCTGCATACCGAAATCAATGGCCATATCATTAAAGAAAAATACCCGACTGTAAAAGGAGATTACGGGTATTATTACCAGAATATTTATAAAACACTTCGCGAAAATATGCCGTTAAGAGAGCGGCCCGAACATGGCTGCAACACCATTCGCATTGTAGAACTTGCAATGGAAAGCAGCGATAAAAAAGCAACCGTTAATTGCAATGGGCTGCTGGATATTGCTTATCCTGTAGATTAATTGAATCATTGTTTTTTTGATCCCGGCGTTCGTATTAATATGAAGCTTTTGTTGCCACGCTCGTTTCACAGTTCCTCTTTCATTTCTACATTTAAGCGAAGCGTGGTATCCCGAAATATTTCGGGACCGAATTCATTTCGGGATCGCACACTTGCACGGTTCGATTATTTATTGGGCTTTTACTTAAGCGTAGAACG
>DGQT01000113.1 GCA_002390845.1 Chitinophagaceae bacterium UBA4407 | reverse complement strand
ACTTCGGCAAGCCCTGTTCGTTGTGCGTCACCAAAAAAGGACTTCCTCATGAAAAAGACATTTTCTTTTCTCCTGCTTATATTAGCTACTACTCTAACATCGCAAGCTCAATTTGCTGATTCTTTAAAAGTCCAGCTATTAAAAGATTGGAAACGTTCAAAATTGTATACTCTTGACTATTTGAAAACTATGCCTAGCGACAAATTTTCTTTTCGGCCTCAGGACAGCATTAGAACTTTTGCTCAGCAAATGATTCATTTATCACAAGCAACAATAAGTTTAATGGAAGCAGCGACTGCTATGAAGATTCCAAGTGTAATAAACAGACAGGACTTAGAAAGCACAAATTCGGCATTGACAAAAGACTCAGTAACCTACTTTGTGACCCTCAGTTATGATTATGCCATTCAGGCTATTGAACGTTTTGAAATGGCAAATAGTTACCAATACGTCAAAAGAGGCAAATTCAATGAGACACGTATTGCATGGATTCTAAAAGCATTTGAGCATCAGGCACATCATAGAGGGCAAACAACAATATACATTCGTGTACTTGGATTGAAACCACCGAACGAAAGATTATTTGACAACATGTATGACTGATTACTTGGCGAACGCACAACAAAAAGTTTTGCGTCAGTGGGGCTTGACAATCGTTTCTTCAGCAGTTGTGCGCAATTCAGCTAATATCCGGCGGACGGAATTCTAATCAGCATTTTTTCTTAACTTCAACATAAACAACAAAACTTAGCTTCAGTTCCGGGCGGACAGCTCAACTTTCCCCCACCGAACGCAAAGCTTTGCACGTTGTAGGCAATTTGACGGCTACCAGTCAATATCATAACTATCTTCAAGCTGTTCTCTATACCTTTCTTCAATATCTTCATAATGGCTATCAAGTTCATCCCATCGTTCTTTTCCTTGTTTATCGTAATAATTTGCTCTACAATTTGAGTTTGGACAGTAATAATGTGGGTAGCTGCATTCTTCATCATCGCCTTCATAATATTGCAACTCAACCAGTGTATTGCATTTTTGACAAGTACATAACTCGTAAGGCTTTTTTATGTTTGCGTAACGCCTTATTGTACTTGCAACCTCATCAACTCTTTCTTCTGGGTAAGACAAGTAGCCACAAAGAAATAACGCTGCATTTTTAAACCTGTCGTGTGGGTTGACTAAACTGCTTACAACATTGGGTTTGGCAATAGTTTGGCTTGACGGGGTATCGTCAGCAGTTGAATTTAGTTCAGCTTGATACCAATCAGGAAATTCTGTACTCATCTTTTGTAAGTTTTTAAACATTAGTAATTTTATTCAGCATCAGTTCCCAGCGACAGTTTTTCAAATTCCAAACCATCGCCAAGCCCTACCGTTGTGCGTCACCTTATGAAAAAACTCGTTAACTAATTATGTCAGCAATTGACGCTTACAAACACAGAGTGTTAGGTTTCATCGAATGCCCATCTGTAAATAGCTTCGTTGACTTCAACGAAGACACAAGAAAAATTGCCTTATACGAACTACTCGAAAATATACCAGCTGACGAAAAATGCTTTGACGGAAAAGTTGGTGATATTCTCGTAGGTGGTGGTAGCGGTGAAGCTCCGGCTTTTAGAATTTCAAATCCAATTGCTTTTCAATTTTTCACATTCAAAGAGAACGTTTTTTGCGACTTAGAGTTTGATAGCTTAAATGACATATTTAAAGCCTTTTGGACGCCCACAAAATCTTATATCTTTTGCGAAGGCTTTTTAAAACTTGGTTGGACAGTTAACACTGATATTGAAATGTGGTTGGCTGAAAATGTTTGTAAATTATTAATATCGACAACTGACAAGTTCTCAATTTATAAGACAGACCAACTATACTTAACAACAAGTTTGTCTTTTTCAAGCAGTATTATTTGACAAAAAGGCGAACGCACAACATGGGGCTTTATGCTATTAGGGCTTGACCAACAATCTTCAGCTAAAAGCAAAGCCAGTCTTCAGTTTCGGCTTGACCAGCATCTTTGAGCTTTTATACAAACAATGAACTTTTAATTATAAATTTAGCAGCGGTTCCGGGCAGGACATTGGTAAATATCCCAACAGCATAAAGCCCTGTCCGTTGGCTGTTATTATGACCCTTAATCTCAAACATACTATCCTACTTGCAAGTATCTCAATTACGACAAGTCTTTTCGGACAAAAGGTTGACAAATTTATTGGCTTAACTAATTTTGACAACGAACTATTTTCACAGCTTAAAAATAATAGCGTAGACACAATTTTGTTCTTTATAGTTGACTCATCATATAGTTTAAAGCAGCCAGACAACCCTACAAAATTTAAAACCACAAGTTTTACTTTGCTACTCTGGACAAAGAATGGCTTGACAAATAAACGGACATTTATAGACACTGTTGAATTTAATAAGCAGAGCCAAATCAACGGCGCAGTTATTGAAACATTTTTTACCAATTCAATTGACAATAAAAAGCGTAGTGGACGAATTAAACAATATTATCAGGACAGACGCTTGGGTTGGGTAAACCCGTTAGACAACTTTTATCACGTAAGTTTTTATTTCAAAGAAAAATATTTTACTCAAATATTTACTGAAGGTGAATACAAATTGAGCACTGGTGACTTTGTTAAATTATTTGACAAAGAATTGAATTGGTTCAGACAATTAGAATTTGAGCTTCGAAAATAACAACAGCCAACATTGGGTTTGCTGCAAGGCTGGCTGGACATTGGAGCAATGGTCATTTTATCGCTGTTGTGCTTCGTCTGGGCTGGACGTACATTGTTAGGCTTTTGTTTGTTAACCTGTACTTTTATATCTTTAATCAGCAGCGGTTCCGGGCTGGACGAGCAATAAATTCCAGCCCTGCAGCAAGCCCTGCTCGTTGGGCGAAATTTTAAAACAGACTATGGATAAAGAGAAGATTTTAAAAATCGGTAATTCCATTAAAGGTAATTTGGGCATCTATCACTTTCAGGCAAAAAAAGCTGAGATTAAAAATTTCATTTCAGCTTATGCTGGAAAGAACAACGCTTTTTATGAAGCTGCCGACAAACTCCTAATGGGAGCCATACTTTCATCAGATCAATTGAATAATATTTTAGAAGCTTTTTTAAGGAGTATTGAAAATGATTTGATATCAAACGTATCCTTTGAACGAAAATTAAAAATAGAGGTAGTTAATGACTATTTGATACAAGCTAAGGAGTTGCTTGAAAAAACAGATTATCATTTGGCTGTTGTTGCATTTTTAATTGGAGCTTCTCTTGAGGAATTTTTGAGAACCTGGATTGTAGAAGAAAATATAGATATGAGTGGACAAAAGCCATCTATTGCTTCATATGCCTCTGCTTTGAAAAAAGCAAATTTAATAGACCAACAAGATGTAAGAGATATCTCTTCATGGGGTGGAATACGAAATAATGCAGCTCACGGCCAATGGGAATCTGTCGGTAGTAGAGAAAAAATAGAAATCATGCTTTTGGGTGTAAATCTATTTATTAAAAAATACTCGGACTAAAAACTTCGCCCAACAAGGGGTTTTATGCAAGCGGGGCTGGACGGAAGTACAATCATCATTTTTGCAAAGCTGGGCTGTGGTTCGGGCTGGACTAGCAACGCTGGACTTTAGTTCTTAACTTCAACTAAATATTTTCAATCGGCAGTGGCTGTCGGCGGACGGAATACTAATCCCCCGCCTGCATAAAGCCCTGTTCGTTGTGCGTAATTTAACTGGACATCTCAAGTGATGAAGAGATTAATTTTATACTTCCTACTTTTTAATTTATCTGTAACCTTATACGGACAAAAAATTTATGAGAGTTACATTAAACAGAATGACAGTTTACGAATTGGCTATGGGAAGACAGATTTTCTTCCTTTTAATGACAAAGGTTATACTCTAATTTTACCTGACTCGACAAATAATAACATTACAGGAACAATTATTTCCTTTGAAGACGAAAAATTTGATTTAGTAAATAACCCAAAACAACAAATAAGTAAGGAAGCTAACTTAAAAAATTTTGCAGTTTTATATATTTCAACAGGCATTCCTGTTGACTTTTATTTTTCAGAAAAATCACTCTCCTTTATTGACACAACAATATTAAATGTTTTCAAAAAATACAAAATCCCTAATAAAAACATATTTTTTCTTGGAGTTAGCCTATCAGGGCATAGAGCCTTAAAGTATATTGAGTATTTCAAGACAGGGAAATCTAAATTTAAGCCAGATGTTAAAGGAGTTGTTTTGTGTGACGGAGTACTCGATTGGGTAAGGCAATGGTATGAAGAACGGAAAGGGCTTAAAGACAACTTTGCACCAAGTGCAGTTTTTTCAGGCAAACTCATTACTTACCTTTTTGAGAAAAACCTTAAAGGAACACCGAAAAATGATCTCAATGCCTACTTGGACTTTTCCCCTTACAGTTATTTTGACGAAAAGAACAGACACCTAAAATATTTTAACGACTTGACAATTAGAGCTTACACAGAACCTGCTACTTTTTATTGGATGAACGAAAGAAGGAAAGGTGTTTTTGACACAAACTTTCCTGATATGGTTGGCATAATCAATGAGCTAAAATTATTGGGTAATCAAAAAAATGAGTTAATAGTATTTAATCAGGACGACAAAATCAATGACAGGCGAAACCCTTATTACACTTGGTCTTTGGTAGACAAAACAGAGTTGACAAATTGGATGATAGCCTTAACAAGATAAACTACGCACAACATGAACTGTGTAAAAAACCAAACAAAAACTAAACTTTTTTTATGGTTTAACAGAACAGTAATTTAGTTGATACAGTGTGTTGTTTTTTACCACCGCAAAAACTTGTTTTAATAGCTTGTGTGCCGCTGTTGGTCGCTGCCAACAGCATTCGCTTGGTTCTTCTTTTAAATCTACGCTGCGTTAAAGCCTGTTTACCTGTGTTTGCAAAAGTTTTGTTGGAGAGTTTCGTTTATTTTTAAGTTAGCGCTCATTGTAAAATGATAATCGAACAGACAGATAAACTATCAATAATAATTTTAAATGATGGGAGACAATAACAACGAACAGAAATCAAATGAACAAGGTGCGGCACCTTTCGCACAGACCTATTTTCACGGGACCCGGTCTGACTTGAAACCTGGTGAGTTTATTGAAGTTGGGTTCAACTCAAATTATGGACAGAGAAAAAGTGCAAAATATATTTTTCTATCAGCGACATTAGATGCAGCTATTTGGGGTGCTGAACTTGCATTTGGTGAAGAACGTGAAAGAATATATTTAGTAGAACCAACGGGACCAATTGAAGATGACCCAGACTTAACAGATAAAAAATTTCCTGGAAACCCAACAAAATCTTATCGTTCAACACAACCGTTTAAAATAGTTGGAGAGGTTACTAATTGGCAAGGGCATTCACCTGAACAAGTTAGAGCAATGAAAGACGCATTAGCCAAACTAAAAGAACAAGGAATTAATTCGTTAAATGACGAATAAAGTTTTATGACGAATAAAAACGAAACGCTAACTGTTTCTTGTGCCGCTGTTGGTAGCTGACCACAGCATTCGCTTGGTTCTTCTTTTAAATCTACGCTTCGGTAAAAGCTCAATATATAATCTTTGTGCCGCTTACCGAAGCGTATTTAACCCAGTTTCGCAAATACAGGTTATTGGGCTGTATTTGCGAAAGTTTTATTGGGGAGTTTCGTTTAGTTTTGAATTGTATGCCATTATAGACAGACCTCAATCTTCAAAATAGTATGACAAAATTCGCTTTACTTTTATTGACACTTTTTGCAGGACAGACTTTTGCTCAAAGCAAACAAGTGCAACACAAAATTTTGCAAGTAGAAAACAACCTAATTCCTTATGTGCCTGTAAAAGGTTTCAAAGGTTGGAACATCATTGACAGAATGAAGTATTACAAAGTGCCGGGACTAAGCATTGCGGTTATTAAAGACTATAAAATTGAATGGGCAAAATGTTACGGTTTAGCAGATACCTCAAAAAATACACCTGTAACAACTGAAACAATGTTTTCAGCAGGCTCAATCAGTAAATTTTTAATGGCTGTTACAGCTTTAAAAATGGTTGATAATGGACAAATTGATTTAGAGAAACCAATCAACAACTATCTTACTTCCTGGAAAATTGCCGATAATGATTTTACAAAAAAGACACCGGTAACTTTAAGAATGTTGTTGAGCCATTCAGCAGGAACTTCACAAACTTCATATTTTGGTTTTACACCAACAGAACCATTACCAACGATTGTAGAAGTTTTAAGTGGTGCAAAAATTTCACAGACAAGAGCTGTAGTTGTAAACAGCGAACCTAACAAAGAGTTTCGCTATTCAGGTGGTGGAAGTATGATTGCTCAATTAGCTCTTATGGACGTTTCTAAAAAAAGTTTTTCCAACCTGACACAGGAAATACTTTTTGATAAACTTGGAATGAAAAATTCAACCTTTGAACAACCTGTTCCAGCAAAATTTACAAAGCAATGTTCCTGGGCTTATTCTTATGCTTCCTGGTTTAAGGGAATGCCTTATGTTTATCCACAACAAGCAGCAGCAGGACTTTACACTACACCAACAGACCTTGCAAAGTTTTTTATTGAAGTTCAAAAATCATACTTAGGTAAAGGAAAGATTTTAAGCCAAGCAATTACTAAGAAGATGCTCACACCACAAGTAAATGTTTCAGACGGTGGCTACAAAGAGCAAATGGCTATTGGACCGTTTTTAATTCAAAGAACAGACAACAATGACCCAAAGGGAGTTTTCTTTGAGTTCACTGGAGTTAATGCAGGTTTCTTAGCTTATGCTATGGCAAGTGTTGAAGGTGGCAACGGTGTAATTGTAATGCTCAATTCAGGCGACAACCAAAATGGAATTGGCAAGGAAATAAGGAGAGCAGTTGCAAAAGTTTATAATTGGACAAACTATTTACCAACCGAAATACAACCAATACTTTTACCTGATACCGAATTAGATAAACTTGCAGGGCGTTACAGAATGGGAACAGACGAAGTTCTTTATCTGCGAAAAGAAAAAAACTATTTAGTTGAAAATATCAATAGTGGCTTTGAAATTTATTGCTTCCCAATAACAAAGGATACTATTGTTTTTACAGATTTCAACATTAAGGGTTTCTTTATAAGAAATGAAAAAGGAGAAGTAACAGGGTTGCAAAATATTTATCAGGAAAAGCCAATGCCGAAAATGAAAGACGATGAATTTTCGCCAACTGAATACCTGAATATGCAAAAGTATGATGAAGCAAAAAAGGCATTTGGAGCAATGAATATGAACGAAGGACAAATTACTTATTTAGCTTACGACTTAATGAATAGAAAACCCTTAAACGAAAAAACAGTAAAAACAATTTTGGATATAGCCATTGAGCAGCATCCAAATTCATCAATGGTTTATAGTCGTTGGGGCGACTATTATTTAAAACTCAACGACAAGACAAATGCAATTAAGAGTTATCAAAAAGCATTAGAGCTTGACCCTAACGACCAACAAACAAAAGACATTTTAGAAAACTTAAAAAAATAACTACGCAATGACAAAAGTTCAATCAGCATTACTCATTTTAGCTTTGCTTTTTGTGCCGTTGTTGCTCGCTGACCAACAGCATTCGCTTCGTTCTTCTTTTAAATCTACGCTTCGGTAAAAGCTCAATATATAATCCAACCGTACAAGTGTGCGACGCAACAGGGCTTAATAGTAATAATGCAGTTGGGCTAATAATAAAATTTATGTATTAAATGTTGCCCTCATTAAGCAGGCTGATCGTTTATCGCGTTTCACAACTTTGCCATGTTTGTGGCTGCAATTTTATTAGCGGCAATACAAACAGGTAATAAAAAAAAGCTGATCCTTTTTTTGAATCAGCTTTTTTATTAAAGGCTCTTTTTTTAATTCAATATTACTTTCACCACTTCGTTACGGGTACTTGTTTTTATATGTAAAAAATACATGCCATGCGCCAATGAACTCCAGTTATACATTTTAAAATTGCTGCCTGCCTTAAGATTTATTTTATCAGTAAACATTAGTTTGCCCGATGCGTCTGAAAGCATAATGGAAGCCACTTCTTCTTTTAATGCAGTAACCGATACGTTAACCTGGCCCTTTGAAGGATTGGGTGATGCAGTTACATGAACAGCTGCATTTATGTTTGATTCAGTTGAATTGCTTATCGCAATATTGCGGTCTAAACAATGGATAACGCCCCTTACCGTGGTCTGGCATCCGTGAGCATCTGTAACAATAACATTGTATGCCGCCATGCATAAATTATCGCGGTATGCACCTATATAACCATCGCCCCAGGTATAAGTGTAAGGAGCCGTACCACCCGTAGCGGTAAGTTGTACTGTTGCATCGCAGGTTTCGTTGTTAGAAATAGGTGTTACCACTGCAGATACTTTTAGTTTTGCAGGTGGTTGTATTTTTGCGCGTCCTTCAACAGTGCAACCGGTAGCGCTATCTGTAACGCGAACTGAATAACCTCCCTTACCAACATTTTCTAAAGAACTTGCTGTACTGCCGTTTGACCACACATAACTATAACGGCCGGAACCGCCAGATACTGTAGTACTGATTTTACCATCTGTGCCATTGTTGCAAAGAGGATTGGTTACAGAAAGTTTTAATTCCAACGCACAAGCCACGGCACAATTTCCTGCAACATCAACGATGTTGTTGTGCAATGCAATTTTACCGACCCGTGAAAGTCCGCGGCCGTAAAGCGAGGAAGCTTCCAGTAAACTGATCGCTCCGTTTACCAGTAAAGTACCCCTGAAAACTGAGCTGTCGCCTAATGTAAACTGCCCGTTGATCTGCCAGAATACATTGCATAAAGTAGCGCCATTAATAAGAACGATGTTAGAGAATGTACTGGTTGATAAAGCACCGTCAATTTTAAAAATGAATAAGGCGTTTGAATTACCCTGGCCATCTAAAATCAAATCGCCGTTTAATGTGGAAGCTGCTCCAAGACAGTAAACATTGGGTGTTAGAATCTGGCCGCTTCCTAAAGTTGTGCCAATAACAATACCACAGGTCTTTTCGCTCAGGTAACTGTAAGCAACATCCACATCAGTTGCAGCCTGTGCCGAAGCACTGTTTGCTACCTGTATTTGACCGATTACGTTTCCCGGAGGAAATCCTGCAAAAGCGCCAACATTGGTTCCAATATCGCCTGTGATATGCGATGCACCAACATTATCAAATGCTCCTGCACCGGTAAATACTGCAAAAGTAGATGCAGTTCCTAAATCAGGAGCCTGGGCAAATGTGATAACGGGGATTAAGAAAATAATAATTGAGGCAACTACTGTGAGTAATTTCTTTTTCATTTTAAGGATTTTAGTGTGAAGGAATTTTTACTACATCAAAGATGGATGATCCCCAAAAAAATGATGTTATAAAATTTCTAGAATAAGTTATATAATTTAAAGATTTTCAAGGGTGGCCCTTCCTTTTTGACTGAGCATTTTAAAATGCGATGGCGTTAAACCGGTAACTTTTTTAAACTGGGCCGACAGGTGTGCTACACTGCTGTAATGAAGCTTCCATGAAATTTCAGTAAGGTTGAGTTCATCATAAATAAGTAATTCCTTTACGCGTTCTATTTTATGGTTAATAACAAATTGTTCTATGGTAATATCCATTACTTCAGAAAATAAGTTAGAGAGGTAATTGTATTCATAATTTAGTTTCTTACTTAAGTAATCAGAAAAATTAACCTGCAACCTGTCATCTGTATAATGCACATATTCGATAATAGTACTTTTTATTTTTTCAGTCAGTACACTTTTTTTATTATCAATTAACTCAAGTCCCCATTTTTGCAAAGCATCTTTTACCTGCTCATGCAATCCGTTAAGATTGTTTTCCTTTAGTTCTACCTCTCCTAATTCAATGCTTACAGCTTCCAGGCCCAATTTTAATAATTCATCTTTTACCAGCATTTTACAACGCAGGCATACCATGTTTTTAATATATAACTTCAAGTAATACTATTTTCAAATTAACCAGCCAAATATTTCTGTCATACAGGTGTAGTCAAATAACATACCGTTAAAATGTTCTGATCTTCTGTAATGATGAACAGCACTTTAAATTAAACACGGCTGTAAGGAATAATAAGTGTACATTACATCATTCACGGTATTAATATCCCCACTATACACCCCACTGTTTATTACCACCGTTTTTAAATAAAAAAATGAAAAAGCAATATATGCTTGCTATTGTACTTGCTATAAGTATAATGTCGGCACGAGCGCAATCCTCGTATACAACTATTCAATACAACGATAAAATGCAACCGGCGCTGGTATTGGAATTACCCAATAATACAGAAGATGCAGAAGGTACTATTTTGCAAAAGCTGAAGCAAACAGGCTATGATCCTGAAACACAAGGTCATCTTTTCTGGAAGAAAAATAAGCTCGATGGATTTTATGTGTTTAATAATGTTTCGCTGCCATCACTCAGTGATCTTAAGCTGGATATGTATTTTAAAGTGGTTCAAAAAAACAAACGTGAGAAAAACAGCAGCACGCTTTATCTGCTGGTTAGTAAAGGAAATGAAAATTTTGCCTCACCCGATAACGATACCATGCTATGGAATAGTTCTGTAATATTTCTTAACAGCTTTGTTGAAAAAACAACTGCTTACAGCCTTGAGCAAGACATTTCAACACAGGAAAACAATATAAAAGAGCAGCAGGATAAATATATAAAACTTCAGAACGATGAGAAAGACCTTGCTGATAAAATAAGAAAATACCAGGAAGACCTGCTTAAAAACCAGACTGCACAGAAAAGCCAGCAACAACAAATAGAAAATCAAAAAAAGATACTTGAAGCTTTAAAATTAAAAAGGAAAGGATAGCAGGTTAAACAAAGAATATACATGGGAAACACAGTGCTTAAAAATGCAGTTACAGAATCTGGTATTATGGATATAAACGATTGCGCTAACGTAGATTATTGGTCAGATTATTTCAATGTTCACAGCGATAAGCTTATTGAAGCCGCTGCCATTGTAGGCCCCTCAATACAGGCGCTGCATAAGTATTTTCAAAAGCAGTTCTGAGAACTGCAGAATTGATTTTAAGTAATACGGAACCCGGTAAGGTTATTGAGTTTTTAAATAAATTTTAAATTCAGTTCCCTTACCGGTTTCGCTTTCCAACACAATCTTTCCGCCCGAACTGTTTACGATTTCTTTTACAAGGTACAGCCCTATGCCGGATCCCTCAGTTTCGTTTTCTAACCGGTGGTACTTGGAAAATATTGCATCGTATTGATCTGCTTCAATGCCCATACCATTGTCTTTTACCGAAAGCACTGTAAAGTCATTATCCGTGGCTGTTTTTATAAAAATTTCAGGTTTACGGTCAGGCAACCTGTATTTAATTGCATTGTTAACAAGGTTATAAACAATGCTTCTTAATTTTCTTTTCGAAAAATTAATTGCAGCAACCTGAAGGTCAGTTTTTATCCGCGCCCCCGATTCAATAATATTATCATTCAGCGTAAGGCGAACATCTTCCAGAATATGTTCAAAACTCAATACCGATTCTTCAGATTCATATTTATATTCCTTTTTTCTAACCTCGGTAAGTTCGGTAATAATCTTATGCATTTTCGTCAGGGCATTGTCAACAATTTTTAAGAGAGACTGAAATTCGTGCTCATCATCCGGGGTAACTTTTTTAAACAGATCTATCGCCATTACCAGGTTGGCAAGCGGGTTTTTTATATCATGCGAAATCGTATCCAGTAAAATTTCATGATCTGTTACCAGTGCCTCCTGCTCTTTTAAATCCCTTATACGTGCGGTAATTTCAACAAAAGTGATTATTACACCGTTGGTTGTCCGATCCCTGATTTTTACATAAGGAATAATATTCATCTGGTACCATCTCAGGTCGGTGGTTTGAATCTCTTTTTCAAGAATTTCATTGCTCTTTATTACCTGCAGAATGTTTTCAATAATTGTATGGTGCCGGAAGTTTTCTCTAATCTCATAAATCGATCTGCCCACATCACTCGCCGATAAACTAAACTGTTTCATTGCCGGCGGTGTGAATTTTTGCAATTTCAAATTGCCATCAACATATAATTGCGGTATAATGGTGTTCCTGAAATAATTTTCCAGTTCATCGTTGTGCTCAATCAGGTCTTGTATTTGCAGGTTAGTTTCAGGCATGCTGTTTTTTGAATTAACAAAGATACCTGTTCTGTAAGCGGGCCATCGTTAAAACTACATTCCATGCAGGTTACAGGTGTAGAATTGTTTACCCATAATTTACCCGGCATAAGGTTATACATTCAACATCGTTGTGTCACTCACTTGTACGTTCGGATACTTTATGGAGCTTTTACCGCAGGGAAAGTTTACGGTTACAACACCGTCACTGGCGTGTTATCTCTTTTTAAATCTCCACTTTTTTTAAAATTACAAAAAAAATTCTGAGTAGTTTCAGACGGCGTTATGTGGTTTTTTGTATTCTGTAATGCAGTCGTATTTTGTCTTTAAAAAATATTTCAGTTTATTTACATAAATAAGCGCTATGAAAATATTCTCCCTTTACCTGATGCTCACCTGTTTGTTTTTAACCTCGTGCCAGAAAGAGATTTCGTGGGGCGACCTTCCGCCAGGCGGCGGCAGCACAGACAGTTTGCCGGGCAATACTTCGGGCGGCCTGCTGATAAAATCTGTAAGTGTTGAAAATGGCGAAACCTCTACAACCATTTACACTTACGATGCCAATAAACAACTGGAAACCGTGAATACTACCGGTACTTCGGGCGGGCTTGGCATTAGCAGTTACCGCAGGTACTACAGGGATGCCGCTGGCCGCATTACACGCATCGCCGCAAAACTGCCACCGCAAAACGGTATAGAAATAGATACCATTTTTACAGATGTATATTACCCCGATGCTACTACTTTTAACTACACTTATACCGTGCAGAAAATATCGGTAGCAGGGTTTGAGGTTAACGACAGTACAATATTTACTTACAACAGCAATAACCAGTTAACAGAAGGTTACGATTACCAAACCAGTGCATCGGTAATTGATATACAGGAATCGAAATACAATTACGCTTACGATGCCGCCGGAAATGTAACAACCATTACGGGTTACAACAATGCATCGGGCACTATGCAGCTTGTATCTACTTTTACAATGGAGTACGATAATAAAATAAACCCGTTGGGGAACCAGAAACAAACCTTTCTGATAAGCGGTGGCGGCAAACCTGCCGATACACGCAACAATACCACACTGATTAAATTTAAAGATGTAAGCAACCCCGATGAACAGGTAATCACCATTAGCTATACGTATGGCAGCAATGGCTTTCCGGCAACTGCACTATCCAACGACCCAACCAGCAACCTTACTACTACTGCTACTTTTTTTTATAAGTAACCGGGGTGGGTGAGTGTAAAAAATGTTTGAATGTACTCCCACGTAACCCGTGGCTGGAACAGAATTTATAAAGGAACCGCATCATCAACGGATACCTGTATCCGGATGATTTCTTTAACCGATACTGAAGGAAAAAACAAACATCACATTGTACAGTTACTTTAATGAGATAAGCTCCTTTTTTTATCTCTTTTTTTGTACCCGGCTTTAGAATTATTATTAAGCTTTTGTTGCGTCGCACACTTCCTCTGAAGGAACAATAACCGGCAAAGCGAAGATGGCAACATCGGTCAGACGGCTTTGAGCCGTCTGACCGTTATCCTTCATTTGCCTGTGTGTACCGATAGTTTATGAGCAATTGTACAGCATTAGTACTATTCAGCGCTTCAAATGCAGGCGGCTAACGGTTTGCAACAGCGCGTAAAAAAATACTTACCAATCACGGAAATGATGTTGTAATTGCAACTATGTTAAAAAGATAATATTCTTTTTAAAAAATGGGTATGGGGTGCTTCGGTAACTTTGTATTTCATTTTATAATTTAATGTTTTATGCATTTGTGAGCAGATGAAAAATGTTCTGAATGTACACGAGTGCGACGCAAGAGACGGTGAAAAATGATTTGTAGTTCGGCTCAAAAAAATAATTTCTATGGAAAAAGTGAACTGGAAAGTTGAAGGCATGAGTTGTACCAATTGTGCACTCTCTATTCATAAATATCTCGAGGCAAAAGGCCTTGAAAATGTGAAAGTAAATTTTATTGGCGGCGACGTAAGCTTTGATTTAAACGGCAATATAGCAAAGCCTGAAATTGAAAAAGGTATTGACAGCCTCGGCTATCATGTATTAAACGGAAGTGGTGATAAAGCCAAACCAAAAAGAATATTTAAGAATCATTTACAGCGCTTTTTATTCTGCATTGTTTTTACTGCACCCATGTTGATTACGATGATTCCCGGTTTACACATCATGGCACTGATGAACCCTTATGTACAACTTGCATTAACCATTCCGGTATTTATTGTTGGTATGGATTTTTTTGGCCGCAGCGCAATTAACAGTGTACTGAAAGGCATACCCAATATGAATGTACTGATTGCCATAGGTGCCATTGCAGCTTTTGGTTACAGCCTGTATGGAACCATTATTGGCCAGACAGAACAGTATATGTTTTATGAATCTGCTGCTGCAATTATTACATTGGTTTTTCTTGGTAACTGGATGGAGGATAAATCTGTAGAAACCACACAGGCTGCAT
>DGQT01000082.1 GCA_002390845.1 Chitinophagaceae bacterium UBA4407 | reverse complement strand
AGTTTTTCATGGCATCAACTGTTGCGTCGCACTCTTGTACTGAAGAATTTTCTGTCGACCGTTGCTCCGAACGTACAAGTGAGTGACACAACGAAAGCTTCATAGATAAATAATTGCCCGGCTCAAAAAATCAATAAATGAAAAAAAATATTGCCTTAACCGCACTGATTCTTGTTTGTAGCAATGTACTGTTTGCACAAACGGGCAACATTATAGTACCCAACGGACATGCCTTAAAAGTAGAAATGATTGTGCCCGATAACCAGGGAAAATATTTATACACCGTTGAAAGAAGTAAAACCATTATGTGGGATATAAAGACCCATGCGCAATTGTACACTTTCGCTATTGGTACTACCGATAAACGCAATGTTGCGCTAAGTAATGATGGTACCAAAATAGCGTACAATTATAAAACATCTGTTGAATGTTATTCTACTGTTACCGGCAAACCTTTATTTAGCGCTAAAAAACAATTCTATGGCAGTTGCATAAAATTTTCACCGGATGACCGTAAAATTTTCACCATGTCATTTGGCATTATTTCGATAGATGTTGCCACACAGCAGGAAACACAATTGATAAAAACAGATTATATACAGTTTGACGATAATGGCGCAACACTAGACGTACTGGATGCAACACATATTGTATTAATCAACAAAGTTAGCTGGCAGATATGGAACATAGCAGAAAGAAAACTTGATCTTAAATATACATTCGAGCCTGAACCTTATACACGCGTATACCTGCCGACTTTAAAATACATTGCAACAAAAGCCAACCAGCTTGAATTCAGGGATATCTATACTGGTAAAATAGTAAAATCATTTCCCTTTGGGCAACTGGTTCCTTCCATTAATTCGAAAGAATTTATATTGTATAATGGCGAAAGTTATACCATCTACAATGGTGAGAATTTTACCGCAAAGCAGAAGCTAAGAGAAATTAAAGATTTCAGCTATTTTGAAGGTTGTTTTTCCGGCAATACAAATACAGTATATGCATCCAACTATTCAGATGTAATTGCTATAAATACAAAAATAAATACCGTTGATAAAGGCTATAAAAGACAGGTGGCAGATTTGGGTTATTCTGATGTATTCAGCTCTATGGAATACAACTACAGCACCGGAATACTTAATTTAATGACTGATGATTCAGTATACAAAAGCATCAACCTCACCAAACTGTTTGCCTTCAGGCACAAGGCATTGCCTATCCATACAGACATGACAACTTTTAGCCCAACGGGTGATACCATTGCTGCTTTTATTGACCATAAAGGGTACATTAAAAATATAGTAACAGGCAAATTTATACAGCCCGCAATAAAGTTGGCGGATGAAGCCTCCAGCACAGAAAGGGTAAACTTTTTTTTTAGTAAAGATGGGGCACAGGTGTATTATACCACCTATTCTGTTCCTAAACAGATGAATACCCTAAACCGTATCTCGTTAAAAACAGGTATCAGTGAAAAAGTACTCAGTTTCAGGAATACAATTGCAAATGCTTTACACCCCGATAAGGACATGCTGGCCGCGGTAGAAAGAGGCACTCAGTTTGAACACTTAAAAGCAAAAGTGTGGAATGTAACTTCAGGCAAACTTTTATTCGAACTGGATTTGGGCGAAACCAAATGCGATTTTATGTCCATCTCCAACGACAAACAAAAGTTAATGCTGGTTCGTAATAAAACGCAGGACAGCTATGATTTCTATGAAGAGATATACGATATAGCCACCGGAAATTTATTATCTGCTTCTCCAAAATTTTCGAACCTTGGGTTTTATAGTTCTTACGATTGCACACCCGATTTTTCGCTGCTCATCAAATGCGGCAACTTCGGAAGTATTACCGCAATGAATGCGAATGGCAAAGATATTTATACCAACAATGCACATACCTCGTCTATTCGCCGGGCTTTGTTTTCGCCGGATAGTAAAATCATGTATACAGTATCTACCGATCAAACCATAAAAGTTTGGGAGCCTAAAAGCGGTAAATTATTTGGAACACTTTATTTATTTAACGACGGCAACGATTATGTTTTTGTTGACCAGTATGGCCGCTTCGATGGCACGGAAGCCGGTATAAAAAAATTGTACTATTTAAAAGACAGGAAGAAAATTCCGCTGGATGTGGTGTATGAAAAATTCTATACACCTAATCTCTACCAGCGATTAATAAATGGAGAACAGTTTTCTCCAATTGATGTTGCCATTAAACCTTCGCCACTTGTAAAAATATCTTATGCAGAAGCAGCAGCCCGCAATCTTGAAGTGGCCGATGATATGCCCACCTATCAAAACAAAACAGGCTTTGCAGATATTACCGTAAACGCCACAGCAGAAGATGATGCAGTAGATGAAATTCGTTTATTTCACAATGGAAAAATTGTAACACTCACCACACGCAATCTTATTGTGGCAGATGCCGGAAGTGGAAACGATTCAAAAAAATATCAGCTTGCATTACTACCGGGAGTAAACACGATCAGGGCTGTTGCATTAAACACACAACGCACCGAAAGTCAGCCCGATGATATTGTAGTTAACTATAATAACGGCACTAATGCAGTACCTGCAAATAATAAACCGGTAAACAATACCAATGGTGCACCCGTGCTAACCGTTGATAAAAACGCCACGATGCATTTAGTTGTGGTAGGCATCAATGCTTATCAAAATAAAAGCATGAGTTTAAATTATGCACTCGCAGATGCAACTTCTTTTAAAGATGAGGTCGAGAAAGATGCAAAGAGCATTATTACCAATATCAAAACTTATTTTGTTACCGATAATACGGCAGATAAAACAGGAATTACGAATGCGCTAAAAGAAGTGCAGCAACATGCAAAGCCACAGGATGTTTTTATTTTTTATTATGCGGGCCATGGAGTAATTGGAAAGAACAATGAATTCTATTTGGTACCAACCGATGTTAGCGATCTTAAAAATGTGCAGACAGAATTAGAAAACAAAGGGATTGCAGCAAAATTATTACAGCAATATGCCATAGACATACCGGCACAAAAACAATTATTTATTCTGGATGCATGCCAAAGCGCAGGTGCGTTTGAAACCATGCTTTCTGCAGATGGTAACCAGCAAAAAAGTATTGCCGTTGTTGCCCGCAGCACAGGCACGCACTGGATTGCAGCGAGTGGTGCACAACAGTTCGCCAATGAGTTTTCATCCCTTGGGCATGGAGCATTTACCTATGTGTTGTTAGAAGCATTGAAAGGTGCTGCATCCAACAACAAAATGATTACTGTAAACAATCTTAAAAATTATCTACAGCAAACAGTGCCAGAGTTAATGCGTAAATATCATGGTGCAGCACAGTACCCGGCGAGTTATGGTTTGGGAAATGATTTTCCGGTGGAAATAATTAAATAATACAAATGAAATACTTCCTCGCTGTACTGCTTGCTTGTGTTGCAAACATTTGTGTTGCGCAATTACCTACGCTGATAATTCCTGATGGACATTCAAGCCCCATTAATAACAATATAAAATTAGATAAACAAAGGAAATACATTTATACGGCTGAAACGAATAAATGCATTATGTGGAATGCAAAAACAGGGAAACAATTATATACTTTTCCCTTAAAATATGCTACTTACGGAGATGGTTATGTTGGCATAGATGTTAATGCAGATGGAAGTAAAGTAGTTATCATTTCAAATAATATTTTATTTTTATACAGCACAGTAACCGGAAAACAAATTGCATATTCTACCAGGTTTATTTGTTCGGATGTAGCATTTTCTGAAGACGGAAAATATATTTATGCCGTTGCATACGACCATATTCAAATACTGGATGCAAACACGCTTACCGGCGACGAAATTATTGAAGGTGATATTAGTAGTAATGCACACGTTCTTGTTTTACCTGGCGGTAAAATTGTAATTGTAGATCAAAAACACTACGATATCTATAATCCCGCCACTAAGCAGAAAACATTTTCTTACAACTTTCCGGATGAGATGGATTATCATAAAATAATGCCCTTTCAAAATTTATTTGCGCTTTACAATAACGTTGCAGGTAAGGGCATATCGTTTTATGATATTTATACAGGTGCCAAAAAAGGGTTCATTGCTTATAGTCAGGATATCACTCAGGCAGCAATACTTCCTTCAGAAAATACAAATGAAATTTTGATAACCAATCCTGTCCCAGCGGCAGCAAAAAACGTTTCATTTACTTTATACAGCACTGGCTCTTTCCAAAAGATTGATGTTTTTAGTAACGTAAATCCAAACTATAACGGTGGATCTTATGATGGGTTAAAAAAACAAATGTGGGTAGCAACAGATCCTGAAGAAGTGGGCAAATATGATTTTATTACAAAAAAATATGGTGTTTTTTTAAAAGGCTCCATCGTACACTATGTCAGTACTTTTGATAATATCATTTACGATAACGAACATGGCAGGTTGCATCTGAGTACCGACAGTTATAACTTTAAAACAGTTGACCTCGCAGCCATGAAAACGATTACACACTATGCATCTAATTCCTATGAATCTGAATTAGCTGTTTCTGTAACCGGTGATACCGTTGCAAGTTTTGATGATGATAAAGTTATTATCAGGAATGTTGTTACGGGTGCTGTAATAAAACCATTAACCTCTTTAGGCCCGGCAAATACACTTAGCGGCGATAAGAGTAACTATTTTTTCAGCAATGATGGCAAGTATCTTTTTTACGATGTGGGTGGCAGCATTATTAAACTGAATTTAACTACAGGCATAAAACAACCGCTTGTTAAAGTAAAAAGTTTCGGTTACACTGTCATTAATCCCGATAAAACATTGATGGCGGGGTTTGAGATAGATTACCAGGTAAGCAATGCATTTATTTGGGATTTAACCACAAATAAAAAACTGTTTAGTAAGCCTGCAAAGCAAAATTTTATTCAGCTTTCGTATGATAAAAAAACCGTGTTGCTCGAGGAAGGTAAAAATTGGAACAGGTATGATATTGCCAGCAATCAGTTGCTGGATAGTGTTACCATTCCTGATGATTTAGGTCATTCGGCAGAAGTAGCAAATAAAGATTTCTCATTAATCATCAGGGGCAGATCTTCCGGAGAAGTAACCATGTATAATGGCGTTAGTGGCAAAAGCTTGTACAGCATACAGGCGCATTTAAGTGATATTGGAGAGATATTCTTTTCGCCGGATGAAAAACAGTTTTACACCATCGCAGAATTTGACAATACAATAAAAACCTGGGAAACATCAACAGGAAGATTGATCGGAACGCTTTATCTTTTTCGCAATTCCAACGACTATGTTTTTATGGATGCCGATGGCCGTTTCGACGGAACACAAAAAGGAGTAGAAGAGATTTATTATGTATTGAATCAAAAAGCTTTGCCTTTAGACCGTTTGTTTGAAACTTATTTTACGCCCAACCTTTATGCCCGATCTGTATCCGGCGAAAAGTTTGCACCGATTAACGTTAATGTAAAGCAAGCACCGCTTGTAAAAATTGAATATGCAGAAAAGCAACGCAACCTGGAAGTAAGCGATGATGTTCCCTTATACCAAAACATTACAGGCGCGGCTGAAATAACCGTAACTGCATCAAGTGAAGATGATGCGATTGATGAGATTCGTTTATTTCAAAACGGAAAAGTGCTGAATCTTGCCACAAGAAATTTGATCGTTGAAGATGATAAAAGCAAAATATCAACCAAAAAATATACGGTTAATTTATTACCGGGCAATAATGAAATAAGGGCCGTTGCATTAAATACCCAACGCACCGAAAGCCTGCCCGATATTATTAACGTTACATATAACGATGGCGCTTCATCAAACACCACTGTTACGCCGCTTGTAAATAATAAAACCAATATTATTGTAGACAAGATTGATAAAAATGCAACCATGTATCTGGTGGTGGTAGGCATTAATGCATACAAGAATCCAAAGTTGAGTTTGAACTATGCTTTGGCCGATGCTACTGCATTTAAAGATGAGGTAGAGAAAGATGCAAAAACGGTGATCACCAACATAAAAACATTTTTTGTTACAGATGATGCGGCTGATAAAACAGGCATCACCAATGCAATTGTTTCAGTGCAGCAAAACGCAAAGCCGCAGGATGTTTTTGTGTTTTACTATGCAGGCCATGGTGTTATTGCGGATAATAAAGAATTCTATCTTGTTCCAAACGATGTTACCGATTTAAAAAATGTTGACGAGGCTTTAACAGAGCATGGTATTGCTGCAAAAGACCTGCAGCAATATGCCATCAACATACAGGCGCAAAAACAGTTATTTATTTTAGATGCCTGCCAGAGCGCCGGTGCTTTTGCCGATATGCTTAGCGATGATGGTACCCAGCAAAAAAACATTGCAGTGGTGGCCCGCAGCACAGGAACACATTGGCTGGCAGCCAGCGGCGCACAACAATTTGCCAATGAGTTTTCAACTTTAGGGCATGGTGCGTTTACGTATGTATTATTACAGGCATTGAAGGGCGAAGCGGCAAACAATAAGATGGTAACAGTAGATGGTTTAAAATTGTATATGCAAACTGGTGTGCCGGCATTAATGAAGAAATACAATGGCAGTCAGCAAACACCTGCGAGTTATGGATTTGGCAATGATTTTCCGGTAGAGCTGATAAAATAAAACCCCCATCCCCAGAAGCGATGTAAGAAATTTATTGTATAAACTTTTGTTCTATGTTCATCACCTGTTGTGTCACTCACTTGTACGTTCGGAACAATGAGCAGCAACGCGAAGGAGAAAACACAAACATAAAACTAGTTTGAAGAAAATATACGCTGCTGCACTTTGCTGATTTCTTGACGAATGTACAAGAGTGCGACGCAACCGGGATAAATAGTAGTAATATAGTTTGGCTAATAAAAAAATACCAATCGTTTCTTACATGATTACAAAATATTCTATGCAGAAGTTACTTGCAATTTTGATTCTTTTAATGGGTAATGTGCTGTATGCACAAAAATCAAAAATTGTTTTGCCTACTGGTCATTCAAAAGGTGGAAAAGTTTTTGCTTTGGATAAAAAGAAAGAATTTTTTTACTCTTCAGATGGCGCTAAGGTTATTATGTGGAATTATAAGTCGGGTGGGCAGATGCATAGTTTTTCAATAAATTCAGACATTACAGCATTGGCGCTCAACCATGCAGGTGACAAACTGATTATAGCAGCAGAGCGGGAATGGCGTTTGTTTTCTACCATTACGGGTGAAGAATTATGGCACAATGATGATCTTACTAATTATGTATGGGTTTCATTTTCGGAGGATGATAAATTTATTTTTGGCCACAGAAACATAGGCGATATTAATCAAACCCTTACTACTACCAATATTGAAACCTTGAATACAACTGGTTTAGGTAAAATAATAGCTGGCGGGGTATATAAGGTTTTTGATTATGAAGGTGATAAAAAAATAGTCTACAATCCCGGCAGTTGGCGTATTGTAAATTTTACGAATAACGAGGTGATTGAAGAAAGCAAACTGGATACCGATGAAAAAATAGAAACCATTTTACCACAAAGAAAAGAATTGCTAACCTATATAAAAAAAGGATCGCAATCTACCTATACACTTAGAAATATGGTTACCGGAAAAAAACAGGTTATTAAGATTAAACAGGGCGACTATGATTATTTTTCATTGGATGTTTCGCAGGATGATGATAAATTTATTATGAGCGAACTTAATGAGTCTGATAATGAAGTCATGAGTGTTTACAACAGCATACCCGCAAAGAAAATTTCAACAAAGATTTCAGCAGCTAATTTTGAAAGTACTTCTTTGGGTTATTTTTCAGGGGCTACCAATATCGTTTTTGCGAATAAAAATCTTTCCATTGCACCGGTAAACATTACCACAAACATCCCTAAATACATTACCAGGAGGTTAATATCGAATTTTGGCATTGCTTTATTCAACTCTATATCATATGCTGCACAGGAAGGTGTTCTGCATATTTCAGCAGATGATTCTGCCTTTAAAACCATCGATTTAAAAAGGATGGTTCCACTAAGGCATGCAATTCTTAACACAAATATAGAAGCTGTTGCATTTAGCAGCACCGGCGATACAGTAGCCATTTTTAATACTTCGAAAGCTATAATTAAAAATGTAAAAACGGGTAAGATCATACAAACAATCAGCCCCATTCCCGGCGAAGTGAACGACAGGGATATTTACTTTAGCAAAAATGGAAAAAAGATATACTTTCCTGTATTTTCAATTCCCACCCAAAAGACCACTTTTTTTGAATTTGACATTGCTACCAAAAAGATGCTTCCCGTGTTTAGTGAAAGCAATGTAGAAATATTATCATTTGATGTGATGAAAGAATGGGTGGCTTATCGTCAAAATATTAATCAGCAGGGCCGGGATAAAGTTAAAATCGTACACTGCCCATCCAAAACAACTATTCTTGAAATGCCCTTTCCACAAAGAGAAGGTATTTATAAAGCACAGGTATCTATGGATGCGAAAGTATTACTATTTACCGGTTTATATGAACAGGAAAGCTATGAGATTCCTTCTGGAAAGTTACTGGTTAAAAGACCTGATGAAGAAAGCGGAAAGTATCCATACACAGTTATAAGACCTAACCTGGATGCAAGTAAAGTTTTAACCGGTGATGATAACGGTTTTATTTCTATTTACGATGATAAGGGTAAAACACTTTTTCATGAAGATATTGCCGAAGCGGGGGTAAGAGAAATATTCCCTTCACCTGACAATAATTATGCGTATGTAATTCTACAAAACGGAACTATACAGGTATTAAACCAGCAAACAGGTAAATTACTTGGTACGCTGTATGTTTTTAATAATAACAACGATTTTGTTTTTATGAGTCCTGATGGCAGGTTTGATGGAACTAAAAATGGTATGGAGCAACTTAAACTTTTAAGAAACCGCCAGGAGGTTTCTCTTGACAAAGTTTATGAAAGATTTTATACACCAAACCTTTATCAAAGACTGATAAACGGAGAAGCCTTTGAGCCAATACCATCAGACATTATAAAACCTTCGCCGCTTGTAAAAATATCGTATGCAGAAGCCACCCGCAATCTTGAAGTAGAAGATGATATGCCCACCTACCAAAACAAAACAGGTTTTGCAGATATTACTGTAAATGCCACAGCAGAAGATGATGCGGTAGATGAGATCCGTTTATTCATTAATGGAAAAATTCAAACACTTACCACACGTAATTTAATTGTGGCAGAAAATAATGGCAGTGATACAAAAAAATACCAGGTAAGTTTATTGCCCGGACTGAATATGATTCGTGCAATTGCATTGAACACGCAGCGAACCGAAAGCGACCCTGATGAAATAGCTGTAATGTATAATACCGGCAATGCAAACAATAATGAAATAAAACCTGCTAACAATAATGTTGATGCAGCAACTGTTGCTGTTGTAGATAAAAACGCGACGCTGTATTTAATTGCAGTAGGCATTAATGCATATCAAAACAAAAGCATGAGTTTAAATTATGCTTTGGCAGATGCTACTTCGTTTAAAGAAGAAGTAGAAAAAGATGCAAAGACTGTAATCAGTAATATCAAAACCTATTTTGTTACAGATAATACAGCGGATAAAGCAGGTATCACCAACGCACTAAAAGAAGTACAACAAAATGCCAAGCCGCAGGATGTATTTATTTTCTATTATGCAGGGCATGGTGTAATTGGAAAAAACAATGAGTTCTATTTAGTACCAACAGATGTTAGCGATCTTAAAAATGTGCAATCGGAACTGGAACAAAAAGGCATTGCTGCAAAATTATTACAACAGTACGCTATAGACATTCCCGCACAAAAGCAATTATTCATACTGGATGCATGCCAGAGTGCAGGCGCTTTTGAAACCATGTTGGCTGCTGATGGTAATCAGCAAAAGAGTATCGCTGTTGTTGCCCGCAGCACTGGTACACATTGGATCGCAGCCAGCGGTGCACAACAGTTTGCCAACGAGTTTGCATCGCTTGGTCATGGCGCGTTTACCTATGTTTTATTACAGGCATTAAAAGGCGAGGCAGCCAATAATAAAATGATCACTGTAAATAATTTAAAAACATTCTTACAACTGCAGGTTCCGGCTTTAATGAAAAAATATAATGGCGCTGCACAGTATCCCGCCAGCTATGGGTTTGGTAATGATTTTCCGGTAGAAATAATATCTAAATAAAACAATGAAAACGATGAAACAATATGCACTCCTCTTACTGCTTGTTTGCAGTATCAACAATGTCTTTGCTCAAAAAAATACAGCGGCAGATGAACAATCAATCCGCGATGCAAGAACAGCGTCTAACGCAGCAATTGCCAAACAGGATATTGCCGGTGTAGCAAAATACTGGATGAACGATTATGTTGAAATATCCAGCGATGGTAGCCTGATTTCTGGCAAAGATGCTGTGATGTCTGATTGGGAAAAAATGTATAAATCAGACCCAAAAATTACTTTTGAAAGACAGCTACAGGAAATATCATTCAACAAAAAAGGAGACCTTGCCCTTGAAAAAGGCATACTCAAATATCCGTCGTATAATTACGAAGGTTTGTACACCGCACTCTGGCGTAAAGTAGATGGCGTATGGCTGACACAGATGGAAAATTTTGTATCGCTGAAATAATTATTTTGTGCCGGGCATTAGTTCATTGGTGATCGCCTGTTGTGTCACTCACTTGTACTTTATAATATGATTGAGCAATGCGATGCAAGGAACCGTAAAAACATTATTGATTGTAATAAACAAAACCATTT
The DNA here is from genome assembly GCA_002390845.1 of Chitinophagaceae bacterium UBA4407. Classification (GTDB taxonomy): domain Bacteria; phylum Bacteroidota; class Bacteroidia; order Chitinophagales; family Chitinophagaceae; genus Limnovirga. Next base: position 34,200 of record DGQT01000082.1, on the reverse strand, counting down.
AATTGCACAAACAGAGATGTATGAAAGCATTTCAATTAATGATCAAACCAAAAATGGCAGCCCTGCCGTTATTGTTATTTTTTTGCTCCACTGCATCAGCGCAGGATATTTTTAATGGCTGGGATTTTGACCGTGCTTTTTACGACAGTGAGGATGGTAAGTATATTCTCATTCATCACAAAGCTGATTTTCAGCCTCCATACTTTGAGCATTTTGATTACACATCCATCTGGGAAGTTTCAACGGGAAAACTGATGAATACACTGTTTGAAAAATACAACCAGTATAAACTTAAAACAGGCGAGCAATATGTAACCTATTCTGATGGAGGCGACTGGTATGATAAGATTGATACGAGGATCGACCCGAAAAATCCCAATGGTACTTATCTAAAATTGAATAATAACAGTGTTGAAGTTTATGATGCGGCTACGAATGCTATAAAATATGTCATCCATCCTGATGAAGCATTTCGAAAAGAAAATTATTCAGGCAAAGCCACAGAAATCAAAACTTATGCATCCAGCCTGATAGAAGAACAAAAAGCAAAAGGCTTTTCACTAATAACAAGGTTTGATACTTTGCTCATGCCTGCAAAAAATCAGCAACTCAACCTAAACCGTCAAGCGTCTAAATCACTAAGCGATAAAGCAGACTGTGCACTTTACATCCTTACTCCGGAAGATAGTTTGCTGGCGTATTCTACGATACCAACCCCGGGCAACGAAAGTTTTATTTACCTGGATAGTTCTCTTAAGACTGATAACAATATTGTTGCTTACAATTTATCATTTGCAGGAAATATCAAAAATGTACAGGTCATTCTTCGCTATGCATATTCCACAGCTACTATGCCGGTTACGGTGTTATTGTTCAGTAATCCCAACGGGCCGGTAACTGCTGCACGTAAAAAAGAATACGATGATTCTGTAGCTGCGGTTACATCAGCAATAAAGGCTTTAGCCACAGTGCGGGCTGCTGTAAAAACCAAAATGCTTCCTGCTGAAAAAATGGTAATTGATACTGCCATATTAATGAAGCCAGCCGGTTATAATCAAACGGTTATTAACGCAGAATTTGACGAGAAATTAAACCGTACATTATATGTGGCAGTGAAAGAAGGCGCAGCGGCCATTGAAATAAACACAGTGTACACGTACAAATTTGTTGAACTGCCGGATGCATCTAAAACCGAGTTTTTAATCAACGGTTTTAAAATTTATAGGGTAAGTTTTACAGGTCCTATCAATGCTTTTGATATAGTACACGATGTGGAGCAAAACCCTGCAACCATCTATATGTTCCTCACCAAAAGGCCGGATGAAAAAGGTTATGCAGCCAGTAAGAAAATTGTTGATGAATGGGAGGGCGTTTTTGCAAAAAGAGATGCAGAACTGGAGAAAAAAGGGGAAGAAAAAAACAAACAATACGAAGCATTTGCAAGCATAGCAAAGGAATTTAAAAGCAGGATGCAGGCACTCTATGAATCAGCAAAAACGAACAATGCCAAACTGCATGCGTCTCCGCAACCATCACTAACTGAGATAGACATAATAATAAAAGATGTAGACAACAAATACAATGACCTGAGAAATTTTATCCTCAACAATGAAAGCAAGATAAAATCCTCTGCCGCTGCGAACAGTTCCTATTCAGCCCATATCAAAAAAATAAGTGATGCCATTATGATAATCAGCAATAATTTCAAGCGAATTGACGAAACCGTTAAAGCGTCAAATGAATCTGGCGGCAATATCAATATCGGCAATTTGTGGGCAGCTTTTCTGGGTATTCAGCAAACGGCTTACAGTGCTTCGGAACTTGATTATTAATTTCGGTAATCATGCAAAAAACATTACCGTGAAATATTTCAGTACTTATAAAAACTAAATATTATGTAACCAGCTACAGTATTTCATAGCAGCCTGGTTGTGTCACTCACTTGTACGTTGAGAACATGATTGAACAATGCGAAGTAAGGAACTTCAACTTTCAACAGGTAAGAAGAAAACAAACGCTGTTGCACCTTGCCCATTTCTTGATGAACGTACAAGAGTGCGACGCAAGAAAAGCATAATAGATAAAAGAAAGTTTGGCCAATAAAAATATTGAATATGAAAAAAATCTTAGTCATCGTCTTCAGCATTATAACCAGCGTGGTTATTGCACAAACGCCTGAACTAATTATACCCACCGGGCATGCAAAAACAGTGACGAATGTTTTGTACACAACCGATGGAAAATTTATTTTATCCTCCAGCGAAAACATGGTGAAAGTATGGGAACGGTCTTCAGGCAGGTTGTTGAAAAATATTGTTTGCAAATGGGGTGACAAAGAACCTATTGTTGTTGACATGGATGCATCACCCGACGGCAAAACTATTGCCATAGCCACTTACCGCAATATTCATTTCTTTTCCCTGGAAGATTTCACCGTAAAAAAAGAAATGCATTTTGATGAGATTGAAAAAGTATTGTATAGCAAGGATGGCAGCAATTTGTTTGTGGCCATGGGCGATGAAATAAAAACTGTTGCAGTAGCTGATGTTAATGCCGGTACCAGCTCAACTATTTTCACCTTTAAAAAAGTGAAAGAAGAAAGTGATATCAGCAACCTCAGTTTGAGTACCGATGGAAAACAATTGTTGATCTGCATGAATAAAGATGGGTCGGCGCTCCTCAACAGCAATTCCGGAGAACTGATAAAAATGATACCTGCAGATAAAAGAGTCATTGCATTTACTCCCGAAGGAAACTTGCTTGGCATAACCAAAGGAACCGACACCTACCTCGTAAATTTTGATTGGCTAGATGCTGCTAGCCTGCAATCTAAATGGCATGCTGTACTAAACTTCCGCAAAGAAAATGACGGCACCTTTGATTGGCTGTTGCATGAATCTACCAATCTTAAAAACCGCTGTGTTTTTAACCCAGTGAACAATGACCTTGTGGTGTCGTCCGAGAAGCACATTTTTACATTGAACTCTTCAAACCAAACGATAGCCCAGTTAAAATATACCGGAAAAAATTTCAACAAAGCTGTAGCTATTTCAAAAGATGGAAAAAATATAACCATTGGTAACGACCTGCCTGAAGTATTTGAATACAGTTTGCAAAACCAGGCCATTAAGCATATCTATGGAAGTTCCGTATTTGTAACTGAATCCATTCAGGCCGCCAATGACAGCAGTTTTCAATTATTGCTGAACAGCGAAAACGGGAACATCAATAACCTGCGTTTTGGAAAAACAAATTTTACTTCAAAGGGAATTCATATCAACAATAGTTTTTCTAAAAGTGCTATATCAAAAGATGGTAAACTGGGGGCTTATTTATACCAGCACACGCTGCATTTCTTTAATACCGAAACCATGCAGGAAATGCCGGAAACCATTGGCCTCGACGAAAATATTGACCCGCACGAAATGGCTTTTTCTGATAATGGAAAATGGTTGGTAGCCCTTGATGGAAGTAATGCATTGGTTTTTGATGTTGCCAGTAAAAAACTCATCAATAAATTTAAAACCGGTGACTATGCCTTATGGTTCGGTAACAATTATAAAATTGAAAGTATTTCAAGCGATGGGAAAAAGCTGGTCACGTATTCTATAAAAGAAAACAGTAACGGCAAAGGTTCGGTGTTGTGCTATGATATTGCTACAGGAAATATATTATGGGAGAAATCCGTTACCGCCTGTTGTTTTAAATTCATCAATAGCGATAAGCAGGTTTTTATGGTAAGGAAAGACCAACCTGCTTTAGTTACAGTGGATGCATTAACAGGCAGCAGCGTTTCGGAAAAAACACTTCCATTCCAGAGAATTTATGCGGCCAACATCAGTAACGATTTAAAGAAACTGGCCTTCACCAGTGTTGATTATAATTTCATAGCTGACAACAACTACATCCAGGTTTGGGATATGGTAAACAATAAAAGCCTTGCTGTATTAAAAGGTCATAGTTATATTCCCGCTGAACTTTCATTTTTAGCCAACAGTAATTTTCTGGTCTCTGCATCTCAGGACAATTCTACCCGCATCTGGGATATTGGCAAACAAAAAGAACTGGGTACACTCATCACTTTTGAAGACAGTAATGATTGGGTATTCGTTACACCTGATGGCAGGTTCGATGCTTCTCCCGGGGCATTGCAAACCCTGTATTATACAAAAGGAAAAGATGTATTACCTCTGGAAGCATTGTATGAGCAGTATTATACACCAAAATTAATTTCACGATTGATCGCAGGTGAAACTTTTGATTCTGTACCCGATATTGGCAGCATAAAAATAAGGCCGAATGTAAAAATGACTTATGCTTCAGCACAAAGAAATTTAGAAGTGGATGATGATATGCCCACTTATGAGAATACTACAGGCGCAGCAGAAATCAGCATTACAGCCAATGCATCCGATGATGCAGTGGATGAAATTCGCTTATTCCATAACGGTAAAGTGGTAACACTTACCACAAGAAATTTAATTGTTGCAGACGATGATAAAGCAAACACGGCAACAAAAAAATATACTGTTAATTTACAACCGGGAGCAAATACATTCCGGGCTATTGCGCTAAACTCACAGCGTACAGAAAGTAAGGCCGATGAAATTACGGTTGTTTACAAGGAAGCCAATACCAGCAACAATGATATACAACCCGTGATCAACAATACAGCAGGCGCACCTATTATTCCCGTTGACAAAAACGCCACACTTCATTTAGTAGTTGTAGGTATCAATGCCTATCAAAACAAAAGCATGAGTTTAAATTATGCACTGGCCGATGCTACATCTTTTAAAGAGGAAGTGGAGAAAGATGCGAAGAGTATTATCACCAATGTAAAAACTTATTTCGTTACCGACAATGATGCAAGCAGAAAAGGAATTGAAAATGCATTAGCATCAGTTAAGCAAAATGCAAAGCCCGAAGATGTCTTTGTTTTTTACTATGCAGGCCACGGCGTAATTGGCAAGAACAATGAGTTTTATTTAGTACCCACCGATGTAAGCGATCTTAAAAATGTGCAGGCCGAATTAGAAAATAAAGGCATTCCGGCAAAATTATTACAGGAGTATGCCATAGATATTCCCGCACAAAAACAACTTTTTATTCTGGATGCCTGCCAGAGTGCAGGGGCATTTCAAACCATGCTTACCTCCGACGCTAATCAGCAAAAAAGTATTGCGGTTGTAGCCCGAAGTACAGGTACGCACTGGATTGCAGCGAGTGGTGCGCAGCAATTCGCCAATGAATTTTCATCACTTGGGCATGGCGCATTTACGTATGTGTTATTGGAAGCATTGAAAGGTGCAGCCAGCAGCAAAAACATGATCACAGTTAATGATCTTAAAAATTATTTACAGCAAACCGTTCCTGCATTGATGCAAAAATATCATGGCACACCGCAATACCCTGCGAGTTATGGTTTTGGCAATGATTTTCCGGTGGAGGTGATAAAATAGTAAGCCCCATCCCCTAAATGGAGGTAAGAAAATTATTGACCAAACTTTAGTTCTTTAGTGATCACTTGTTGTGTCACTCACTTATACGTTCGGAACAATGAGCAGCAACGCGAATTAAGGAACATGAACATGCAACAGGTTAGAATATAATAATCGCTGCTGCACCTTGCACATTTCTTGACAAACGAACAAGAGTGCGACGCAACGGAAGTTCACTAGCAGCTGTCAGTTTGCCCCCAAAAAATTATTTCCTTGCTTGCTGCAAATACAAATCTCCGGGGGTAGCAAAAGATGATTAGTATTGCATATGCCGGGCACAAAGAAATCCAATACATCTGCAATATCTTATTCCCGAAAAAACATACACACAATGATGAAGCAAACGGTTATTTTATTAGCGGCATTGTTGCTGTTAACAGGTTTATTGCATGCCCAGGCACCCAAACTGGTGATACCAACGGGGTTCAATAATTCACCGGTAAGCAAGATGCTTGTTTCGCCAGATGGTAAAATATTATACACGCTTACAGAAAGCCACGAAGCAAAATGTTTTGATGCAATCAACGGCATGGAACTGCATACTTATGAAGGCAGCGGCACGGCAACGGATATGCTGTTATCGCCCAATGGTAAATTATTTGTGTTGCTTGGCACTACCGCTACCGTGTACGATGCCTCAACTTCTGCAATACTGGGCCAGGCGAAATCAATTGCCAGCATGTACTACGGCGATTTTTATTATGGCAGCTTTCTTGATAATGATAATTTTTGTGCAAGTACTATGAACGGGCTACTACTGTTTAATAAAAAAAATTGGAGTACACCATTAAATAAAGTTGCACTGAAGGATTATGACCGCGTTGCTGTATCGCCGGATGGAAAGTTTCTGGCAGTTCAAAAATGGCATGGCGGCGAACGTAAATTAGATATATGGAACCTGAGCGCAACCATTACATGGAAATCGGTTCTGTTGGGGAAAATAAATCCGCAACGCTCTCTAACAATAGAAAATGGCATACGCAATACATTGATTGAGCGTATGGGATTTACACCTGACAGTAAAGCATTGCGCTGTATTTTATCGGGACAGAATGAAAACGCAAAAGATGTTTTTACAGCTCAGTTAATTGATCCCAAAACAGGCAAAATATCTTTTGAATATAATGCAGGTACTAACCGCGTCATGTATATTACAGATGACGGAAAAGTATTGCTGGCAACTGCATCGGGTCTGGAAGTAAGGCAAATAAAAGATGGCAGAAAAGCATGGCAGAATGCGGCTTTTTACAAACATCCTTCCGTGTATAATAACCCTTCGTATAAAGAGCCTGTATTCAACAATGTTACAGCACAGGGCAATGATGTTTATTTTTTTATGCAGTCGGGCGAAGTGGCACGTGCAGGTTTAGAGGATGGACAAATAGAAAAAAATATAGGAGGTAAAAGTATAAGATACCAGGGAAGCTTTATGGCGGTTTCAACAGATAAACGGTGGCTCGCAATAACCACCTCTAATTCGCAGGTTGCCATCTGGGATTTGAAGTACGGAAAACTCATTAATACAATTGGAGAAAAAGAAAAGGAAGATCATGTAATAAAATTAGCGCTTTCCGAAAACGGCGAAAAACTGATGATCGCCAAATACCAGCGGTCCATTGAAATTATAGAAACAAAAACCGGCAGATCACTTACAAAAATCAATTCAGGCAGCAATGGTTTTGCCTGCGATATTTCACCGGATGGGGATTATTTTTTATACGACTACAACGGGTTATCTGTATTTAAAACTGCTAATGGAAAACTGGTACTCAGCCAGCCTGTTAAATTATCCACCCTTGGTAAATTCAGCGCAGATGGTAAATATATTTTTTACTACGATGGCGATCTTGAGCGTTTAGAAATGAATACATGGGTTACAAAAAAAATAGCAGACCCGGCACTTATTGGCGACATCGCAAATACCAAAGATGGCAATACCATTGCAATAGGCGGGAAGGAAACTGTACGCCTTATAGATACAGACGGGAAACTACTTAAAACAATAAAATATTCTCCCGGTGCTTTTTCTTCAAATCCCGAATACAGGATGGTAAAGCCTGCATTTTCCGGCAGTGGAAAGAAGATGGCTGCAGCTGACGTTTCGGGTAGCGATATAATTGTTTATGATGTACCTACCAGTACACAACAACTGCATTTAAAAAATGCACATATCGGCTCCGTTACAGGGATTGAATTTTTGAACGAAAATATCTTCATCAGTGGTTCCGGGGATAAACGTTTTAAACTATGGGGCATTGATGGAAAATTAAGTGGCGAATTCTTTTTGCTGGAAGATAATGAATGGGTTTTTACAACCGCCGATGGCAGGTTTGACGGATCAGCAAACGCCATAAAAAAATTATACTATGCACAGGGTTTTCAAACCATACCGATGGATAACCTGTATGAAAAATTTTATACACCCAACCTGCTGGTAAATATTTTACAAAACGGCGTAATGCCCGCTCCTGACGTGGACATCACCAAACTGGCAGCACCGCCAAAAGTGAAAATGGTTTTTGATGTAGCCCGCAATTTAGTAGTAGGTGATGATGTGGCACAACTCAACTGGACAAATGAAACCATTTCTGTAAAAGTAACCGCAGAATGTATCGAAAATTCTATTGATGAAATAAGGCTTTACCTGAATGGCAAACTCATAAACAGCAGTAACAGGAACTTAGTAGTGGAAGATGAAAAAAATGAAAAGAGCTTAACAAAAACATTTATCATAAAACTTACGCCGGGCATTAATAGTTTTAAAGCCATCGCTTTAAATAAACAACGTACCGAAAGCAAGCCCGATGAAACAGATGTAAATTATGTTGCTGCGAAAAACGACCAGGTTCCAATTACGGCTAATGATATTACCCTGCACCTGCTGGTGATCGGCATAAACAATTATAAAAACCCGAAGTATAATTTAAATTATGCAAAGGCTGATGCTACTTCTTTTAAAGAAGAAATGGAACAAAACACTGGCAGTATTTTCAATAAAACAAAAGTGTATTTTATTACAGATGCCGAAGCCATGAAAGCCAATATTGAAAGCACTTTCAACAAAATTGTTACTGAAGCAAAGCCACAGGATATTTTTGTTTTTTACTATGCGGGCCACGGTGTAATGAGCGATGACGGCAAGAAGGAATTTTACATTGTTCCTTACGATGTAACACAACTCTACGGCGCCGAAGATGCATTGGCACAGAAAGGGATTTCTGCAAAAGAACTACAGGAATTCTCCACAAAAATACCCGCTCAAAAACAATTGTATATACTCGATGCCTGCCAGAGTGCGGGTGCATTGGATGCTGTTGCCATGCGTGGTGCTGCAGAAGAAAAAGCCATTGCGCAACTGGCACGAAGTACCGGTACACATTGGTTAACTGCAAGCGGCAGCGAACAGTTTGCAACCGAGTTTTCGCAGCTTGGTCATGGGGTGTTTACTTATGCTTTGTTACAGGGTTTACTCGGTGGTGCAGCAAATGGCGACAAACAAATTACCATCAACGAACTAAAAGCTTATCTGGAAATGCAGGTGCCTGAACTTTCGCAAAAATACAAAGGTGCTCCACAGTATCCTGCGAGCTATGGTTTTGGAAATGATTTTCCGGTAATGATCATTAAATAATGCCCGTACCCACTTGAAGAGGTGTAAGAAACTTATAGGAGCAGCAATAGTTCTTTGGGCATCGTCAGTTGTGTCACTCACTTGTACGTTCGAAACATTGAGCAGCAATGCGAAGCAAGGAACTTCAAAATGCGGCAGGTAAGAAAATAACAAGCGCTATTGCATTGACCATTTCCTGACTAACGTATCTCGAAAGCTTTCGGGAAGTAACGCAACGAAAGCTTAATTGTAAATAAAAGCCCATACAAAAAATTATTTATTCTTTTTTACTTCTGTGGGCGCATACTCAAACCTGTCGCTGAAACATTTGCTAAAGTATGCAGAGGAGGAGAAGCCAGTCATGTAGGCTACTTCGGTAATATTGCCAGCGCCTTTTTGTAATAATTCCAGCGCCCTTTCCAAACGAAAATTGCGTATGATTTCGTTGGGGCCGTTGCCTGTTAAGGCTTTCAGCTTTCGGTGTAGCTGGCTGCGGCTCATGTGTACGGCATTTGCCAAATCAACCACGCCAAACATTTCATTGTCTAAATTTTCATCAATAGCTGCCCTTACTTTTTCAATAAAAATATTTTCCTGGCTTTGTACTTCAATTGTTTCGGGCTGTATGCTGATGACTTTTTGTGAAAACAATACACGCAGTTTTTTTCTTTGTTCAATTAAATTTTGAATACGTACAATTAATTCATCACCATCAAAAGGTTTTACCAGGTAATCATCGGCACCGGTTTTCAGCCCTTCTATTTTACTTTCGCTTGCTGCTTTTGCAGTAAGCATAATGATGGGTATATGACTTGTTTTTTCGTTGCGCTTTATTTCATTCGTCATGTCTACACCATCCATTACGGGCATCATTACATCGCTTACAATTAAATCAGGAATCAGTTGCAGCGCCTTATCCAGGCCTTCTTTACCAGTGCCAGCAATAGCAATATTGAAATTTGTTTTAAGTAAGTCGCTGATGAATTGTTGCAGATCCGTATTATCTTCTACAATTAAAACAGTGGGCAGCGATGTATCGGTGATGGCATCAGGCGCTTCATCTGCTGCAACTGCATTGGCAATGGTGCCTGGTATTTGCTGCTGTGTTTCTTTACCTGCTATTTCTATATCATCATCTGAATAAAATTCCCTTGCTATGGGAATACTTAGCCTGAAGCTTGCGCCCCTGCCTGTATCGCTGCTTACGCTTATTTGCCCTTTGTGCAATTGCACCAGTTCTTTTACCAGCGATAAGCCGATACCGGTGCCGCCTTCAGTGCCTTCTATCTGGTAAAAACGGTCAAAGATTTTATCCAATTGTTCTTTAGGTATGCCTGCTCCGCTATCCTGAACAGTAATGCGCAGGCGCTTGTCGCCATTGTCAACAGCAACAGATACAGAGCCATTCTCAGGCGTAAACTTAAATGCATTGCTGATGAGGTTGGTGATAATTTTCTGGAACTTGTCTTTATCTATCCACCCCATTATTTCATGCTCAGGAAAATGTGTATGATAATTTACCTGTTTCTGTTCTGCCAAACTGTTGAATGAATACACTGTTGCTTTCAACAAACCGGTAATATCTGTTTTGTTTACCTGCAATGCCAGCTTACCGCTTTCAAGTTTACTCAGGTCAAGCATTTGATTAATCAGGTGCAGTAAACGTTCTCCATTATGCCGCATCATCTTTGTATATTTTTTTGTATCGCTTTCATTTAGCCTGCCCTGTTCCATTTGTTTTAAGGGGCCAATCATTAATGTAAGCGGTGTGCGGAACTCATGTGAGATGTTTGCAAAGAAAGCTGACTTAAGTGCATCTAATTCACGAAGCTTTTGGGCTTCGGCATGTTCCATATCAGCTTTTAATTTTGTCTGCCTTTGCTTCAGCAATTGTTTATTCCTGAAATAAAAGAAAAACGCAGCGCCCAGCAACAGAAAAGCGGCGGCAATAAATAATGCCTGGTTTCTCTGCTGTTTTTGTTGCAGTATTTCTTTTTCCTGCTGTGCGGCTTTATATTTGGCTTCCAGTTCTAAACTTGCTTTGCTAAACCCCTGGCTTAGTTTCAGGGTGTCGGTTTTATACAAAAGTTCCTGGAACAATAAAGCAGACTCAAAATCTTTTTCGGCAACAGCAACTTCTTTCAGCCCTTTATAAATACTGGCTTCGCCTTCGGTATTGCCGCATAGTTTGCATACAGGCAATGCCTTATCAAACCATTCTTTTGCTTCTTTCCATTTGTTTTGTTTTTTAAATGAGTGCCCTACATTCAATAGTGAAAAACAGAGCCCGTATTTTTCCTGTGGCAATGTTGCCTGTATTTCTGAAGCTTTTATATAATACTCTCTCGCTTTACTGAAATTGTTTTTTAAATGATATGATACACCTATGCTGTTATATGCAGCAGCTTCAACATCCGGGTAATGATATTTTTGAGCAAGCTCAATTGATTTATTCAGATATTCAAAGGCAGTGTCAGAAGGATTGTATAAAGCCCCGATGAGTTTTTCATCCATAGCCAGTTCATACCAAAGCGATAATTTCTGATGTATGGCTGCGGCATCATTCGCTTTTTGCAGTGCGAGGCTTTTATCGTTTTGTGATTTATTAAGATTGGCAATGTTATAAAGCGCCGCTGCTTTCAATGTATCATTCTTATTTTTTTCTGCAGCTTCAAGTATTGAGAATAAAACCTGTGAAGCTTTTTCTAATTGAAGTTTTCGAATATAAGAGGCGCCAATATCAAGCTGCGTATATGGCGCCATTGCCTTATCATATTGCTGTGCGTACTTCAAATAATCTTCGCTGATGAGTATGGCAGTATCTACCTGGTAGCGTGCATATACTTTTTCTAAGTTTTGATAGGCAGCTTTTTTTTCTTCCGGAGTTGCTGCTTTTTTATATGCATCCCAAAATGGCTGTGTAAAATTGCCCTGAGCAAAAACGAAATGACTGATAAATATTAATATTACAATACCTGCTGCCCGCATTATTTTTTAAATTATGTACTGATTTTTTTTGTACTATAAAAATGATATTTTGGTTTTTTTAAGCGAAGACCCCCAAGCATAGCTTCCACTGAATGAGGGGATGCGAGAGAAAATAAATTGCTTTTGATTGCTCATTCACCATTCACTTTTTGAAGTGTGCAACGCAACGATGTTAATGAGGATTACAAATGCCGGGAACATCAGTAACTTTTTTGATTAATCTGTTTGTAGCAGTAATTATCAGGCTTTTACTGATGATTCAAAAACCTATAAGGCGCCTGATACCTTATAGGTTTTTAGAACGTTCATTATTTTCCTCCGCCCATGCTGCCCATCATTTTCATCATATCAGCAGAATTCATAAATGTCCAATGCTCTGCAGCTTTACCATCGCTGTTGAATCGTGTTACTTCAATAGCATCACCAGAATAGGTGTCGCCCTTTTTCATACCGAAACCATCTGCAGCCATTTTACCAGATGATTGCATCCATTCAAACACATAGTCTTTGTCTGCCAGTTCTTTTATAACTGTGCTTTTCATATCAGTCATCATTTTGCTCATTGCCTGAATTTCTGCAAGCACGCTATCGCCGCCTTTTACATCACCGTTCATGCCTGCATGGTCAATGGCATCATCGGCAAGTACTGCACGAATTGCAGAGAAGTCGCCGGTTTCAAATGCTTTGTTGAACAGGTGAACTGTTTCCAGGTTTTTTATGGCTGCCGAATCAACAGCAGGTGCAGCAGGTGTTTCTGCAGTTTTGTTTTCAGTAGTGTCGCTTGTGCAGCAAATAGTTGCAGCAACTATAAATGCTGCGGTAACGATGAGAATTGTTTTCATGTTTTTTTGATTTAAGAAGAGACAAATTGTAAAAAAATTTTCGTGGTGCAGTTCAAAGGCAGGCAACTGAATTTTTTCATGTGAAAGGTATAATTTTTTTTGAACCCGGCAATAGTGCTTATAGCATCGCCTCTTGCATCGCACACTTGTGCTGTTTGTGCTTTATTCATCTTTTTTATAGAACACGGATTAACACTGCTTGCGGCACGGATGTTCAGGATTTTTTATCCTATATATCTGTCTAATCTGTGTCTTCTGTGTTCTATCAGTTCATCCATGAACAAAGTGTACAAGTCCCGCTTTAAAGCTGGATGAAGTGCATCAGCCCTTCGTTGCTCAGGGCGATGCAGCTAACATGTGCGACGCAACGAAGCTTAATTAATAACCTAAAGCCCGGCTCCAAAAAAAATCTAACAGCTTATAAACATTTTGCTTTACCTGTTAATAATTAATTTTTCTGAGCTTACTGTTTTATCCGCATACAGGATTTGTATAAAATAAATTCCCTGTTGCCAGCGGCTTACATCTATGTGCACATTGCCCGATGCAGTTTTGTTTATCCATATTGTTTTGCCTGATGCATCTTTAATAATCATTTGTGCAGTTTGCTGCAAGCCAATGCTGGTAATACTTACAGCGGGGTTGGGATAAACGGATAATGCATTATGAACAGCCTGCATATTGCCGCCTACTGCAACAAACGAAGTAAGCGGTAATGTTTTAAATGTGTCAATTGTAGTGTAAGCGCTTTGTGCCAGTTCGCTTATGTTTGCGCCGGTATCAATAGCTGCTGCACGCCACTCATACGTGGTATAGTATTGAAGAGTGGTGAGCGTAATGTTATTGGCAAAAATATTTTTCGTTGTCCATGATGTTGTGCCTTTTATGCGGTACTGTACAATGCTGCCTTTTACACATGGTTTGTTTGTCCAGTTTAATGTTGCTGAAGTGGCAGTAATATTTGTTTCGTTTGTGTTTGTTGGCTTTGGAACAAGTGATGCTGTTGCGCTTGTGCCATATGCACTTCCTGTTGCGCCATCGCCATAAGCAGTGGCATAATAATTACCCGGCGGCAAATTGCCGATGGTAGATGCAGCAGTGTCTGCAATAATGAGTGAATCGCCATAAGCAATATTGTAGCGATAGAGCTGCACTTTGTATGGCGCCTTGCTGCCGCTGCATTTTAGCTGCAGGCTGCTGTTGGTACAGCTTGTGCCGGGCTTTGCTTTTACCAATGCTATTTGTGCTGTACTAACCTGGGTAAAAGAATTTGCAAGGGAATATGCCAGCCAATCGGTTGAATTGGTTGCATAAATTTTTACATAGTAATATCCCTGTGTTAATGCCGCAGCGCTGAATGAATTTACGGATGCTGCAGAAGTTTTAGAAATAATATATGCGGCTGCTGTGTCTTTATACAACTGGAAAGTGTATGAAACATAACTGCTATTATCTTTATGTGCTTCCTCTGTAATGGTAAAGTAAATACTGTCTGTGCCGGTATAATTTATTTTATACCAGTCTGGTGTTTCTCTTGTATTGTTGTAGTAAAACCGGCTGTGCCCTGTAATTGTACCATTGGCTGAAATCGTTTTCGCCTGCGATGCATAGTTATTGGGCTCAGCATCTGTTTTTAAATTATAAGTGATAAGAGAATCTGTAAGAGTATATGGCGTGGATGTGCCTGCGTGCAGTTTCAAATAGTAAGTGCCTGTTGCCAGCCCGTCTTTCTTAATATTGAAAGTACCATAGGTGGTGCCGTTGTATAAAACAGTAGTACCGTTATTATCATAAAGGGTAAGTGTAAGCCATTGAGCAAAATGATTGAGCAGTGTAATCTGCAGCATACCATCTTCATTCACCGGAACGCTGTACCAGTCGTCTTCATCTGTATTGCCATTATAGTAATAACCCAGATGCCCTGTAACGGTGGTATTTATATTTAATGTTTGTGCAGTTTCTTTTGTGTTATTGTTTTCATTGTCGTTTGCCTGTGCCGGCACAATTAAACTGTCGGTAAGTGTATAAGGCGTGGCATTGGTGCTGGTAACCCTTGCATAGTAAGTGCCTGCCTGCAAGCCTTCTTTTTCTATATGTGCATTGGTGCCATAACTTGTTCCTGAAATTAACTCAGCAGTTCCGTTGCCATCATATAATTTCCATGTTACCCACTGTGAAAAATGGCTGGAGAGAATAAGTTTTATTTTACCATCAGCATTGGTAGTGAATTTATACCAGTCGCTGCTATCTCTCTGATGGTTCCAGTAATAACCTATATGACCGGTTACTGTTTGGTTTTGACTTATATTAATTGCAGCATCTTTAGAACCGTTTGGTTCATTATCGTTTGCCTGTGCCGGCACGATTAAACTGTCGGTAAGTGTATAAGGCGTAGGATTGGTACCGGTAACCCTGGCGTAATAAGTGCCTGCCTGCAAACCTTCCTTTTCTATAGATACATTGGCTCCATAAGATGTTCCTGAAACAAGTTCTGTAATGCCGTCAAAATCGTACAATTGCCATGTTACCCATTTTGAAAAATGACTGGTGAGAATAAGTTTTATTCTGCCATCGGCATTGGTGGTGAATTTATACCAGTCGCTGCTGTCGCTGTAATGATTGTAGTAATAACCTATATGCCCGGTAAGCGTTTGGTTTTGGATAATGGTTAATGCGGTTGAGGGTGTGTTATTATATTCAATATCATTTTGCTGCTGGGGAACAATCAGGCTATCCCACAAGTTATAATCATTTGCAGTGCCGCTATGCACTTTTATTTTATACGTACCCGGCAGCAAACCTTCTTTGTAAATATTTACTTTTCCATAGCTGGTGCCGGAAACAAGTACTGTTACTGCGTCATTGTCATACAATGTTACTGTGAGCCATTCCCGGTCAATACTTTCAAATGTAATCTGTAGTTTGCCATCTGCATTGGTGGTAAGCGTCCACCAGTCGTCTGTATTGGCAACTTCAATTTTATCTGTTACAGTTCCGTTGAGTGGCAAAGTGCCCTGGGCTTTGGATGAAAAGCCTGTGCTTAAGCTTGTTGCTGTCAATAGTAATATGGATAGCAGCTTCATGCTATTATTTTGTTTTGTTTTCATAAACTGAATGTTTCTGGTGAAGGACATTTTGATATTTGATGGAGCAAAGTTGCATTGGCAGCTATGGCAAGGCTAATAAAGGTGTGCCGCAGATTTTCAATTTTGTAGCATGGAAAACCCTATGCGACATTTCTGAAAACAAATACTACATTTTTAATACACCTGGCGGTTTTTAAAATCAATTCCGGATACCTTTACGAAGTATTTGACGTTGAATTAATGGCAGTATCACGGATGGCTGTTTTTTGTGGCTGAAAATTTTAAGCGTTCTTACGCATAGGTAATGGCGCTGAAGTGAAGCGATGCAGATTGGGAGTAGTGCGATGCCTGGCTGATGTAGTTGCTGAATATATAACCGGACGTAAAGGGTGCAACGCAAACAATGCATCATATAGATACGCCTGTATGGCTCAAAAAAAATTATCTTTTATGTACGCCCAAACCCGGCAATCCATTAGCATACATATAACCATCTTTTAAAATAAACCCTCCTTCTACAAGCGTTTCATTTATATCGAAGCTACCATCAAGGTCGAGGTAGCGTGTATTGGTGCAGCAAAAAGCAGCATGCAAAGCAGCAGTAATACTTACCAGGCTTTCATCGTTACAGCCCCAGAATAAATCAATACCTGCATGTTTGGCAATGTTGGCAATTTGTAATGCGCCTTTAACTCCTCCGCATTTCATCAGCTTAATATTAAACACCCCATAAGGCTGCGGTTGCTGCGCCCATGCCATCGCAGAACCTGCATCGAGCAATGATTCATCAGCTACAAGTAATTTTCTTTCATCAGTATTTAATAATGATAATTGCTTTTCTTCACCAACCGGCAATGGCTGTTCTATCAATTCAATATTCAACGTTTTCGTTTCTTTTATAAATTGTTTCAGTTGTTGCAATGTGTATCCCTGGTTGGCATCAACACGTATGCGCATGCTGCCGGCAACCTCTTCAGTAAGTTTGTTAACCCGCTCAATATCTTCATCCACATCAATGCCGGTTTTTATTTTTAAAATCCTGAAACCCGCTGCAAAGTTGGCTTTGGCTTCTTCTATCATTACCGCTGTTTCTTTTATACCAATGGTTACAGAAGTTGGCAGCGCTTTAATTTTTTGTCCGTAAAAATTAACAACAGGTATTTGCAAAAACTTACAGAAAGCATCGTGCAGCGCAATATCTATTGCTGCCTGCGTACCAGGAAGGTGAGGAAAATGTGTAACGGCATCGTCAATTATTGTATTAAAATTGCGGATGTCTTTACCAACAAGTTCCTGCACAAAATCGCCTTGTAAATGTTGCAGTGTTACAGCAGGTGTTTCACCCACTACTTCTGCAAAAGGGTTCGCTGCGCCTATGCCAACGATTCCATTTTCCAAAGCGATTTCAAGAAATATAATTTCGGTATCTGTAATCGTTTTATAGGCAATTGTGTAAGGTTTTATTAATGGCAATTGCTGCATATATGCATTGACTGATGTTATTTTCATGCTGTTTTTTTAAAATTTTTTATCGTTTTGGTTTAATTAAAATAGCCGGAAAAGAATATGATACCAGCTAATTTTTTCATGGCATCCCGGTTGGTCGCAATTCGTTCATTTGTATATTTTCAATTGGGCTTCAGCATCCTGTGCAGCAGGCTTTATTTGTTTCGGCATGTTGTTTTCCTGCTTTTTTTAAACCCCGGATTTCATCCGGGTTATTCACATTAAAATCCTGCGGGCTTTAGCTGGTTTATTATTTTGCTTTAGCGGCAATCAATTCTTTTATCACGGGAATAATTTTTTCAACGCCCTGCTGCAATGGCAGTAAAACAGGAATTTGTAATTCCATTTCGTATTGCTGTTGAAACTGCAATGCTTCCTCACCAGTACAATGCTCTGTGTTTAATGCCAGCGCAATTACTTTAGAACCATACATTTTTATCAGTTGAATTTCAGTTGCAGCAGAAGGTATTTCGCCCCATGCTTCAATATGTTCGTAATATTTTCTTTTAGGGGCATGTACCAGTATTACATGCTTTGCATTACCCGATACCAGTAGTTCTGCGCCACAGGGTCCACTTGGATTGCGCAGAGCAGACTGGCCTTCAACCAGCAACACATCTGCGTTTGTTTCCTCCCGGCAATTGACTATGGCATGCTCCAGTTCGCCGGAAATAAAATCGTTTAAAGTTGAGTCGAAAATGAATCCATATTTTCCTCCCTGCAACCAACCTGTTTGCCCTGTATAAATCATCTGTGCATTAATGCCTGCTTCCTCGCATGCCTGGCGAACCATACGGCAAGTGGTTCTTTTACCCAATGCGCAATCGGTTCCTATTACTGCTATTATAGGGGCAGTTACTTTATATATTTCACCTGTCCAGAAATGCAGGTCTTTTTTATTTTTTGGCTTACGTACATCAATCAATTCAACACTGTGCAAAGCAGCCAAATGTACCAGCCCGGGCATATTGGTAAGAAATTCGTGCAGGCCATTTACGATGGACATTTTTTGTTGAATACATGATTCAATAATCGGTATAAAATGAGGCGGTAAAATACCACCAATAGTGGCAATGCCAGTAATGCAGCAGCGTATATCCTGTATGGTTTCAACAGCAGTTTCAACGTTTGCAAAAACAGGGATATCACGGTGCTTACCATCTATAATTTCGCCTGCATCTTTTCCTGCATGGGCACTGTCTATTACAGCAACAATTTCGAAACGTTCTGTGCCGCGTATTAATCCATGTGCGGTTTTTGCATCGGAATCCTTCAGCATACCATCGGTTAATACTATTGCTTTTGGTTTGTTACTCGTGGTCACGTTTTAACTGTTTTTGTTTTTATAATAAAGCCTTTCCTTGTTTTTCCTTTGTGAACTTTGTGCTGTATTTTTCTTTATGTTCTTTGTGGTTACGGCTGTTTTTACCACAAAGAACACGAAGTTTTTAGCGCAAAGAACAGAGAGACACGAGAAAACGCAGAGATAGCAGCAAATGTTATATTACTCTGCGGTTTCTCATGTAACTTATTTCTCTGCAATAAAAAAAACTTTGCAAACAACCTGTTCAAAAAAAGTAAACCCTGCTGCGCCGGATGCAAAAGTTGACCATTGATATTAAGCTGAAGTGCTTGCGACGCAACCGGGATGCCATGAAAATATTTGCTGGTATTATCCTGTATTTTTTTCAATTATTTTCTTTAATTCACCTGCTTAAAAACATGCCCGGAAATTGCTTTGTACTTTCCTTATACTTATAAACAAGCACGCCATTTACCCATACTTTTAAAATACCATCGGATAAAGCTTTTGGATTTTGGATAGTGGCATTGTCTTTTACTGTTAAGGGATCGAGCAACACCATATCTGCATAATATCCGGCCGCAATAATACCACGGTTTTTTATACCAACCTGTTCGGCTGTTAGCGCGGTCATTTTATAGATGGCATTTTCGAGGCTCATTATATTTTTATCGCGTACATAATAACTTAACACACGGGTGAAAGTGCCGTAGCCCCTGGGATGCCCGCCATTAGCGCCATCGGAACAAATATTGGTATGCGGCCATGAAAGAAATGAGACAATATCAGTACCGCTCATTGACTTACCCATAATGGTTTCTACTCCGTCTGCATCGGGATATTTTTTTTCGTAGGCCTCTGCTGCAGCCACTAAATAAAGCAGCGTTTGTGCTGGAGTTTCGTTACGAAGCCTTGCAATTTGCGCAACCGTTTTTCCGTTGTACCTGCTGTCTGGGGCAAAGCGTACCATTACCGAACCTTCGGGATCGAAGAGATGATCCACAGCATAGGTTGCGCCTGCAATACTGGTGAAATCTTTTTTAGGAAAGAGTACGCGGACTGTGCTGTTCCAGTATTCGTAGGGGTAACAATCTGCGGTAATATCAATGCCTTCGTTGCGTGCCTGCTGCAGTTTGGCAAGCAGTGAAGGCGCTGTACCCCAATCATCTTTCAGCGCAATTTTTATATGCGAAATCTGAACTGGAATTTTAGCCTGCCTGCCAATATTGATGATCTCATCAACGGCATCAGCCATATTAATATCCTCGCTTCTTATATGGCTGATGTATTTTCCGTTAGATGTAGCAGCTACTTTTGCCAGCTCAATTACCTCATCCCTGTTTGAATAAAATGCGCCTTCATACTCCAGGCCGGTTGAAAGGCCAAGCGAACCTTTTTCCATTTCCTGTTGCAATAAAATTTTAATTTTTTCAAGCTCCTCTTTTGTGGCTGGTCTGTTTAAATTATTGCTGCCCATCACCATTTCCCTGATGGTGGTATGCCCGGTATATGTTGCTACGTTAATGGCTTTCGGCGATTGCAAAAAATCCGTTTTTAAGGTATCAATAGCATAGCTGTCGCCATCCTGCCCCGACACGATGGTGGTAATGCCCTGGCTAACTGCCGCAAGAGCTTCAGGGTATTTGGCAAGAGAACTTTCCAGGTGACTGTGGCTGTCAATAAAACCAGGTACAAGTGTTTTACCGCTACCATTAATAACTGTTTCGTTGAGGAAAGATTTTAAATTACCAACGGCAATAACTTCATCGTTCTGCACCCGTACCGAAGCATTGCGTGCAGGCGTACCGGTGCCATCAATCAGCCTTACATTTGTTATTAAAAATGTAGTGGGGACATAAAATGGCTTACCATTAAAAATTGATTCAGCAATATTTCTTCCCATATCATTATCGCCGCTGCTTAATACAATTAATGTGCGGTGGTTCTTAACATCACGGGAAATTAAATTTCTAAACCCAACCCAACTACCCGTATGCGAATATTGATCATTTTCTTTATCGATGCCCCAGCCAAAACCATAAGGATAAGTGGTGCCATCTTTTAATTTTACAGGTTCAAAAGCCTGTGCAATTGTGGCTTTCTTTACCAGCTTTTCTGTGTACAGGCTTTGCTCCCATTTAAACAAATCTTCAACGGAAGAATAGATATTGCCATCGCCGGTAACCCCATCTACATTTATAAGGTCGTTCAAATTTCGCTTTCCGTTTATTTCAGAAAATCCATATACATGATTGGCCGGCACCGATGGCATTAATACATGATACACATAGGTATCTTTCAGGCCAAGCGGTTGTACAATTTGTTTGTTTATAAATTCACTCAATGGTTGCCCTGAGACTCTTTCGATCATAGCCGAGAGCAATACATAATTGGTATTACAGTAACTCCATTTTGTACCGGTCTCAAAATCAAGTGCAGGTTTATATGTAGCAAATAATTGTATGAGTTTTTCATTGCTGAGTGTATCAAGTGGCTGCCGGTATTGTGTGTAAAGATCAAAATATTCCGGTATGCCTGATGTGTGTGTTAACAGGTTGCGTATGGTTATCCCTTTGTAGGGAAGTTCAGGAATATATTTCTGTACATCATCATCAATAGCTAGCCGGCCTTTTTCTGAAAGCAACATCACACACATGCCGATGAACTGTTTCGAAACAGATGCAAGGTTAAAAGACGATGCGGTGGTTAGTGGTTTGCCTGTTCGGAAGTCAGCCACGCCAAAGGCTTTTTTATAGATTACTTTTCCGTTCTCAGCATAGAGTACTGTTCCGTTGAAACGATTGCTGGTATTGAGTTGTGTTAGTGCCGTATCAAATTGTTTGGGATCAGCAAATGACTGGTCAAATGATGCGGTTGCAATTATTACTAAAATGAATACGGGTGCAATTATTTTCATACAGTCACTTTATTTTGCGCTAAAGTTAACCTGTTTATTATATAAAAAACTTAGGACAGGTAAACCCTTTCATTATTTGTTTTAACTGTTGATTTCTAAAAAATAATGAGCCAAACTACAGGTCTGTGCTGATCGTTCCTTGCGTCGCACACTTCTGCATTTGGAATGAATGGCATCAATGGCTGCGTTTTTTCCATCATTTTAACGAAGTGAGAAATCTGTTATACCAGGAATGGGATTGCCCGTTGTTGCGCCTGTTTGTGTAAATGCCCGGCATTGTTATGCAGTTAAAGGGTACGATTCCGAAACAATTCCGGCACAGGCTGCCAGGGCTGTTTCAATGTTGCCATGAAAGAGGAACTGTGAAACGAGCGTGGCAACGATGCTAAATAGTATTCCACTTGTTTGGCCCAAAAAAACACTCCGGCTTATTAAATATTCGGGAAATAAAGAAACTGGTTTTACAAGCCTTTTGAGTTCTTAAAATCCCGAAAATCCATATTTTAAATTACCATAAATAAAATGATCGCCGCCGGTTTTACCCTATTTTCTGCCATAATATCATTGCCATTAAAAACGTGTAATACCATTTGTTGCTTTGCCCTATTATAAACACTAAAATTCTTAAAATGAAATCTGTTTTACTATCCATTACAACTGCGGCAATAATTATGGTAGCTGCAACCAATGTAACCGCTCAAAACATTTTTCCTGCAAACGGAAGTGCAGGAATAGGCACCAACGCCCCCAATGTTTCTTCTTTGCTGGATATGACTTCCACTACTAAAGGATTTCTTGCACCCCGAATGACCAAAGCGCAGCGCGATGCAATAGCAACACCTGCTGCCGGCTTACTCATTTATCAAACAAATCAAACACCGGGCTTTTATTTTTATACAGGCGGCACATGGGCACCGGTAAGTAGCCCGGGAGCAAATACCGCATTGTCAAATTTAAGTTCAACAACAAAAATAAATGCGAGCCTTATTCCAGACAGTAACAAGGTGCGTAACCTTGGCAGTAATATGCTGGCCTGGAAAAATATTTACTATACCGGTGGTTTATATGTAGGCAACAACAGAACGCTTAGCACCGATATTAATTCAAATACATTCCTGGGGTTGTATTCTGGTGCATCCAATACAACCGGTGGTTTTAATACTGCCAATGGTTACTCTGCCTTGTATGCAAACACTACCGGCAGCAGTAATACTGCTACCGGAAATTATGCGCTTAATTCAAACAGCTATGGCAGCAGTAATACCAGCACCGGAACTTTTTCCTTATACCAGAATACAACAGGGAGTAATAATGCTGCTTATGGTTTAAATGCACTTTACTCAAATACCACGAGTGGCTATAATGCAGCCTTTGGAACCTATGCGCTGACCAACACAATCAGTGGATTTAATACAGCCGTGGGAACATACGCGTTGGGGCAAAACAGTACCGGCACTCAAAATACAGGGGTAGGTTATGAGGCAGGCCAGCTTAATGTTACCGGATCTAACAATACAAATATTGGCGCGGTTGCAGGTTTAACAAACAGTACAGACAATACCATGTGCCTTGGTTATCTTTCTGGCAACACTTTTGGCGCAAGCAATACCGTTACCTGCGGTAATTCAAGCATATCTTTTATGGTAGCCCAGGTACAATGGTCTAGCTTTAGCGACAGGAGGATAAAAGATAATATCAAAGAAAATGTTCCGGGCCTGGCATTCATCAATAAACTAAAACCAGTTACTTACAACTTAAACATTCACCGCGAAGATGAAATGCTGAATAAAGGAAAAAAACCTGCTGCCGATTGGAGGGGCAGGTACGATATTGAAAAGAAATTGATGACAGGCTTTGTGGCCCAGGATGTGGAGCAAGCGGCCAATGAAATGGGTTACGAGTTTAGTGGCGTACAAAAACCTGCAACAGAAGATGGTTTGTATGCAATTACCTACAGCGAGTTTGTGGTTCCGCTGGTTAAAGCAGTACAGGAACTTTCAAAACAAAATGACGATAAAGATGCCAAAATAAATAACCTGCAAAAACAGATCAACGATTTAAAAGCAATGATTCTTTCTGCAAATGCGAACAGCAATACTGATGCTGAAAATATTCAAATCCTAAATTTAAGCAATGCGTTGCTTGAGCAAAATGTTCCAAACCCGTTCAATAACAATACGGTTATTCATTACACTTTGCCGGAAAAATATACAACTGCACAAATTGTAGTTACAGATAAAAGTGGCAAGGTTTTAAAACAGGCGAATGTTTCGGGCACTGGCAAAGGTTCTTTAAACATAGATGCAGCAACGCTTTCAGCCGCAACATATCAGTATACTTTATATGTGGATGGAAAGATTACCGGTTCAAAACAAATGGTGCTTGTAAAATAATTTATTTAATCCGGTTTATTTTAATGGATTAACAACCTTCAAAATATTGAAGTTGTTAATCCATTTTTTATTAAGCATATTATTGACCCATCATAAGCTCTTTGGTCATCGCCGGTTGCCACGCTCGTTTCACAGTTCCTCTTTCATGGCGACATTTAAGCGAAGCGTGGCAGCCTGTCCCGAATTTATTTCGGGATCACTCACTTGTACGTTCGTAACAGCGGTCGACAGTAGACGGTCAACGGTCGAACAAAGAATCAACAGTACAAGAGTGCGACCCCGAGTTCCGCTTCGCTCGTCGGGGCAGGCGCAAGAAAAGTTCAAGGAAGTTACTACTGCCCGGCTCATAAAATTCCTTTTCCCAAATACCTTGCTAAGGGTATTTCAAAAGTTGTAAATACGCATACCTTTAAATAATGAAATATCTAATATTGTTTCTCTGTTTATTGATTGGAACAAGTGTGTTTGCGCAAACTCCTGAACTGATTGTACCCGCAGGCCATGGCGACCAGGTGTATCTTACCAAATTTTCGGCGGATGGAAAGTATCTATTCTCTGTGGGCACGGGTTCAAAAGGAATAAAGATATGGGACACAAAATCGGGCCGCCTGCTGAAGAACCTGGTAGTTGATAATTTCCCTACTGCCATGCAACTAACAGGCGATGGTAAAGTGCTGATGATAGCTACAAAAAAGGAAGTCTATTTTTACGCATTTCCTTCTTTTAAACTCTTACATAAAACTGATCATGGTGCACAGGATGCAGTTGCAGGCGGTAATAATTTATATCTCTTAAATGCTGAAAACATCAACGGGTTTAAGGTTACAGCTATTGATATAACAACTTTCCGCGAGAAAATTTTATATGATGATGCCAACGGTAATGCTGAAATTATGAGCCTCTCACCAAATGGGGAATCGCTTTTTCTTGCATCTGGTTTTACATCAAGAATTTTAAATATTGCTACAGGAACAATCGCACTATCAAAGACGCAGGAGACAGGGGAGATTGTAATAGGTTACACCCCCGCAGGAAATATATTTGGTTTTAATTTTTCTGTAAAAAAGAAAGGTGATATGGTTTCGGTGCCGGAACTATGCGATAAATCAACGCTTGCAAATCTTTTGAATTTTAATTTTAAAGTACCGGGGTCAGCCAGGTTGCAATCGCTTAAAAACCAGGTGGTGTATGGCGGCAATAATCAAATGTGCCTGTCCGGAGATGGGACAATTGTAACAGCCGATTACACTACCGGCAAAAAGACCGGAGAGATCAAAATATCATCTGATGAATATATTATCTGTATGGCTGCCAGCGGCAATATGATCGTGGCCGGCGACAAATATAAGGGCACATTAAAACAATACGATATTACTACGGGCAAACTCGTTCGCATTTATGGTGAAGATGCTATTGCGCCGGTTGTATGGGAAAGCGCAACCAATGCAACAGGAATTATATTAGACGGCATGTTTGATTCACCCTGCGGATATTTTAGTTCTACGAAAAATGGCAAAGTAACTGCTGCTGCATTTCAGCATGAAGAGAAAGAATTGATGAGTATTGTGGGCATTTCTGCTGATGCTACTGTTACGGCCACCTATAATCAAAAACTTTTACAGCTTTATAAAACTCCGGTATTTGATCAGCCCTTTCTTAGTTTTTCCTTACCTGATAAACAGGTAGCTGCTTTAGGCATTTCGCCCGATAACAAAAAACTGGTGGTTGCTTATAAAAATTATATTGATGTATTCGAAGTTGCTACCGGCAACCTTTTAAAAGAGATATCCAATGATGTGTTCAATTT
The DNA here is from genome assembly GCA_002390845.1 of Chitinophagaceae bacterium UBA4407. Taxonomy (GTDB): domain Bacteria; phylum Bacteroidota; class Bacteroidia; order Chitinophagales; family Chitinophagaceae; genus Limnovirga. The sequence continues at coordinate 8,247 of DGQT01000082.1, read as the reverse complement.
CTCTGGTACCAAACTTAAAAAAGATGAGTACCTGAATGATGATCAGAATACCTGTTCTTTTTCTGCTAACAGCCGCTATGTGGCCGTAAAAGCAGATAAAGGAGTAACTGTTTTTGACCTTGAAACCTATACTCCAAAAGTAAATCCAAATGAAGACCAGGTAGAAGCTATGAGGCTTTCCGATGATGGCAGAACACTGTATTATGTAAAAGGCCAAACTTCTGGCGAAGCTGTAAAATGGTGCGAACTGGATGTATTAAACCCAAAACCTCCTGTACAAATTGCTATGAACATTCAACTTTTTGAAGTTCGTGTAAGCGATGATGATGTTCAGAAAGTAAATGCCGCCATTTCCCCCGATTTGAACCTGATCGCTTATGTAAAAAATGATGAAATATGGGTATACAACAGAAAGGAATTTGTAAACACCGCTGTTCTGAAAGGCCACCAGTCTTATGTGCGTCAGGTGCGCTGGCTGGCCAATGGTATTTTAGTTTCTTCCGGTAATGACAATACAATACGTTTCTGGGATGCTGTAAAAGGTGTAGAACTTGCCAAATTGGTTTTGTTTACAAATGGCGGCTGGGTTGTTGTTACACCAAACGGGCAATTCGATGCATCGGAAGATGCTATGAAAAAACTCTACTATGTGCAGGGTATAGAAACCATTCCGCTCGATAATCTGTATGAGAAATTTTATGCTCCAAATTTGCTTGCAAGGATATTAGAAAAAGATGCCCTACCCATTCCTGATGTTGACGTAAATAAACTTGCTTCACCGCCAAAAGTTAAGATGACTTTTGATGCTGCGCGAAATCTTGTTGTTGGTGATGATGTTGCAAAACTGGACTGGACAAATGAAAACATCACTGTAAAAGTAAATGCAGAATGCACCGAAGATGCTATTGATGAAATACGTCTTTATCTGAATGGTAAACTAATAGACGGCACCGGCAGGAACCTTGTTGTGGAAGATGATAACAAAAAAAGTTTAAGTAAGTCATTTACTATTAAACTTGCACCCGGTATCAATAATTTTAAAGCAATTGCTTTAAATACGCAACGTACCGAAAGCCAGCCCGATGAGACAGATGTAAATTATATTCCAGCGAAAAATATTCCCGTTCCAGCCGCCGATGATGTTACGCTGCACCTTATTGTTATTGGCATTAATAACTACAAAAATCCCAAGTATAATTTAAACTATGCCAATGCGGATGCCAGTTCTTTTAAAGATGAAATACAGCAAAACAACAGCGGCATTTTTTCAAAAACAAAACTCTATTTTATTACCGATCAGGAAGCCATGAAGGATAAGATAGAAGCGACCTTCAACACAGTTATTAAAGAAGCCAAACCACAGGATCTTTTTATATTTTATTATGCCGGCCATGGTGTAATGAGCGACAATAATGAAAAGAAAGAATTCTATATTGTTCCCTACGATGTAACACAACTATATGGCGCAGACGATGCACTGGCGCAAAAAGGAATTTCTGCAAGCGAATTGCAGGAATTTTCCAAGAATATTCCCGCTCAAAAACAATTATTCATTCTCGATGCATGCCAGAGTGCCGGTATGATCGATGCCATTGCCATGCGTGGTGCAGCCGAAGAAAAAGCCATTGCACAATTGGCCCGAAGCACAGGCAGTCATTGGCTTACAGCAAGTGGCAGCGAGCAGTTTGCAGCTGAATTTTCGCAGCTTGGGCATGGTGTATTTACGTATGCTTTATTACAGGGTTTAAAAGGCGGAGCAGCCAATGGAGATAAGCAAATAACCGTAAACGAACTTAAAGCCTATCTCGAAATACAGGTGCCCGAATTGTCGCAGAAATACAAAGGCAGCCCGCAATACCCCGCGAGTTATGGCTATGGCAACGACTTTCCAATTGAGGTAATTAAATAGTGCCCCTGTCCCTTAAAGGGGGGAGTAAGAAAATGTTTGAGCCGAGCTGATGTTCTTTGGGCATCTTTACTTGCGTCGCCCTCGTGTACGGTTGGATTATGCATGAGCTTTTACCAGTGCGTAGATTGAAGCGAAATGGTACGGCAATAAGAGATAAATTTTGGTTGCTTTAATGCATTGTTTATGCGCATTGTACAAACCAACAAGAACTGTAAAATACGCCAGGGGCGTAACCTGTTTGTAGAAATCAACAACCCACGATGCGAACATTGCCCCGGAGGGGCAACCTGTTTACCTCCTCGCCTAATCGTAGCATTCAAAAAGATATTGCTCATTAAAATCAATTTCGAATGGTTTTAATACACTGCTTTATTCTTCGCAACTCTCCAAAATAATGCACAAAAAGCATTAACTTACCTGCATAGTATTACAATATGGAACAGGAAACAGCACAATTAATACAACAGGCGGAAGCTCTATTTAGTGAAAAAAAGTACCAGGAAATTATTGCGTTACTAACTGATGAATTATTGAACCAAAATAACAGTGGCGCATTGTACGCCTGTCGGGCAAAGGCTTATGATAGGTTAAATAATGGAGAACTGGCAACACTATATGCCGATAAAGCGATTCAAGTTGACCCCTCATTCCCCTTATTATACCTGATAAAAGGAAACGCATGGCACAATAAAAAAGAATATGAAAAAGCAATTGAAGATTATAACAAGGCCATTGCTTTAGATGAAAAAAATGCAATAGCGTATTATAATCGCGGAAATACATGGAAAGCTAAAAAAGAATATGACAAAGCCATTGAAGATTATAACAAGGCCATTGCCTTAGATGAAAAATTAGCAATGGCTTATAATAATCGCGGAAATGCATGGTCTGATAAAAAAGAATATGACAAAGCCATTGAAGATTATACCAAGGCCATTGCTTTAGATGAAAAATATGCAAAGGCTTACAATAACCGCGGTCTTGCATGGTCTGCGAAAAAAGAACATGACAAAGCCATTGAAGATTATACCAAAGCTATTGCTTTAGATGAAAAATATGCAGATGCTTATTATAACAGAGCCAGGGCATATAATATTATAGAGGAATTCGCACAAGCAATACGTGATGATAAAAAATATATAGCGCTAACAAATGACCGAGAGGAGTATTATAGCCAGATTGCCGAATCGAAGATTAAAGAACTGGAGAAAAAATTGGCCAATACCTGGTATAATGAAATTACTGAATTGGTTTCTAAAATAAAAAAACTGCTTTTGTTTGAACAGGATTGTGTTACGCATTACACGGGCCTCTCCGCCGCCAAAGCAATGATATTGGATGATAAAAAATTTCGCCTTTCAGAAGGTGCTTTTTTAAACGATACCTCAGAAGGGCGGGAACTCTTTGAATATTTGAATTTTTCTACGATAAAACCAAGCACAGATAGAACCGTTGCAGAACCTTTTTCAGAAAAACCGTTTATCGGCAGCTTTGTTACCGATGCAAAACATGATGATTTAACCTTATGGAGAATGTATGGCAAAGAAGATAAAATAGAGGCAAAGGGATGTGCATTAACGATAAATAAAAATCTGTTCTTATCTGCTCTTAAAAGTGAAAAAAGTAAGGATTCAACTGGTTCTCTGCAAACTGAAGAGCAGTTTACGTTTTATAAAGTGGCATACAGAGTAAAAGATGGGCAGGATACATTTATTATTCCGGGCGATAATTCAGGTGGAACAGCATTAGCAGGCCTGATGAATGAGCTTAGGGAGAAAGTAAATAGTTTATCTGTTGATGAGGAGATCAGCATAAAAGAATTATTGAACGGTATAGCCTTTTTATTCAAAAGTTCAGCGTACCAATATGAAAATGAAGTCAGGTTGATCGTACAAGGTGTAGGGTTCGATAAAGTAATTGATAAAGATTCAAACCCGCCCAAAGTATATATAGAACTGATTAAAATAATCCCGGCGCTAACCAAAATAACTTTTGGCCCCAAAGTAGAAAAAGCCGATGAATGGGCGGCAGCATTTAACTATCAAATAAAAAAGGATTTGAAAGATTCAAAGATTGAAATTATTATCTCGCATTTGCCATTCAAATAGCAATCTGCCTACGCTTCGGTAAAGCTCAATAGAATATCCAAACGTACAAGAGTGCGACGCAACTAAAGCTTCATAGCATTGCTTTAGCCTGGCTCATAAAATTGACCGCCTAAACCGAACTTAAAAATATTCTTTACGACTTGGCTTTAACCTCTGAAACGATCAATGCCTGCACACCGCCTTTTTCAGAAACAGTTCCCGTTGCGGTTACTTTTGTTCCTGCAAGCTTTTTAGCATCGTCATATGCATCGGAATGTTTACCATCTTTAATAAGCAGGTAAACCTTGCCATCATCGGTAAGAATGCCCATAGGTGCACCACCTGTAATGCACGAAACGGAACAATCTTTATGGCCATCTCCATGCGCTCCTGAAGCCATATAACATTTCATGTCGAGGATTTCTCCTGTAATGGTTTTACTGTCATCATTTTTGTAAATGAATGATGTCAGCAATAAAAATAAAACCACCGGAAAACAAGTGCCTGCAGTTTTTTTAAAAAGATTCTTTTTCATATAACAAAATTTAGAAGTGAAAAATGTAAGGCGAAGGGAAGAATAAATTAGCCGTAATAAAATTACAGAATTTAGAAACTGTATGCTGTATTTATTTTGACGGCTCAATTAAATCCCACAGGTTGCCATAAAGGTCTTCGAAAACGCCAACGGTGCCATACACTTCTTTTACGGGGCCACGCGCAAAACGGATATTTTTGGCGGTCATCTCATTGTAATCCCTGTAGAAATCATCCGTATACAAAAACAGGAAAACACGGCCACCCGTTTGATTTCCTATACGTGCTTTCTGTTCGTCTGTAGCTGCTTTGGCCAGTAATAAACAACAACCATCCGATCCGGGAGGCGAAACTATTACCCAACGTTTTGTTTCGCTTAATACGGTATCTTCTATTAGCGTGAAATGCAGTTGTTTTGTATAAAATTGAATGGCATCGTCGTAGTCTTCTACCACCAAAGCAATATGGGCTATACTTTGTTTCATAAATGTGTTTTATTTTTTAAAATTATCCTTTTCATAGTTGTAAGCTACAATCTTCGCGCTGCTTAATAATATTTCAAAAATATACGGGTGCGTCCCGATGAAACATACGGGATTAAGAACGCAAGGGACGATCCACAAAGAACTGTTGCCTGGCTCAAAATAAATACCCAAAATGTCGCTTATTTTTTTTAATATGCATAAAACATTACCAAATGAAACACTGCATTATGAGTTTACTGCTGCTAACAGTAATTACTCAAAAGGCTTTTTCTCAAAATGCTTTTTTCAGGGCACAGCAAATCGCCCAATGGCAAAACCAGGTAATGAGCCTTAATAATCAGATAAGCAGCACAACTGACTCACAAAATCGGGACAGCCTTTTTGCACTGAAGAGAAGTTATCTTGACTCAATTAATGCTGTGGTATTTTATTATACCGGTGAAAACAGTTGGCAGAAAATACTTAATTATAAAGGTATAAAGGAATTATACGATTTTGTTTTCAGACAAACTGTTCATAAAAACACTGACAGTCTTTGGAGTTTCTTTCATGCACACCCGGTGTTACAAGGCAATAGAAAAACAATACCGTTGTTTAATCTTGTAGAAAAAATACATAACGAAATTGACAACAAACAAAAAATTGTTGATAGCATAGGCCGGTATGGGGATATAAAAAATTTCGCTGCCGATTTTCCTTCACTGCTGAATAATATTCCTGCCGGTTTCACAGACAGTTTGTTGCAGGATAGTATAGTGAAACTTAATATAGCCGGAGTACAAAGTTTGCTTCAGCAGGGTTTTAAATCAAGCATTCATAAAATTGATTCATTTGCCCGGAACATTGTAAAGGAAATGAACATTAAGGAGGTGAATGATGCTTTGGTAAGCGCTTCGGTTCCTTTAACTGCTAAAAACTTTTTTGCAAAGGAAGCTTTGCTTGCAGAAGATGGCAGAGCCATAAATACAGCGATAAAAAACAATATCGAAGAAGCAAATACCAATGCCATTGCTGAAAATGCTCAGAATATAGAATCGCTCAAAAATTTTTCATTTCCATCTCAAAGTGAAGTAATTGATGCCCTTGCCATTTATCTTGCAAAAAGAGTAAAGCAGGAAGCAGTGCTGGCGTTTACCGATCAGTTGAAAAACAACCTGCATGTAGATTCACTGCTGAATATTTTTTTCCCGGAAACCCGGCGGGTATTTGAATCGCTGCCAGATTATGAACTGCCTTCTTTTGGTGTTCAGTTCAGGTATGCCATGTCAAAAGATTTTATCCAGTTGCCCGATAATTTTATGCAAAGCCCTTACTTTAATAAATGGATCGATACCCCATACAACGGGTATGCAAAAGATGCATCGATCATCGCAAAGCTCATCCGTAAAAAATATAATTTCCTTGAGATCATTGATCAGTTGAATTTTAATATGGAAGATTCCCTGAATGCGGTTGATACACTCAGTACCACCGCCATTAAAAAATTTGCGCAAATTACTTATGTGATTGACCATGAATTGTACGAGCCGGGGAAAAATACCGGTTTCTGGATTTCACCGGAGCGATGGGCGTCGATGAGCGAAAATGAATTTGATATTTTCTGGGCATTGGTGAACGTTAAATATCCATTGCTTGCAAAAAATTTAGTTTATAACCGCGGCGACCGGCCAGACAGTTTATCGCTTGAAACCTACAACCGCGTAAGGATGTGGCTGAAACAGGTTTTATTTACACTTAATAAATTCCAGGCTAACCAAAATGAATTAAAAGAGAAGATTGATAAAGACGGCGCTAACTGGGAGTTCAGGATTTCATCTTACTGGGAAAATGTACACGACATCATCAATATGATCATCAGCAATAAACTGGTGAAGGGCAGCCTGCCGGAAAACATTGGCAAACTCGATACAACCTTTACAAAATTATGGGGCATTTACCAGAGCATACAACAAAAGAACTACGCCGGCTCTGCAGATGCCGTGATACAATTGTTCGAATACCTGAGCCCCGGCACCATAAAAATCAACAGCGATATAGCCGCCCTTTTAAAGCTGGCGGGTAATAAAGATGATGTTGCAAAGAAGATTAAAGACTGGCTTGCTTTACAAAGAATTGTCACGAAGAGCGGCGATGTTATTACTGCCGAAAAAATAGTTGGTTACCTTTTTACAGCAAAATCCATTGCAGGTAAAATATCAGTGCAGGTAAATGATGCGGTAAAAGAGGTAGAATTTTCAGTTGCAGAACTCGAAAAATTCCGAACGGCTATTAATGATGAATTAAAAAACCTGTCAACTGATTTTCCGCAATTAAGCGGTATAGCGTTAAGTACTCAATATTTTCTGCAGGCCGATAACACAAACCCTGCTTACAGCCAGCTAAAGAAAGCCGCCGGAATAAATTTTGCTTTGTTGCAGAAAGCAGCTTCCATATTTCAGGATATTCTTACTGCACAAAACAGCGCAGAATTGAGTAAGGTTATTGAAACTTATGCACTGCCACCCGGCTCTTATAAAATAAAACGGAATGCACTTTACAGCATCGACCTTAACGCATATTTCGGTGCTTATGCCGGTAGCGAATGGGCTCAGGATGCAAATGGAAAATACAATATGTCCGGTCCTTCCGGTGCAGGGTTTGTATTCGGGCTATCAGCGCCCATCGGTGTTAGTTATAGCTGGGCAAAGAAAAAAGATTACAATGCAAATGATAAAAACATGCATGCTTTTATGGGAAGTAAAAAAATGCAACTGCTGAAAGGCAACAGCCACACCATCAACCTTACCATTGTAGATCTCGGCGCCGTGGTTAGTTACCGGTTAAGTAATGCAGCAGATAAACCGTTGCCCGCATCTGTTTCATGGGCACAGGTATTATCGCCCGGTATATATTATCGCAGCGGTTTCAAAGGCACGCCGTTATGCTGGCATATCGGTTTACAATATGCACCGCAACTGCGTAATATCAATACAGTACAAACGGCCAATACCATCCGCTTAAATACAGGCATCATGATGGATTTGCCACTACTGAATTTTAAAAAGAAATGATAAGCTGAAATTTTTTTTGTAACCAGCTTGGGTTCTTTTGGCATCGCCTGTTGTGTCACTCACTTGTACGGTTGGATTATATATGGAGCTTTTTTAGAAGCGGATGATGTTCGGTGCATCTCAATACCATTCACTTCGGTCCTTCGCCGGTGTTGGTCGTTGACCACAGGTGTTCGGAAGAA
>DGQT01000120.1 GCA_002390845.1 Chitinophagaceae bacterium UBA4407 | reverse complement strand
TATTTTTCAGTATTATACCTTATTATATTAAGTGAATGCCTCTCACTCTGTTTGCTTATCTATAATCCGGAATTACAAGAAGAGCATCTTTAATAAACCCGCCATAAAATTCGAAAGCATTCGGGAAAGAAAAACTCATAATATTCTAAAGCATAGGCCAATGGTATGTTTACAATCTATTTTTGATAACATCCCTTAACAGCAACATACTTGCATCTATGTAATCTGGTTCACCTGAATGAATGCCATTATTTACCAGGATTACTATTCTATTAATTTGGTGTAATTGTTGTAAATCAATCTTTTTACTTTTACAGTACAATACTACCAGCAAAGAATAGCCTGCATCGGTAGTGTTAAAGTTTTTAACGAGTCTTATTTAATGTACGGCATCAAGCTTTCAATAATACTGAATAAATTCTGTGTATAACCTGGTTTTTAAGCCTTGGCATACTTCAAAACGGATAGCAGTTATTTGTGTATAACAGCGCACAGAAATAATTACCGGAGCTTAGTATAAAAACTTTTTCATAATTTGTACTACCAATTTTTATTGAAGATATGGAAAACAACTACAGAATATTAATTGCCGAAGACGAACCCAAGCTTAGCCAGGTAATACAGGAAGAGTTAATTCGTCAGGGTTATCAGGCCGATGTGGCCTATGATGGTGCTGTTGCCGAGAAACTGTTTAACCAGCATCAGTATGCAGTGGTGTTGCTTGATATCAACCTTCCGTATAAAAACGGACTTGCGTTGTGCAAAGAATTCCGGCAACAAAACGGTAAAGTACCAATTATCATGCTTACCGCATTGGGTGAGATTCAGGATAAGGTTGATGCCTTTAGTTTTGGTGCCGATGATTATATTGTAAAACCTTTTCATTTTGATGAACTGTTTGCGCGTATAAAGGTTTTTCTTAAAAGGGCAAGAGCGGGAGTGGTTGAAACAGATAAAATAATTGTTGCCGATCTTTCGATTGATATGAATAATAAAATGGTTACACGCGGGGGGAAAAATATTAACCTTACGGCTAAAGAATTTGCATTGCTTGTATTGCTATGCCGTAATAAAGGAAAGGTAATACCCAAGCAGGAAATCATGCAAAAGGTGTGGGATCTGAGTTTCGATACCGGTACCAATACCATTGAAGTATATATTAGTTTCCTGCGTAATAAAATTGATAAACCTTTTGAAACAAAGCTTATTCATACCAAGCCGGGTTTTGGCTATTATGTAAGGGAGGCTGCCTTGTCATGAGTGTCCGTATTCGGTTTGTACTTATTCTTACGCTTGTAGTATCTCTTATACTGCTGTCTTCTTTTTTTATCATTTATACTTTATATGCCCATACCAGGGAGCAGGATTTTAATAAACGGCTATGGGCTCAGGCATATAAAGAGTACACTACTTATTACAATATTACCGACACAGATAAAACGGTAATTTCTAAACTTGCCAATTATTTACCCGGTTCTCCAATCGGGTTTCAATCTGTATTATTTGATAGTGCTTATAATATTCTTTTTACAGCCCCAAAGCAGCTAAACTATAAAGTTGATATTAAGCTGATGCAGACGATAAAAGAACTGGAAGTTTCTGAGTTTTTCAGGGGCGATACACAGAGTGTTGGATTATATCTGGACAGGTATGGGCATAAGGGTTATGTAATAGCAACAGGTTACGATAAGTACGGCCTTGCTAGGCTTGCTTCTTTAAGGCTTATTATGATATCCGTGGCCATAGGTACCATACTTACAATTGGTTTGTTTGCACTGTATTATGTAATAGTTGTAACAAGGCCTTTGGTAAACCTTAGTGTACAAATGCGGCGCATTACAGAAAACAACCTCCGTCAAAGGGTTAATGTAGGGAAAGGCAATGCAAGAAGCAATGAGATAGTACAAATTGCCCTTAACTTTAATAATATGCTCGACAGGCTTGATAAGGCCTTTCAGTTACAGAAAAACTTTGTACACCACGCGTCGCATGAATTAAGAACTCCCCTGGCAACAATGATGGCCCAAACCGAATCGGCATTACGAAAGAACCTTACAGTTACCGAAGCAAAAGAGGTACTGGAATCGCTTAAAGAAGACCAGCAGGAAATGATTGACCTAACCAATTCCCTGCTGCTGCTTTCGCAATATGAAAATATCAGCTATTCCTCTAACTGGCCCATAGTTCGTATTGATGAAGTGATATACGACTCCATTGCTGCGGCACAAAAAACAAATGAAGACATCAATATCAATTTTGAATTTACTGCAACTCCCGAAAAGGAGGCCTACCTCTGTATTCAGGGCAATGAGCCGCTTTTACGTTCTGCATTCCGCAACATTATAAAGAATGCCTACAAGTATTCTGATAATAAGTCACTCACCATTACAATGGAGGCGTATGCCAATGCTGTTCATATACATTTCGATAATACCGGGCCAACAATAAATGCCGAAGATATTGACCGGCTGTTTCTCGCTTTTTTCAGGGGCACAAACGCAGCACAAAAAAAGGGATTTGGCCTGGGCCTTGCTATCGTAAAGAGAATTATTGAGTTGCATAAAGGCACGGTAAAATACCGTGTTATAGCAGGTAATATAAACCGGTTTACCGTTCTTTTTTTTATGCCCTGAAAATGCATTTTTTTAGCCGGCATTGCATCTTTGATCGTCTTTACTTGCCACGCTCGTTTCATAGTTCCCCTTTCATGGCATCAATTGGCTGCGGGTTTAGCTGGTTGCTGAACAACATACATGCAGCATTTGCCGGGTAATTATTTTATGAAGAAACTTTGCAAACAAATACGCCCTTGCACCCGGATGTTCAATAGGATTATCACAGTACAAGAGAGCGACGCAACGAAAGCTATATGCATGCTCTGCTGCCTGGCTCAAAAAAATTCTTCCGGTAATCGTTATTCACCATACAGTATTTTTATCTTCGCCCCCTTATGAAAAAAGAGCTTGTATTAAGTGGTATAAGGCCTACGGGCAATTTACATCTGGGCAATTATTTTGGAGCGGTACGCAACTGGGTAAAAATGCAAAGCGAATTTGACTGCTATTTCTGCATTGTAGACTGGCATAGCCTTACCACACACCCTGATACAAAAGCGCTAAAAAATAATGTGCTGCGGTTGTTATCAGAGCTGCTTGCATCGGGACTTGACCCGGAAAAATCTGTATTATTTGTTCAAAGCGATGTTCCTGAAATTGCAGAATTATATCTTTATTTAAACATGCTTGCATACAAAGGCGAGCTTGAGAAAACGGCTGCATTTAAAGATAAGGTACGCAGCAATCCCAATAATGTAAATGCCGGTTTACTTACCTACCCGGTACTACAAACCGCAGATATTTTAATACATCGTGCAACTAAAGTGCCTGTAGGTAAAGACCAGGAGCAACACCTTGAGATGTGCAGGAATTTTGCCGAACGTTTTAACCACCGTTACGGCGATGTTTTTCCAATACCGCAGGCCTTTAACTACGGAAACGATCTTATAAAGATCCTTAGCCTTGATGGTAATGGTAAAATGAGTAAGAGCGAAAACCATATGAATACATTATACCTTGCTGATACAGATGAACTAATACGCAAGAAAATAATGAAAGCAAAAACTGACAGTGGCCCCACAGAACCCAATTCAATAAAGCCGGCTTATATAGAAAATCTTTTTGTGCTAATGAACCTGGTAAGTATGGCAGATACTGCTGAAAAATTTGAAAGTGATTTTAATAGCTGCATTATTCGTTATGGCGATATGAAAAAACAGCTAGCCGAAGATATGGTAGCTTTTATAGCCCCCATTCGGGATAAGGCTGCGGCCATAGAAGCAGATAAAGAATATTTAAGTAAAGTAATAAAGACAGGTGCAGAAAAAGCTGTTGCCAGTGCAAAAGAAACGATTGGTCTTGTAAGGGCTGCTGTAGGTGTTAATTACATATAGCAAAACACACAGCCCGCTTCAAGCGAAAAACCCGGATAAATATTTTTAAGGGTTTACAATAATCTAAAACTTGTTTCCTGTAACTTGTTGCCCGAACATTTCAATCTTATGGCTAAAACAAAGAAACCCAAACATATTGCTGTTGCGGGAAATATTGGCGCTGGTAAAACCACACTTACAGAATTATTAAGCAAACATTATAAGTGGATACCACAGTTTGAAGATGTTGATCACAACCCTTACCTGATGGATTTTTATGAAGATATGCCCCGCTGGAGCTTTAACCTTCAGATCTATTTTTTAAACAGCCGGTTAAACCAACTGCTCGAAATTCAGCGTGGTACAGAAACCATCATTCAAGACAGAACGATTCATGAAGATGCGAATATCTTTGCCCCCAACCTGCACGAAATGGGGTTAATGAGCAAACGTGATTTTGAGAATTATTTCCAGTTTTTTCAAACGCTGAAAACCATGGTGCAGCCACCCGATCTGCTGATTTATTTAAAAGCTTCTGTACCTACGCTCGTAGGCCAGATACAGAAACGTGGCCGTGAGTATGAAGAAAATATCCGGCTCGATTATATTAAAAAACTAAACGAATTATACAATAAATGGATTGAAGGTTACAAGGAAGGTCAGCTGCTGGTAATCGATGTTGACAAAAATAATTTCGCGGAAAAAGATGAGGATCTTGGCGAAATAATTACAAAGATCGATGGCATGCTCTTCGGTTTATTTTAGAATTCATTTTGCTGGTTAAACTTATAAAAGCTTGTTTAAATACAGGCTTTTTTTATGAGCCGGGCTATTGTATTTTATAGCATCGCCTGTTGCGTCGCACACTTGTACATTCTGAACGATTTTGAGCAAACCAAGCTGGTAGAAGTAAATTGCAAATTTGTCTTACGTTTCTGAACTTGCGATTTATAAACCACGATTTATGTTTCGCACTTGCTGATTCATAACCTAAAAGTACACGGGTGCGACGCAAGAAAAGCCTCATAGTAAATCTTAGCCGGGCTCAAATTAAATTTATGCCTTTGATTTCGACGGCATAAAAATGCTTATTACCAGCAAGCCCAATACGCCAAAATAAATCGTACTGTTTAGCGGGCTTGAAGTAATCATGCAGGTGCCAGTTTTACAACCCACATTTACAGCATACAGGTAACCGCCGACAGCGCCTGCAATGGCACCCAGAGTATAGAGAATAATTTTTTTGGTTAGAGGTTTCATATTTCAGGAATATCCGGTGAATTATTTGTGTAAACTTACAAAATATTATAAAGCTGAGATTTCTTTAATGAGTACATAAATACCCATGATGAGTACAAACCATCCAAATCCTTTTTTTAATTTTTCGCCTTGAATTTTTTCGCCAAGTTTAGTGCCAATAAAAATGCCCACAGCGGCAACCGCCGTAATTGGCAACAATAAATTCCAGTTTACTGTGGTGTGAAATATGTCTCCGGCAAAACCAATAAGGCTGTTTATGGAGATGATCATTAATGATGTGCCAATCGCTTTTTTTACAGATAAATGAAAGTGAAAGATTAAGGCGGGTATAATAAGAAAGCCACCACCTGCACCCAGCAAACCGGTGAGTAACCCGATTCCCAAACCGGCTGGTAATATTTTTGTAAAAACAGGTTTATATTCGATCGTGGCGCAAGCTTCTGGCTCTTTAGAGTTAATCATTTTTGTTGCAGCAATGATCATTACTACAGCAAACAGCAGCATTGTAAACAGCGATTTGGTAATAACCCAACTGCCGATTGTAAAAAGCTGATCGGGGATAATATGCAATAAAAATTTTCTTGTAATTAATACGGTAATCGCAGATGCAGTGCTGAAATAAATTGCGGTAGGAACGTTTACCAAACCTTTTCTATAATTCTTTATTGCTCCTATAAAACTTGAAGACCCAACAATAAAAAGGGAATAACCTGTTGCAGCTATGGGTTGTACACCAAAGAGGTAGACTAAAACCGGTATTGTAAGTATTGATCCGCCTCCACCAATAAGGCCAAGCGATATACCGATTAATACTGCTGCAATATATCCGGCAATGATCATTTTAATTATGCACAAAACTGTGCGAATCACTTCAGCCTGCAATGTAACAATAGTTACATTACTAAAGGCTGCAAATACCCACACGTTTATTTATGTATTGATTTAACTCAGCTTCTTTCAACATAAAATCAGCAATATCACCTGCATAAATTCTATTAACGTAAGGCACCGGTTTATACTCTTCACTTATAATATATTTTTCAGTTGCTTCTCCATCTTTTATGTCAGGTGGACAAACAAAGGTCCAGTCAAGATCGGATGCTTTTAAATATTGATATGCCTGAAAATGTTCTGCGCTTACAGCTCTGAATACTGCGGGATAATCTGGCCTGTTAAACCTGTATTCATATTCATCATCTTTAAGGCTGCCCATACCGCCTACGGCAAGAATCCTTTTTACGCCTGCTTTAAACATCTGTTCCGTAATATTTTTTATTCCCAGGCTTCTTGTTTTGTCAGAACCATCAATGCCGCCACCTAGTGCAGAAAATATAACATCAGATCCACTTACAGCTTTCAACACATCAGTTTTGTCAAATACAAAACCTTTTATTGTTTCTAATTTATCGTTGTTTAAATCAGCATCAATCAGGCTTTCAATATTTCTGCCAAATGCTTTTACATTATAGCCTTTTGCAAGGGCCATACGCACAATGTATTTACCTACACGTCCTGTAGCACCAAATACTGTAACGATCATATAATGTGGTTGGATTTAATAAGAATTACTCAGTTAAAAGCTGGGATTTGTTCAGCCAATTCCATCATGTCGATACCAAGATGGCTTTCCGTGTAAATGCATTTGCCATCGATTACCAGGAGTAATTGAGGAGATTCGTGATACACCTTTAATTCGTGTGCAATTTTATCAGAAATGTTACGGAAACGGATAAGGTCGAGAAAATAGAAATCAGCATTGGGTACAGTGGCAGATTTTTCAATTCTTTGTAAGGCAATACTGCTAACGCTGCAACGGGTACTGTGTTTAAATAAAACCTGAGGTTTTTTATATGATGCCTCTAAGAGATTAGCGAGTTGATCTATTTCGGTTAATATTTTCCAGTTAAGTGCAGATGGAATCTTCACGCAAATTTTTTATTTTCTGAAATAATTCTTGTCGTGCGAAGGACAGGTAGAACTCCTGCGGCTTTCGTAGCACGAAGAAAACATGGCAACTGCCAGGCTAAGGATTGTTATGAGCATCAGCGTCTTTTTCATAATCGCATGTTTAATAGAATAGTTTTATTTGGATTCGGGGCAAATTTATACTAAAACCTGAAATTTCTCCGGAATGTTCTGTTAAGTACGGTAAAATTTAAAAAATATTGCCAGTGCACCGGTTTATTTTCTTGCAACCAAGCCGTAGTGTAGGCCAAAGATCCAATGAAATAATGCTGTACAAGGGAGTGACACAACAGGCGGTGCCACAAAGAAACAAAGCTGGTTTATAAAAAAATAGTTCTTTAAACCTGCCTGAACACTACGAAAATATTATTTTTAATTTTGAGCTTCTGTAAAATCAACACAATCATAAACCAAAATAATATGGCAGCTACAATAAATAAGCGAATGACAGCAAGCATAGAGGGCGACTTTGTTGTTTTTCTTATTGGCATGCGAATAAATAAACTTTGGAAGATTGGTAAATGGTGGCCAGTTGCAATGGCAATGAATAAAATGCTGAAAGAACTTGCTTCGAAAAGCATGGAAGAAACGGGTTTTCTGGGAGTGGAGCAAAGCTTTAGTGTTATTGTGCAGTACTGGCGTTCTTTTGAACATCTTGAAGCTTACGCAAAAGACCGTGATGGGCTGCATTATCCGGCCTGGAAAGCATTTAATACGAAAGTCAGGAGCAATGGCGACGTGGGCATTTGGCACGAAACTTTTAAAGTACATGCCGGTGAGTATGAATGTATTTATAACAACATGCCCCCTAAAGGTCTGGGCAAAATTGGGGAACTGGTTCCGGCTTCCGGAAAACTTGAATATGCGGGCAACAGGATAAAGAAATAAGAAAGCATTTTTTTTCCGGGCTTTAGAATTTCTATTGGGCTACTCTTGCGTCGCACACTTTTGCGTTTGGAATCATATTCAACAGTTCAGCATCAAGCCGGTTAATAAAATAAAAAACCGCTCGATGTAAATCGAACGGTTTTTTGAATATTGTTAATTAAAAATCAGGCTTTACCCATCTGCCTTAAAAAAGAAATATGCGATATCACAGCATGGTGCATTTTGCGGTATTCTACATACTTAACACCATACTCTTTACAAGCTTGTTTAATAATACGGCTGATCTGCGGGTAATGTATATGCGATATCTTTGGAAATAAATGATGCTCTATCTGGAAATTAAGCCCACCAACAAACCACGAAATAAACCTGTTTCTGGTTG
>DGQT01000083.1 GCA_002390845.1 Chitinophagaceae bacterium UBA4407 | reverse complement strand
GCACTGCTGTCAAAAGGAGATATACGCACCAGCCTGTGTACGCCACTTTCACTCTTTAAAAAACCATAAGCAAACGGGCCATCAAACTGAAGCGTAGCTGTTTTTATTCCTGCACCATCACCTTCCTGGTAATCCAGTTCGGTTACTTTCCAGCCTTGCTTTTCGCCATACATGCGGTACATGCGTAACAGCATTTCGGCCCAATCCTGGCTCTCTGTGCCACCCGCACCGGGGTTGATTTGCAACACACCCGGTAACTCATCTTCCGGCTGGTTCAAGGTGCTTTTAAACTCCGCATCTTCAATGGAAACAAGTGCCGCATCGTAAGCCTGCCTGGTTTCTTCTTCGCTTGCATCGCCGCTTTTCCAGAAGTCGAAGAGCACGGCAAAATCTTCAACAGCAGTTTCAACCTGCGTGTACATTTTCATCCAGTACTCATTTACTTTAATGTCTTTCATTATGGCCGTGGCACGTGTATTATCATCCCAAAAGCCCGGCGAAAGTGATAGTTGGCGGTCGTTCGTTACTTTTTCTGTGCGGTTATCGTAGTCAAAGAAACCTCCTTAGCACGGTAACACGTTCCCTCATTTGTTTAATCTGTTCTGTTGTCATAACGTGCAAAGTAATGGTAAGATCAGCGGATGTGCAAATGTGTTAAATACGATGTGCAGATTTGTAAATTTGCAGATTTGCGGATGAAAGACAAATACAAAAGTGTATTCATTTGCACATTCGCTCATCTGCACATCCGCACATCCGCACATTTTTTTAGCCAGGCAAAAGAATATGCATGAAGCATTCTTGCGTCGCACTCTTGTACGGTTTGATACCAGTGAGCAGTGAACAACGAATAATAAAACACTATTTGCCTGTTGCCTTTTTGCCTTGATGCCTGTTTTTCCAAAAGTACAAGTGAGTGACACAACAGGCGATGCTATACAATACCGGTGCTGGTTACAAAAAAATTAAATTGTATACTGCAATAATGGATATTGGCTGTATTAGTTAATATCAATGATTATTGCTCGTAGTCTTTAACTTTCAGATTGCGTATTTTTACGTTTCACTAAAGCAATATTTATGAAGATGAAAAACATCATTTTACTTACAGTTGTTATGGTCTCGGTTCATTCATCAGGATGTGCAAGCCATGAGGATACAACAGTTGCAGATAACAGTTACGATTCAACTAAGCTTTCACCAGTTGAAACACAAAAGGCCAACAGCAATTATAAGCCTGCATTTGCGGGCCAAACAAGAATAGCAGGTGTAAAAACAACAACACCGTATAAAGTAGAAAAGATCGCTCAGGGTTTAGGTAATCCATGGGCTGTTGTGCCAATGACTGATGGCAGGCTGCTTATCACCATAAAATCCGGCTATATGGAAATACATACTGCAACCGGTGAACTTGTAAAAAAGATAACAGGTTTTCCCGCGGTGGACGATAACGGCCAGGGTGGGTTACTGGATGTAGCATTCGATCCAAACTTCGCCACAAACAAAACCATTTACTGGTCTTTCTCCGAGAAAAACCCTCCGGGAAACCTTACTGCTGTTGCCAAAGGGCAGTTGAATGAAACCGCGGGAACAATAGACAATCCAATTGTTATTTTCCGCGCTACACCTGCATTAAACAGTGGTGCACATTTTGGCTCAAGATTGATCTTTGATAAGGATGGAAACCTGTTTGTAAGTGCTGGCGAAAGATCCATTCCTGAAGGCAGGGCTCAGGCACAATTATTAACGGCCGGTCTTGGAAAGGTTTTTAAAATAACTCCTGATGGTAAAGCTGTTCCGGGCAATCCTTTCATCAATCAGCCGGGTGCTATGCCGCAGATATATGTCTATGGTATCCGCAATCCGCAAGGGCTAGATATCAATCCCGCAACCGGTGAATTATGGGAGGTTGAATTTGGCCCACGCGGTGGCGATGAAGTAAACATTATTCGTTCAGGAAAAAATTATGGCTGGCCAACCATCACTTATGGTATAGAATACAGCGGCGAAAAAGTAGGCGAGGGCATACAGCAAAAAGAGGGTATGGAGCAACCTGTTTATTACTGGGACCCTGTTGTTTCTCCCAGCGGTATTAGTTTTTATAAAGGCGACGCTATTCCTGAATGGGAGAATAATTTATTCATCGGCGGCTAAGCAGCATGCACATTGTAAGACTTGTTATAAAAGATAATAAAGTAGTTGGCGAAGAAAGATTGCTAGAAGATAAAAAAGAACGTTTTCGCGATGTGGCGTACGATAATGGTATGCTCTATGCCGTTACCGATTCCGGCAATCTCTACCGTATCAGCAAGCAATAATCAGCGTATTTAAAACATAATAAAGCAACTATTTTGTACCCAACTATACAACAGCAATGATGCTTTTGTTGCGTCGCACTCGTGTGCATTTTGCTCAACAATGAACAGAAAGATAAAGTGATTGCGACGCAACGAAGATGCTATGAAATGCTATAGCTGGTATTCAAACATTTCTACTCTTCTTTCTTCCTCAAGAGCCGTAACTTTAAATAGAATCAGGATGCCATCCGCTTCTGTATTCGCGACTCAAATATTTATTTGCATCCTGCACATTCGTGATCTTAAGATTGGTTGCATCATACTTCAGCAACTTGTTTGCTCTTAATGCCACTGCATAAAGGTTCACCGCCTCTGTAATGTATTCTGCTTCTGAAAAATTGCCGGGATACTGTTTGCCTGTTTTACATGCCTCAACAAACAAAGGCAGCGCCGCTGAAGTTTGCGCCACCTGATCTCTTTTATCTGCGCTTGTTTTTGGTGTATCCATTTTTGTACCTGAAATGATTTCAGGATTTTGTACATTAAAGCCTGCGAGAATTTTTCCTTTATCGCCAACGAACATCATTCCCTCTTCAGGCAACTCTTTACTGGCATTAAATAATTCTTCGGGTATCGGCGGAAGCATACCACCATCGTACCAGCAAAGATCAACAGGTGGCCTGTTTCCGTTTGCGGGATATTTAAACCGAACCATACTTGCCATGGGAAATGAAAAATCATTTTTTATACGGAATGGTAATGGGCCATTAAAATCGCAAACATGACTTCTGTTTGGGATTACAACTGTTGGCGACGTTAGTTTCAATGCATTGAAAACCGTCCACAAACTGTAGTGACCCATATCTGCCATTGAACCTCCCCCGAAATCGTACCATCCCCTGAACACCATATTCGTATAATCAGAACTATAGGGCCTTTCCGCTTCAGGGCCAAGCCATAGGTCCCAATTAAAACCTGCGGGTATATCTTCAGCGTTTTTAGGCAATTGGGGATATTGTGGCCATACGGGTCTGTTGGTCCAGTTGTGCACTTCTTGCAAAGTGCCAATTGCACCGGCATTAATCCATGACATTACCGTTTCCATTGAGCCGTTTGAATCCCATGGTATAAGATGTGTGATTACCTTAGGATTGTTACGCGCCATTTCAATAACCTTTTTCCCTTCAGTTAAACGGTTTGAAATGGGTTTGTGCACCAGTAAATGTTTGCCCCTTTTTATAGCAGCCATTGAAAGAATACCATGCAAATGATCTGGTGTCATTATCTTAACAGCATCAACGTCTTTTTCTTTATCAAATAATTCACGCACATCTTCATAAGCTGTGCAGCCTTTATACTTTATTTCAGGATGCACATTTGAATAATAGGTATCAACGATTGATTTACCGTTGTCTCTTCCACCGGGAATCAATCCATCGCCGCCACAATCCCAGTCAGGCTTTTGAATCGTCTTACGGATTTCACTTCTTAAATAATCTTTGCCCCAGTCTCTGTAACCACGTGCTTCTTTATTGGGATCGCAAACCGCAACAACCTGTATCTGCGGCACAGCAAGCAAAGGCAACAATTCTCTTATGCCCTGTGTGCCTACACCAATATATGCAAGGGTTATTTTATCACTTGGCGAAACATAACCTTTGCCAAGCACATGCCTGGGAACAATTGTAAATGCAGCCGCCGCAGTTGCTGCCAGCCCTACAAATTTTCTCCTGTTCATTTCGTTCTTTGCAGGAGTATTTTCAACATTTTCTTTTTGAGAAATTTTTTTGTTCATGTTGCTGATTTATCGTTAGAGTGAAGGATATAAAATTACGGGATGTGACGAATAATGTGCTCAGAATATTTCAGATCAAGATTTATTGATGCCCGCACATACTTACATTTTTGCGGATGGCACTTTATGGCCCTTTGACTGAACAATTATGAAAGCAATAATTATTGATCAAACAGATATTTATTCAGCAGCCTCTTTCCTTCCGTTATAGCTTCGCGTCCATTAGATTCAATACCATACCAGCCGTGATAATTATTTTGGATGCAGAGATCGATCATCTTTGCAGTAAGCGCTTCTGTTGGTTGATTTCTGTAAGACATTCCTTTTGCATAAGGAAGCGTTTTTTGCAGGTAGGTATAATTGTCAAAATCGTTTGAAGGCTCACGCCAGTCGGGGTAAGCGCCAAACAAAGGGTGATCAACTTCTTTCATTAAAGCGATCATAAAATCGGGATCGTTAGAAACACCGCCGTGATTTTCTATCAGCACTTTTATGTTAGCATCTGCTGCATATTCTAATAACATGTTGTAAGATTCTGCTGCATATCTAAGAGCATCCTTATGTGAAATGTTTGCTTCCCCTCTGCAGTTGGTGCGTATTGCAGAACAGCCAAGATACTGCGCAATGTCAATCCATTTGCGGTGATTGATTTCAAACTGTTTGCGTTCCTGTTTGGTTGATGCACATCCATCCCCTTCATCATCTATCATAATCAAAACCATTTGCACACCATTGTCTGTAGCGTTTCTTTTAAGTATATTCAGGTATTCAACTGTAGGCACTTCAAAAAGTGTATTAACGAACTCAATACCGTTAATATCAAAATCTTCTCTTGCAATTTTTGGAAAATCCAATGTATTCCATTTGCCTGATCTTATTTCTTCAACTAAAGCCCATTGGGCAAGAGAGATATCACCTTTTATCATACTCTGTAAATTAAAACTGAATTTACTTATTTTGTTGGGATATTTCTGATTGGGATCTGCAGGCAATAGAAAAATACAATTTTTATGTGCCTGGCAATAGTAATACTGTTAAGCTTTTGTTGCGTCGCACACTTGTGCTAAGAATTATGAGTGAACAGTGAACAACGAAAAACTCTTTGCCTTGATGCCTGTTTTTCAGAACGCACAAGTGAGTGACACAACAGCCGATACCATGAAAAACATAAGCCGGTATCACGCTTTTATATTTATTCTGTAAGCCGGTTCTTTATGCTTCAATATAAGCTTACAATAATTTTCCAGGGTTTAAAATTCCTTTGGGGTCCAGAGCATTCTTAAGCGTTTTCATTAGTTGTATTTCTTCGGCAGTGCGGCTGAGGTGAAGCCATCGCTTTTTTTCCAGACCTATTCCATGCTCACCGGTTATTGAACCACCAATTTGCTGAAGTGGTTTATAAACAATCTCCTCTACATGGTGTCTTATATTAATATCAGCATTGCCGCAACTTACATATAAGTGTAAGTTCCCGTCACCCATATGCCCGAAAGCATAAAAAAGTACATCTGCCCAAACCTTTTGAAGCGCTGATTTTATTTTTTCGATGTATTCATTCATATCAGCAATTGCCAGGCTGACATCAAATAAAAAAACAGGATGGTGAACCGAAAAGATAAATTCTACATTTTCGCGGATGCCCCATAACCAATTCAATTCCTGCTGCGACCGTGCAATAACCGCATCTGCAATCAAGCCGTCTTCAAAACTTTTTTCCAGTAATTCTTCAAACAATGCCTGGTCTTTCTCAGCATCCTGGCCAAGCATTTCCATTAAAATATAAAAAGGATAATTTTGAGGTAACGGTGGAGCATAAATTGACGGTGGCGACGTCATTAAACTATAATAATCCTGCCAAAGCAATTCAAAACTCGTAAGGTTATTCTTTAAATACTTTTTTGAAAATTGGAGCAACTGATTTGCTTTCTCAAAACAATCCACGGCAATAAAAGCGGTGTGCTTACTTTCCGGTTTATCCTCAATTTTTAAAATAGCTTTGGTTATAATACCCAATGTACCTTCAGAACCTATGAAAAGTTGCTTTAAATCATAGCCAGCGTTATTCTTCAGCATTTTGTTCATGGATGAAATAATGGTGCCGTCAGCAAGTACAACCTCCATACCAAGCACTAAATTGCGCATTACCCCGTAGCGCAAAGCCTGTAAACCTCCTGCATTTGAAGCGATGTTTCCGCCAATCATACAACTGCCTTTTGCACCAAGATCAAGCGGGAAAAGGAATCCTTTTTCAGCAACCATTTTTTGAAGGGTTTGCAAAACAACTCCTGCCTGCACTGTTACCGTTTTATTAAGCACGTTGATTTCTTCAACCGCGTTCATGCGTTCCAGGCTTAAAGCAATTTCATTTGGTTTGGTTACCACACCACCAACAACATTCGTCAACCCGCCATGAGGCACAACAGGCTGATTGTATGCATTGCAGATTTGCAGCATTTTTGATACATCTTCTGTGGTTCCGGGGCGAAGTAGTGCAAGACAATCCAGGTTTTCATTCTGCCGCCAGTTACTTGCAACACGCATACTTGCTTCTTCGTGTGTCAGTACACAATCGTGTCCAAAAGTTTCGGTAAGTAACTCAACAATTTCTGGCATTGCAATGGTTTTGTTTTGTTGCAGGGTAAATTTAAACAATTCTGCATGTGAGTAAACCAGCCTTTACATTAGAAAATCGTTAGCTGGGGTGCCAGCAATCACAATAATATTATACCGTTTTTTTGGGAGGAAGCGCAAACGCTACTGCTTCATGTTCAAAATGCCCTTTGTGAGAAGCATCACAAAAAGGTTTGTTTTGCGAAAGCCCGCAACGGCATATAGAAACCACTTCTCTGCCGCCAAGGTCGTATACATTTCCCTGCTTATCTACAATTTCAAAATCGCCTTCTATTTTAAGCGAGCCATTACTGTTTACTGTAATTTTTGTTGAAGCCATTGTTTTTTTATTAGGCAGCTAAAATAGCCAATATAAAATTGAACTGATGCCTCGTTTTAAATTTGCTTTACAAATGCGCTTTTATATTTATATCAGAGTGTTTTTTATTAGCAGGCTTACTTATTTACTATGAAGCTTTGGTTGTGTCACTCACTTGTACGGTTGGATAGTTTATTGAGCTTTTCCCAAAGCAAAGACTCAAGCAAAGTTTGTTGTAAACAATATGCAACCATACCTGGCGAAGGAATACAACAAAGGCAGGTACATATTGCACTAAATGTTTTATAATTATATCCTGCTTATCTGTCTAATCTCAACAATCTTCTAAAAAATAATTTTTATTAGTCAGGGTTCTATAACTTTATTGCTTACCAATTTGCTCCTCATTCAATTAACTGTTTATGCCATCTTACAATTTAAACATCAACAATAAGTCTTACACCGCCGAAGCCGATGCAGATATGCCAATGGTTTGGGTGCTGCGCGATCTGCTGGATCTTACCGGTACAAAATTTGGCTGCGGTGTTGCCAGTTGTGGTGCCTGCACTGTGCTTCTTAACGGCACTGCCGTTCGTAGTTGTCAATTGCAGGTACAGGCCGTAGGTACCGGCAAAATCACCACTATTGAAGGCTTAAGTGAAGACGGCTCACATCCTGTGCAAAAAGCATGGGAAAAAATAAATGTGCCGCAATGCGGGTATTGTCAGAGTGGGCAAATAATGAATGTTGTTGGCTTGCTCAACACAAACAAACAACCAACAGAAGACCAGATCAGTGGATTAATGGCGGGCAATCTTTGCCGCTGCGGAACGTATCATCGTATTCAGGAAGCGATACACGAAGTGATAAAGGAAGTAAACGGGTGAGAGGTGAATGGTGAATGTGTGAATCGTGAATTGACCATTGACCATTCACCATTGACCATTGCCGATTTGCGATTGCCAATTCACGATCCAAACGTACAAGTGAGTGACACAACAGGCGATGCCACCAGTACAAATGCCAGGTATATAAAATAAACCAATCAACTGCTTCAAATTTTTATATGAAAACTACTTTCAAAAGACGCGATTTTATCAAACTCAGTTCAGCCGCAGGTGGCAGCCTTATTCTCGGCATGCTGCTGCCGCAGGCATGTAATACGGATACCAAAAAAGCAGCAACAGCCGCCGCCGCATGTGATCCACTGCAGCCAATGCCTTATTTAAAAGTAGAATCGAATGGCGATATCACCATCTTTTTTTCACGTGCAGAAATGGGGCAGGGGGTGAATACCTCGTTACCCATGATTGTTGCAGAAGAACTGGATGCAGACTGGAGCAAGGTAAAAACTGATTTACTGCCATTCGGCGTAACCATCGACAGGCCCGATAAGCCAGGATTTGGAGGTTATTATACCACAGGCGGCAGCCAGAGTGTACTCGCCGACTGGAAAGAAATGCGCAGGGTTGGCGCTACTGCAAAAGCAATGCTGGTAAGCGCTGCAGCAAAGAAATGGAATATACCCGAAGCGCAATGCAGTACTGCCAGTAGTGTTGTTACCAATACAAAAACAAAAGACACCATCACTTATGCAGAACTGGTTTGCGATGCCATTAAGCTGCCTATTCCAAAAGAGGTAAAGCTGAAAGAAGCAAAAGATTTTACGATCATCGGTAAAGCAGCTCCAAAGAAAAATCTTAAAAGTACGATAACGGGTAAAGCGAATTATGGCATTGATGTAAAAGTTGACGGAATGGTATATGCCGTAGTAGAACGTTGCCCTGTACTGCATGGAAAATTAAAATCGTTTGACGATAGCGCCTGTAAAAGTGTAAGTGGTTATTTAAAAGCAGTCACATTCGAAGGCACAGATGCGCCCATGCATATTCATGCAGGTGTTGCAATACTTGCCACCAATGTGTGGAGTGCAATTAAAGCAAGAAAACTATTGAAAACAGAATGGGATGA
The DNA here is from genome assembly GCA_002390845.1 of Chitinophagaceae bacterium UBA4407. Taxonomy (GTDB): domain Bacteria; phylum Bacteroidota; class Bacteroidia; order Chitinophagales; family Chitinophagaceae; genus Limnovirga. The sequence continues at coordinate 27,392 of DGQT01000083.1, read as the reverse complement.
GCAAGGGCATGGCAATGATTCAACAGATGAATTGTTTAAAACATTCGAAACAAAATCTAAGAACAAGCCAACAATAGAAGTATTCAAGAAAGGCGATGTTGCCAAAGCAAATGCGCCTGCGGCAAATACATTGGAGTCAGGCTATTCAGCGCCTTTTCTGGCACACGGCACTATGGAACCCATCAATTGCATTGCACAGGTAAAAGATGGTAAAGCGGAGTTCTGGTGCGGCAACCAGTTTCCCGAATTTGCCCCGCCGGTTATTGCAAAAGAACTGGGTATTGACGAAAAAAATATAAAGATCAATCTGGCATACATTGGTGGCGGATTTGGAAGAAGGCTTTTCTTCGATTACATGCTGGAGGCTGGTAAAATTGCAAAGCAATACGATAAGCCTGTAAAGGTGATCTGGGACAGGGTTGATGATATTCGCAATGATGCATACCGCCCCGCCAATTATCACCGCATGAAAGCATCGTGGGATGATTCAGGTAAACTGTTATCATGGCAGCATCATGCGCTGGGCTGTTCCATCAACCTGATGATTGAAGGCCCCGAAACAAAAGCACTGGGTGATATGAACGGTGGTGCCAACGCCGATTTCTGGTACGATATACCCAATGTAAAAACAGGCTTTACCCATGTTGACTTTAACCTGATGCGTGGTTGGCTGCGTGCGGTGGAAATTAATATCAATACGTTCCCGGTTGAATGTTTTGTAGATGAGCTGGCAGTTAAATTAAAAAAAGATCCTGTGCAATTCCGCCTCGATCTTTTAGCTACAATGCCAAAACGTTTAACCGAATTTCCATTCCAGGATCCTTCACGTATTGCAAATGTGTTGAAACTGGTTGCAGAGAAAAGCGGCTATGGTAAACCGTTGCAGGCCAATCATTTTATAGGTGTAGCCACGCACCATTTTTCTTTTTGCCCTACTTATGTGGCACATGCCATAGAAATTGAAATGCTGGGTGCAAAGAAATTTAAAATCGTAAAGGTTGTTGCTGCGGTTGACTGCGGTATTGTGGTAAACCCCGATGGTTTGCTAAACCAGGTAGAAGGTGCACTGGCCTTTGCACTCTCGCAGGCATTAAAAGGCGAGATCACTGTAAAAAATGGCCGCGTAGAGCAGGATAGTTTCTTTAACTACGATCTGCTGCGTTATCCCGAAATGCCACCCATAGAAGTGCACATAGTACCCAGTACAGAAGCATGTGGCGGTATTGGCGAAGTAGGTATGCCTACAGTTGCCCCGGCACTCTGCAATGCTTTGGCAGCAGCGGGTTCCAGGCCCTATCGCCTGCCATTGAAGAAAGATGGTTACGAGTGGGTGTAAGATTTTTATGTTACCGGCTTTGGTATTTTATGGCATCAACGGTTGTGTCACTCACTTGTACGGTTGGATTATATATTGAGCTTTTACCAAAGCGAATGTTGACGGTGACAACACCGTCAACGGCAAGCATACTTGTACGGTTGGATTATATATTGAGCTTTTACCAAAGCGAATGTTGACGGTGAACAACACCGTCAACGGCAAGCATACTTGTACGGTTGGATTATATATTGAGCTTTTACCAAAGCGAATGTTGACGGTGAACAACACCGTCAACGGCAAGCATACTTGTACGGTTGGATTATATATTGAGCTTTTACCAAAGCGAATGTTGACGGTGAACAAAACCGTCAACGGCAAGGATGCTAGCGAGGACACCAGCAGCAGCGCAAGTAGCCCGGCAGCATTACAATAGCTGAGTTTACTTTTGTTTGCATGCATTGCGCCAATATATGTTGTGCGCGGTGTATAAATTAAATTATAATATTTCTTATGTCTTCCCAAAACATCCAATGAGAATTTAAATTCTCTGCTCCATTTTTTTTATAAAACTGCCTGGCAATATCATTTCCCGGATCAACACAAACTTTATATGACTTTTGTCCGATAAACCAAATCGCTAAAATCTGAACAAGATTGGATGCAATACCTGTTTGTCTATACTTTTCAACAACATTAATCCACTGTAATTCTCCCTGGCACTCGTAACGGGTAGTTAAATGACCTGCAACAAATCCAATAATTATGTTATTGTGCAAGGCCACATAGATAATGCGGGTTTTAAGAGCTTGCTGAGGGTTATGTGTGTAATTTAAGTATGCTGATATGCGATCGTTCCAATGGTTCTCTGTTTCCTGATTTTCGCTACGGATTTTGGCTAAGAAAGGTACATCCTGATTTGTAGCTTGCCGGTATGAAATAGTCGTCATAAAAATTCCTTCGAAAATTATAAAACTTTGATAAAATGGCCTGCTAAATGCGGCAACCTGAAGTTATAGCAATTAGTATTTCTAAAAGCCAAAAGCAGTGTAAAGCCCAGGTTGTTCCGGGTCTTCCACAGAGTGGCTGTTACATTATCTTTTTATAACGGTTAATGAGGTTGTTTACGTTTCTTATACCCTTTGCAAAAGGGCATTTATCAGGGTTCAGGATGCCCTGAGGAACATCCTGAACAGCGGTAGATAATTGTACAATTCCTGCTGCAATCATGAGTGAAAGCGGATCACAGATCATACTTTTCCCTCTTCCAGGTTGCTGATGGCTTTTTCTATACGCCTTTGTTTGGTTTCTTCAGTTTTGGCATCCCTGATCACCGTTACAATACCGTTCTTTTTACTGTAAGAAAGCGATTCGAAACACTTCTTTGCAACCGCATTTTTCTTTAATGCTTTTTCAAATGCTTCCGGAATATCTACCGCACGGGGCTGCGTGTCTAACTCAATGGTTACTTCTATTTCATCACCACCATTTACATTCGCGCCTTTACGGTGTTCTGCGCTTACACCCACCATATACACCCCGCCCATAACTGCAACTGTATTGCGATACGTGTAACCATTGATCGTTATCCTTACGGGTGGTTTCTTTCCCACACCAAAGCCTTCCACAATTTTTGCAGGAATCTCAATACCCGTTGCAGTTTTACCTGCCTGTAACAGTTTGGTTTTAAATTTCATTGTTGGTTATTTTAAATATTGCTGAATGCTGCACTCTACCATTATACCGCATCATTTTACACGGCATGGTTAGCGCAAAATAAATGTATCACTAAAAATAAGGTTATTTAAAACCCACCACAAAAATTGCGAAGGCTTAATTATATACATTTTGTACCGGGCATTGGAATAAGCATGAAACATTCTTGCGTCGCACCCTTGTACGTTCGGGTTATATCCGGAGCTTTACAACAGAATTACAATCATTTTTTTTACTGACCATGATCATTTTTTCCTCCTCTCCTTTTTTTCAGATTTGCGTATGATTTGGTATATACTTCTTCTTACTTTTTTATTCGCCGTATCATGGCTAATGTTTGCACCCTTTGAGTTTGATGTTGATACCAGGATTCGGGAAATAAAAATTGCATGGTGGGGAATTGGTAATGTAGCAATAACTTATAAACATGAAGAGTGGTTTGTTACGTTCCGGGTATTTTGGTTTAGGAAACAATTAAAGCTGGAAAATATACATCCGCCTGTAAAGAAAATAAAGCAGCATAAAAAAAGAAAAGCCATAAAGATTAATATTCAAAATGGTTTGAAAAGTTTTATTGCAGTTATGCGAACATTTAAGGTATCTGCATGCAGGCTAAGTCTCGATACCGGCGATGTTATTCTTAATGCGTGGCTTTACCCGCTTAATCACTTTATCGGCTTAAGGTATTGCAATATTAATTTTCAGGGTGAGAACTACTTTGTGCTAAAAGCAAGGAATAACATTGGCCGGATTTTATATGCATGGTTCAGATAATTTAATCACTATAAATTTTAATTGTATGTCATTCAATGTAGACGAAACAGTAAAACAATTTACTGATTTCTTAAAAACAGAAGCAAAGACCGAAACAGTTATCGGTCAGTCCTTTCAGCTCGGGGAATTTACCTGCGTGCCCGTTATAAAGTTTGGAATGGGTATTGGCTACGGCGGCGGTGAAGGACATGGAGCTAAAGAAGGAAAAGGAAATGGAGAAGGTACCGGGGGCGGAGCTGCCGGTGGCATGGGGCTGGAGCCAATGGGGTTTCTCGCCACACGAAACGACCAGATATCCTTTATTCCAACAAGCCAAAACAAGGGGCTAAGTGCAGTATTTGAAAAAGTTCCTGATATGCTCGGGAAAATGATGCAAATGAAAAAAGATAAAGAACCTGCAGTTAATTAAACCCGGCCAGTTTTCCGGTTAAACAGCAGCTTACCGCTGCTGTTTTTATAATATTTTTTTACCGGTCGCTTACTGCTGCCCACAGCAATAAAATATATGAAGGCAAAGACTTTTCATCTTTTGCAATACGAAAAATTCAGGCACCGCAGCGAAGAGTTGTTACGCATAGAAGCGTTGAGTGATGCCGTGTTTGCCTTTTCTGTTTCATTGCTGGTGGCATCGCTGGAAGTTCCGCAAACCTTCAGCGAATTAAAAGATATCATGTATGCCGCCATTCCTTTTTTTGCCACAGTTGCCATCATCTTTCTTTTATGGTACCAGCAGTATACTTTTTTCCGGCATTATGCATTAAACGATTTAAAAATTATTCTCCTTAACCTTTTTTACCTCGCAGTTATTCTATTTTATGTTTACCCCCTAAAGTTTTTGTTTTCATTACTACTTGCTTCATGGACGGGGATTGATTTGTTCCCTCGGGCTACCGAAAAAGGATTGCAGGTGCTTACAACAAATGATTTTCCCTTATTGATCATCATATTCGGGGCTGGCTATTTTTGTATATGGTTCCTGCTGTACCTCATGCATAAACATGTACTGCGTTTTGCAGCGAAACTTGAGCTTAACAGTTACGAGCTTGAATATACACACAAGGAAATACGGGGCGCATTATGGAACGCCCTGGTAGCGGTATTGTCTGTAAGCTTTGCAGCAGCAGGTATTGAATGGCTTGCCGGTATTTGTTATCTTCTTATCCCGGTATTGCTTATCATAAATCATCAACTCTTTACCAGGAACTTAAGACGGAAAATGAAGTGAAATACATTTGTATTGGCCTTCACAAAAGCACTATATCTGGTATTTATTGGCACACTACAGGTACCCACAGATTTTGTTGTGCCACCCATAGTGCTTTATATTACTTAAGAAATGCTACAGGTGTTTAAATTTTTTTTGGCTGTTTGGTGTATGCACCAATAGCACAAAGATTATTTAAAAGCCACCACAAAAATTGTGTTGGCTTTATTATATACATTTTGTACCAGGCATTGGAATAAGCATGAAACTTTACTTGCGTCGCACACTTGTACGGCTGGATTGTATATGGATCTTTTAGCTAAGCGTAGATTGAAGCGTTTTTCGCCGTCATCCTGAACTCGTTTCAGGATCTCTTTTCGTGCGTAATAAATGTTTTGCCAGGAGATGCTGAAATGAATTCAGCATGACGGGTTGCACACTTGTACGGTTGGATTATATATTGAGCTTTTATCAGCCCTGAAGAGAAGTTGTACAAACGCAAAGTGCGTAGGTATCGAGGTATAAGGGCAGTCAGGTAATTATAAGCACGTTAGCCGTTGGCGCGGATGATAAGAGGAGCGTAAAACCTGCCAGGTTTATAATGCCTGGCAGGCTTTTTTGTATCGTTATACTTTTAAACCTTTGATAAGAGAATACTCTGTTGAGTTTTGACCGTACTGACTTTTTACAGTGTCTTTTATGCGTTGGGTGCGTTGTGAAAGATCTGTATAAGTAGCTGTACGGGTATCGCGGTTTTGTTTTAATTGACCGTAATTTGCTGCCACGCCAATGTTTGACGCAGTTAATGCTGTAAGTTTTGCCTGTAAGGCCACAATTGTTATTGATGCATTTACGGGGCTATACCCTGCCGCATAACCTTGCAGTGTGGTAATTAAATCTGAAAAGGATTGTGTAATGCTGCCGTAAGAGCGTTCTGACTGGCTTACAAATTCTCCTTTATCGTTCTTGCTTTCTTTGGGGATTTTTTCGCCGCGTATTTTGTTGATGAGCGATGCAATGTCTGTGTATTCTTTTGCTGTTTTGCCGAAAGAGGAACGCACTGTTGCGCCTATGGGGCTGAGTATTTTTTTTACTGAATCTTTTGCTTTAAAGAATAACTGCTGGCGTGTTTCGATTGCGGCTGACCATGTTTGCAGGGATGCTGCCGTGCTTTGGTTATTGTTTTTTGCAGCGGTAATTAATGCCTTGTAGTTTACAACTGAAATATCGGGTTGTGGTGGTGCGTAACCTGCGAAGGATTCTACATACGTTACGAGTGTTTCTGCGTTGGCGACTTTGGCGCCGAGGGTTACTTCTGATGTTGAAGCCATGATTTTTATTTTTTAATTGTTTGGTAATGATGATTTAGACGGAACTGTTTTTGGCAGGGAAACATGACCGGCAAAAAAAATTATTACTTTTTATGACCGTGCAGGAGATTATGATAGCCGTGCAGGAGATTATGTTGGCTGTGCAGGAGATTATGGTGGCCGTGCAGGAGATTGTGATGACTGTGCAGGAGATTAAGGTGGCCGTGCAGGAGATTATGATGGCTGTGCAGGAGATTATGTTGGCCGTGCAGGAGATTATGATGGCTGTGCAGGAGATTATGATGGCTGTGCAGGAGATTATAGTGGCGGTGCAGGAGATTATGATGGCCGTGCAGGAGATTGTGGTAGCCGTGCAGGAGATTATGATGGCTGTGCAGGAGATTATGATTGCCGTGCAGGAGAAATTAATGTACTATTCCGGTGCGTGAGGACACGTATCGGGGCAGTTTTTAAGCTTAATTTATACCCATTGTCCGCTCCTGTATAGTAATTTTCCTTTTGAACACTAAGGATTGTCGGGGATAATTGATCAGTTTGAAAAGTTGTAGCTTTAAGTTATGTTTATTTCATATGAAAGTGATGAAATCAGAGAATGTTGTTTACTATTGAGCAACTCAAATATCTATTCTCGCTTTACCATCGATGAAATAAAAGTAATTAGATCAATTATTGCGGATTTAAAAGCTGCTCCGAAATTGTCTGACTCACCGGTAACGTATAAGTTTGATAAAGATTTAGGAATCGTTGATATCGAATATGGAGTTTTCAAAATTGTTTGTAAGGCTATTACATCATTACCCGACCAAACGCATGATAAAATACAGAGAATAAAGATTTTAAAAATCGTGAATGTTCAACTCGAAGAAGATTTAGTTAGAAAAGATAATAATAATTAAAATTTAAATGAATTACGATTTACAGTTACTATCACCTCCAAGTGCAACCATACTTAGAAAAGTGTCAGATTTAAACATTGATCTGAAAAAGTTTCGTGAATTGTTAAATCTTACGGTTGATGAATTTGGAAAACTAATCCATGATCAATTAAAGATCAGTAATGAGCTGGCTTATCAATTCTCGAAAATTTTAGGGGGTAGTGAATTATTTTGGTCAAATCGATATAGGACCTATTTTGATGAAGTCGTTGAATCCAATTCACATATCTATTCTAAATATAAAAAGACTTTGGATAGTCTATGTGTTTCTCGAGATATTGAAATTGATAATCTATTAGTTGATTTCCAATATTCGTCATTTGAATATCTTATTTCGGATTATTTCGAAAGTCCAGTAATTTTATATAGCAAGAATCAAAGATTCGAGCCATCTCCAGTAAAACTTGCAAACTGGCTTAGAGAATGTGAAAAAGAGGGTGAAAAACTTATTTACGAGGGATATGTTCGTAAATTTTCTTCTGAGAATCTACATGATGAAATACTAAATATCCTTTTATATACTAAAGTCAATAAGATTCAAAATATCTTGGATAGGATACAAGATATTTGTTATCGATGCGGTGTTATATTGTTGTTCAAGTCTAGTGAATCAGGTTATGGGATTTCTGGACTAGCGAAGCGTTTGCTGAACAATTATCGTTTAGTTGTAATAACGGATAGGTATAAAAACAATGCAGCTTTTTGGTTTACTTTATTGCATGAACTATCACATTGCATATTACATAGTTTAAAACTTCCTTTAATTCATTATTCTGACGAAGAATTTTTGCTAGCTTCATTAAGAACGAACAATATTTATGAAGAGGAGGAGGCAAACAATTACGTTGAAACTTTGTTATTTCCGGATGAGGTGAAAATTCATATTAATAAATGTAATTCTTACAATGATATTTTATCTCTTGCTGTAAAATTTGACATTTCAGCCTCACTGATTGTAGCTCAAATACACCGTGAAAAATTAGCACCTTATAGTTGGTATAGAAAAGTATACAGAAGAGTTGAGTTCTAATTTATCAACCCGAATATTTTAAATAGGATGATGTGTTTTTTTGCCAATTACAGATAGCGTCCTCAAGAACCTGCCCCGTCATGAATATCCTGGTGTTTTCAATAAACCATTTCATTAAATCATAAGATAACTTAATTTTTGCTTTAGATGATGAATCATTTTTGGTTAGCCTTAAAAGTAAACCAAGTGCATCTAAAGGACCTGTACTATGCTCTGCATACATTGACTGTGGTTCTTCAATATTTAAACCACATTTCACTAATGAACTTGAAAAATCAAAAGCAGCCAACCTACCGAAGTTCGGAATTTTTTGTGCCAGAATGTACATAGAATGAAAGTCCATTTTCTTGTCAACCGAATATTGATCAATATTTTTGACTAAATATTCCATACTTTGAAATACCCCTTTATCACCAGTAAGTCTTTTAGCTGTAAATTTTCTATGATTAGAATATTCACAACCATCAAAAAAATCAAAACTTGACAAATATTTAAAATAGTGTTCCAGAGTCTTTTTAATATCTTCAAATAACATAATTGATCCGTTTGTACTGAATGTTGCTCTGTTAAATAATTCCCATTTAGATTTATTGCTTTTTCCAAAATATGTCGCAGTATACAAAATCCATAAACTATTAATTTGACTTAGTTCAGGTCTTTGGGCTAAAACAAACGGAATAGACGTATGATTGAAATCTAGTTTTTTATTTGCAGCTTGAATAGCTCTTTTTTTATATGTATCATAAATTTCAATTCTTCTAATACTGTCATTAGTTTGTCTAGCCAATATATTAAGACTTGCGGCATCTATTTCAGAATGCAATAAGTCTTTAATTGCATGCTTCCACAAATTTTCTATTTCGATGATTTTCATTTATTCTGTTATACTGTTTAGTGCTATAGATTTCATATTTTCATTCTTGAATAGATCTTTCCAAGATTGCCTATCAATGTTACTCCTGTTGTGTTTTTGTGAAAAAAGAGAGTAGTCTCTCCAATAATCGTTCAACTCTTGAAGATTTGATTTTTCTATTTTTGGATCAAATTCTTTTGAAACTAAATCCAACATTTCATCACTGCAGTCAACGATAGAAGGCATTTCGATTGGTTCATGTAGTCCTTCATTAAGATAATCCTTAATTTTCTGTTGATGAGTTTCATAAACATGCATAGATGTCACACAATGAGTGTATACTCCTAAAGCTGTATTGGTTCTTAATGATACTAACTCCTGAAGCATAGTAAAGCAAAATAGGTCATGAGGTAATCCTAGGTATGCATCGTTACTTCTCATGTATACCGTAAGGTTAAGTTTTGCATTTCGTACATAAAAATGCAACCCAATTGTGCAAGGTGGACTGTGAAATTTTTCGGCTCGAAATTTATAATCTTCCGAATCACTGATAGCTATGTATGCCTGTTTTGTTGTAACTCTTTTCTCAATCTGCTCTATGACTGTTTGATATTGTGATTTTCGATCTTCGCTAGCGCCAAAGATTTTTGGTCCATATGCGCCTAAAATTTTATTGTTTTGGTTTTCTTCCCGGCCATAAGCTGCAATGTAAGGCATAATAAAATCTTTGTCTTTGTCCTTAGAAAGATACCAGGCGAACTCAGCGAATTTACTCTGCACAAGTTTTCTATCTAACGAAATAGATGTTCTAACTCTTGGATTTAAAAGCGTTGCCGCAAACTGAATAATCTCAATATTAGCGCCTCGTTTACTACTGCTTATTAGGACACCATTTTCAAGTATGTCATAATATGTAGCATTCAATAAATCGTCTAGTGATTGAAATTCAGTAGGCCTGTTTAAACTCATGATAAAACAGTTATTTCACTTCAAAGTAATAATAAATAATTTAATGAACGCCATTAATAAATCTTCATAAACTCGTAATTATGATTTTTAATGATTGGAAAGTATAAAAAGCATGTCACAGAAAATTAATGAGCACTCTCTTACGCCTTTGTTGGCCGTCTGATCAGCAAGGCTTCGCTTCAATCTTCGCTTCGGTAAAGCTCAATATATAATCCAAACGTACAACTGTGCGACGCAAGTAAAGCCTCATAGATAACCAAATGCCTGGTACAAAAAATTGCTCTTCATTTTTCAGAGAGGGGAGTATATAAAACAAAAGTTGCTCCTTAATTGATGGAGCAGCTTTTGGTAATTGAATAGGTTTACTTTTTATTTTAATTCTTTATAAATGTGGTGCTGATACTTTGAGTGTTTGAAACCATGTGAATGATGTAAGTACCCTTACTAAGCCCTGTGGTATTTACGGTGAATTTATTCTGATTAACATTTGTTACTACCTGTTTCAGCAAACGGCCTGTTATGTCGAGCACGGTGATGGTATATTTACTGTTACCTGCAGGAACTGAGATGTTCAATACATCGGTAACAGGATTTGGATACACCGTTATTTTACTGTTTGCTTTTGTGGTGGCTTCATTATTTTCCATTGCACCAATGGCAAAGGCGGCATCATCGTTGTTGATCTTTCCAGCGGCTACACTATCAGCAAGCACACCGTTAATGGCATTGCCCAATCTTACCGCAAAGAACTCATTGAGTTCAGGGATCACATCGCCGTATACAGGTACATTAATATATTTTACAGTATCGCCAAGCCGGAATGTTAGCTTACCCAATGTTTCAGCATAGTCGCTGCCTGCAAGTGCTGTAAGGTTCCTGGTTTTATATGATACACGAATAACATTTGCAGAAGGCTGATTTAAAGTAACGGCGAAGCGCATTTGTGTAACGCCAGAATTACCTTCTGTTATTTCTGCATCGGCAATGGATATTGAAGGTGTACTGCATGCTTCGGAAAGTGTATTTTGATTCTCTATTATGGTTCCGGGTAACAAGTTCCGGCCTCTTAAACCATTATATGTTTGCGGTATAAACGTAGCCCGGAACACGACATTTCCAAAAGCATAATCGCCCTGTTTAACAATACCACCTGCTATTACGGGGCTTATATATTTCCACACTGTTTTTTGCGATATGTTTGTTTCCAGAAAAAGCCCTGTGGCACCCACACATACCAATACATTACCATTGGCTAATTGCTGTGCACCGGAAATAAATCCTGAGTATAAATTGTTTGGATTGCCCTGGTTATAACTCCACGTATAAGAGGCAGGGCCATAAGGCAACGAAGGGTTGTACACTCCATTGCGGGTAACCGGGGGCCGTATAATATCCACAGTTGAATAGGCACTATCGGGCCGGCCCGCACCATTGTTATAAACCATTATATGATTTTCGTAAGGCAGGCCGGGTTCTATCCAATGTACATTGTGTTGGAAGAAAAGTTTTTGATCGCTGGCAGTACCACGGCCATAGGCAAGAGGGTTGCCCCACCTGTATAAGATATCGCCGCCTTTGCCAGACTTACCGCCAGTGCCCGTTGCAGCTTCTGCTGTAGTGGTACTATGGTCGATAACATAAAATTCGTTGAAGTTGGGAGAGTTTACCACAACCTGGTCGAAATACGGATTGTAATCAATGGAATTAAAATGCATCCAGTCTTCTGTTGTATCTTTTGGGGTATAGTTGAGGTCAATTTTTTCGGGGCTTTCTTTTACTACTCCAAAGTTTGCTTTAGTGTTGTCAAAGTCTTGCACCAGGTGATCCCACACATGCCATTCCCAAACAATATTGGCCTTGTTGGTACCAACAGGCTGTAGTTCAAAAACTGTTTCGCTCCAGACACTTTTATTATTATGAATGGGGTTTCTGCCTGCGGCGGTTGCCTGCGCAATGGTTTTTCTTTCCCATGATATTACCAGTACATTTCCATTGGGCAAACCTTTTACATCGTGGTGTTGCTGGTGAACGGAATCAGAAATAATGTAACTCCATAATACATTTCCATCCCAATCTATTTTTTGTATAATGCCGCCCATGCCACCGGGTGACGAAGCAAAGACCGCATTGTAATATCTGCCGGGTCTTAGTAAGTTACCATCGGGCAGTAAGTACACAGAGGCACCCGGTACATAACTGCTTTTCCAGGTATGAACTTTTCTGCCACACTTATCCATAAGGTAAGTTACAGAATCTGATAAGGGGCTAAACAGGATGTAACCGTTTTCTGTGGTACCGGTATCCTGTTGTACCAACCCAACGGTAGGTGTTTGTGCCTGGGTTAAAGAAATAAAAATGGTGAATACAATAGTCAGCAAAGACCGTGTAGAATTTTTCATGGTAAGCGTTTTAAATTTGAAGGAAAGTTTTCAGCCGACTCTAAATTTACGAATAGTTCTCTGTACTATTAAAAAATAATTAAAAAGTAATTAAAACAGGTGGTTTGCAAGCTGCCACTTTACACGCAATGGCTGCACAATGATCCATGAGTACAAGAATGCACCGAAACAAACCTTGTCCGCAACTTGCTTTGCATGGCGTGAAGCTACTTTTATTTATACGTCGTTCAAATTCAATGCCTGTATGCTCTTTGCCGCATGGCATTGTTCATGCAACGGCGCTGCACCCGCTTCTTTGCTGCGATATGGCTTGCGCCATTGCAGCAATTCCGGCTTTGCCGAAACCGAACCGGCTGAGGCGCCTTATGCAAGGACGGGTATTAGAACGCACGATGGGAACGACGGTGAAACAAGATCGGCATCGGGGCACCAATAAATAAATTTTGCCAGGAGATTCTGAAAAATGTTCAGGACTGGCTGACGAGTGCGCCATGCTTCAGCTTCGCTTGGGCGGCTGTTTTGCTGCCATGAAAGAGGAACCTTGAACCGAGCGTGGCAAGTAAAGCTTCATAGCAGTACTTCAGCCGGTCCCCAAAAAAACTCAACGCAAAATCACTACCCAGCCGGTTAATTTTTTGGCGCCTTCAATTTTTCTGTCGATCACATAATAGTAGGTTCCCGCAGGCAGGGCTTTGCCATTGTAAGTGCCATCCCAATACTTGCTGTAACCGGAGGAATGAAATACCGACTGGCCATAACGGTTGAAAATAGCCACATCAACATTCGGGTAAGAATTTAAATATTGTATTACCCAGGTATCGTTAATGCCATCGCCGTTTGGTGAAAACGCATTGGGTATAACAGGCGTTTTAAGTACATGTACAAAAACAAGATCGCTGTTAACGCAACCATCTTCAGAGGTTACGGTAAGGTTATAGGTAATGTCGGTGGTTGGTGAAACTTTGGGTATGGGAATTTTTGTACTGTCTATGTTGATGTTGGGTGTCCACAAGTAAGCGATACCATTACCAGATCCGCTGCCATCGAGGGTAATGAAGCCACCTTCGAGCAGAACTTTATCGGGGCCCGCACTCACGGTTGGCTGTGCATATACCACAATGGGTTGCTCAGCAAATGCAGTACAGCCATTGGTTGCAGTATAAGTATAACGGATGGTATGCGTGCCGGGTGTGGCATCAACGGGATTAAATAAACCTGCTGCTGTAATACCATTGCCACCGTAAACAGCAGTTCCTGAAATGCCGGTAAACTCTTTGCCCTGTGTTACAAGAAAGGCGGGTACTTCTTCGCAAACAGCACTGAGCGGGTTAAAGGCAACCTGTGGGCTTGCGCTTAATGTTATATTCTGCGAACTTTCATTTACACAGTTAATACCTGAGTAGGCAACATACCTTATTTCAAAAGTTTTGGTAAGTGGTGCGCCAAAAACGGGATACTGAAATGTATAATCTTTACCGGGCAAAGGATTATCGTCTGTTGTTTTTTGAGTTGGATCGTTTTGATAATCCCAGTACACTTCTACTTTGGTGATGCTTCCAAAATTAACGGTTGAATTGTTGGTAATGCTTACCGGCACATTGCTGCATAAACCTGCGCCATTGTTTACGGTAAACTGTGCTTTGGGCAATGAGCCATTTACAGTAAAGGGTTTAGTGATATTGTTTACGCAACCATCTTTTGAAGTAACGGTTAACTGCACATTATACACACCTACCGAGCTGTAACTATGTCTTGGGTCTTTTTGTGTAGATGTGTTTGGGTTGCCAATGGTTGCTGCTGGATCGCCAAAATTCCAGGCATAAGTAAATTGTGCGGAAGAATTGTCTGATATAATGGATGAGTCGAAAAATTCGGCATAGGGATCTGCGAGGCAAACTTTAGGCAAAATAAAATTGGGTTGGGGCAGGTAATGTACCACAACCTGTTTAATGGCCGTATCGCTGTTGCAGCCCTGGTTTGATTGCACAGCCAGCCTTACGGAATAAGTTGCTGCAGGAGAAAATGTATGTGACGGACTTTGTAAAGTGGTTGTGTTGCCATCTGCAAAATCCCAGTTCCATTGGTTGATGGTTTGCCCGTTTACGGTTGACTGATCTGTGAACTGTATACTGCCGCCATCGCATGCTGGTGTTGATGCATTAAATTGCGCCAGTGGCTTTGCAAATAGCGTTAGAACTGTTGAATCTTTTTGTTTGCACCCAACACTGCTGGTAACGGTAACATAATACTTGCCTGCTCCTGCAACAGCAACAGAGGATAAGAGCGGATTTTGATTGCCTGATGTAAAATTGTTGGGGCCCACCCAATCGTACTGCACGCCACCGGTTGCACTAAGGTTAACATTCGTGCCGGGGCAGACCGGCCCGTTATTACCTGCAGTAGTTGCTGGCTTGCTGTTTACATTCACCAATACAGCATTTGAAACAACACGGCAGGTTGAGGTGCCGATATTGCCCGTTTCTGCAACGGCAAGGCGGTATTGATAATTGCCTACAACAGTAGTTGTTCTTTTGTAAATAGCCGAAGTTGCACCGGGAATATCGTTCCAGGTAATACCTTTATCTGTACTTAGCTGCCATTGATAAGAAGGGTTTGTATAACCGACAGATATAGCACTACTAAGGTTTACGCTGGATGTATCGCCATCGCAAAGGTTGGTAAGCGTTGAACTGCCACCCACAATACTTGCGGTTACTTTAGGGCCGCAGGGGCGAAAGGTAATATCATCCAATGCAAGATCGTTGCCGCAGCCGCCGGGTGCATTGTTGCGCATTCTTATTACATAATCTGAAATACCGGGCTGGGTTTTAAAGAAAAAGCCATACTGGTTCCAGGTCGGTGTTGCTGTTGATGCAATATTATTTGAGTTGGAACTCTGTATCAGGGTACCGGTGGTGGTCTCTATACTGAATGTAATATTTGGCTGAATACCACTGCCACCGCAAGCCGAAGGCAGCAATACATTCATGATCCATGCAGCGAATTCAAAAGTAGTGTTGGTGCAAAGACCGCGAATGGTATCCACATAAAAATCTGCGGGTTGAATCGATGCATTTACCAGCATAAAATATCCATTGGGGTCGCCGGTATGATCTTTTGTCAAGCTTTGCCAACTGTTGGCAAAACAGCTACTGGTTTTGTTGATCACTGTATAAAAGCCATCGTTGGGGCAATCGAAAGGAAGAAATGCATATTGAGTGGTAGCTGCTTTTAGAGATGGGCCGGGATTGGGGCCTGAGCCAAAAGTAATATTTACCACTGGGTCGCCAAGGCTACCCTGGCAAAGCTGCGCCTTGCCTGCACTTGCAATAATTAAAACCAGTAATGTGCTGATGCAAATATTTTTCAATGGCTCTTTTATTTTTATAAAAATAAATGTTCGCTGTTACATTCGCATTAAAGATTTCGGGGCATTTCAAATTTCTGCATCCTTTTCAGCGCAAAGAACAAGAGAACGCTAAGCTTACGCTGAGTATCTCTGCGATAACTCTATATCTCATGTTCTCTGCGCCGGGAATCTGATTATAAGTGGAAATATTCAGGATTTAAAATTTTCGCATGAAGGCGTAAGAATATCTTTTTTTTGAAACCAGCAGCAGCGCCTTGTGGCATCATCGTTGCGTCGCATTACGTTCATCGCATGTGCTGATATTAAACTTTTACCGAAGCGAAAATTTTAAAGGCAAACAAAGATTTCAATTTGTTCAATAACGCTTCTTCTATATTTGCGGGTATAACACAATCCTGATTTTTTAATTTTTTAAATATATGTCATGGCATCTGAATTAATGCAGCAGCTTAATGAGACCTGTAATTTTATACGCACTGTTTATCCTCACAAACCTACTGTAGGTATTGTATTGGGTAGCGGCCTGGGTAACCTTGTTAATGAAATAAGTATAGAAAAAGAAATCAACTACAGCGATATACCACATTTCCCCGTAAGTACAGTTGAAGGGCACAGTGGTAAATTGTTATTGGGTGAGCTAAGCGGCAAAAAGGTGTTGGTAATGGCGGGAAGGTTTCACTACTACGAAGGTTATACGCCGCAGCAGGTTGCTTACCCCGTAAGGGTTATGTGGATGCTTGGTGTAGAAACATTGCTGGTATCGAATGCGGCGGGTGGGGTGCAGCAGGGTTTTAAAGTAGGCGACCTGATGATCATCAAAGATCATATCAGTTTGTTTACTGTGAATCCTTTGCTTGGTAGAAATGAGACGGAGATCGGCGCACGGTTTCCTGATATGAGTGAACCTTACAGTAAGGTGATGATTGCAAAAGCTAAGGCAATAGGGGAGCGGCTGGGCTACAATCTTAAAGAAGGTGTGTACACGGGTGTAACAGGGCCAACATTCGAAACACATGCAGAGTATCGTTTAATAAAAGCAGTAGGCGGCGACGCTGTTGGCATGAGTAGCGTACAGGAAGTTATTGCAGCAGTGCATGCCGGTATGAAAGTTTTTGCCATAAGTGTGATCACCGATCTTGGTATTCGCGAAGAAGAAAATAAAATTACACACGAAGAAGTACTGGCAGCGGCAAAAGATGCAGAGCCGAAACTTACGCAGTTGTTTAAAGAAATGGTGGCAGCGGTGTAGTTTGTGGTTTGTAGTTCGTAGTTTGTAGTTCACGGTTCCCTTTTCATGGCAACATTTAAGCGAATGATGGCAGCCTGTGCCGAATTTCGTTTTCCACTTTACTACCGGAACACTTAATGCAATAGTGAAACAGACTGCACCATGCTGAATAATGAATCTGAAAGTACAAGAGTGCGACGCAAGTAAAGTTTTATAGCAGCAATAGCGCTTGGTACATAAAAATGTATTTTTAAATAAAAATTTGATTTGTGCAACAATCCTTTTTACAACGGCTCAATAAAATAAAACCTGACCTAAGTGCAAAAAACACCACAGTAAAAGTGATTGTTACAATCTTAATGATTGTGCTTGTCAATATCCTGAAGTTGTTACTTAAAGATTACATAAGCAGTAGCACCCCGTTTCTGCTTTATTTTGGAGTTGTGCTTATTTGTGGCAGATACATTGGTTTTTGGTATGCAATGATTGCCTGCCTGGTTTGTGGTATTGTTGCTTATGTATTTTTCATTTACCCTGCAGATGGATTCAAGTTACAGCAACTTATTCCTATAATTATTTATGTTCTTGAGTGCATATTTATTGCTTACATAACCAATGAATTTAAAAAGGCACTGGTTGCTGTAGAAGAAAGCGAAGCGAATTTTAAAGCACTTATTGAAAACAGTGCCGATGGAATTGCCAAAATATCTGCCAGTGGCGAAATGCTTTTTTTAAGCCCTTCTATTGAGCGGATTGTTGGGTTTACAGCAGATGAATTTCAGGCAAACAGGTTACGCATTTTTCCAAATGAAAAAGAAAGAGAAATTGTTGCTAAAGAATTTTTAAACATACTGAAAGAGCCTGGTAAAAGCGTAACGGTGGTGCATCAGTATCTTACTAAAGAAAGCAAATTATCATGGATTGAAACCACTTTTACAAACCACCTGAACCTGCCGGGCGTAAAGGCTATTATTGCAAATTTCAGGGATGTATCAGACAGGGTAGAGGCTGATCTTAAGAGGAATGATTTTCTTGGTATTCTTTCTCATGAAATAAAGAACCCTGTAAGTGCGATTGCCATGTGTTCTGAGTTGATGGAGATGTCGTTAGATACAAACGATAAAGAATTGATGACTGTACTAACCGGTAAAATTCAAAATCAAACACGCAAGGTTTTAAAGTTGCTTGATGAGTTTCTTACGCTTTCTGCATTTGAGGCTTCGTTGCTGCATCTTCAATACGAAAAGATTTCAATTAAAGAACTATATGATAATTGCCTGCTTTCATTAAAAGCAACCTATAAAAACGAAGTGATATTAAAGGGCCCTGATGATATTGTGTTTTATGCAGACCCATTTAGAATTGAACAGGTATTGATAAACCTGCTGACCAATGCTGCAAAATATTCCCCGGAAAACAGCGAGATTTTTATTGATTGTGGTATTGCTGACGGGTATTTAAAATTTTCGGTAATTGACAGTGGCGTTGGTATTCCAAAAGATAAATTTCATTTGCTGTTCGATAAGTTTCAAAGGGTAAGGGCAACAAGCACTGTTAACGGGTTTGGCCTTGGGCTGTATATCTGCTCAGAGATTGTAAAGGCGCATCAAGGCAAAATAGGGTTAGAAAGTGAGGAAGGAAAAGGCTCGGTTTTCTGGTTCACTTTTCCTTATAAACCCGGTATAATTGCAGATTAATTTTAGTGACCAGGAGTATTTATAAAGTCCCGTGCAAGCTCTTTAAAAATGAACGATTGTAATACCAGCAGCAACTTTCATGGCATCTTCGTTGCGCCTGCCCCGACGAGCGCAGCGGAAATCGGGGTCGCAATCCATTCATCTGTTGTAAAATTGGCATCGTCCCGCTTCCCCTGCAGTATTGCAAATAAAATCTAAACAGCTTACAGTGCTTTATACAAAAAAAGTATCATCATTCTCTTTGTAATGATACATCATCTGGTTTGTTGGAGTGCTGTTTTTCTCCTGTTTATCCCGCTGCATTTTAATTACAATAAAAGCAACTACACATAAAAGCAGTATGGTGATTACGGCGATAATGATCCAGGATTCGTTCCTGATCTTTCTTTTTTCTTTACGCTGTTTTTTACTCTCTAACTGCAGATGTAAGTTTTTATTCAGGTGCTTTACATAATCATCCAGGTTTTTAGAAGAAGAGAAAGACTGAAGTCCTTCCACGGCATCACTAACAAAATCAGAATCTGCCATTTGTTTTTCAACACTATGAAGCGCATCACCTGAAATATCTCCGGAAAGATATTGTTTCAGTTGTTCTTCATTTAATTCATCATCATTCAGTAATATGTTGCCAAAGTCTTCCATTTAATGTTTCATCTTTTTTTCAACAATTATTTTTAAGTTGCGTTTTCCGTTTTGTATAAAACTTTTTACCTGTAGTAAATTAAAACCCGTAAAAGCACTGATGTCATGGTAACTTTTTTTTTCCAAGTAAAATAAAGTTACACATGTTTTTTGCTCCGGGCTAAGTTCCTCAAGCGATTCACTTATTTGTGTGAGCAGCAGATCGTGCTCTATATGTGTTACTAAAGGTGGCGCATCATCTTCCGGTTGTATAGAATCGTTTATTTCCCTTGTTAATTTCCCCGTTTTATCACGCAACTGCATAAAACAATGGTTGCGTGCCACCATATACAGCCAGCTTTTAAAATAGTCAACTTTATATTTCTGTAATTCCGAAATTACCTTTAAAAATATTTGCTGTACAGCATCTTTAGCTTCTTCTTCATTTTTCAGATATTTCATGCATACACCCAAAAGCAGCATTGTATAACGCTGCAGCAATATGCCAAGCCACCGGTTATCATGTTCTGTGTAGAATTTTTCCAGTAACGCTTTGTCGCTAATATGTGAAGATGGGTTCTTGTTCACGCCGTTAAAGTAAATATTTTATACTATCAGGATGCATCCTTTTTTAAATTCCATAACTTTCGCGTAAATAAGTTTATGCAAAAAATAGTCAGTATTACAGCCATTTGTCCATTATGGAAAGAACCTTCTTATAAAATGGAAATGATCAGCCAATTACTGTTTGGTGAGCAGGCTTTGATACTGGAAGAAGATAAAAATTTTACACATGTTCGTTGTGTTGATGATGGTTATGAAGGCTGGTGTATGAACAACCAGGTGGCTGAAATACCGGGTAATGCTGCTTTTGAATTTAAAGGCTACATTAATGAAGCAGGAGCGATTGCAGTAATTAATAACACCATCATTCATTTACCTGTTGCAGTACCTGTTTATGCCGATCTTAATTTCGGGGCATATAAAATAAAGTATCCGGAAAATAAAATACTGCACACACAGAATATAAAAGCAATTGAATCAACTGCCCGGCATGTGGCAATGCTTTTTTTAAATACACCTTATTTATGGGGCGGTAAAAGTTCTTTTGGAATGGACTGCAGCGGTTTTACACAGCAGGTATTTAAACTAATGGGTATTGCATTGCCACGGGATGCATACCAGCAGGTAACTACAGGTGAAACCATAGATTTTTTGCAACAGGCCCGTTGCGGCGATCTTGCTTACTTCGATAATGAACAGGGCGATATTATTCATGTTGGCATGCTGCTGAACAGCAATTCTATCATTCATGCATCAGGTTATGTACGTGTTGATGCGATAGACCATCTTGGTATTATTAATACCATTACCAATAAACGTTCACACAATTTAAGAATCATAAAGAGAATGTTTTAAAGCTGGCTACCGTAAAAAAATGAACCTGGTATTGCCCTTTTTTAAAAACATAACATACCAGATACAAAGGTTTTATTATTTTACTTTTGAATTTATAAAACCGCCATATGAGTAACGATATCATTATACAGATCAGCAATCGTATAAAGGAAAAAAGAAAAGAAAAAAAAATTACTCTGGAAGCCCTGGCAAAAGAGGTTGGGGTAACCAAAGGCCTTATATCACAGATCGAAAATAACCGAACGGTTCCTTCACTCACTGTATTGCTCAGTATTATCAAATCGCTGCATGTTGACCTTAATGATTTCTTCGATAATCTTATTACCGCATCAACCAACGAGCCGGTAGTTATAAAAGCCTCGCAGCAGCAGCGAATAGAAAAAGAATACACAAAGGGTACCTATTATTACCGCATTGCATCGTTTAAACACAATAACAGGCTTGTAGATGTAGTGCTGTATAAACAGGAAAAAACAGCGCGAAAAGGTTTTGTTTCAACCGATGCGCATGAATTTGATTATATGATCAAAGGCAAAATGCAGTACACCATCAATAATAAAAAATATATCCTGGAACAGGGCGACTCCTTTTATTACGATGCCCGAAAGTTGCACCACACCAAGTGTTTAAGCAATGAGCCCTACGAAATGCTGGTAGTTTATTTTTTTGATGAAGAATAATTTTTTGTTTCCGGCAGTAGATTTTTATGGCATCGCCTCTTGCCACGCTCGTTTTAAGGTTCCCCTTTCATAGCAGCATTTAAGCGAAGGGCATCAGCCCGAAGAGTTTCAGACGGATTCTTTCAGGAATCACCCATTTTTACGCTATATATTAGTCAGGAATAAATACAGCAAACCAGGTTTATTGCCTGGTTAATCAGAAACAGTTGTAGCAAAAAGAAATTCAATTTCATAATTTGGAAATCAATTCATATTCATATTGCAATGTTTTATTTCTATTAAGTTATGCACAGTGCAAAAATGCAATTCATTTTCTTTCATAATTTCATGTAATAATAAAGCTGTAATTCTATAGCTCAAATCATATCGCAAAAGTACAAGTGTGCGACGCAACAGGCGATGCCACAATAACCCTCTGCCCGGCTTAAAAACAAAACCCCTACTCTTTTTTTTAATTTTTTCCATGTATAATTTTTTTAAAAGTTTAGTATTTGTATATTTAATTTATTATTAAGCACGTAAAGTTTACAATTACTTTACAATTTGATAATTTCCTTTTTGTTTATTGTACTGGCGTGTTAAATATTTTTGTACTTCTTCAAACTAACTACTTTATGAATCAGCAATTCAACTTTTGGCAAAAGGGATGCATTACACTATGTCTGTTCCTTTTCTTATTTATGGGGGCTTATGCCCAGGAATTTCAGGTGCGCGGCAAGGTAACCGATGCGGCTACAAAAACCCCCGTGGCATCTGTTTCAGTCTATAACAGGAATTCCGCTAAATCAGCAGCTACAGATGCAAATGGTGAATTTGCAATCCAGGCAAAGAAAGGTGATGTGATTACAGTAAGTTTTATTGGTTACGGCGACAAAGAAATAAAAGTAACCGATAATGTTTACCTGCAGATTGAAATTTCAGCATCTTCCAAAGATTTAAACGATGTTGTGGTAACAGCACTTGGTATAAGGAAAGAGACCAAAAGGCTTGGCTATTCTGTTCAGGAAGTAAAAGGTTCAGATCTGTTGAAGGCACGGGAATCAAACCCAATCAACGGACTTGTAGGCAAGGTAGCTGGTTTAAATGTTGGTATTAACCAGGAATTACTTGCTTCGCCTACTGTTTTGTTGCGTGGCTCGCCACTTAACTTTTACATAGTAGATGGTATTCCTATAAACTCCGATACCTGGAATATAAGCCCGGATGATATTGAAACATACACTGTACTTAAAGGGCCAACTGCCGCAGCATTGTATGGCAGCAGGGGTATTAATGGCGCAATATTGATTACAACTAAAAGAGGTAAGAAGAATACCAAGGGTTTTACAGTAGAGGTAAACAGCAGTACCCAGGTAAACAAAGGTTTTATAGCGATACCCAAAGTGCAAAATGAATATGGAGGTGGCGATTACCAGCAATATGCATTTGGCGATTATAACAGTAATGGAACAGGCTCCGGTGTAAATGATAAAGATTATGATGTGTGGGGGCCACTTTTGGATGGAAGGCTGTTGCCCCAATATGATGGCGCTTACGATCCTACCAAAGATTATGTAACAACTTTCGCAGACGGCTCTACTTATACGGGGCATATACAACCAACACCATGGGTTGCACGTGGTAAAGATAATCTGCAGAATTTTTTGCAAGCGGGTTTATTAACAACAAACAATATCAACTTTTCTACTGCAGGTGACCGCTCAAGTGTTCGTATGTCTGTATCGAATACGCACCAGACCGGCATTACACCCAATACACAATTGAACACAATCAATTTCAATGTAATGGGCAGCTATGATGTAACTGATAAGTTTAAAGTAGAGGCGAACATTAATTATAACCGCCAGTTTACTCCAAATATCCCTGATGCCGTATATGGCCCTAACAGTATCATTTACAATATTGATATATGGACAGGTGCAGACTGGAATGTGCTTGATCCTAATATTGTTAATTACTGGCAGCCAGGTAAGGAGGGTATCCAGTCAAACTTCGTGGAATATAAAAGATATCACAATCCTTACTTCAGCAGTTATGAATGGCTTAGGGGGCATTATAAAAATGACCTTTATGGATGGGCTGCATTTACGTACAAGTTCAATAAGAACCTGAATGTGATGCTTCGTTCCAATATAACTACCTACAATTTATTGAGAACTGAAAAATTACCATTTTCGGCTCACCCTTATGGTGACGAACACAATCATGGTAATTATCGTGAAGACAGGCGTGACCTGTGGGAAAATAATACGGATTTGCTGATCAGTTTTAATAAAGATAATTTATTAAACAGTGGTTTTTCTGTAAGCGCGTTTGCAGGTGGAACTGCAAGGAATATGAAATTTAATTCAAGTTATACCAGCACCGATCAACTGATTATACCTGAAGTATACACTTTCGCGAATACATTAAAGCCTATACGTTCCTATTCCTTTGGATCAAATCTTTTAATGCTAAGTGCGTATTATTCAGTAGATCTTACGTACAAAAAATATTTCACTGTTTCAACAACAGGGCGTGTAGATCAAACATCTGCATTGCCGGTTGGCAAAAACAGTTCTTTTTATCCTTCTGTTTCTTTAAGCACAGTATTGTCTGATTACATCACATTGCCAAAGGCTATTAGTTTCCTTAAGTTAAGGGGTAGTTATGCCAATGTAAAAGGGGGTGGTACAGATCCCTATGTTGGTGCCTCATTTCAGAGTTTGGGTACCGGAGGTCCGTTGGGCTATGGTAATAACTATTACACCCCTTATGATGGTCCTAACTATGGCTTATCAACACCTGCCTATGCTACTTACCCTGGTTACAATAATCAGACTGAAGCAAACTCACCTAATTATGTTATTAATGCCAATATCAAACCTTCTTCAAGAAGTAACTCAGAAGCTGGTTTTGATATACGTTTCCTGAATAACCGTTTGGGTTTAAGCGCAACTTATTTTGAATATAAAGATGGTCCAAATATTTCTTATCAATATATATCTGAAACAAGTGGCCTTGATTATTTTACAACAAATGGTGGAACTACAAAAAGAACCGGAGCTGAGCTTTCTTTAACCGGCACACCAATTCAGGCAAAGGGCGGATTAACCTGGAATGTATTGGTAAACTGGTCAACATATAAAGAAGTCTTTACAGGGTTTGCTGGTGGTGTTACAGAAGTTGACAACGGTACAGGTTATCCATATCATATTGGCGACCGTGTTGATAAGCTTTTTGGTTATTTTGAAGCACTGACTCCGGATGGGAAAGTAATACATGACGAATCTGGCTATCCCGTTTATTTGCCAAAAGATCAATACCTCGGGCATGCAGATCCTGACTGGTCATGGGGTATTAATAATAAATTTTCTTACAAGACTTTCAGTTTATCCTTCCAGTTTGACGGAATGGTTGGTGGAAAAATACAGGACCGTGTTTTGCGTAAGTTAACTGAAGGTGGTCGTGGTGCAAATACGAATGAAGGTGTTATTGGCGCGGCCCGCTTGTACGAATCGCAACATTGGGGAGATGAAGGTTATAATGGTGCTTACAATTCAGACGGCACTCCAATACTTGGTAGCGATGGCGTTCAGGTTGTTGGTGGATCAAGCAATATTCAGTACGACCCTGTTACCGGTGTAATTACCAATTACAAAGACCTTCAGTTTACTCAAAATATGACTGCAACAAGCTGGGTGCAGAGTTACGTAAGCAATTTTTATAACGATCCGCAGCATACAGTAATCAGTAAAACTTATGCAAAGCTGCGTGAAGTGGTTATTACCTATTCACTGCCTGCAAAAATGCTGCAGAAATCTTTTATCAGTAAGGTTGATATTTCTTTAGTTGGCAGAAACCTTTTGTATTTCTTTCCAAAAGCATTTCATGATATTGATGTTGATCAATATCCAGGACGTGACATATTTGGAAGCACTAGTAGAGAGTACAACCTGCAAACACCAACAACCAGGAGCTATGGTATTAATATAAATGTGGTATTCTAATTTGATTCTTTGTTTCTGAAATTAAAAAAAAGCAATAAAAAATACTTATATGAAACTGATAAAATTTCAAATCATCCTGGTTCTTGCAGCCATTGTTGTTACAACAGGCTGTAAGAAAAAGTTTGAGGATTATTCTAAAAATGAAAACCTGCCACTACAGGTACCGCCAAGCCTGGTATTACCAACCATATTAAATGATTTAATCGTCTATCCCGGTGGCGATGAAGACAAGAACAGCCAGTTCATTGTTTCAAATTATGACTACTATGGCCTTAATGAATACTGGAGTGGTAGTGCGGGTCTTAACTATGGTTCACTAAGAAATGTTCTGGCAATGGAATCAGAAGCCAGGAGATTGGCAGGGTCTGATAATAACCCTTATCATGCACTGGGTTTATTTTTCCGAGCTTTTTTCTTTGTAAATATGAGTGAAAAAGTAGGCGACTTGCCTATGACTGAAGCACTCCAGGGGTTAAACAATACCAAGCCAAAATACGATTCTCAAAAAGATGTATTTAAACAATCTCTTTTGTGGCTCGATTCGGCAAACACAATGCTTTCAGGTTTCTTAACCAATGGTTTCCTTGAATTTTCTGGTGATTTTTACTATCAGGATCAAGGGTTAACCAGCCGCGATGCACTTGTTAAATGGCAGAAAGTTGTAAACTCATACAAGCTTCGCGTTTTAATTGAATTAAGCCATCACACAGACGATGCGGACCTGAATGTAAAACAGCAATTTGCAACAATCGTTAATAACCCTTCTCAGTATCCTGTTTTTACCGGCAACGATGATAACCTGCAGTATGTATACAACAGTACTTATAATTATTACCCTGACAATCCTCAAAACTATGGTAACAATGCAGGCCGCTTAAACATTGCAGCTACCTTGTTGAATAACTTAAGCCAGTTACATGATCTTCGCGCAATGGTATTTGCAGAACCTGCACGCGGCCTGGGTTTCAGCGATACGTCTTATCAATCTTATGTTGGTGGAAATTCTGGCGATGATGTAAGTACACTTGCCGCTTTATCAGGTGCCGATAAATTGTCGCTCTATAATTACCATCATTTTTATTCCTCATTTACAGCAGAACCAACTTTGATTTTAAGTTATGCTGAAGTTTGCTTTTGCATAGCAGAAGGCATCAACAGGGGCTGGGTTACAGGCGATGCAGAAACATGGTATAAAAATGGCACAACTGCTATGTTTGGCTTTTACGGGCTTAAGGATGGAGACAATACCGTGTACCTGCAAAAAGCAGATGGTACCGGCACTACCTATACTGTTCCTTTTAGTTTTACAAATTATTTTAACCAGCCACTTGTAAAATATAAAGGCAACAACACCGATGGTTTAAACCAGATACTGCTGCAAAAATATCTTGCTTATGCACGCAACTCCGGCAGGCAGGCATATTACCAATGGCGTAGAACAGGTGTACCCACTTTTAGTGCAGGCCCCGGCTCAGGTAATGGTGGGGTAATACCCAAAAGATTCCAGTATCCGTCAAACGAAATCTCTGCAAATGGTGCAAATCTAACTGCGGCATTGCAAAGTCAGTATGGCGGTAGTGATGATATCAATGCCACAATGTGGCTCATTAAATAATTACTATGATAAGCTGAAAGATGGCGAAGCTGTAAAAGTTTCGCCTCTTTTAATATGAGGAGGTTTTGATAATATTTTTTATTTACCCGGCATCAGTTCTTTGTTCATCGTTCCTTGCGTCGCACACTTTTACTCAAGAATAGCTGTGAACTTTTGGCTGCGTGTTTCAAGTCGTTGAATTTTCCCAGCAGCAAATTGGTAGCAACTTTTGAGAATTGATCCGAACGATGAAAGTATTGCGACGCAA
>DGQT01000092.1 GCA_002390845.1 Chitinophagaceae bacterium UBA4407 | reverse complement strand
GTTTTTGAGGATCGACTAAATAGTAGTAATACAGTTTAGTACAAAAAAACTTTGGTAAAAATCAGTTAGAATTATGGCATGTTAAAAGCCCGGCTACAAAAATGCAGTCGGGCCTTTCTTTCTTTGAAAAAATTTAATAAAAATAATACGCTAATGAATACTACTTACTTTGTAATATTTGTCGTGCCGCAGGCATATCTGATTTTACATAAGTAGGTATGCTTATTGGTGTGCCATAAACCTCAAATTCCAGTAAAGAATATCCTTTGCTGCCAATGGCTTTGGTGCCATACATGCGAACATAACGGCCGGTTCCGCTAACAAGGAAATTATTCGTCTTATATGAGTTTTTCTTTATAGAGGAAACATCTGTCCAGTTAACAGCATCATCAGATACCTGTATTTTAAAATCCTGCACTTTATTGCTTGACCAGGTTAATGCCACTTTACAAATACTGTATTGCGCGCCAAGGTCTACATAAATATACTGGGGATTGCCTGGTTGGCTTAACCATCTTGAGCTAACGGTTGCTTTTCCGTCTGTTACATTTGATGCATAATTCGTACCGGTGAATGTAGATGCAAATGCAGGCTTATTTAAAGCCACATTTACATTGGAGCAGGTGTTTGGCTCACCGCCTGTTAATCCGTAAACAACCACCTGGTTATTATATGTTGCCTCATACACTCTTCCGTTAATTACTGTAGGGCACACATATTTAGCGTGCCTGCCTACGGTGTCGTAATCGGTAATATTAGAGTTCCACAATTCTTTGGTAATATCGTTTGCTGCAAATGCACGCAATATTCCGGGGTACGGCGGGCCGGGAGGATAGATACCACTTTGAATATGCGATACCCACAATACAGCAGTAGAATCTATGGAGCCGTTTGAAGATATTGACATACTTGCACCATAAATGTTATTGCAGCAAAGTGCATAGCTGGTTAGCGTAGCGTTAAAATCGAATTGGTTAGTGGTGTAATTAAATGGAAATGCGTGTAACTGAGAGTTTCCACCCCACAGGTAAGCATAACCATTATTTTGTGCTTTGTAATATGCAAAGGTTGTATGAAGGGAACGGTTTGATGGTATTAAAAAACTTTGAAGAACCATATTGGTATCTGAGTGGTACTTGCCCATATCATCGGTATTGAGTACAGTTACCACCCCGTCTTTACCGCTTGCTATGGCCCTGTTGCTGCTTCCTGGTATCAGCATTACCTGGGTATCCATATCGGCATCAATTGAATCGAGGTATAAATAATTACGCGGAGTAAAATAATCCAATACTTCAAGTGTATTCTGCGAAGGAACCGGTTTTAATTTTACAAAGCTAAGGCTGCGGTTAGCCGCATTTAAAGGGTCTCCGGGTGTGCCTGCACTTCCATCGCCAGAGGTAATATAAATATTACCACTTGCATCTACAGAAGGAGAACCGCCGCACATCCATATTCCTCCACCCTCTCCTTCCCTGGTAATATTATATACGATTTGCTGCTCAAGTGAAGTTTGGTCGTAAGCCATTACCCAGCCATGATAAGGCTCCCAGTCGCAATGCGAACCCCAGCATATATATACCCTGTTATCCAGCAGTAAAAGCCCCGGACGCTGATTCTGGCGTAACGGATCAAAACTGATTGTGCTGTCAACATTCCCTATACCGCCGCCGTGTACGGTAGCCGTTATAAGCTTCGGGCTGTTTGCCCTTTCAGCACCGGTTGCAATATCCATCGCATGCAGGTATTGTTCAAATTTAAAATTTACCGTATCGTAATTTCTCGACACAAAATACATTGTACTGGCAGCTGTATCAATTGCAGGCGTGCCCACAATACCAATGTTACCGCCAAAATCGTTTCCATGTTTGCATTGCGCAAGATCGTAAGCGGTTACCAGCCTGGAGTTTTGAGGCGTTACATTCACCGTCCAGTAGGGCACTGTAACACTGGCAGAATCGGCATCATACGCATAAACTTTATTATTAGTGGTAGCTACATACAATACATTGCGAAACCCCTTTCCGGGAATATTTACATGCGACACTACCAGTGGTTGTGCATACATAAACCCTTCTGCCGGTCTTGAGTAAAGCTTGCCGAAAGAACCAGGGCGCACATTAGACTGGTTTAAAGAAAACTCCTGACTGTTCCAGCCAGTTCTGTCCAGGTCGTTGTGCTGCATTACAACACTTTTTTGCGCAAAACAATAAGTTGAGGTGAAAAATAAAACAAAAAAAACAAGGCGTAGCATTGGTACGTAAAGTCTCATAAGGTAAATTTTTATTTATAAAAAGGATTGAAAGCGAAAAGCTATTCGAACGGGTTACAGCTATTCCATACACGACTTAATGAGGTAAATTTTATTTTATTGAATATTTGAAAATGGAGAATATATTCAAGAGTTCGTATTGAATGTACGGACAGCTTCATAAGGTGAAATTGTTTTTTTGAACGAAATTGAGTTGAAATAAAAGTAACTAAAAAGCAAATGCCGTAAATTAAAAAAACCTGAAAATATTTATATAAAGTAACCCGCTGTAAGCAAGGTATACCGAGGGTTTATAGTGTATATAAATGCTCCTTTTTAAAAAAGCACTAATGATACCGGCCCTATAAAGCATGGCATCATCGTTGCGTCGCAATCCTATAATCTGCAGAATATATATTGAGCTTTTACCGAAGCGAAAATTTGAAACTATAAAATTGATGAGCCCTGCAAGAAAGCAGGAAAATTGCATCAAAATGTTCAGTAGAATTGTTGCGGTTGCAGTGTGCGACGCAAAGAACGATGATAGCAGCAATTCAGTCCGGCTCAAAAAACAATTCCCTGGCAAATATTTACATGCCGAATGATACAAACCAAAGACATATAAAATGAAAAGGACCGGATCAAAAAGTTTTAGCAAACTTTTTTAACCCGGCCTTTAGATTAAGGACCCCCTTGTCCTTTTATTCACACATCATAACCTAAGATTACTTTGGCATTACCACAGTATCGATTACGTGTATAACGCCGTTGCTCTGGTAAACATCTTTGATAGTAACCATTGCCATTCCACCTTTTTCATCGGTTAGCATTACATGATCCTTGGCGATCGAAAATTTAAGTTCACCACCCTGTACTGTTTTCGCTGTATATGAACCGCCATTTTTCTTAATCATTTCCATGAGCATTTTACTGTCGATTTTACCCGCAACCACATGATAGGTAAGAACGGAAGTCAGCAATGCTTTGTTTTCTGGCTTTAATA
Source organism: Chitinophagaceae bacterium UBA4407 (assembly GCA_002390845.1). GTDB lineage: Bacteria > Bacteroidota > Bacteroidia > Chitinophagales > Chitinophagaceae > Limnovirga. The sequence continues at coordinate 126,564 of DGQT01000092.1, read as the reverse complement.
ATGTTTCAACAGTTCCTTTAGGCAATTTGTTAAAAGCCTCGTTGGTTGGGGCAAACACTGTAAACGGACCTGCACTCTGTAAAGTTTCTACAAGACCGGCAGCTTTTACTGCAGCAACAAGTGTGGTATGGTCTTTTGAATTCACTGCATTTTCAATGATGTTTTTTGAAGGCAGCATTGGTGCACCACCAACTGTTACAGATTTTTCCTGTGCATTTGCAGATACAACTATAAAAGCTGAGGCGGCCAGGATACCAAATGATCTTAATAATTTCTTCATACAATTTGATTTTTATTTGTTTTATTATTTAGTTAGTACAGTTACGGTGCATGATGTATTTTGGTTTTTGGATTATTTGATAAAATATTGTTAACTGAAAAATGACGATATATAAATGATGTGTTTTATTCTAATGGAGCTTTATTATCTTCATCGCTTAAAATTTAAAAGCATCCTTTTAATTCATCACAAATAAACCGGCTATGCAACTCAGCAACATTTTTATTCACCACGTTTATTTTTGGCTGCACAATCCGTCCAGCGAAGCAGATTACAACGCTCTTATTGATGGGCTTAAAAAACTTTCTGCTGCAGAAAGCATTCAGGATTATCATATAGGTAAACCTGCCACTACCAGTCGCGATGTAATTGATGTTTCTTATTCTGTTTCGTGGATGTTAGTCTTCAAAAACAAAGAAGACCAGGACAGCTACCAGGTAGATCCCATTCATTTAAATTTTGTAAAAGAGTGCTCGCATTTGTGGAGTAAAGTAACGGTGTACGATACAGTAGATATTTAACCGAAGCGATGGGTTTTTATGAGCCAGGCCGAAGTACTTTGTGGCACCGCCTGTTGCGTCGCACACTTGTACAGAAGAACATTGAGCAACAAGTCCGAAAGACGGGAAGACCGAAAGTCGGAAAGAAATACATCTGCATTTACTTTCGGACTTACAGACTTGCTGACTTCCGGTCTAACTGTACAAGTGTGCGACGCAACAAAAGTTTGATAGCAGCACTTAAGCCCGGTTCAAAATATTTTGTATTCGATAAGAGATATTTTACTCACCGGGATGATATGTTTTTTCTGCATGTTGCAAAACATCTTCTTTATAAAACAGCACATCTTTAAATTTTCCCTGCGTGTACATTAAAGCCTGGTCGCTGAAATGTGGAGAATTCTCATTACCGCTTTCGCCACCCGTAAGTAACGTCTTTGCTTTTATTTTTTTGCCGAATTCAACCACACAAATAAAGCTGTTACCATTGTAGCCATAACGTTTTTTTGTGTCCGGATAATAGCGGCTTGCAAAAGACGGCAACGAGCCAAACGTAGAGGCAGCAAGGCCCATAGGCAAACTTGGTTCATTATCATCAAACTTTTCATTTGGAAAAGAATGCAACCTTTGATAGCGGTTTACGCTGCCCCAGGCAACCTGCCATGTACCAAATCTTTTTTGCAAATCATTGATTGTTGCCACTAGTTGAGGAATAAGCTGCGATGCATTTGCAGTGTCTGCAAATTGTTTTGTAACCATGGGTTCATCGGGTGCATCATCATCTGTATAATGCTGAAAAATTACAGGCAATAATCTTTCGCCCCATTCAATTGCAAGAGTGGTAGCAACGGAATTTTCATTTGTATGCATGTTCCAGTTTTTTAAAACTGAAATTGGTTCCTGCAGTTGCTTGTACGCTTCATCATCTTTTGAATTTAAATCATACGCTTTAAATAATGCAGGCAGTAAAATTTCAAATGCTGACAAATAAGAATCGTACCCTGCATCAATTACTTTATTCATGTTGAAACCCGATTGAGCGCTTAAAACCCTGACTGCGTTTATGCCTCTGAAATCTTCGCCATCAGGTGCCATATACGGAGCAAAATTTTCTTTTTTTGGACTGTAATTCCCTGCGGCAGTAAAAGCAGATGAGTTGCAATTTTGAATCCATCCGTTTGGTGGATTATAAATATGCAGCATTTCATCCATGGTATGTAAACCCTGCCAGTTGGTTGCAGAAATACTTCCGTCAACAGGTTTTGTGAAATCAAAGCTTGTATCTCTTTTTGGAATAAAGTTTCCGTGCCAGTAAGCAATATTTCCTTCAGCATCTGCATATACAGTATTGTTACTGGTATTGGCACGCAGATCCATTATTTTTTTATACGCTGCAAAACTTGTTGCTTTTGTACGTTTCCAACATTCTATCAATCCATCCATACTGCGATTGTTTGCCTTTAGAGAAAGCCATTCGCCATTTCTCTTCGCCATTACAGGGCCGTGCTGTGTAAAATATGTTGTAACCTTTTTTGTTTGCAGCGCGTCACCATCTTTATATCTTAAGGCGATTTGCTTTTCAGTTACAGGCTTTAGTTGATTATCGTAAGAATAGAAAAGCTTATTGTTTGTTTTACTGATTTTTTCTGCATACAAATCTGCATTATCTGTATAGCCGGAGGTATGCATCCATCCGCAATGTTCATTAAAGCCCTGGTACACAAAAAACTGTCCCCAGGTAACAGCACCATAAGCATTTAAACCTTCATCACTTACAACCTGCACTTCAGGTCTGAAATAAAAAGTAACATGCGGATTTATATAAAGTATTGCATTGCCCGATTCAGATTTTGAAGGTGCAATAGCAAATCCGTTTGAACCTGTTTGATCTTTTTCGCAATAAGGTTTTTTATAAAAAGCAGATGAATTATTTCCATTATAAAAATCACCAAGTTCATCTGCCGTTACTCCGGCTGTGTTTATTGCGCCAATACTTCCGTCAGTCCACAACAACGGGTACCAGGGTTCAAAGTGCTGCAGCAAAGCAGGCTTTACCAAAGGGTTTTTATAGAGGTAATAATTAACGCCGTCTGCAAAGGCATTCAATAATTTCTTAAGCCACGGCGCACTGTTTTTATAATCATTTATTGCATCAGCAGAATCAATCAGTATTCTTATCAACAGGTCTTTGTTTAATTCAGAGGCCCCTTTTACCTCTGACGTTCTGCCCAGCTTTTCAATGTAATTCATTTCAACACGCTTAAAATCATCTTCGCATTGCGCATACAAAAGCCCAAACACTGCATCGGCATCAGTCTTGCCGTAAATATGCGGTATACCCCAGTTATCGCGTATAATGCTTACCCTGTTTGCTTCCTGCTGCCAGCGACCAATCTCTGTTTTCGAATAGGTTTGCGCGAAAAGTTGTAGCGGAAGAAATAAAATGATAATTGCTTTTTTCATATCTCTTGAATAATTTTTATTAGCCAGGCAAATGGTTTTCATGGCATCGTTTCTTGCGTCGCTCTCTTGTACATTCTGAACTTTATTGAGCTGAAAACAGCCAAACCAAACACAACTGGTCAAACCGTTTGTACTGGAGTTCTAAAGCAAATGTTTCCTGCTGCCGTATAAATGTAGCGTTTATATATCCGGCAGGTTCAAACTTAAAAGGTGCCAATAATATATGCTCGCTAAAATCAACACTGCCCCAGCCCCACCATTTGAATATTGCTTCTTTTGCGCCCCAAAGTACAGTAAGTAGTTCCAGTTTGTAAGCCGTAACCGGAAACTGTAAACCAGCGACCGAAAACTGTTCCCTTTCTTTTTCATTCAAAAATTTATTACTGATGCGCAATAAACGCTCCGTCGGGATTTCAATATCAATGCCTACACGCTGCTCTTTACTTACAATAGCTGCTGCATAATTGCCACAATGCGAAATAGAGAAATGATATTGCTCGTAAGGCAGGTAAGGTTTTTTTGTATCGGCAATTACAATTTCTTCGTAAGGAAAATCAGGAAAAAGGAGTTTAAGTAAATACCGTCCGGCCAAATGCTGCAGCCGTTTGTGCGGGTGGGTAATTTCTCTTTTCAACGGCACGGCGTTAAGAAAAAAAATCTCCGGCTCTTCAATTTTCCAGATGCCAAGTTTTGTTTGTTCGTTGATATTATGTTGATAAAACAAAGGCATTGGAAAATTTACGATTTTAGATTGCAGATTTACGATTTATTTGCAGAACATTTGCTGTAAACCAACAGGATTAAGATAAGGATATAAAAATGCCAATGAATATTGGGGCTGTTTTTTTGCCTTTTGCTCATTCTTTACAGAACGTTCAGGAGTGCGATGCAACCGGCGATGCCATAAAAAACCATTAGCCGGGTTCATAAAAATTCTATTTATAAAAATCGTAACTATACTTTATAAAATTGTAAATCAAAATGATCTTAACAGATAACCGCATACTGGAAGAAATAGACAAAGGCACCATTAAACTCGTTCCTTATAACCGCGATTGCCTTGGCAGCAACAGTTACGATGTTCATTTGGGTAAATGGCTGGCTACTTACCGCGAACATATTTTAGACGCAAAAAAGCACAACGAGATCGAGTACTTCGAAATACCTGAAGATGGTTTTGTTTTGTACCCGCATATTTTTTACCTGGGTGTTACCGAAGAGTACACAGAAACGCATGAGCATGTGCCTTTCCTTGAAGGCAAATCTTCTACAGGCCGCCTGGGTATTGATATTCACGCCACGGCTGGAAAAGGTGATGTGGGCTTTTGTGGAAACTGGACGTTGGAAATATCGGTAAAACAACCTGTAAAAGTTTACAAAGGAATGCCCATTGGCCAGTTGATTTATTTCCCGGTAGATGGTAAAGTAGACATTAAATACAACGAGAAAAAAGACGCCAAATACAGCGGCCAGATAAGCAAACCCGTAGAAAGCATGATGTGGAAGAACAAATTCTGACCTGCCGGAAAGAACCAAAAAAATATTTATGAAACGTATTATTATAACCTTTGCATTGCTGTTGGTACTGCACCATACAAACGCACAAAACGACAGCGCACTACTTAACGATATTAACCGGTTTCAGCAAGGGTTACTAAACGAATACAGCGACCCCAAACACTCGCCCATAAAGCCCGGCTCAAAAGAAAAATTTAAGGGCATTCATTTTTTTCCTGCCGATTTAAAATATGTGGTAAAAGCAAAGTTTGTAAGAACAAAAGACGAAAAAGTTTTTGAAATGCCCACAAGCGGTACAGAAAAAAGGCTTTATGTAAAATATGCAGAAGCCGTTTTTACGCTACTGGGTAAAGAGTATAAACTAAGCATTTACCAAAGTATTGAGCTTGCAAAAAACCGTGAGTACAGGGATTATCTTTTTGTTCCTTTTCGCGATGCAACCAGCGGCAAAGAAACTTATGGCGGTGGCCGGTATATAGATTTAACCATTCCTTACGGCGAAACCATTCTCATTAATTTTAATAAAGCATACCAGCCCTATTGCGCTTATACCGAAGGTTACAATTGCCCCATACCGCCAAAAGAAAACTATTTACCTGTGAAAATAGAAGCAGGTGTAAAGTTTTAAGCGGCTAAAAAAATTTAATACAAACAGCCTTTTTTGTACCCAGCTTATTACTACTATCAGCTTTAGTTGCCACGCTCGTTTCGAAGTTCTGTTTTCATGGCGACATTTAAGCGAAGCGTGGCAGCCTGTCCCGAATTCATTTCGGGATCGCACACTTCAGGGGTTTGCTTAACGGTCATCATTATGCATCCGGTTTATTAAATGCTTTAAATTTTAATTTTCGGCAGGTACAAAATATTCATTGTATCATCGGCATATTAAAAAAACCTTTCACCGGATAAATGCGAATTAATTTTATTGAAAGAACAAATAAGGTCTGGCAGATAGCACTATATTTATCCCGGTTTCCTTTTTTCCAAATCCTAATATCCTTTCAATGCAAATTGAAACTTTTGATCGTGTACCCATCATGATCGCCGAAGAACCACCTAGTGCGCATTGGAACTGGCATATTTGTGCCGGTTCCAAGAGTCTTCGCTCAGCATTTAAAAGTATGCTGCTTGGCGAAGACAGTAACCCCCTAAAGGGCCGCCCCCACTGGCTGTCTCTGGTATTTGATGAAGATATTTCCGCAGCCGTAACACATTTTATGAATTTTACAGCTTCAAACGGTAAATCCACTTTTGAAACTACGCTACGCTATCGCAATAAAATCGGATCGGTTGTTTATATTTTATGTCGTGGCCAGGTTTCTCAAAGAGATGCCAATTGCCAACCTGCTGCAATGGAAGGTTGCTTTTTCGATATCACCAGTTTTGTAACCCGCGAACAGGAACTTTTACAGCAGAATCAACAGCACCAGTTGATTTTAGAAGGTATTAATGCGGGTATCTGGACCCGTAATCTTACCAACGGTGAAGAATGGTGGTCTGAAAAATTGTATGTATTACTTGGCTTTCAGCCCGGTGAAATAGAAGCTTCTTACAATAATTTTTTTAATAAACTGTTGCATCCGGAAGACAGGCAAAAAGTATTCCGCGCTCTTAAGAACCAGTTGAACAACCGCACAAGTTATCTTATCGATCTTAGGCTAAGGCGCAAGGATGGCTCCTACCACTGGTATGAAGCCTGCGGCAAAGCCGAATTTGATGAAGATGGCAACACACTAAGAATGGTTGGTTCTATTATCGACAGAAACCTGAAAATAAACCTTCAGCTACAATTAGAGGCAAAAGAAGATTTCTTAAAAGCCACAAAAAAGATTGCAAAAGTTGGCGGTTGGAACCTCGACTACGAATCCGGCAAACTCTTTTGGACTGACGAGATTTACAATATTTACGAAGTGCCATCGGACTTTGATCCCGACATCCATAAACTAAAAAGCCTGTACACAGAAAAATCCTGGCAAATACTGCAGTCGGCGATCAATGAAGCGATCACAGAAAAAAAAGAATACGATCTTGAGCTACTGGCAATCAGTGGCAAAGGAAATTTAAAATGGTTACGTGCTATTGGTAAACCACTTTTAGACAGTAAAGGAAATGTGTATGGATTGCGGGGTGCATTGCAGGACATCAACGATCAAAAGGCGAAAGAATTAAAGCTGAAAGAATCACTATCGGTGATAGAAAATCAGAATAACAGGCTTAACAATTTCGCCCATATTGTATCGCACAACCTCGGCTCGCATGCCGGTAATATTCAGTCAATACTTTCAATGATCGAAACTGCCGAAAGCGGTACCGAAAAACAAGAGTTGCTCGGCTATCTTAACAAAACCTCCGAAGCCCTTAATAAAACAATCGGGCATTTAAATGAAGTTGTTAAAATACACACAGCAGTTAATCTGCCCAAAAAAACCGTTCAGTTTCAAAAAGTATTCGACAGTGTAGCAGATATACTGCGCATAAAAATTAATGAAACACAGGCTTCAATTAATTGCTCTTTCAGCGAAGCCCCTCAAATAGAATATCTGCCTGCTTATCTCGAAAGCATTATGCTCAATCTAATATCCAACGCAATCAAGTACCGCCATCCCGAACGCCGCCCGTGCATTACAGTCAGCACTTTTATTATTGGTTCAAAAACTGTGTTGCGTGTTACAGATAATGGAATTGGGATTGATCTTGATAAAAACAAAGACAAACTTTTTGGCATGTACAAAACCTTTCATACCAATGCCGATGCCGCAGGTATTGGTTTGTTCATTACAAAAAACCAGGTAGAAGCAATGGGTGGCACCATTTCGGCAGAGAGCATGCCCGGCTGCGGGGCAACATTTCTGGTGAATTTTTAAAATACATTTTATGGGCCCGGCTAAGAAACCCTGATTGAGCTTTTCTTGCCACGCTCGGTTCACAGTTCCCCTTTCATGGCGACATTTACGCGAAGCCTGAATCTATTTCATGTCGCATTAAAAGCGTAACTTTAAAAATCAAAATGGCGCTTATGAAATTTTTTCTCACCATATTTTTTTCCGGCCTTTTATTTTGCGGATGCCAAAAAGCAAGTTCGGTATCAGTAGATGCTGGTATTGCCTTACCGGGAACTTACAATGCAACAGGAACAATAACCACTTATTCGGGGCAAATAAAAGACAGTATTATTATTCGTATAACCCCTATAAACCTGGCGAAAGACTTTTTAGGAAACAACGATACTGAGTTAGTTTGCGGTTACGCACTTCTTGGTTCCTCCGGGTGGAACTATATTATTGACCTTAACAGTGATAAACAATCTGTAAAAGCTCTAGATGCTAACGAGACAATTCTTACATCTATTACAGCCAATTCCTGGCAAAGCATAAGTGCTGCTTACGATGAAGCTACATCAACATTTCATTTTTTAACCCTTTATAAAAATGGTTCCGGAAATGATGTTCTTGTAAATGAATTTTTAAAAAAACAATAGCTGCATACATTTTTGCTTTTAAAATACCGCATTGTTAAAGCTTCATAGAATATTCTAAAGTACAATCATTCATAAGCAATAGTACACGCAGGCAAAAGAAGTTTTTTGAACCACAAAGTCACAAAGACACGAAGTAGCACCAATACTTAGTGAGGCTTCGCGCCTTGGTGTCTTTGTGGTTCTCCTCTGCTCAATAATATTCCGAACGTACAAGTGAGTGACACAACCAAAGCTTCATAGTATTCCCACTGCCCGGTACACCCTTACCTTAACAAACATTTCATTTACAAACTTCTTATTTCGTTTCGCAGGCTGCACATAATTCCTTTACTTTTGCAAATTGGCCTTGTTTCAACCGGCAAACAACCGAATGTTCAGGAAGGCTGCACAAACAAATAAATCTGAAACGGCTTGGCTTTACCTTATTTAGTAAAACACATTTATAACAACGGCACCGATGAAGTAATACGCCGCGGAAAGAAAATCTATGCTTCGGGCTATGTGGAACTGATTGAACATGACGATCTGCTGAATACTGCAATCTTCCGCATACGCGACGATGCCTACGCTACTTATTACAAAGTTCATATCACTAAATTCCGCGACCCTAAAACCATTTCGGTACGCTGCGGTTGCCCGTACAACCTGGGGGAAATATGCAGGCACGAAGCGGCTGCACTTTTTCAGTTGCAGGAAATGCTTGATAAGAACCTGCTGGGCGAAAAGCAATTGAAGTACGATCAGCGGCATACTGTGGTAAAAATGAAGTTACTGGAGCTGAAGCTGATAAAATTACTCACAGCAGCGCAATCGTACACTGAGGCGGAAGGTTTTTTACGTAGCGGTAATAAAGCAACGATTCTTGAAGCCAAAGATGAAAGGGTTGTTGCTGATGTTGATTACGAGGGCAATATGTTCAGGGTTGTTTTGCAGAAAAATGAAGAGAGAAATTTTGATACAAGCTGCGGCTGTGCTACAGATACTACACATCCGCTTTGCGTGCACAAGACTATTGTGCTGCTGCAGTTAATGAATAAATACGGCCCCAATTATTTCGATACGATCCGCAATCTTGATAAAGAAAAAAATAAACTGCTTGCTTTATATGGCTACTCCCTTGATGACGACATAAAAGGCAAGTTTGAATTTACTTACAAAGACGGTAAACCCTTTTTACGTGTGCTGGATACCACCATTAAAAGGGTAACCGTTGCACCCCCACAGCCAGTAACGTACAGGCCGCAGTTTGAAGAAACCGTTGTTATAACACAGGAAGACGAGGAGGTTATTGTAAAACCTGCATTAAAGCTGGGCGTTGTGTTCAGCTACAATGCGCATCAATACCCTTACATACAAACCGACGCCGTACAAGGTGAAATAAATGATGAAATAACCGCTTTTACAGGGAGAACAGAACGGCTTGATCTTACAAAATTCATCAACACAGAACCATTTGATGAGAACGATAAAATGCTGGTGCAACAATTGCGCAAACTGTTGCCCGGCGAAGTTAACCGTTACCTTAACCGCAATTCACCTTTCAGCGGTATTTGGGAAAATATCATTCAGCAGCACGATGATGAGCTGCCTGAAGAAACCCGGCACCTGATTGCTGAATACCTGCAACCGAAATACAAAAAAATGTTCGCGGATATTGTTGAAAGCAATTTTGTTTTTTTTCTTCCGCCGCATAAAACATTTCAAACAGCCAACCTGGTTCAGGCTAAATGCGCAGCCATATTCTTATCGCCGGATTTTACCGTAAAGTTTACAGATGACGCTTACGAAGTAACCTGCTCGGTTAAATTACCCGAGGGTAATTACAGCGTTGCAGGCAACGAAATACAAACTTCATTTACTTATAAGTTTAACGACTGTTTTTATCAATGGCAAAAGCCTGAAGATATACTGCTGGTTGAAAAGTTTATGCCTTCAGGAAAACTAACCATCTCTAAAGAAGACTGGGCAAGGCAACTGAATGATTTTATATTACCGCTCTCCAAAGAATACAACGTACAGTTTACCAATGTAAAACGCGAGGAAATAAAAGATACCAAACCTGAAATAAAAATATTCCTGAGAGAACGCGGAGACTACCTTTTGTTTCAACCTGTTTTTACTTACAATGGTTATGATATAAAGCCCGGAGATAAAGACAAGGTGATCTTGCCGGTTGCCGATAAACTATTGGTAATTCACCGGAACATTGAAGCAGAAAAAGAATTTGTTGGCAAGATCGCCAACCTGCATTCGCAATTTATACGGCCCGAAGAAGGCAATACACTGGCCTTAAAAGGCAGTGATGTGTTGAAGAATAACTGGTTCTTCCTGTTCAGTGATGCAGTGAAAGAAATGGATGTACCGGTATATGGTTTTGAAGCGTTGAAAAACTTTCGCTTTAACACCGCAAGGCCAACAACTAGAATACAAATCAGCAGCAATACAGACTGGTTCGATGCAAAAATTGATATTCATTTCGGCGACCAGAAGGTAACTGTAGCTGATGTAAAAAAGGCTTTGCTCAACAAGCAGCAATATGTGCCGTTACAGGATGGCACATTGGGCATTTTGCCCGAAGAATGGATCAAAAAATATTCATTGCTTTTCAGAGTTGGCGAAGGAAAAACCGGTGACATTAAACTCAGCAAGTACCATTTTAGTGTAATTGAAGAGTTGTACGATCAGCGCGATGAAGAAGAACTGTTTGTACAGTTGGAAGAAAAATATGATAAGCTACGTTACAATCATTCTATAGAAGCTGTAGATGCACCAATGCATTTGCAACCTGTATTGCGGCCTTATCAAACTTCCGGATTTCACTGGCTCAATTATTTAAATGAAGTGCATTGGGGCGGCATACTTGCCGATGATATGGGTTTGGGTAAAACCATACAGGCATTATCGTTCCTGCACCACCTTAGGGAAAAGAACGGCAAGCTTAAAGCATTGGTTGTTTGCCCAACAACACTGATGTATAACTGGGAAAATGAAATAAGGAAGTTTACACCAACACTTACTTATTACATTCATCATGGCGGCGCCCGGAACCACGACACATTGATCGATAAAAAAATCGATGTCATCATTACCACCTATGGCACACTGCGCAGCGATATAAAACAGTTTGTAGATATCCCTTTGGATTATGTAATTCTCGATGAAAGTCAGGCCATTAAAAATCCGGCAAGCAAAGTAACCAAAGCAGCATCGCTGCTTAAAGCAAAAAGTAAATTGTGTTTAAGTGGTACGCCGCTTCAAAACAACACTTTTGATATTTATGCCCAAATGAATTTTTTGAATCCCGGTATGCTGGGCAGCATGGAATTCTTTAAGCAGGAGTTTTCTATTCCCATCGATAAATTTGGCGAGAAAGAACAGAAAGAGCATTTGCGCAAACTGCTGTATCCGTTCATTCTCCGCCGAACCAAAGAACAGGTTGCAAAAGATCTTCCCGAGAAAGTAGAAATGGTTTTGTTTTGCGAAATGGGCAAAGAGCAGCGCGAAATTTATGATGCTTACCGCAACGATTACCGCGACAAGATATTGGGCGTAGTTGAAGAACAGGGCGTACAAAAATCGCAGCTTACAATACTTCAGGGTTTGATGAAACTAAGGCAGATCTGCGATAGTCCGGCCATTATGAAAAGCGAAGAAAAGTTCCCCAACGTTTCAGTAAAACTGGAAGAGATCGGCCGCGAAATAACAGAAAATATCAGCGACCATAAAGCACTTGTGTTCTCCCAGTTTCTGGGTATGCTGGCGCTCATCAGGGCCAGGCTTGAAGAGCTGGGTGTTGATTACGAATACTTCGATGGCAGCACTTCTGCACCAGACAGGGAGAAAGCCATACAGCGTTTTCAGAACGAAGAAAATTGCCGCGTGTTCCTGATCTCATTAAAGGCTGGTGGCGTTGGCCTTAACCTTACTGCTGCCGACTATGTGTACATTGTAGATCCGTGGTGGAACCCCGCCGTAGAGCAACAGGCAATCGACCGTACACACCGCATTGGACAAACCAAAAATGTATTTGCGTACCGTATGATCTGCAAGGACACCGTTGAAGATAAAATTTTAAAACTACAGGAAAAGAAACGCCTTCTCGCCGCCGATCTTATTACCGACGACAGCGGTTTTGTAAAGAGCCTTACCAAAGAAGATATCGAGTATTTATTCAGTTAGAAATCTATGTACCAGGCTTTTGATTTTTCATGGCATCGCCTGTTGTGTCACTCACTTGTACGTTCGGAATATGATTGGGCTTTTAACAGCCATTGGCATAAAGCATGTTCATCTGCTTAAAACGAGCATGCAAATTTTTTTGTCTCCATATTCAATTAGTTGTAACTATGAGTTACGGCAATTTACGCGTTAGGCACCATAATACCTTTTTAACTCAAGCCCCTTTTCGTTTTCATTTAAAATACTTACTTTTGACGTTAGTAACAGAAACAGCATGATAATTTCATTCGGCAATTCGGATACAGAAAAGATTTGGAATGGGATTAGAGTTAAAAAACTGCCGATCGAAATTCAAAACATTGGAAGAAGAAAATTAAGAATGCTTAATAACTCCGTTGATCTTGCGGACTTAAGAATTCCCCCTTCCAATAGACTTGAAAAATTATCTGGAAAAATGAAAGATTTTTATAGTATTAGAATAAATGATCAGTGGAGAATAATTTTTAAATGGAATTCAGGAAATGCTTTTGAAGTTGAAATAATTGACTATCATTAAACAAACTAAAATGGTAAAGCTTAAAAATATACATCCAGGTGAAGTACTTCTTGAAGAGTTTCTTCTACCCTTAAATATTTCTGCATATCGACTTGCAAAAGATGTTGAAATACCCCAAACACGTATTTCTGAAATTATAAAAGGTAATCGGCGAATTACAGCCGATACTGCTCTCAGATTTAGTAAGTATTTTGGTAACTCTGCAAAATTTTGGCTTGGCATGCAAGACGATTTTGATATTGAAGAAGAGCTTTCCAGCAAAGGCTCATCAATTCAATCTATCAAAACATTCAGTTCCAAAGTAGCATAACGGCACCCCACAAAAGTATTGCTACAAGCGGATCTTGAGAAATGTATTGACCGGGCTAATGTTTTTCATGGTATCGCCGCTTGTGTCACTCACTTGTACGTTCTGAATATGATTGGGCTTTTACCAAAGCGTAGATTGAAGTGAAGTAAAATTGGTAAGGCGGAACAACATTAGCAGCAATTGAACTGTATCCATCACCGCCCGGTTTGTACAACGGGCTTCATCGTTGACTTTGCATAATTGATAAGAACTTATTTGTTGGCGATAGTATTATTTGTCAATCGCTAGCGTCACAACTGAATTACTATAAGGTTGAAGTTCTTTTAAACGATTAATAATTTTTTCCCTCCAATCCTTTGTTATTCCGCCTAATTGAAAAGTATTATCCTTGTCATAATTGTCCTGTTCTAATTCTTCGTCAGTTGAAACTTTGTCAAATATTGCTTTCGCTTCCGAAAGTGACCTTGCATTTTTTATATCTCGTCGAAAAATGCGAGCATATATTTCGCAAATATCAAAGTGTCCCTGTTCATGCTTTAATGATATTGTGTCACCATAATCTTTAATCCAAGACAATTTTTTTTTCATTCCCGCATATATTGTAAATATAGTTTTTCCGCTTTCTGTTACAAGATGCACGTCAATGCTTTTTATGATTGATCCAAGTTTATGTGTCAATATTTTTGGAGATGCTTCATACAAAGTAGTATCTTCCTGACCAGGCTTGCCTTGAAAGTCAGAAAAAATCAGACGACTGGTTTTAGTCCAATAAAGTATATCATCGTCGGGTTGAACTGGTTGAGAATTAAGTGTATTGCAAAAACAAATACAAGATACTATTACTTTAAATTTTCTAAGAAGTTCGTACATGGTCGAATTATTGCGTATAACAATTACTTTCCAAAAGTATCCAATTAAGCCTTCGTTAAGCCTGCATTGACGGGCATTTGCAAAAGTGCAACCTAAAGCTGAAATACTCTCCCACAGCACACGAGTGCGACGCAACGGAAGCTTCATGCATATTCCACTGCCTGGCTCAAAAAGTGTATTTCTAAAATATTGAAAGCTGTAATGCTTTTTGTGGCCGCGAAGGTGGAACCGAAACTACTTCAACTGGATTTTTTATTTCGTACACGGGGCTTTCCTGGTAACGGCTGGCTACCACAATTTCAACATTGCCGGAGTATTGCTTAAAAAGATTGTGTACCAGTTGTGGTTCATTGTTGTTTTTAGACAGGTGCGACAACAACAGGTGCGTCATAAACGGTGGCCTGTATGCATTAAATAACTGCAAAGCCAAACTGTTCGATAAATGCCCGTTGCCGCCACTGATGCGGTTTTTAAGATGGCGCGGATAGCCGCCCGCAGCAAGCATTTGCTCATCATAATTCGCCTCCAGAAACGCAGCATTGCATTCTCTGAAATGGTTAATAAGCGGCTCGCATATTCTGCCGATATCTGTAAAAATGCCCACCATTACGCCATTGCAGGTTACGCTAAAACTGTGTGGGTCATCTGCATCATGAAACTTAATAAAGGCCTTAACCGTAAGCGCACCAATATTTACAGGAACACTTGCAGCAAAAGGAACGATCAAATGCTTTTCAATGCTTAGCCTGCTGCTTTGCAAAGTGCGGGGTGTAATGTAAACCGGGATCTGGTGTTTTTTAGAAAGTACGGGAATACCAAAAATATGGTCGCTATGTTCGTGCGAAACAAAAATGGCTTTTACCTTATTCATTATCAGCCCCAGGCGCTTCATGCGCTTTTCTATTTCGCGGCAAGAGAGCCCGGCATCAACCAGCACGGCTTCATTATTGTTACCAATGTAGTAACAGTTGCCGTTGCTGCCCGAATTTAATGATGCAATAAAAAGAGACATGGTATTTAATAAACTTACAGCGAAGATAACGGGCATACTGCACCCGTTAATTGATGCAGGAAATAATCTTAAAAAATGCTACACCAGCCAGGTTGCTTCAAATTCGCCAAACTCTTTTTTCAATATATTAAAAGTTTGCCTGAACGAAGTGTATTGTTGCTCCAGTTTTGAATGTCTGTCAGCATCTTTATCAGCCGATCCATCCCTGGATGCAGCAGCAAGATTCATTTTAATCATGTGCATTTCATGTTTCAGTTCATCGATCTCGGTTCTTAAAAAAGTAAACCTTTTTCTAAAGTTTTCAATACCAGATATAACTTCAGGCTCATTTCTTTTTGCTGCCAGTTCGTTCAGGTAATCGTCAAAAATCCGCAGCACGTTAATGTCTAAATTCATTTCGGCAATCCAAAGCCTGTAGTGCAGGTGCAGGCCCATTATAGAAGTAGTGTTTGGCATATATCGTTTTTATTATCTTCAAATTTAATGTAAGCAGCAGTAACATATTACTGAAGGCGGGTATTTTTTGCAGCCTTAACAACGAATTTTAAATTATTGGCCGGATAAGTGAGTAGCGAATTTTTTTTGAGCCGGGCCATAGAATAAGCATTTAGCATCGTTGCGTCGCACACTTTTACTGAAGAACCTTCAGTCTACTGTTGACCGCCGACTGTCGACCGTTGTTCCGAACGTACAAGTGAGTGACACAACCGGCGATGCCATTGTAACTGAAAGCTGGTATCATAAATAAATTCGCCCTACTTTTACGCGCCTTTTTATTATCAATCAATTTAATTTTATGAGATTAGTTTCTTACCTGAAAGACGGACACGACCAGCTTGCATTTCTTGTTGATGATCTTTTGTTCGACGCAGACCTGCTGCACCCTGAATTACCTTCTTCTATGAACATGTTCCTGAATTACTGGGAAGAAAATATTAACATTGCCACTGCTGTAAACAATGCCATTGTTGATGGCCGTATTGGCAAAGACAAAGGTGTTGCGCTTGAATATGTGCAACTGTTATCGCCGGTTCCGTTCCCTACAAGCTGCAGGGATGCTTATGCATTTCGGCAACATGTAGCTGCGGCAAGACGCAACAGAAATGCACCGATGATCCCCGAGTTTGACCAATACCCGATTTTTTATTTCACCAATCACCACAGTGTACAGGGCGCCGGCGATATTGCCTGCATGCCCGATCATTTTGAAAAACTAGATTTTGAACTGGAAGCTGCTATTGTAATTTGTAAGCAGGGCAGAAACATTCCGGCAGCAGAAGCAGATGCCTACATTGGCGGACTGATGATCATGAACGATATGAGTGCCAGAAAATTACAAATGGAAGAAATGCTGTTGAACCTGGGTCCTGCAAAAGGTAAAGATTTTGCAACTGTGCTTGGCCCATGCCTTGTTACCTTGGATGAACTGGAGCAGTTTGAAATACCGGCAAAAGAAAACCATACCGGCAAAAGCTGGAACCTGAAAATGAAATGCTCTGTAAACGGCGTGCAGGTAAGTGAAGGCAATGTTGGCGATATGGACTGGACTTTTGCCGAGATTATTGAGCGTTGCTCTTACGGCGTTACACTTTATGCCGGCGATGTAATTGGCAGCGGCACTGTTGGCACGGGTTGCTTTCTCGAATTAAACGGTACCGGAAAATTGAACGACCCCAATTATGAGGAGCAGTGGTTAAAAGAAGGCGATATTGTTGAAATGGAAATTGATGGTTTGGGTAAACTGAGTAATACGATTGTTGCCGAAGAAAGTGATTTTTCGATACTGGCGTTGAAGAAATTACCGGATTAGCGGATTACGGATTGGCGAATTAGAAATTATAAGCTTATGGCTAAATATATTTCATTTACAGAATTGCCTTTATGGAAAGAGGCTGTTGACTTTGCCGCTGAAGTATATATTTTTTGTGAAGAAGGAAAATTGAAAACAGATTATCGAATGAAAGATCAAATAAGAGCTGCAGCTTCATCAATATCAAATAATATCGCTGAAGGATTCGAGTACGGGAATAATAAAATTTTTATACGATTTCTTACATATTCAAAAGGTTCTTCCGGTGAGGTTTTTAATCAATTCACTATTTTATACAAAGCAAAAATGATTGAAGAGTCTTCTTATGTTTATTTCAGCAATAAAGTTTTAGAGCTTTCAAAAAAGATTGGTGGTTTTATACAATACCTGAAATCGACAATTAATAAAAACACACAAGTCACTTAATTCGCAAAATCCGATAAGTCGCAAATTCGTTAATAAAAAATGATCACATTAGAATTAAAAGACCTTCGCCCCGGCGAAAAACAAAACTGGCTGCAACATGCAATAGCGCCCCGGCCTGTTGCATTTGTAAGCACCATTAATGCCGCAGGTAATGTAAACTTAAGCCCGTTTAGTTTTTTCAATATGTTCTCGGCAAATCCACCTGTGGTAATTTTTTCTCCTGCAAGAAGGGTGCGGGATAACAGTACCAAACACACCTTACAAAATGTAATGGAAGTGCCCGAAGTAGTGATTCATATCTGCAATTACGATATGGTGCAGCAAATGAGTTTATCAAGCTGCGAATTTCCCAAAGAAGTTGATGAATTTATAAAAGCAGGTTTTACAAAACAGGATGCATTGCATGTAAAACCGCCCATGGTAAAAGAAGCAAAAGTAAAACTGGAATGTAGAGTGCTTGAAATAAAAAGCCTGGGAGAAACCGGTGGTGCAGGGCAACTGGTAATTGCAGAAGTGATCTGTATGCATGTTGATGAAAGCATTCTTACGGAAGATGGCAAAATGATCGACCAGCAAAAATTTCACCAGGTAGCAAGAATGGGCGGCGACTGGTATTCTGTAGTAAACGGGAACAATCTATTTAAAGTACCCAAACCAAATCTTAAACTGGGCATTGGTGTAGATGCTTTACCGCAAAGCATTCGCAACAGCAACATACTTTCCGGCAACAACCTTGGCATGCTGGCCAACGTTGAGGAAATGCCCGTAGTTGATGTAGCCTTTGAAGATGATACTTTAAAGAATATTATCCAGTATTACGCAACCGATCCCAATGAAATGGAAAATGAACTGCATTTATATGCAAAAAAATTGTTGGATGCAGGCAGTGTTAACGAAGCCTGGCAGGTATTGCTCGCAGTTGCATATTAGTTTTTAGCAAATCAGTTTTATATATAATAAATATACCTGCTGTAAAAAAAATACAATCTTCTAAGTAAGCGGTTATAACTTCGGTACATGAAAAAGTTATTGACTTTAATACTGTTTTTCTGTTTTCATATTCTTCATGCACAAACAATTACAGCAAGAGTAATTGATGCATCGAACAACAGGCCGCTTGGTTATGCAATTGTTTTATACCATAGCCAGCAACGTGTTATTTATACCGATGTAAGTGGTTACTTTTCCATCAATACTGACTCACTGGAAAAACAAGATTCTATTACGGTACAGTTCCTGGGTTTCCAGAAAATTTCCATTGCTGCCGTTGATTTAAAAGATGGGTTACTAATAAAAATGCTCCCTCAAATGCAAAGCCTGCAACCGGTTATTGTTAGCAACTGCAGGAAGACCACAACCTATGAATTGAATAAAAAAAGAAGGCGTATTAAACAATATATCGGCCCCGGACCTGAAACTAAATTTGTAATTATCTCACGTTACGATAATATATCGGGGCGTGTGGGGTACATCAATAAAATAAGCATCCTTTTCGATGAAAAGTCGCCCAATACGCAGGTACCGGTAAGGTTACGCTGGTACCAGTGGGATGTTGATGCAAAAATGCCCGGTAAAGAATTAACCGATACCAATATGCTGGTGTATCCTTACCAGCAGGGCTGGAACGATTTTGACATACCCGCCAAAGCTATTCCCTGCGCAAAAGACTGGCTGGTGTTCGGGCTGGAATTCATTTATACACCAGAGTATAAATTACAGTTCGATTCACTAAAATCTACCACCCAAAAAATACAATGGCTCAGCGATATGCAGAACCGCTGGTCGCTTTCTATGCAGTATGTATCAGATGAAAATGAAAGCGGCTTTTACATGATTAATAATGGCGATGTTACGCGCTATGCAAAAAAATACGACCGCTATTTTATACGCCCTGCACTTAAGTTTGTGGTAGAAGTTTGCAAAGAGTAAACTTTCAAAGCTGCAATTTTTATTGAGCCAACAACAGAATCTTTCTTCACCGTTCCTTGTGTCACTCACTTGTACGTTCGGAAATTAATTCAACGAATTTTCGGATTAACGAATTTTCGAATTACTAAATTCGACAATCCGCCAATTAGCTAATACGTGAATTGAACATACAATTGCTCATGAACCATCGGTACACACAGGCACATGAAGGATAACGGTCAGACTTCTTTGAGCCGTCAGACCGATGTTGCCATCTTCGCTTTGCCGATCATTGTTACTTCAGAGGAAGTGTGCGACGCAAGAAAAGCCTCATAGTATTCCTACTGTTTGGTTCAAAAAATTATTTCTTAAAAATCACATAACAACGGGCAAGCAAAGGCAGTAAAACAATTATTAAAAAACTATAGACATTGTGTGTAAAATGCCAGGTAATAAATGTTAACAGCAAAACATAAAAAGGGTACAATAAAGTTAGTACGCCAAACATTACACTATCGTAATGCATATCTTTTTTGGTGAGTGGGTACACAACAGATCTTACAAGAATATAAAACGGATAATTGAATAAAAACCCTGCAAAGGCTGGTATAGCAAGCAACCAACGAAACAGTAATACAAGATGTAAAAACTTATGTCGTATATCATACAACCGCAATAACTCCTGCGATGTTGTTTTATTGATTTTGGTAATGGCTTCACCATCTGAAACATTTGAGCTGACGATTTCTTTACCAAAGATGTTTCCCAAATTGATCTCTGTGTTTTTGCTGAATGAAAAGAACGAATTGTACCGCAGCCATACCGGTAAAACTTTCGCGTTGATGCCTTGTTGCCAGCAACTGAGCAATATACGCGGCGCTCCTTTCTTTAAAGGCAGCAAAGTTGTTTGATACTCGCACATGCCCTCTACAAAAATGAGTACGATACCATTTGCTTTTAGTACTTCTACTGAACGGCTGAATGTTTGCTGGTTAAGGCTCAGCTTTTCTTTACCATCCCTGATGCGGTAAATAGGCATCATGTTCAATTGCTCTAAAATACTGGGTGCCCAGCGTTTGCGGAATACATCGCCACGGGTAATAAAATGAACAGGTTGCTGCATGTGGGCACCAATGAGTATTGCATCAAAAAAGGAATTGGGATGATTGGCAGCAATGATCAGCGGGCCTTCTGCAGCAAGATTTTCCGGGTTACGAATAACAACCTTTTTGCAGAAAATCTTTAAAGACAACCGCACCCATATTTTTATAAAACCATAAAACAATTGCTGCATATAAAAATGAATGCATTAAAAATAAGGAGTAAAAAACAAATGCGTTACATTTAAAATCTAAACCAATATGCATGAGCGATAAAAAAGTATTTCAGCCATTTGTTTCCCCCGAAATAAATATGAAGGAGTTTACCCTTAAAGCTGTTCTGGTTGGCTGTTTAATGGGTTGTTTGTTTGGTGCTGCCTCTGTATATCTTGCCTTAAAAGCAGGGCTTACCGTAAGCGCTTCCATACCTATTGCAGTAATTGCCATCACACTTGGCAAAAGGTTTCTGCGTACAACGATCTTAGAAAACAATATCATTCAAACAACGGGCTCTGCCAGTGAAAGTATTGCCAGCGGTGTTGCGTTTACACTGCCGGGCTTTTTATTTTTATCCATGGGCGAAGATGGCAAAAGTGTAGGTGCTGAATATTTTAATTATATCACCATTCTGGTGCTTGCCATCTTTGGCGGCTTACTGGGAACACTAATGATGATTCCCTTACGTCGTTCCTTAATTGTAAAAGAACATGATACACTTCCTTACCCCGAAGGCACAGCCTGCGCTTCGGTTTTAAAAGCTGGCGAAAAAGGCGGAGAGGTTGCAAAGGTTGCTTTTCTTGGCGTGGCTATTTCTATGGGCTACGCTTTTTTGCAAAGGATTTTCCACGTAATTGCTGAAGTACCCGCCTACACAACTGCACTCACTAATAAATATTTTCCTGCCGCAAAAATCAGCGGCGAAATAACGCCTGAATATTTGGGCGTAGGTTATATCATCGGTCCGCGTATTGCAGGCACATTGGTGGCTGGTGGTGTATTAAGCTGGATGGTGTTCAATCCGTTGGTGGCAACGCTGATTCACGATCAAACAATGATCGCCACGCAGCTTGTAAAGCTCGGTTACTTAAAAGATGTTTTAACTGCAGGCGGACCTGGTGGATGGGACCCTACGAGTCACACCTTTGCAGATACAGCAACCGCAGTTTACCGCGCCTACATTCGTCAGGTTGGTGCTGGTGCTGTTGCAGCCGGTGGTTTTATTACATTGCTAAAAACCATCCCCACAATCATTTCTTCATTTAAAGAAAGTATTGGTTCTTTAAAAGATAAAGCTGCGGGCAAGGCTGTGTTGCGTACTGATAAAGACATGAATTTAAAAGTGGTTTTATTCGGTAGTATCGGCCTGATCTTATTAATGGCTTTCATTCCAATGATACCCGGCGATGGTGTAATCAGTAAATTATTTCTTGGTTTATTAGTAGTAATTTTTGGCGCATTCTTCGTAACCGTTTCTTCAAGAATTGTAGGCATTATTGGTTCGAGCAATAACCCGATCAGCGGCATGACCATCGCCACCGTTATGGCCACCTGCCTGGTATTTATTGGCATTGGCTGGAGCGGTAAAACTTATGAGCCCATGGTTTTGGTTGTGGGCGGAATGATCTGCATTGCCGCTGCCAATGCAGGTGCTACTTCACAGGATTTAAAAACAGGTTACATTGTTGGTGCTACGCCACGCAATCAACAGTTGGCTTTATTTATTGGTGCCATTGTTTCTTCGATCGTTATTGGTTTAACTGTAAAAATACTGGACACGCCAACGGCTGAAATGCTGAAACAAGGCTACACTCACGCCATTGGTACAGATAAATTTCCCGGGCCGCAGGCAACATTAATGGCAACATTAATCAAAGGGATTTTATCATTCAACCTCGACTGGCAATTTGTATTTGTAGGTGTTGCGCTAGCAGTGGTAATGGAATTGTGTGGTGTAAATTCTTTAAGCTTTGCAGTAGGTGCTTATCTTCCATTGAGCACTACGCTGCCCATCTTCGCAGGCGGTGCTGTACGTGCATTGGTTGACAGAAGAAAAAAGAAAAAAGGCGAAGCTGTAGAAGAGGATGATCTTGGCAAAGGCAATCTCTTTGCAACGGGTTTGGTAGCCGGTGGTGCATTGGCCGGTGTTGCTGTTGCGTTGCTTACCGCAGGTAGCGAAAACATTGCAAAAAGCCTTGAAACCGTGAATATGGAAAGTGGTTTAGAAAGTTTCTTATCGCCCGGCATTTACCAGTTGCTTGGGGTAGGATTATTTGTAACGCTTGCGATTATTTTATACAGAACTGCCATGAAAAAAAGTACCAATATTTTAGAAGAATAAATACATTTTTTTGAACCGGGCAATTGAATATCTATTGAGCTTTAGTTGCGTCGCACACTTGTAGTTTTGAATCTGTATGAAGCTTTCAACAGCCATAAAACCTGCCTGGCCTTAAAAACCTGGCAGGTTTTATATTTACAACTTCAAGCCTTCATTGTAAATATGAATGCAACGTTTATAGTATTCCTCTTCAGAAAAATTAGCTTTAAAAACCCCTTGCATTTTATCTACGATTGATAATGAGTTTTTAGCATTGAGCAAAAATCCGATCTTTTCAATCCATGACTGAATATTAAAATCATCAGCGATCAATTCCGGTAATTCAGTTTTTATCTGTTGCACAACTTCACCAGTGTTAAACGTAATAAAAGGTAATCCCTGTGCCATGTATTCAATTAAAACCAAAGGCCCTGATTCTGATTTTGCCGTGTGAATACCAAGATCGAACTGATGTAGCATTGGTTGTATTTCATCTGCATTAAAAATAAAATTTACCTGTTCTGTTATTTGAAGCTGCTTTATTTTTTGTTGCAGATTTTCGAGATAAACCAATTCTGTCGGCTTACCAATAATGGTTAGGTGAAAAAGATTTTTCGCATTCAATTCTTTTAGCAGGTCAATAGCAAATTCTATATTTTTTGTTGGCCGAATATTGGCAACGAGTACAAGATTTATTGCATTAGCTGCATCCTGGTTTTGGGCATCACCTGGCTTAATAACATTTACTGTATTTGGTAAAAGAAAAACTCTTTTGCTATCCATCTTCAAACTTTGTAATGCCCATTGTTCTATACTGCGGGAAACAGCGACCAATATGGTTTTTGGATAAATCAGCCGCTGGTGCCAGGACACATTTTTATTGGTTTCAATATCGCCAAAATGTTCGTGAAAGAAAATTGGTTTTCGTAATGCAAAAAGTTTTGAAGCAAGGTAAACATACCGAAGGTTATAAGAAGAATGCACGTGGATAATATCAAATCCTTTTATTGCTTTTATTAAACTGAACATCGTAAATGGGTTCCATTTCCATTTTCTCTGAAGATCGATAAAAGGAATTTCTTTATTCAATTGTGCCGCCAGCGGCCCTTTGGTTACAGTAGCAACAACAGTAACTGAGTGGCCGTTTTGGTACAAGAGATTTGAGAGTGTTACCAGTACACGTTCGGCGCCGCCAACATTCAACTGATCGATAATTTGTACAACCGTAAGTTTCTTATTCTGCATATTGCGTTATGCTAAAATAAACAAACAATAAGTTGATTCAGATAAATAAAATTTTGTTGCAGGCGGTTGGCGCTAACCCGCCTGTAACAATTTGAAATGCTGCCTTTAATAATTAGATCACTTTTTTCCCAGTATAAATTTTACGCCAACATTAATATTACTCAATTGGTCAAGGTTAAAGTCCGAGTTTATATAAAAGCTATGCTCTTTGTAACTGAACGGGGGAATTCCACTGGTGTTAAATATGCTGCTGCTTTTTGTTTGCGAGTACCCCAGTGAAACAAGGTTATTGAGTAATAATTCTAATTGAACTTTATTGGTAAGGTCAAATGCAAAACCGGGGTTTATACCGGTGCTGATATCATCAGCTTTTGATTTTAAAATATAACTACCGCTATAACCACTCACGAACTGCCTGTATTCATTGTTATTATAATTCAAAGATTCCTGTGCAAAAACATAAAAACCGCTTTTGCCCAAAGGCTTGTACTGCCGTAGAAATACACCTGCCCCGTAGCTGTTTGTGTTAAGCTCTTTATTTTCGTTACCTGTATGCCTGTATGTAAGCAATACCCCGGCAAGCCTGTTATTTTTACAGGCCCATGCTACTGAAGGCGAAATAGAAAGGCCGGATGTTGGGCCAGATAAACCAGCCGGATCCCGGGTAGTACTGTTAAATGCAAGATTACCGCCAACTAAAACATTGCCCTTTTCAATTTGCGATTTTGAGGTTAATGAAATGCATGCAAACAGTGTTGCAATAAGCGTAAATTTTTGTACCATAAATTTTAGTTTAGCTGTGCAATAAATAGCATGTAAACTAAAATAAATGTTATGGCAGTTGCTTTAACAACGGTTTATGTTAAGCAAAAAAATAATGCTGAGCATTTGGATGTTTTTATTGCGTAATCATAAGTTGCCAGAAAATGATTTATTTGAATACCAGCATCAGTTTTCATAGCATCTTCGTTGCGTCGCAATCACTTTATCTTTTGTACAAATGGCAGCTTTGGGCTTATATAAAATCAGTAAAACTAAATTCAGAAAGTTTTTTATTGCGGGGGTAGCATATAGTAAGACCATTTGCACAATGCCCAACAGCGAACAAAACGCAAAAGTGTGCGACGCAACCGGGCTACATAGTAGCAAAGTAGTTGGGCCAATAATAAACGCTTTACAAGATTGAAAAGCTTGTAACAAGAAAATTAAAAAGTTACTATTTGGTCTTTATCAAAACTGCATCTGTATCGTTAATGCCTGCAATAAAAGCATTCGATTTATTTATAGTTATTGGTGCAAGGCTTCTTACATTGCCGTGTATGTTTAAACCACTTTCGGGTTGTGTTGCATAAGTAAAACCGCCCTTGCCATTGCCCAGCAACAACACACCATGATTGGCGCTGTAACGTCCATATTTTATTCTCGTCCACGTATTGCCGCCGGTAAGTAACATATCTTTTTTACCATCTTTGTTTACATCTGCTGTGGCAATACCATACACGGGTGCATACTGTGCTTCAAGCGGAAGCCTGTGCAGTGCAAACCCTTTAGTACCCTGGTTTTCAAGATAAACCGTTTGCATGGTTTCGGCCTTAAGTATGCCCGCATCTTTTAACTGATCGGGAGTAAACATGTCGTTAATGGTAGCATTGGCATAATCTTTATACTCAAGAAATTTCTTCTTTAAACCGGGAAGCTGTTCGGTAATATCGTCGCGTGAATTTGCGGGATAAGAAACACCGTTGATATAATAACAAAGAACAGGATCAACGGAACCATTGCCATCAAAATCTTTGTAATAAATGGTCATCGGCTCCTTTTCATTTACATGAAACTGGGTGTTTAAACCACAGTTGCCAATAATAAGATCGAGGTCGCCATCGCCATCCATGTCTGCAGCATTTATTTTGTTCCACCAGCCGGTACTTGCAAAATGAATATAAGTTGAAGATGCATCAGTAAGTTTTCCTTTTTGATTGATGAACACTTTTACGGGCATCCATTCTCCTACAATAATCAGGTCTGGTTGCTTGTCGTTATTCAAGTCTGTAAACAATGCATCGGTAACCATTCCAGGTTGCTGTAATGCACTGCATACATTTAAAGTTGCATCTGTAAATGTGCCTTTGCCATCATTCAGCAAAATATAACTATGCGGCGCAGTTGGGTATTTGCCTGCCACTACCCTGCCGCCAATAAATAAATCCATATCCCCATCGCTGTCAATGTCTGCAGCTTTTACACAACCTTTACTGGTAAGCAATTGCGGTAATGCCTTTTCTGTTTTGGTAAAATTGCCTTTGCCATCGTTTAAATAAAGCCTGTCTTGCAGTGCGGGATCATTATCATTAAATTCGTAACCACCCGCCGCTACATAGAGGTCTTTATCGCCATCATTGTCTGCATCAAAGAAAACTGCGGCTACATCCTCACTTGCAGCATCTTTAAGAAAGGCTGGTTCAGGTTTAAGCGTGAATGTTCCATTTGCATTTTGTATAAATATTTGCGAGGGCTGATCTTTGGCGCCACCCATAAAAAAATCTTCAAGGCCATCGTTGTTTATATCAGCCGCTTCGATACATGGGCCCTGCCGTGAAAGATAATTGGGCAATAAACCCTGAACTGTAAAATCGCTGAAAGCATTTTCGTGATGCTGCACATTGGGTAATGTTGCCTGTGTTAAAATCGGCTGCTTAATAACTGCTGTAGAATCGTAAACCCATTTACCGTCTGCATCTGTAAGTTTTATGGTGAGTGTTTGATTGGGTTTTACGTTTACCATTTTTTGAAAATTGTCGTTGGGCCAAATGATGAGGACAGAATCAATTACACTATTTGAACCAACACCAAAATCAAGCACCGGATCAACTGAAGATTGAAAGCCCCTTACCGGCGACTGTTCCTGGTAATACTGTTGCCCTTTACAAAACAGTTTAACTTTTGTGCCAATGCCCCTTTCGTTTGCGGCATTACCTTTTAATTCAATACGCAGGAAATTGTTTTTACTCTTTTTCTCACCATTGTTTTTATAAATGCTTGCGTAATCGTTGGAATTGTTTACCACAAGATCAAGATCGCCATCGTTATCAAGATCAACATAAGCTGCTCCCGCTGAAACGCCGGGCTGATCCAATCCCCAATCTGTTGTTTTCTTTGTAAAGGTTTCGTTACCGTTGTTTTGAAAAATATAATTTGGAATACGAAGCGTTGGCATTTTTTTAATGTAGTCGGGAATCGCATCTACTGAGTCGTGATGCATGGTTCTTACAACCCTGTCGACTGAATATTTCAGAAAATCCATTTCAGTATAATCTTTTACATAACCGTTTGTTATAAAAAGATCCTTGTTGCCATCATTATCATAATCACCAAAAAGGCCGGCCCAGCTCCAGTCTGTATTTGAAACGCCTGCCAGTTGGCCAACCTCGCTGAACGTACCATCGCCATTATTTTTCTGCAGCATATTCCTGCTGTACTCGTAATAAAAACCCTGGTTAAAAAGGTGTTGAAATTTATCAAAATTTTCGGCGCCGCTGTGCATCTTTTGGGTCTTGTTATCTTCAGGCATCATGTCTAAAGTAAGCAGGTCAACAAGGCCGTCGTTATTAAAATCTGCGGCGGCAGAACCCATGGAATAAAGAGATACCTGGTCCATACATTTTGAAAGCGATTCAGTAAAAGTTCCGTTACGGTTGTTTATAAAAAAATAGTCTGGTTCATTGAAATCGTTCGATACGTAAACATCCGGCCAGCCATCATTATTAAAATCTGATATAGCCAACCCCAAACCAAAAGTGAGTACATTGGAAGTAATACCCGACTGTTCTGTTACATCAGAAAAATGGCCGTTATCATTGCGGTATAATTTATTGGCATAAGCGGGATTGTGTTCATTACGGATCTCCGGGTTGTCCTGCACACCGGCTGTATATTTTTGCAATGAGTGGTTAATAATAAAACAATCCAGGTCGCCGTCTTTATCATAATCAAAGAACGAAGCCTGCGTAGAATACCCGGTATCTGCGAGGCCATATTGCGCCGCTTTTTCTGAAAATGTAAGATCGCCGTTATTTATAAAAAGCAGGTTGCTGCGCAGTTCAGGGCGTATGTCGGCACTGCGGCATATATAAACATCCAGTTTACCATCGCCGTTAACATCTGCCATGGTTGCACCCATACACCATCCCTGTTTTGAAGCCACACCGCTTTTGTCTGTTATATCTTCAAACTTAAAATTTCCTTTGTTCAGGTACAGGCGGTTTTTTACCATATTCCCGGTAAATAAAATATCCTGCAGGCCATCGTTGTTTATATCGCCTATTGCAACACCGCCGCCGTTGTAGAAGTAAATGTAGTTGGCAACATTTAAAGGGCCATCTTCAAAAAGGGTGTTTTGAAAATTAATATTGGTGCTGCTTTTATCGAGCATTGTAAACAGGTGGTCATCATCATTTCCACAACCCTGAAATGAAATAACAAGCAATAACAACAACGCCGAAGAAAAAAGACGTAACATAATTTTGAATTGAATGCTTAACAATCTTACTGATGCGTAATGTGGTACCGGCTGTTTAAAGCTGAGTAATAATAAAACTGTACAAGTGTGCGACGCAACAAAAGTATCAGTTTTGTTTTATTGCTCGGTCCATAAAATTAAGAAAACATAAATGAGAAGTTGTTTGCTTTTTAAAAGGAAATGCAGTATTGTGAGCCCGGCTAAAAACCTTTACTGATCGTTCCTTGCGTCGCACACTTATACACTGATATCTTTATTCAACGATCCCAAGGCTATGATAAAAAAATTCCACCGGAATAATAGTTATCCGGTGGAATTTTTATGTTATTACAAACAGGTGAAATTAATTCTTATCCCACCAGAGCGGCGTAGTTAATTTATCGGGGCCGCCCAGTAAAGCACCTGCTGCTTCTACTGCTGTTTTATTGGTCTGTGTTTCAGAGAGCAGGAATGGTATCCTTCTTATCCACTGTGTATTTGTGTTGCTAATGTCAGGATTTTCTGAATTGGCAACATCATACAAAATGAATGCACGGCTTCTTCTGTAATCGGCCCATGCTTCGTTACCATCGGGGAATAAGCAAATCCATTTCTGAATAGCGATCTGTTCTTTTTGTGTAGCTGCATCTGCTGCAAATTTTACAGGGGCATCAGAAACAGGTGCTGAATTTAAATAGTCATTTGGAGCAATAGGAACATTGCTGCTATTGATGTAAGCAGTAATGGCTGCTTCATCGGTAATTCCCCACTGGTTCATTGAAGTTCTGATACCAGATTCGTACAGATCTTTAGCTGTACCACCCATATTCCATCCGAGCATTGCACCTTCGGCACGCAGGAAATAAGCTTCAGCTGCACACATAATATTCTGAGGCGTTGTTAAATAACCCGGATCGCCCCCGAAGTCTGGAGAAGACCAGCGCTTTCCAACCTTAGCGTTTGCTGTTGGCTTATTAATAGCCTCAGTTAACTGAGTTGAGGTAAGACCATTTCTTAAACCATCATATTTGCCATTACCTGCGGGATTATCTTTAGTAGCGCCATCTGGCAGCCATAAAATGGGTAACCTTGGATCCTGGTAGCCATTTAAAACAGATTCCATTGAAGCGCTCATCCTGAATTCATTCCAGTCTGACATGATTGAAAGCCCATTATTATCAGCGCCTTTCAAACTTTTTTGAAGTAACGCGTCATCACCGGGGCTGCTCAACATCACACCGTCAGCAACTGCGGCTTCTGCCTCGGCTTTAGCTCTTGTTGGGTCAACTTTTGAGATCCTGAGGGCTAAACGAAGGCGCAAAGTGTTGGCAAATTTGATCCATTTGCTTACATCTCCACCATAAATGATATCATAGCCTCCATAAGGGGCTGCACTTGAATTGGATTTTAAAACCGCAACGGCTGCATCAAGTCTTTTGAAAAAGTCATCATATATTTTATCCTGTGCATCATAAGGAACGGAGTTTCCGGGTACTCCTGCATTAAAGTAAGGTATGGGCCCCCAATAATCTGTAACCCTGTGAAAGCCCAGTACCCATACGATATTCGCCAATGCATTTTCTGGTGAGGAAGGATCGGAGTTTGTTAAAATAGATTGCAACTGCGGAACCATATCTGTATAGATCGGATTGAAAGCTGCACCAACCCAGTCCATTCTTATATTCAGGCGGTCTGAAGGAAAGTAGGTGGCTGTGCAGGCAAAATACTGAGCATATTGGTCTGCAAAAAGATTTTGCGCAATCTGATAATTCCAGATATTTGGAATTGCTGTTGCTTCTGCTTTTGAAAAAAGGAACGGCAATTCTGCAGCACCAACAGTTGCAATAGTATTCCTGTCCAGGTTAATATCCTCATATTGCTTTGTGCAAGAAGCCAGCAATGTACTGCAGGAAATAAGCAGGATATAAAATCGGGTATCCCTAATAATCAGTTTTATTTTTTTCATATAATTATATATTTTAAATATCAAGAATTAAAAAGTAACCTGCAAATTAGCTCCAAAACTACGGGTTGAAGGTAAAGTACCATATTCAACACCCTGCCAGTTGGAGTTACCTAAACTCATATCAGGATCGAACCACATTTTACGGGTACCAATACCTGGGATATCGAGTAATGACTGACCGCGATACAACCAGAAAAGATTACGCGCAACAGCAGAAATTTTTACAGATTTAACAATGGTTGTCTTTTTTAAAGGAATACTGTAGCCAAATGAAAGCTCCCTTACCCTGAAACTTGTAGCATCGTAAGCAAAGAATTCACCGTTGCCGTATCTCTTACCAGAAGCAGTTTGCCAAAAATCCTGTGATGTAATTGATTTTGAATTGGCTGATCCATCTGCATAAACACCACCCAAATTCCAACCACCTTCGCGATAGTCCTGCGTAGCTTCAGGAATACCACTGAAAGCAAGGTTTAGTTCTGTTCCTGAAACCATAATACCGCCGATTCTGCCATCCATCAGTAATCTTAATGAAAAGGCTTTATATACAAACGTATTGGTGAATCCCATGGTTTCTTTAGGGTTAAAATTGCCAATATATTCCTGTGCCTGGGTTATTTGTGGTTTTCCGTCAGCAGTTACGATATGCTGCCCTTTTGAATCTGTAGCCCATTTGTATGCAACCAGATCACCATAGCTTTTACCTTCCTCAACAACAGGAGTTGCCGAACGGCCAAATCCACCGCCCAGGTAAACTATCTTTATATCATCACTAAGTTTAACGATCTTATTTCTGTTCAGTGCGAAGTTGAATGTAACATCCCAGCTAAAATCTTTGTTCTTAATAGGGGTACCATTAACTACCAACTCAAACCCGCTGTTCTGGATATCGCCTGCATTGATATATTGCGTTGAATACCCTGTTGCAACAGGTAATCTAATCGCAAGCAATTGGTTAACCGAATTACTCTTGTAATATGTAGCGGTAAAACCAATCCTGTTATTAATAAATCTTGCTTCAACTCCAAATTCAAGGTTCTTAACAATTTCAGGTTTTAATCCCGGAATTGGTAGAGTAGAGCTGCGCTGCAAAAAACCAAGTCCAGCACCTTGGCTATAACCGTAACTGGATTTGCGTAACCCAAACAGCCCACCGTTGCCTACTTCAGCATAATTGATACTTGCTTTCAAAAATGAAAGCGCTTTTGGCAATGTGATCAGGTCGGATAATACAGTAGAAACTCCGACAGACGGATACTGATAAGTGTAAGGAGAAGGAAGACGTGAATCCCAGTCATTTCTGATGCTTGCGTCAAGATATATTGCATCCTTATAAGCAAGGTTCACTTGCCCGAAAACAGATTGTGTCTGAACCTCTGAAGAACCAACACTAAATGATGGTGCGGCTGCAAAACCAAGACTGAATTTATTGGTAACATTTAAACCTCCGGCTGATTGTCCATTATAGTCATACTTACTGTCCTGGAAAATTCCACCAACACGGTAATCAATTTTCAAGTCTTTTGTAATTTTATTGCTTCCTTCCAACATCGCATCGAACCATTTTTCTGTAACCAGTGTGGTGCTTTTTGAGTAATCACCTCCACCTCTACTGTAAAGAATTGTACCTAAGGATGTTTCATTTTCCCCCTGATCAAAAGTTCTGTCAAGATTTGCTCTTCCCGATAATGACAGCCAGTTTGTAATCTTGAACTTTGCTGTAAGAAAACCAATTAACCTATCCCTTGTTTCATTAATAGCAGTGCGATTAATCATCCAGTAAGGGTTTTGGTAAATAGAACTCAATGTAGAAGGCCATACAGTAGGTGTTGGTATACCGACATTATTTGTATACTCAAACTGCTGGGCATCTGCTATACTTACATTCCTTGGTATCTGGTAAATGTCACTAGTAGGCGCATTTTCTTCACCTGTACGGGGCCTGTTTTTGATATCCTGGTTTATATAGGTGATTTTAGCATCTGTAGAAAACCGCTTGCCTATTTGGTTTGAAATCCTGAAATTCATTGTATGCCTGATCAAATCATTTTTTGGAATAATTCCCTGGATTGAATTATTTGTATAAGACAGGTATGTCTGCGCTTTTTCAGTTCCGCCTGAAATACCCAATGAATTGTTGGTGCTAAGGCCATTTCTAAAAAAGTCTTTAACATTATCTGGTTGCGCTGAGTATGATGATGCATTTCCCAGGTAATTTGTAAATGATTGCCCGGTCATTTTTGCACCCCAGCTTTCCCCGGACGAAGGGTCTAATATGCCACCATTACCCTGGCCGTACTGATTTTGAAAATTAGGCAGTGACCATGCAGATTCGCTGCTAACCCCTGAGTTAAGTGTAACTGATAATTTATCTTTTGTTCCTTTCTTTGTTGTAATTACGATAACACCATTACCAGCCTGGCTGCCATAAAGCGCAGCAGCAGAGGCGCCACGCAAAACAGTAGTAGATTCAATATCGTCAGGATTAATATTCGATGCACCGTCAGAACCTTGAACTGAACCAAAGTCGCTGGTTCCTGTTCCATTTGTATTGTTATTAATAGGAACACCATCAACAACAATCAGCGCATTGTTGCTTTGCTGTATTGATCGGTTACCCCTTAATACAATTCTTGCACCGCTACCCGGACCGCCGGAACCCTGTGTAATAATTGCATTTGCAACTTTACCCTGCAAAGAATTTATTACGTTATTTGGATCCCTTGCTTCTACAAGCTCTGAAGTTTTTACAGTTTGTGCTGCATATACAAGTGATTTTGATTTACGTGATATGCCCAATGCTGTTACAACAACTTCCCCCAGATCACCACTGGAAGCAGAAAGCACCACCGTTATTTCCGAAAGGCTGCCTTCTACAAGTTGTTCTACAGAAGCATAGCCAATGTAAGAAATAACGAGCGTTACATTGCCTGAAGGCACATTCAACGAAAAAGATCCGTCGTTACCGGTAGTGGTACCGTTTGATTTGCCTTTAATAAAAACAGATGCTCCTGATACAGGCTGGTTATCTTTCGCAGATACCACCTTCCCTTTTACAGTTCTCGTTTGCGCATGTACCACAAGGCACAGCAGCAATAGTGGAATAAGAAATAATTTTTGCAGTTTTCTCATAACAGTAGAGGTTTTTTGATGTGTAAAATATATAGTCTAAAACAAGCAGTGAAACAAATTCCGGCAATACCCAATCAGACAACAACAAACATGTAATTGCTGCTTCAGGCAGCTTACAGAAATAAAACTTTTCGGGTACTGCAATTATACTTTTGGTCTTTAATTACTAATCAAATCTAAACAGCGTTTTAATAAAATCATTGAAAATAATCGTGCAAACGTTTGCGTGATTATTGTTTTATTTTCTTACTTGAACTTTTAAAAAATGCGATCATGTTTATTTAAAAATTACCTGTGTAACAAACAAAATCTGTTATTGTTAAATTATTTAATCTAAATACCGGTCCCGAAAGCTTTCGGGATTTTTCAATTGATCATACTTGCGTCGCAATCCTTTCATCTACATAACACATAGGATCATTTTCCTAAACTCAAAATATTTTACGCAATTTTATTAAATCTTTATCTAATTAAAAAATATTTTATTATAATCCAATAATTAAAAAATAAATTTTTTAATTAAAAAACAAATTTGTTGGTAGCCAAGAAAGAAATAAGGGCGCAGGAAGTTGTTTAGGTTTCGCCTGCAACTGGCGGAGGAGCCGAATGATGCCACTGCTACTACAGATGAATGTATTGCGACGCAACGAAGTTGCCATGAAACTGGTTGCCGGTCTCACAATTATTCTTTTTTATACAGCTTCGGGGAGCAGGCTATTTTGTATCAGGAATAAAGATAAAAATTACAAACCCACCAATCCTAATACTTTATCGCGAACCAATAAACAACAACCCAGTAAACCCGCAGCGTTATTTAGTTCTGATAAAACTACTGTGGTATCGTTATTAACCAGGCTTAGTGAATGCATAATGATTGCGTTTTTTACGGGTAGTAACAGAGGATCGCCAATGGCAGCAAGGGTTCCGCCAATAATAATTAATTCCGGATTGAAAATATTGATGGTAACGGCAAGACCCCTGCCCAGTTTTTCTGCAACTGCATTGATTGTGTGCAGGGTAAGGCTATCTCCTTTTGCAACCGCAACAAGGATGTCTTCAAGTTCGAGAAAGCCTTTTTGTTGCAGTACCGGCTGTAAAATACTGTTAGAGCCTTTGGCCATTTGTTCTGTTAACCGGTCAATTAAAGCTTTGCCTGAGGCTTCTGTTTCGAGACATCCTTTTTTGCCACAAAAACAAATTTTTTCATTGTCGAAAAGAGGGATATGCCCAAGCTCACCGGCATAGCCGCTGGCGCCATATACAGGTTTTCCATTTACAAAAATTCCGAGAGCAATACCATAATCAAGATTAAGAATCAGCACTTCTTTTTCAAGTACCCGTTTGCCGAAATTAAATTCTCCGTATGCTATTGTGCGCGAATCGTTATCTAAAAAAACAGAGATACCCAATTCACTTTCCAATACTTCTTTTACCGGGGCATCGCTAAAATGGTAAATAGTAAGAATATTACCCGTCTTTACATTAACCCTGCCCGCAATGCTTAAGCCCACACCTGCAATTTTTTGCCTGTCAATATTATTTTCGTTGAGAAAATTATTAATAAGCTGAACGATTTCTTTTAAAGATTCGCCTGCTTCCTTGTATAAAAACGGGATGTCCTTCGTGCTTTGCAGCATTACTTTATCAAACCCCATTAATCCTATATTTATCTTATACTTTTTTATTTCAACACCCAGAAAATAATAATTGTCTGCCCGCAGTGCATAAAAAGAAGCTTTACGCCCCTGGCCTACTGATCGCTTGCTGGTTTCCTTTATAAAACCTCCTTCGGCAAGCTCGGTTATAAGTTCTGAAGCTTTGGGAATGCTGATATTAAGCGATTCTGATATGTCGTTAATCGTAATTTCATCGTTGTTGCTCATATGAGAAACAATCCTTCTCTTACGCGATAAATCTTTTATCGCTACACCCGAAAGGCCATTAGCATTAAACTGTTTAAAAAGCGGATGCATGGTATTTGGCATGAAAGAAGATTAAAGCAATCGAATATATAAATAATTTATTAAAAAAGATTGCTGAAGAAATATTTTTTAAAAATAGGGATAGCGTCAGGCTGTTGAAAGTTTAATAATGTTTTGCAGCAGAAGTGTGCGACGCAACCATAGCTCAACTCATATTCAACTGCCCGGTTCAAAATAATTTCATTCTTTATTTAAACTGCTGCATTAACTTGTACAAAGATTTAAAAGTGTGAAATGACCAACTCTTTTCTGCAGGTATTAATCGTTTTATCAATCGGTATTGCTGCAATAGTTGTATTAACAGCCAGGTATCATATACATGCTTTTTTTGCATTATTCATTGCATGTTTTATTGTTGGCCTTGGTGTTCAGATGCCCGGTGAAATGATTATCGTTTCTGTAAAAGACGGCTTTGGTAATATCATGAAATCGCTGGGTTTTATTATTGTACTTGGTACTACACTTGGTGTATTACTTGAATACACCGGCAGCACAAAAGTAATGGCCGCATTTATTTTAAAAAAAGTTGGTGAGCGCCATGCGGCATTTGCAATGAGCATCACAGGTTTTATAGTAGGGCTTCCCATCTTTTGCGATTCAGGTTATATTGTACTCAGCGGATTAACCAATCCTATTGCAAAACGAACGGGTGTTTCAGCAGTAATAATGAGTGTGTCACTGGCTACCGGTTTATTTTCTGTACACTGTTTAATACCACCGCACCCGGGTGCGGCAGCGGCGGCGGGAACTATTGGGGTTGATGTTGGTAAACTGATGTTGGCAGGAATATTGGTCGCCATTCCCGCACTGATCATTGGCCATTTATGGGCAGGGTATGCAGGTAAAAAAATCAAAACTGTTTCACATGAAGCCATAGCAACAATTGAAACATTTAAAGATCAACCTTCAGTTATTAGATCCTTTCTTCCGGTTGTAGTTCCCATCATCTTGATTGCTGTAAAATCTTTCCTGGTTATCGAAAAAGATATTGCAGGTTGGTGGCTTAGTCTGTTTAATTTTCTGGGCGATCCGGTGATCGCATTATCTGTCGGCGTTATGCTTGCATTCAATTGCAAGCGCAACTGGAAGAAAGAAGCATTGGGTAAATTATTATCAGAAGGCACTGAAAAAGCCGGTGGTATCTTGGTGATCATCGGCGCTGGTGGCGCCTTTGGTGCAGTACTCGCTGCAACCAATATTGGCGGGCATTTTAGCGCAGCAGCATCATTAAGCAGCATGGGAATTTTGTTCCCT
The DNA here is from genome assembly GCA_002390845.1 of Chitinophagaceae bacterium UBA4407. Taxonomy (GTDB): domain Bacteria; phylum Bacteroidota; class Bacteroidia; order Chitinophagales; family Chitinophagaceae; genus Limnovirga. The sequence continues at coordinate 89,763 of DGQT01000092.1, read as the reverse complement.
TTTTTACTAACATTTATGTTGAAAACAGCACAGGGTTCTTCTACTGTTGCAATTATCACAGCAGCTTCTGTTGTACAGCCGTTGCTTCACACTTTGGGATTAGAAAGTGATAACGGTAAATTACTTTGCGTGCTAAGCATGGGCGCAGGTTCTATGATGATCTCCCACGCCAACGATGCTTATTTCTGGGTAATTGCAAAGTTCTCCGGGTTGGATATGAAGACCATGTTAAGAGTATATTCTGTAGCAACAATATTCATGGGATTAATTACTTTCCTGATGGTTTACCTGTTATCATTTATATTGATACCGTAGTTTTTTTGAGCCGGGCAGTTGAATAAGCATGAAACTTTAGTTGCGTCGCACACTTGTACATTCAGATTATATATTGAGCAAAATGTGCAACGTTTTTCTCAATAATATCATAATAATTTTCAAAGGTTTACAACGCACTTTTAATAAAATGGAACAATGCATATACTCATAGCACCCAATGCATTTAAGAACAGCCTGAGTGCAGGGGAAGCTGCAGAAGCCATCAGCAAAGGCTTAAAGCAAAGTAAGCTGCAACATACCAGTGAATGTTACCCTATTGGTGATGGTGGAGATGGAACCGCAGATTTATTAATAAAAAAATTCAACGGCACAATTATCAATGCCGAAGTACACGATCCTTTATTTAGAAAAATAATTACCACTTTTGGTTTAATTGATGATGCACAAACCGCAGTAATAGAACTCGCAAATGCATCAGGAATAAAACTGCTGCGGCCACATGAACACAATCCTTTAAAAGCAACAACATTCGGAACTGGCGAATTAATAAAACATGCATTAAGTAAAAATGTAACCAAGATTATTTTATGCATTGGTGGCAGCGCAACGGTTGATGGCGGTACAGGAATATTGAATGCGCTTGGTGTTCGGTTTAGAGATACAATTGGAAATATTATAAATCCGGTACTGGAATATTTAAGCAGTCTTGATGTAATGGATCTGTCATCTATTGATAAAAAAATATTGAATGTTCAGTTGGTGGTTCTTTGCGATGTTGAAAATACATTGCTTGGCGAGAATGGTGCAGCAAAAATCTTTGGCCCGCAAAAAGGCGCGAATACAACCGATGTAATAACGCTGGAGCATGGGCTTACAAAATTGCGTGAAGTTATTTTTGAAGCAACAGGTAAAGACATGGCGCTTATAAAACATGGCGGTGCAGCAGGTGGCGTTGCCGCCGGTTTATCCGTTCTATTAAATGCAAAACTGGTACCCGGGATTGAATATTTTCTTGATATCACCGGCTTTAATCATTCACTGAGAAATGCTGATCTGTTAATTACCGGCGAAGGAAGTATAGATGCACAAACGTTAGAAGGCAAAGCCCCGTTTGGCGTGGCATACAGGGCAAAAGAAAAAGGCATCCCCGTTATTGGTATGGCAGGTAAAGTGCCTGAGAAAACAGATCGCAGGCTCCATCAATACTTTGATGAATTATTGGCCATTAATAATGAAAACGTGTCACTAGATGAGGCTCTGAAAAATACTTATGCCAACCTGGTTCGTAATGCTCATGAATTAGGAAATACACTCGCTATTAAGAAATAATAAATCAGGAAACACTGTTTACGGGTTCCCTTGTTTTGGGAGTTCTATAATTGCTGTTGTTCCCTCCATGGGTTTGCTGTTAATGGTAATGCTGCCTTTTATTAGCGTCATTCTGTTGTGCATATTGCGCAGGCCAAGGCCATTGTTATGCTGCACCGAATCCATGGCTTCCACATCAAACCCTTTGCCGTTGTCGTGTACAGTGATACTCAACTTCTCCGGCTGATAATCCATCACGATACTTACTTCGTTTGCGGCTGCATGTTTAACCGCATTATTCAGCAGTTCCTGTACAATGCGAAACACAACAAGTTCGCGCTGCAGATCATTTCTATAAGCATCGCCTGTTACCATAAATGCGGTTTTATATTCACCGGTTTTTTCGAGCAGCTGCACTTGTTGTTCAATGGCACCATACAGGCCAAGCTCGTTGATAAAATCGGGATTAAGACTGCGGGCAATATCGCGGAGGTCGTGTATGGTTTTGGTAAGCAGGTTTTTTGACTCTGTAATTTTTTCTTTGGTGGCCGGGGATGTATCGTCAATCGTATTCAGGTTAAGTTTTACAAAACTGAGTGACTGGCCAATATTATCATGTATTTCCTGGCTGATGGTTTTAAATGTTTCTTCTTGTATTTCGAGACGGGTTTGGAGGAGGGTGTTTTGGAAAGTGGTTTGCATGTGTTGCTTTTCTTTCAAATGTTTATATAGCTTTTTGTTATAACGTACAATAGACAGTATAAAAACTGTTGAAAGAAATATCATTAATAATATTCCTACAATTACTGATATGAAAACTTCTTGTTTCTCCATGAACATGAAAAAGCATAAGCCAATGTTAGATACAAAATATTATTCAGCATTGTGTTAACATAAGTTCTCAAATTTATAGCTAAGGCCGTATCTGTTTTAATGAAATAATTATAAGAAGCATTAAAAAAGAAAATACCAGAATAAAATAATAGTAATGAAGCAAGTATCCAAAACATAGGCACTGATATTATTTCAAGATTCTCAAGATTCTCAAGATCATATAAAAGCAAGCCTATCCAAATAATATTAAAGACACAACTTACATTGTAAATACCAGAGGGATAATGCTCAAATTTATTATCAATAATATTAAAGACTATGGCAAAAAAAATGTACCCATATATTGACCATAACATAATTTTTTTTAACACTAAACTTTTAGTATTTTTTCGATAAAATAAAGTAAGTAACAAATATTCAAAAGGAATATAAAAATAATGTGGTGGGTTATCATCCATTTTTAAAATTCTAAGTATTTGTGAAATCATCTCATTTGCAAAAGCAACACATATAAGTAGCCTAAAAATAACAAGGCCAGGGATGTTGGAAGGCCTGGCCTTGAAGCTCATTGTCAATGCCGTAAACAATATGGCGTAATAAAGTATATCCGATATCGTAGGCATTAATAATTACTAAATAATTTATGTAAAAACGCCATTTTTTCTTCTTTAGTACTTTCATGCATTCCATCCTTCGGCATTCCAATCATTTCTGCAATTTCAGCTACAGTTTTGCTACTGCCATGAACTTCTACAAGCATTTTATCGTCAGGTTTATGAACACTAGTTGCTTCAACAACGGCTTTCATATCGGGGTGCAAACCTTCTGATTCTGCTGGGCTTCCCCCAACTGTTCCAGCCTTTGTTTCTTTTACTCCTACAAGAACAAGAGTAGTTTTATATTTTGCGGGCTCCATGCCCTGTGCAGGTATTCTATATTGACCAAAAATGTATCTAACACCTTCTGCTGTTTTTTGTGCAAGCAATTGTAATAAGGTTTCCTTTCCAAAAACACCCGAAATAATATGGTTAGAAGGATCCATAAGTCTTTTTAAAGCGTCATATTCAGGCATTGCTTTAATGGCATTGTAAGTGCCGGTCGCATTTGCGTCAATTAATTTAATGACTTCATATGCACTAATATACTCTTCGACATATTGCCTTACTAACCTTTTAGCGAAACCTGCAGTGATGGGCTGCCCAAAACCTGTTACATCATTAAAATCATCAGCTAAATTAATATCTAAAATATCTGGGTCGTTAGGTACACTTTTTCCTGTAACCCTCATAAAGTTTGGCATACTTGATTTTTTTAAAGTTTTAAAAAATGATTTTTGAATTTACTTCTTTATAAATTCTCCCGCAAGTTCCACTCAAAAAATAATATTACATACCGTTAAATCACCCTTTCTACACCGTGTTTTCACGGTATTAAAAAGAGTGTAATTACTGATATAGTAATAAAAAATCAATTTGACATTTGAAAAAAATAATTCAGCTTTAAAATTATCAATTATGAAAAAGAGTATTTTAATTAGTATTCTAACATTCTTTTCTTTTGCATCATTTGCTCAAAAATCTGCAGAAAGTTTACCTGAAAGTAAATACACAGAGTTTATACCTATTTCCCCGGTTGAATTTGGTGGGGATATCGCAACTTATGATGCAAGTGGTACAGTAAACGGAGCAATTCTGGATTTATGGCAAGCAAAACAATTTGATGCATTGCGGCATTTTATAAACGACATAAATTCGTACACAACGATTTCTTTGACAGATAATAGTGGCCAAATAAATTATCTTATCAATTCATTTTCAAGTAAAAACAACACTTATAATATTAATGCAGATTGGTTACAATGCAGAGTTGTGGAAGTTTATAATGATACAGCAAAGATTGGTGAGCTCTTAATTGGCGTTGGCATCAGAATCAGCGGATCAATAACTACTAAAGAAAAAAATCTCAATCTCAGCCAGATTTTTAGCGGAGGATTAACTATCAATAGTAAGAAAACAAAAGGTCAAATTAAGATTAATGTAATTGGTCTTGAATCAAAAGAAATTACCGCATTAACACCGGTACTTAATGAATTAACAACAACAAGTATTCAAGAAGCTATAAAAACGATGGCTACAATAAGAGCTAAAATATACGACTCAGGCACAAGTGTATATCCAAAAATTGTTGCAGTTAAAAAAATGGATCCAAATTATATGATAAGCCAGAGACAAATAGTTCAGCAATTTATCAATAACATCCAAAGCGGGGCAAACCTACTTGCGCCTGGTAGATAATTACTGGCTCACTTAATAAAACTAAAATTCACTTTTAAAATTTGCATTGTTATAATGAACGAATAACATAAAGCATTTGCCTCAAAATGCAAATGCTTACTATAAGTTTTTTACAAAAAGGGCGTAGTTCACCTTTCCTTTCCGCTCTGGCTGCCAATATATACTAGGTCAGCATATTCATCAACGAAAGCAATCTCTTGTATTTACCCGTGGCAGCAAAACACCATCGTAAAAATTGTAAAAGAATAGAACCCGGAATCCTGAAATCTCGAATCCTGTGGGGCCGCAAGGCTCTGCAGGATTTTTTTAAAAGACAATGAGGAGCCCGGCTGAAGCATATGAATGAAGCCTTACTTGCCACGCTCGGTTCAGGGTTCTTCTTTCATGGCAACATTTAAGCGAAGTGTGGCAGCCCATCCCGAATTTATTTCGCATGGGCGTCAAGTTAAAATTCAGTATTATAAACTGAAACATTTTACTGTAAAGGATTTCAAAGACTTTACACTGCCATTTCCATCGTGCGTTATAATACCCGTCCTTGCACAAGGCGCCTTAGCCGGTTCGGTTCCGGCAAAGCCGGAATTGCTGCGATGGCACAAGCCATATCACAGCAAAGAAGCGGATGCAGCGCCGTTGCAAGGACAACGCCATGCGGCAATGAGCATACAGACATAGAATTTGAAAGATGCATAAATAAGATTAGCTTGACACCTATGCGAATTTATTTCGGGATCGCACTCTTTTACGCCATAGCTTTATGTGGCGGCGTTCTTCGGCTGCCATAGCTTTATTGAGCAAAGCGAAAATAAAAGCGACGGCATGTCTTGTGCGTTCCGAATTCTATGCAACTTAAAATACAGCAACCACTGGTGTATCATTTCTAATGATACCAGCCATTTCTTAATACTTTTACAAATCACCATCTATTGTTCATTTATAAAAAAACATATTATGAAATGGCTTTTTATTTTTCTAATAATTTGTACTATACCTGCTCTTGCACAAACTGAAATGGCACCCACTTTGAAATTTATTCTGCTCGAACAGCTTAAAACCACACACGATCAGAAAGATTGGTTTGTTCCTGCAAGCCTTGCTGTAGAAGGGTTAACAGCAGAACAGGCCAACTGGAAAGACAGCAGCGGTAACCATTCCATCGCTCAACTGGCAACGCACCTTATCTTCTGGAACCAGCAATCACTTGCAAAATTCAAAGATTCAAAAACGCCATCTTTTAACGGAGATAATAAAGAAACATTTTCGCCGGTTGATGAAAAGAGCTGGCCTGCAACAGTAAAAAAACTAAACGATGTTCTTACCGAATGGGAAAAAGTTGTTGAAGCTGCCGACGATAAAAAACTTGAAGGCTGGTATTCCACCATTGCACATATTGGCACACACAATGCGTACCACACCGGGCAGATCCTTTACATCAGAAAAATGAAAGGCTGGTGGGATGCAGATAAGGGAGTGAAGTAAGTTTCAATGAATAAGTAAGTGTTTATTTCTTCTGATATACCCTTACATAATCCACTTCACATTTTATCGGGAATTTACTGTTTGCAGGATCGCCACCATTTTCGCCTAAAGCAAGATTTAATAAAAGATATTGCGGTTGCAGAAACGGATTGCTACCATCACTATTGAGTGTTTCGGTTGCAACAACTTTATTCACCAATACATCGTCAATAAAAAGCTGGATGCCATCTTTATCCCAATCCATTCTCCATATATGAAATTTTTTTACCCAATCTTTATCATTGGCAATAAAGTTTTGTAAAGGAATTTTTTCGCTGAACCATTTTGCTTTATATGCTTCTGCAGTTCCTGTTGCAACATTTGCAAGAATGGTTGGAACATGGTTGATCCTGTAAAATTCCATGATATCAATTTCGCCACAGGAGGGCCATGGAATTTTACCTGCACCTAAGCTCCAGATGGCGGGCCAGGAGCCGGATGCTGTATCTATCCTTGCACGGATTAAAAACCTGCCAAATGTAAATTCATGTAATCCTTGTGTTTTTATTGAAGCAGAACTGTACTGAGCATAAGGCCTGTTGCGGGTCCAATCTTGATCACTGGTGTTGGTAAAGTTTGGGTTTAAAATTTGCTGTTTTCTTCCTTCAATCAGCAATACACCATTTTTACAATTGGCATTACCGGGCTGGTACCACTGCAATTCTTTGTTACGTACAAATCCATTTTCATAGGTCCAGTTAGCGGCATTGGGTTTACCTGTGTAATTAAATTCATCGTTCCATACCAGCGTCATTTTGTTTACCTGTAATGGTGGATTGAAATCAGGTTTGTAAGGAGATACTATTTGTGCTTCTGCATTTGTTGAGAGGTATAAGAGTGCAACAGCAACTGAAATGATTGTTTTGATTCTGTTCATTTTAAAAATATGCCTACGAAATTAGTACTTGCACTGCTAAAAAAATTTACCATACATAAATATAAAATCCGTCTGCGGTTTTATACAGACAGACTTTAAACTTAATATATTTTTAGCCAGGCTATACAATCCTATTTATCTTTTCTTGCGTCGCACACTTGTACTGTAGAATAATGACCAGCTAAAAATACATAATATAAATGCTGATTTTTTAGACTATACCTTGATCTTTCCTTCCACTCCGTCATCTATTTTTTTACCACTAATTGCAGCGGCTGCAATTTTTATAAGTGAAACCATTTTACTGTTTTTGGTGTCCCAGTAATACGAATCTAAAGGTGTTACTTTTATAATGCTTAATTCAGGATCATCAACGCCTTCACTAAACCATGCTTTTGCAATAGGCGTCCAGAGTTCTTTAGCTTTATTTTTATCTGTTAATATGGTTGCTTCGCCATAAACACTCAGGTATTCAGCACTGCCTTTACTCGCATAAAATAATTGTACACGATTGTCTTTTTTTATTTCAGCATTTTTTTCACTGCTTTTTTTACTCAGGAACCAAAGATTGCCTTCATCATCCACTGTTTGTGTACTCATTGGCCGCGATGTCAGGGGTAAAGTTGTTAATGCTGTAGTAAACATACAGATGTCTGCAGTGTTTGCAAGCTCCTTTATCTTTTCAACAGCTTCTGTGTTCGTTAGATTTTTTACGTCGCCCATAATATTTGTTTTACATGTTTAATAATAACCACATTAAAACAAGTAATATGCCCGATAATTGTTGTTGACTGGTCAGGCAATGAGCCGCGAGGAAATGCTCAACAAACCATTAGAAAAAACTGCTGTATCTATACAGTTTACTGTGAAAGATCATAAACACTGTACAAAAAAGTCTACAGGTAGTTGTAAAATTCTCCGTAATAAAAGTTGGATAAGACTCCTTTTGTACAAGTGAGTGACACAACAGGCGATGCCATAAAATACTAATGACGGTAACAAAAAATATGGCTTTAAAATAAAACCTCACACCTGGAACACACCAGTCTTCATATCTTCAATATGTGCATTATGGTTGGCAGCAGCAATTCCTTCACTGATTAATTGCCTTGTTGCAGCGGGGTCAATAATATCATCTACCCACAACCTTGCTGCCGCATAGTAAGGCGTGGTTTGCTTTTCGTAGCTGCCTTTTATTTTATCGAGCAACGTTTTTTCTTCTTCGGCACTTACTTCTTTTCCTTTTGCTTTCATTGAAGCTACCTGAATTTGTAATAAAGTTTTAGCCGCCTGGTCACCACCCATTACAGCGATCTTTGCACTGGGCCATGCATAAATAAAACGCGGATCATAAGCCTTGCCGCACATGGCATAATTGCCTGCGCCATAGCTGTTGCCAATAATGATCGTGATCTTTGGAACAACAGAATTTGCCACGGCATTTACCAGCTTTGCACCATCTTTTATAATACCGCTGTGCTCGCTGCGGCTGCCCACCATAAAGCCGGTAACATCCTGCAGAAACACCAGTGGAATTTTCTTTTGATTGCAGTTTAAAATAAATCTTGCAGCCTTATCGGCACTGTCATTATAAATAACGCCGCCCAACTGCATTTCACCTTTTCTATTTTTAACGATCAATCTTTGATTAGCCACAATACCCACCGCCCAGCCATCAATGCGTGCATAACCACATACAATTGTTTTACCATAATCTTTTTTAAATGCATCAAAAGAAGATTGCTTGACATCTTTATCATCAGCATCAACAATGCGTTCAATTATGTCGAGTACATCATAAGGTTTTGCATTGCCCGTATTCATAATACCATAAATTTCATCCGCATTTTTTGCAGGCGGCAATGGTGCAATATGGTTGAAACCTGCAACAGGTTTATCGCCAAGTTTGCCCATGATCTTTTTTATTTCATCAAGACATTCCTCTTCTGTTTTAAATTTATAATCAGCAATACCGCTGATCTCGGTATGTGTTACCGCGCCGCCTAAAGTTTCGTTGTCTATGTCTTCACCAATCGCTGCTTTTACTAAGTAAGAGCCTGCAAGAAATATGCTGCCATTACCTTCCACCATCAATGTTTCATCGCTCATTATGGGCAGGTATGCACCGCCTGCAACACAGGCACCCATTACTGCGGCAATCTGTGTAATTCCCATTGCACTCATGCGTGCATTGTTGCGGAAGATGCGCCCAAAATGTTCTTTGTCTGGAAAAATTTCATCCTGCATGGGCAGAAAAACACCGGCGCTGTCAACAAGATAGATCACGGGCAAATGGTTTTCCATCGCAATCTCCTGCATGCGTAAATTTTTCTTGCATGCAATGGGGAACCATGCACCGGCTTTAACGGTTTGATCGTTAGCAACAACAACACATTGCCTGCCGCTTACATAACCTATTCCGCTAACTGTTCCGGCACCGGGGCAACCGCCCTGTTCTTCATACAGATCAAAACCAGCGAAGGCGCCAATCTCCGTAAAAGGTTTGTCTTTATCCAGCAGGTATTCCACGCGTTGCCGTGCAGTAAGTTTATTGCGTTCTTTTTGTTTTTCGTTTGCCTTTTTACCACCGCCCAGTTTAATGGTTTCAAAACGTTGTTTAACCTCGCTGTACAGTTGTTTCATCCAGTCTTCGTTGCGGTTGAATTCGATGTTCATGCTTACAATTGTTAGGAAGCAAAGATAAGCGGATGAATGAATGTGCGGATATGCAGATGTGCGGATGTGCAAATGAAAGGCAAACAAAAATTCGTTCTATACATGCAAATTCTTTTTTTAACCCGCTGTAGTTTTTCATAGCATCGCCCCTTGTGTCACTCACTTGTACGTTCAGAATTTTAGTGTACTTTTCTGAAGCCGCGGATGTTGGCATGGCCAACAACTGAGAGAAATTCATTGTATGAATTCAAATAAAAAAACCGCTATGCATATACAGAACGGTTTTTCTACAACCTGTCGTTACAGATGCTTTCTAATATATCTGGTAAGAAATGGGCAAAGTGAATTTTGTTTTTACATTTTTGCCTTTCATTTGCCCGGGTGTCCAGGCAGGCATTCCTTTTACAACTTTTAACGCTTCTTCTTCAAGACCGTCTCCAATTTTATCTGATACAATTACAGAGTGATATACTTTTCCTTTTTCATCAACATCAAATTCTATCAGCACCCTTCCTTCTGTTCCATTATCCAAGGCCTGCTGTGGATATTGTAGATTATCTTCCACATATTTTTCAAGAGCATCTTGACCGCCGGGAAACGATGGCATTACCTCTGCCCTGACATAAACGCCGTTTTTATCCATTTGCATTTTTTCTTTACTGTTATCAACACCGCTCAATGAAACAGATGCTTTTCCTTTGGTGCCTTTTTTAATACTTGTATTTCCGCTTGTTGCTACGGGAGCAACACTGGCTGTATCTGGCTGGGCACCTGTCATTGCTGTCATTGTATCTGCAGGTGCAGTTGATGTATTATCATGCATTGCAGCAGTGTCATTCATCATATCGTCTGATGTTCTGTCTTCAGGGGATTTGCAGGCATTGATCAATAAAAAGCCACCAACCGTAAAAGCCATTAAACTCAATTTACTTTTCATAATATAGTCTTTGGAACAGATTAAAACAAACACCATTCCAAAAGGATCACTGCAATTGTGTTTAAAGGCTTATGTATTCAATGCTCAACAAATACCGGAACGCATAAGTGTGCGACGCAACCCAAGCTGATATATAAATAAAAGCCGGGCCAATAAAATAGATTCATCTTTTCCTGATTTTGAATACCGGTAGAACCTGTAAACAAATCTGAGCATCCAGCAATTTTAAACCGTGCAAACGTTTGATTGCCGCGTATCACTAATTTTTCATAGTTTTAATCTCTTGCATTTAGTGTTATGAAGTACAAAATTTTATTCCTTATTTGTTTGGCAGTTACTGCACTTACAGTTACAAATTCATGTAACAACAGCGAAGCTTTGGCAGAAGGTTCTGCAATGCCGGATAGCGTGAGTTATAATTTTAATATACGCCCCATTTTTTCTGATAAATGTTTTAAATGTCATGGCCCGGATGCAAGCAAACGTGAGGCGCACCTGCGGCTCGATATTGCAGACAGTGCCTTTGCTGCCCTCAAAGAAACCAAGGGTGCATTTGCATTGGTTGCCGGCAAACCCGATGCATCTGAATTGTACAAAAGGGTTTCATCAACCGATACCTCTTTTATGATGCCACCGCCTGAATCGCATTTATCTGCGCTAACCCCTTTTGAAATTAAGCTGATAAAAAAATGGATCGAACAGGGCGCTAAGTATGAGAAACACTGGGCATTTACAGCTCCAAAAAAATCAGCTATTCCTGAAGTAAGCGATGCAAAATGGCCAAAGAATGAAATTGATTTTTTTGTAGAAGACAAATTGGATCAGTTAAGTTTAAAACCCAATGAAGAAGCGGATAAAGAACGTTTATTAAAACGCGTTTCTTTCGATCTTACGGGCCTGCCTCCTACCATCAAAATGACGGACAAATTTCTTGCTGATAACAGTGCCAATGCCTACGAAAAGATGGTTGATCTTTTACTGCAAACCCCGCAATACGGCGAAAAAATGGCATTGCACTGGCTTGACATTGCACGGTATGCAGACAGCTATGGCTACCAGGATGATAACATCCGCACACAATGGCCCTGGCGTGATTGGGTGATTCACGCCTTCAATAAAAACATTCCATACGATCAGTTTCTTACCTGGCAGATTGCAGGGGATATGCTGCCCAATGCAACAAAAGAAGAAATGCTGGCAACAGGTTTTTTTCGCAATCACAAGTACACAGAAGAAGGCGGTGTAATTCCTGAAGAATACCGTGTTGAATACTTAATAGATAAAACCAAAACTTACGGCAAAGGCATTATGGGCATCACCATTGAATGTGCCCAATGCCACGATCATAAATATGATCCTTTCTCGCAGAAAGATTATTATTCCATGCTGGCGTTTTTCAACAACACCAAAGAAGCAGGTTTTGAAGGCGATGTAAGCACATCTAAGCCTGCAAAAACCCCATTGATGACGCTTAATGACAGCGATATAAAACGCACATTGACTTTCATTAATAAAAAGGATACGGGCAGTTTAACGGTATCTGTAATGGGCGAGTTGGATACGGTTCGCAAAACCTATGTATTAAACCGTGGCCGTTACGATTCACCAACCGAAGAGGTAGCACCTGCTGCACCAAAATCAATTTTAAATTTCGATACTACAAAATATCCCCGCAACAGGCTTGGCCTCGCCATGTGGACGGTTGATAAAAACAACCCCCTTACTGCACGCGTTTTTGTAAACCAGGTATGGCAGGAATTCTTTGGCCGTGGCCTTGTAAAAACAACCGGTGATTTTGGTATGCAGGGTGAGTTGCCAACACATCCTGAATTGCTCGATTGGCTAGCCGTAGATTTTATGGAACATGGCTGGGATATTAAACGTTTGGTAAAGCAAATTGTAATGTCAGCAACCTACCGCCAGAGCGATATAACATCTCCTGAAAAATTAGAAGTTGATGGCGAAAATAAATATTTATCCCGTGGCCCACGCAACAGGTTGCCCGCAGAATTTGTTCGCGATATGGTACTTGCAAGCAGCGGGCTTTTAGTAACCACTATTGGCGGGCCAAGTGTAAAACCGTACCAGCCACCCGGCTTATGGGAATCTGCAACTTCAGGGCGTGGCGTGCTGGCAACTTATAAACAGGATCATGGCGATTCGCTGTACCGCCGCGGCATGTACACCTTTATCAAACTCACAGTGCCGCCGCCGGTAATGACAATGTTCGATGCCAGCAACCGCGACCAGTGCGAAGTAAAACGCAGCAAAACAAACACGCCATTACAGGCACTCATTATGCTCAACGATCCAACGGTGCTGGAAGCATCAAGGGTATTGGCGCAAAAATTATTAATGCAGCAAACACAACCGGCAGCAAACATCACCACTGCGTTCAGGCTTATCGTTTGCCGCCATCCAACGGATAAAGAAATAAAAATTTTAAGCGATTATTACAGCGATCAGTTGCTGAAATTTCAGCAAAAAAAACTGAATGCGGAAAGTACATTGGCTGTCGGCGAATATCCATTAAATCAAAAGGTTGATACCAATCAGTCTGCGGCATTAATGAAGGTGATAGAGATGATTTATAATCTTGAAGAGAGTATTACGAAAACATAGGTTGCCTGAACTTTGATGTGGAAGGATTGTTAGAATTAGAGGATAAAAAAAGAAAGGCAGTTTTTTGAGCCGGGCAATTGAATTACTATGAAGCTTTTCTTGCGTCGCACACTTGTGCTGAAGAAAATCGATTAGCCATTCGCTGTTAGCTAATAGGTAAAGGCTAACCGCTAAAAGCCTTTGCTGCCCCTTGTTCCGAACGATGAAAGGATTGCGACGCAACAGCCGATGCTATGAAAATCAAAAGCTGGTATCATAAAAATTATTTTGAAAACGATTTGAACATACAATCATGCAAAAAGAAGTTTTTGAACATGGCCTGAATTTAAACCGCCGCAAATTTTTGTCGCGGCTAAGTCTTGGCATTGGCAGTGTGGCACTTGGTTCGCTGCTGATACCCGATTTGTTCAGCGGCAGCCCTGAAGATGCGATTATGAGCGGGCTTCCACATTTTGCACCAAAAGCAAAACGTATTATTTATTTGTTTCAAAACGGCGCTCCGTCGCAGCTTGATTTGTTTGACTATAAACCCAAACTACAGGAAATGTTTGGACAGGATCTTCCCGAATCAATTCGCATGGGCCAGCGCCTTACAGGGATGACAGCGAACCAGAAAAAATTTCCTTTAGCCGGTACCGTTTTTAAGTTTGATCAATACGGGCAATCAAGGGCATGGATCAGTGAATTGTTACCGCACACAGCCAGTGTGGTAGATGATCTTTGCATTATAAAAACGATGTTCACAGAAGCGATTAATCATGACCCTGCACTTACGTTTTTTCAAACCGGTGCACAGGTTGGTAACAGGCCAAGTATGGGTTCGTGGGTGAGTTATGGTTTAGGTACAGAGAATAAAAACCTGCCGGCGTTTTGCGTGTTGCTTTCAAAAGGAAAAGGTAACGGGCAAGGTGTTTACAGCAAATTGTGGAGCAATGGTTTTCTGGATTCTTTTTACCAGGGTGTGCAGTTCAGCAGTGGCGAAAACCCGGTGCTGTATTTAAATAATCCTGATGCTATCAATAGCACTGACAGACGAAACATGCTGGATAAGCTGGCAGAACTGAACGACGAAAATTATAAAGAATTTGGTGATCCCGAAATAACTGCCAAGGTTCAGCAATATGAGCTTGCTTACCGCATGCAAACTGCGGTTCCGGAAGTTACAGATCTTAATAAGGAGCCCGAATCGATTGTAAAAATGTATGGGCCCGAATGTTTAATACCCGGCACATTTGCAGCCAACTGTTTGCTTGCAAGAAAGCTGAGTGAAAATGGCGTTCGGTTTGTGCAGCTCTACCACCAGGGTTGGGATGGTCATGATAATTTGCCATCCCAAATTAAAGGTCAGTGTATGGATGCAGACCAGGCAAGCGCTGCATTGATTACAGATCTTAAACAGCGCGGTATGCTCGATGAAACATTGGTGATCTGGGGCGGCGAATTTGGCCGCACCAATTATTGCCAGGGTACGCTTACAAAAGATAATTATGGCCGTGACCATCATCCGCGTTGCTTTAGCATTTGGATGGCTGGCGGTGGCGTAAAGCCGGGTGTATACGGAGAAACAGATGAGTTCGGGTACAATATTGCTAAAGACCCCGTGCATGTTCACGATTTTCATGCAACAGTTTTAAACCTGATGGGTCTCGATCATGAAAAGCTTACTTACAAACACCAGGGAAGAAGGTACAGGCTAACCGATGTTTCGGGTAACGTGGTAAAGGGGATTATTGCGTAACATTTTTAAGCTGCTGAATACCGGCATTTTATAATAAAAGATCAATTTTGTTGATCTTTTTATTTAAAATAAAACTGGTGCAGTTAAGAACTTAGCTTTGCGCCCTCAACTTTTTAGTTATTTTTATACAATAATAAATTAAGACACAAATGAAGACTTTTATTGTACCAACCGATTTTTCTGATACAGCTAAAAATGCGGCGGAATTTGCCGTGGGTATTGCATCTCAAAATCAGGATACACAAATAATCTTATATAACTCATTTGAGAAAAAATATGCAGACCGTATTGAAATCATGCTTGCAGCACTCGAAAAACTTAAAGAGGAACTTTTAGCCGGGAATGCCGGTGTAAAAATTACCTGCATGGCTGAAGAAGAAAATTCTTTTACAACCGGGCTGGAGCGCCTTGCACGCCATCAAAGCGCAGATATAATTATCATGGGTATTACCGGTGCTACCCGCTTAGAGCAATTGTTTATGGGCAGCAATACGCTTGATATGGTTGAAAAAAATGTTTGCCCCGTAATGATTATTCCGCCAAACGCAAAATTTACCGGAATTAAAAATGTTGCGCTTACTTCAGACTTTAAAAATGTTGATAAAACCATACCAGTAAAACCACTGCAGGCGATTCTAAGCTTATTCAACCCTGTTGTGCATGTAGTAAATGTTGACAGCGAACATTATGTAGAATTAACGGAGGAATACAAGGCCGAGAAAGAGAAAATTAATGTAATGCTTGAAGGCTACCAACACGAATTCTATTTTATGCGTTTTTTTGATTTTATAGAAGCAATCAGCGAGTTTACCGAAGATTATAATATCGACCTGCTGATTACTGTACCTAAAAATCATTCATTTCTTGGTGGTTTGTTCAGAAGCAGTGCAACAAAAAAACTGAAGTATCATACACACGTTCCAATGATTGCAATACACGAATAGAAGAATAATACAAAGCATAATTTTAAGGCTGCCCTTTATTTAAAAGGCAGTCTTTTTTGTGTCAGGCCTGATAGCTTGTGGCATCGCCTCTTGCCACGCTCGGTTCAAAGTCCCTTTTTCAATTGAGCTTAGGTTCTGTGTTCAGTTTTCACCTAAAATACGATACTTGTTAAGTTTGCATCGTTACAGCTTTGTAATAACAAGAAGGCAAGTTTAATGATCAACTTTGCACTGTTCCATATTGATCAGAATGTACAAGAGAGCGACGCAAGAAAAGCTTCATAAAAGTTATAAAGCCAGGTACAAAATATTGTTCTTCTTTACTTATAAAATGATTATCGTTAAGTGCTGCAATCATTTTAACCAAACAATTACTGCACACTGTATTTTTGCAGAATGTCTGCTTTGGAAAAAATAAAAACAATCTGCGTTTGTGGTGCCGGAACCATGGGCAGTGGTATTGCACAAATTGCTGCGCAGGCTGGTTTTAAAACGATACAGTTCGATGTAAACGAAACCATGCTGGAGAAAAGCAAAACCTCAATCACTGCATCCCTGCAAAAGCTTGTTGAAAAAGAGAAGATCACAGAAGCAGAAAAAAATATAACGCTTGCGCGGCTATCCTTTACAAATATTACTGAAGCATGTAAAGCTGATATAATTATTGAAGCAATTGTAGAAAACAAAGAAATAAAGGCAGCACTGTTTAATAAGCTCGCTTCAATAAATAATGCGGAAACTATTTTTGCAACCAATACATCTTCGATTTCAGTAAGTGAAATTGCCGCATCAACTATAGTTTCCCCGCGTGTTGCAGGTATGCATTTTTTTAACCCTGCACCACTAATGAAACTGGTAGAAATAGTGCGCGGTAAATCTACCAATGAAAGTGTAACTGAAACGCTTGCAGCACTTGCAAAACAAATGGGAAAAACGCCTGTTATTTGTAAAGACGCTCCGGGTTTTATTGTAAACCGGGTGGCCCGGCATTATTATTTAGAAGCTATGTTTCTTGTAGAAAAAGGTTTATGTACTATAGAAGATATAGATGCAGTAATGGAAGCAACAGGCTTTAAAATGGGACCTTTTAAACTAATGGATCTTATTGGTATGGACATTAATTACTCAGTAAGTAATATTGTGTGGAATGCACTAGGTAAGCCTGAACGGCTGCACCCTTCGCCAATACAAAAAGACAAAGTTGATAAAGGAGCACTGGGCAGAAAAACCGGAAAAGGATTTTATAAATATTGATTACAAGTAACCACGAATGCACAATCCGAAACAAAGCAAAATTCTCGTTACCGGTGCAACAGGTTTGGTAGGTGCCCATTTAGTTGAGGCATTGGTACAGCAGGGAAAACATGTAAAGGCGCTATACCGTAATACAATACCGCAATATAAGGCTGCAGCAGAAGTGGAATGGATACAGTGCGATATACTGAATATAACTTTACTGGAAGAAGCAATGATTGATGTGCAGCAGGTATACCATTGCGCAGCGGTTGTATCATTTAACCCAAAAGAAAGGGAGCTGCTTAATGCAACCAATATAGAAGGCACTACTAATGTTGTAAACGCCTGTTTAAACGCCGATGTTGAAAAATTACTTTTTGTAAGTTCTGTTTCAGCGCTAGGGCGAATAAGAGAAAACTCTTTCATTACTGAAGAAATGAACTGGAGCGAAGAAACCAGCAACAGTGAATATGGTAAAACAAAATTCTTTGCCGAAATGGAAGTATGGCGTGGCGTAGGCGAAGGGTTAAATGCTGTAGTTGTAAATCCTACTATTATACTTGGTACTGCAGACTGGAATAAAGGTTCGGCAGCAATTTTTAAAAATGCATATAAAGAATTTCCCTGGTTTACAGAAGGTGTAACAGGCTTTGTGGATGTTGAGGATCTTGTAAAAGCAATGACACTTTTAATGGAGAGCGATATTAGTAATGAGCGTTTTATCATCAGTGCTGAAAACATTCCTTACAGGGAGTTGTTTACACAAATAGCAAATGAATTTGGGCGCAGGCCACCTCACAAAAAAGTAACTACTTTTATTGCTGCGCTTGTTTGGCGCATCGAAGCTGTAAAAGGTTTTCTTACCGGCAAGCAACCTTTGCTTACAAAAGAAACTTCCAGAACCGCCCAGGCAAAAGTTTATTTCGATAATAGTAAATTGTTTAAATATTTCCCTGAGTTTAAATACCAGCCATTAAAGAACAGTGTTACAAGAATTTGTAACGAGTTTAAAAAAATGTATAACTTGTAGCAGCTTGAAAAAAATAATTTCAATATTATTTATTTGCTGCCTCTTTGTTCCAGAAGCAGTTAGGCTGGTAACTTTTGCTGCCTGCAAATTCAAATCAACTGGTAAAGATGCTGCACTGGTTTGCGATTGTGTACTGAGTAGTGTTCCTGCGGATATGAAGCAAAATTCTTTTCCCAGCAGGCATAAAGAAATTGTGCAACAAACAGAATGGCAATACTTGGTAATTGAAAAAATTTATTGCAATCCGTACTTATTAACGTTTCGGAAAAACCGGTACACCCCTTACTTTAATGGTTATTCTGTTTTTTACAATCACAGTATTTTTCATCCGCCTTGTTTGAGTTAAATATCCTCACATTTTCTCCTGCTGATTAGCAGGCCATTTTCTATTCACTCATATTAAATACTGTTATCATGAAAAATATATTCATGGTGGCGGCAGTTTGCTTTGCGGCTTTTAGCTGCAATCGCGCTGCATTGCCATCTGTAACACCATACAATAATGCGCAAATTCAAAATGAACAAGGCAACACAATACTTGCCGGTCATTGTTCTTTAAACATGCTACAAACAGATCCTTATAAAGAATGGTTTTATAAATCTTACAGCGATTATACAATCGACACACTTACTACCAACCAGTTAAGCCCTTATCTAAAAAATAAAGTGATCGAAATTTTCCTTGGGAGCTGGTGCGGAGACAGTAAAAGAGAGGTACCACGAATGATGAAAATACTGAAGGCAGCATCGTTTGATACTGCACGTGTTAAACTCATCTTTGTTGATAATTCTACTAAAACTTATAAGCAAAGTCCGCAACATGAGGAGTATGGAAAAAACATTCATCACGTGCCTACATTTATTATTTATGAAAATAAAAAAGAACTTGGGCGCATTGTTGAAAATCCTGTAGTATCGCTCGAAAAAGATTTGCTTGACATAACTTCCAGGCAATCATATACACCAGATTACAGAGCAATTGCTTATTGGCAATTGAATATAACCAAGCCCGGCAGTACATTGCCCGATACTGCACTTAAAATACTTGCTGAAACACTTAAACCTTTATGTAAAAGCATGGGGGAATTCAATGCTTACGGATATGTATTGCTTGCACAAAATAATTATACGGAAGCACTCAATATATTTCGTTTGAACACATTTATTTATCCGCTTGACGCCGGAACGTACGACAGTCTTGCCGAAGGTTATCTTACTGCAGGTAATAAATCAGCTGCACAAAAAAATTATCAAAAAGTTCTTGAAATAAAGCCTGGTGATGAGAATGCAATTAAAATGTTGAAGCAAATACAATAAGAATTTTATGAGCCCGGCTTAAGAATTATTATGAGGCTTTTGTTGCGTCGCACACTTTTGCTTAGGGAACAGCTATGAGCTTTTAGCTGCATGCCCATGTATCTTGCTCAAGGCTCGCAGCTTGCTGCTCAAAGTTCTGAACGTACAAGTGTGCGACGCAACAAAAGCTTCATTGATACTATATAGTTGGGCTCAAAAAAAACTATGCAGGAGTAATCATTTATCTTCTTCCATAATTTTCTTCCACAACTCGGGGATGCGTTTTATCCAAACCACTTCGCGTTTCTTTTCTGTAATACTTACGGCAGGTGTGCCCCAATATGTTTTATTTCCTTCGATGGATGATACTACGCCACTTTGCCCCATTACTACAGCATTGGCCGAAATAGTAATTGTTTTATTAACCCCAACCTGGCCCCAAAGCGTAACGCCGTCTTCAATAATATTTGCACCCGCAATGCCTACCTGCGCAGCAATTAAACAGTTGTTGCCAATATTGTTATCGTGCCCTATGTGTACCATATTATCAAGCTTGGTGCCGCGGCCAATTCTTGTGCTGGCTGTTACGCCGCGATCAATCGTGCAGCAGGCGCCAATCTCCGCATCATCTTCAATTACCACATTGCCGCAGCTTTGCATGCGTTTGTACCACACATCCCGGTTCTTTTTGGCATTATAGTAAAATGCATCGCTGCCAATTACAGTGCCTGCCTGTATTATTACGTTATTGCCGATTTGCGTGTAATCCATAATTGTTACATTGGGATGTATTACACAGTTATTGCCAATAGTAACATCTTTACCTATAAAAACATTCGGCATAATTACAGTGCCTTTACCAATTACAGCCGTATCGCTGATGTTTTTTGAAGCAGGTGTAAAGGGCCTGAAATGGTTAACAATAGTGAGGTATGCTTCAAAAGGATCAGCCACCACTAGCAATGTTTTGCCTTGGGGAACTATTACATCTTTTGTATTGATGATAATATGAGTTGCTGCACTTTGCAGGCAGATGTCGTAATATTTTGGATGATCTACAAAGCAAAGATCACCTGCTTCTACCTTATGAATTTCATTAATACCCGATGCATGTAAAGAGGCATCTCCAACAACTTCGGCTTTGATTAGCGCTGCCACCCATTGAATGGTTAGCGGTTCAGGAAATATCATGTTGTTAATTTTTACAAATGTAAAGTGTAAGGTGTTGCATGGTTTAGTTTTCTTATTTTCAGTAAATATTGAAAATATAATAAAATAGAAATATCTTTGTGTTTTAAACGCAACCAGGATGAAAACAGATTATAACAAAGCCCTTATCTATGATGACAACTGCCCATTGTGCAAGGCTTACACAAGTGCCTTTGTAAAAGGAGGTTTTTTAAGAAAAGAAAACCGCATTTCATTTTCTGAAGTAAACATACACCAGTTTAATATTGACTGGCACAGAGCAAAGCATGAAATACCTTTAATAAACCTTGCTACAGGTGAAGTAAAGTATGGAGTTGATGCTTTAGCAGACATACTTCGTCAAAAGTTTTCTTTTATAGACATATTACTTAAAGTAAGGGTGCTGAATTGCTTTGCCAGAAATTTGTACAAGCTTATTTCGTATAACAGAAAAGTGATTGTTGCAGCACAAGAGCAACAATCAGGACAAGTTGACTGCACACCAGATTACAGTTTTTTATGGCGATGGTTATTGATTATTACCTGTTATAGTCTGTCGAATTTTTTTATTATAACTTCCACTGCATTTTTATTTGAGATTAATAAAATAAGCCTTACGCCATTTGTGTCTGCTTGTTGGATGTTACTTCCTTTATTAACAAGTATGTTCAGTTCAAAAAAAATGGTAACTGAAATTCATGCACATGCATCTGTTACAGCAACCATAACAGGATTTTTGTTGGTTATCACCAGTTGCTTTTTTAAATATTTTTTTTCAGCAGCGTGGTTTTTCTATCTGATATATATAATCATTTTACTAATAACATTACTGCAATGCAAGAGAAGATACACTTATGTGTTAAACTATAGAAAGCGCTGAAAAGCTTTGTTTACAATAGTTTCAGCGTTTACGTGTGTTACATAAACCCATAACACTTCGAACTTTAAAATGATACTATGCATTACCTTTCTGAATTTTAAATGCGTGTAATTCACATTTAAAAAATAAATGTGAATAAAATTGTTATAATTTTTTTTTGTGTTAGAAAAAACTATTTATAATATTGTGAAGGGAATTGAAGTTCCCAATACTTACTAACCCATCTATATACAAAATCCCGCCTCGGCGGGGTTTTTGTTTTTATTATGAAACGCTATTTTATTGTTCATAAACCTTATCTGGTATTATCGCAATTTACTTCCGCTTCAGGCAAACAAACACTTGCAGATTATTTTAAATTGCCTAAAAATATTTATCCGGTTGGCAGGCTTGATGAAGACAGCGAAGGGTTATTGATTCTTACAAATGATGAAAAGCTGAATAACCGTTTACTCAATCCTTTCTTTGAACATGAAAGGGAGTATGTTGTACAGGTTGACGGTGCAGTAACGCAGGATGCGATCATACAATTACAACAAGGCATAGATATAAATTTGAATGGTAAACTTTATAACACAAAACCATGTAAGGTTTCACTGTTTACTGAAACAGATTTACTGCCACCAAGAAATCCACCCATACGTTTTAGAAAAGAAATACCGGCATCATGGTTAAAAATAATTTTAACTGAAGGTAAAAACCGGCAAGTTCGCAGGATGACTGCTAAAGCTGGTTTTCCTGCACTACGCTTAATCCGTACACGTATTGAAGGCATTGTTTTAGGTGATCTTAAGCCAGGGGAAATGAAAGAGCTTTCTGAAAAATTGATCTATAAAAAATTATTTAATGAGTAACCATCTTGAACTATTAAAGGAAGATTACACAATAAGTACTGACACTGCAAGACTAAATGTTGATGTTATTTATCAATACCTGTCAGAAGAATCGTATTGGGCCAAAGGAATACCACGATCTGTAGTTGAGAAATCAATTGCCAACTCATTATGTTTCGGTGTTTATGATAACAATGAACAAATTGGTTTTGCAAGAGTAATCAGCGATAAAGCCACTTTCGCATACCTAGGCGATGTTTTTATTTTACCTACACATCGCGGCAAAGGATTAAGCAAATGGTTAATGCAAACCATTCACGCACACCCCGACTTACAGAATTTACGAAGGTGGTGGCTTGGAACAAAAGATGCACATACTTTATACGAACAGTTTGGCTGGACAAGAATAAACGAAGATGTTTCGAAAAGGTTTATGCAGAAACACAATGCTGATGTGTACAAGCGATAATGCAGTTTAATGCCTTTAGAAGTTGTTTTAAAATAAATAATGAAATACCAGCAACAGTTTTCATGGCATCATCCTTGCGTCGCAATCCGTTCATCAGTTATATAAATGGCATCTTCTGGTTTCAGGTTCAATGTTGCAAACTAAATTTAAACAGGATCTCTGTTACATTTTGTTTACAGGCAGGCGCATTGCTGCATAATGAACAGAAAGTAAAAGTGAGTGACACAACGAAGCCTCATAGTAGCAATGTTGCCGGGTTCATAAAAGAAATTGCGCTGGTTTAATACTGTATTGAATGGTAAAAATGAAAAGCATTCTATAAAAAACGTATGAGAAAATCATTAACAACTTGCGGTAATGTTGATTGCGCTAGCACAGGAAACCTGTAATGATAATTGTGGATACGGTTAATATGATAGATAAGATCATCGTCCTGGTTACAACAATAGCACAAACCTTGCTCCGTAAGATGCCTGGCAAGATATTCCTGCTCGGTTTGCCCCAGTGTAGGAATGAGCAACGATTTTTTTTGCATGGATAATATTTCCATAACCGTTGTATAACCAGAGCGGCTTATGATATATTCGCTTTGCTCAAAAGCTTGCTGCATAAGAGCTACAGACAAATGATTGACGACCGTACAATTTGCAGGGCTACTTATTTTTTCATTACTGCCTGGCTTGCCGCGTAGCATTAACATATTGCCATTAAGTTGCGAAGCTATACTCAACAATTTTTTTTCGAGCAAAGTTCTTTGAGGTTCAGGGCCAGAAAGTATTGCCAGGTAATCATATTTTACTTCAACAATTTCATGCATTTGAAAGCGTGATAAAATACCCAAATATTTTAAAGGTGTAAGTGGTAGTTTTTTTGGGTGCGCTAAATCGCCAGAAACATTAAACCCACTTTCATAGTCAGGCAACCAGCATTCATTAAAACGATTGATAAACTTGTAATTTACTTTCTGAATAAAATTCTGTAGCCAATTATAAGGAGCCTGTATACACAATTGATGTGTAATAAAAACACTGGGTATTTGCTTTGCATATAACCCAAAACGATTATCTGATATAACAATGTCTATATTCAGTTCATCAATTGTTTTCTTAAGCCAGCTGTGTTCGCTACGAATACTTAACAGGATTTTAGGCACCTGCAACAAAATTTTTAATACGAGCCAGCGTTTACTTCTGGCGTAACTAATATTGTAACCCTTCAGAAAAACTGTTTGTATGCCGGGGAATTCATTTTTTAAAAGCGTTAACTGTTCACCACCAGATGCGATAATTACTTCGTGGCCTGCTTGCAGAAATAAACGTATAATTGGTATGCAGCGAGTTGCATGGCCCAGCCCCCAATCTAAAGGAGCAATAAGAATTCTTTTTTTATGAATGGCTTTTCCCAAATCTGAAGACAAAATTGTTACTGAATAAAAAAATAACTATTTTTAAAAAAACTTTTCATGCGGAAGATAAACCAAACAATTATTCTTTTGTTACTTATAACAATGGTTTTTGCATCGTGTGCCAGCAGCAGGCACAGCAGCGATGTAAATGTAGGTAAGTGCAGGTGTCCCAAACTTTAATGATGAACAGAATAAAATACAAAATTTCTAAAGATTGTAAATCAAGCGTGTTATGAATCTTTCAAACAGAGATTTGCTGGTACTCACAAAAAGATCAGCAATGCAGCCAGGTGAGCTTGAACATGAAGTTGAACTGTTGGTAGATTTACTTTTTCATGTTGAGAATATAACTGCATTTTGTGTTGCCAATGAACTGATTGATTTAAACCGCTATAAAATTATCCGTAAGCCGTACCTGATTCAGCAAGTTCTAAGAGAAAAAAAATTAAAGCCCTTTGTTTTTATCAGTAACATGAATTGATTGTTCTTTTTCAACTCTGCAATAAAAACTATTGTAATCAGTCGCATAATTTCATACTTAACTTTTTAAAGAATATAATTGCACTGCTGCTTTTCGCGAAGGTATCCACGCTGCAAGAACCGCTACTGTAAGCACAGTAAAAGCTACAAGTAAAAAATCGGGGGCATATATTTTTACGGGATAATAATCAATTATAAAAGTGCTGCCCTCTAATTTAATAAGGTGAAATTTCAACTGTAGCACGCAGATAATAAAAGCAAGAAGCATACCTGATATACCACCAACACCTGCAAGCAACAAACCCTCGGTTAAAAAAATGCGCTGTATGCGCGAATCATCTGCACCCATTGCTTTTAATACCGCAATATCTTTTTGCTTTTCCAGTACCAGCATGGTTAGCGCCCCAATCATATTAAAAGCAGCAACCAGCAATATGATAGAAAGTATACCATAAATCACCCATTTCTCAATTTGCATAATGCTAAAAAGACTCTGGTTCTGCTCGTACCGGGTTTCTACCGTATAACTACCCCCCATTATCTGTGCCAGGGCTTTTTGCACATCATCTTCTTTTGCACCGGGCTTTAGTGCTATTTCCAAACCACTGTATTCACTGGGTTTCAGGTCAAGCATATACTGCATAAAAGCCAGGTTGGTAAAGGCATATTTATCGTCAAACTCTTGCTGCACTGTAAATATGCCCGAAGTGGAAACATTAAAAGAATGCATCGCATCAAGGCTGTTAAAATTGGTTGCCTTTCTGTTTGGCAGAAAAATAACAAGGTTCGACAATTTGTTTTCAGGATCAGCGCCTACAGCATTGCTGATGCCAGCCCCTGCAATCAATTGTGGGGCTTCAGCAGTACCAATATCATACACACCACGTTCAATATGGCTCGTAAGGTTATTCACCGCATTGTAATGCTCATCTACGCCTTTAAGCACCACAATGGTTTGGTATTCGCCATTTACCAGTACCGACCTTTCTTCAGTATAAAAACTAAATTGAGCAACACCAGACGTGGCAGTAATTTTCTGTATCTGATCCTTCGAAAATGAAATAAATTTCCCCTTGGCAGGTGTTATTTTCACATCGGAATAAAAGTCGCCGTATAAGCCTTTAACCAAATCCTCAAAACCATTAAACACACTTAGCACAATAATCAGCGCCGCTGTACCCACAGCAATGGCAAGTACGCTTATCCATGCAATGATATTAATGGCATTGGCAGATTTCTTAGACCGGAAATACCGCCACGCAAAAAGAAAATTCAAGTGTAATTATATTTAGATGGTAATACTGCGAAAGATTTTATTGAGCCTGGCTTTTGTATTTTAATTTACCGTTCCTTGCCACGCTCGTTTCATAGTTCCTCTTTCATGGCGACATGTAAGCGAAGGGCGGCAGCCTGTCCCGAATTTATTTCGGGATCGCACACTTCATCGGCAACAATTCTATTGAACATTCCTGTTCAGTTCCGCTGTTATTTTGCAATCGTGACCCCGGTAATTACATCATAATAAAAAACGGAAAAATTATTAAAGAACCTGTGCCTTATCATCCACTATTGCGCCCGTTTCAACCGTGGCATTTACCGCATCTTCATGTTTGGGAAAGAATTTTTTCTGCCATACCAGCAAAGCAATTACACCGGTAGAAATAGAAAAGTCTGCAAGGTTGAAAACCGGCCTGAAGAATTCAAATTCCTCGCCACCCCAAAAAGGAAACCACGAAGGGTAATGCGCATTTTGAATAATAGGAAAGTATAGCATATCAACCACTTTTCCATGCAGAAAAGAAGTATACCCGCCTTCAGCAGGTAAAAATTGAGCTACCAGGAATTGTTCGCTGTTACTGAATATTAAACCATAAAACATACTGTCGAGCAGGTTACCCAAAGCACCTGAATATATAAGAGCGGCACAAACTATAAAACCTTTGTGGTATTTTTTACGAACGATGTTACGAAGATAAAAGGTACCAAACACTACTGCTACCAGCCTGAAGAGTGTAAGTATGATCTTCCCGAAATCGCCGCCAAACTGCCAGCCCCAGGCCATTCCCTCATTCTCTACAAAATGCAGCCGGAACCAATTGCCAATAACATTATGCTCTTCGCCGAGATAAAAATTTGTTTTAATATAAAACTTCAAAGCCTGATCGGCCAATAGAACTGCGATAATTAAAAAAGCTACATGCTTACCCTTCACTGTATAAAAATTTGCGACAAAGATAAGGGAAATGAATACTGTTCTTCAGAACTTAACATAACAGTAAATGTTGTGCTTTTTATACTAATAATGCGTAATAAACCGCTTGAAAATTAAAGATGTTAATGCACCCGGATGCTTAGATCAAAAATGTTACAGCCGTACAAGTGTGCGACGCAACTTAGTTGATGGTAAGGCGAAAGATGGGCTAAAAAAAGATGCCGGCTCAATATTGAGCCGGCATCTTTTTAACGAATAAAGCTATTGCTTAAAACTTAAATACAATCGAGCCATTGAACGTAGTACCCAACTGGCTAAACTGTGAACCATTGTAACCAAGGATGCGGTAACGGCCGCTAAACTCTAAGAAACCTTCGAGCAGGTTCTTTGCTTCGGGATCGCTAAGAACTGCCTGCCCCGCTGAATTGAGTGCCTCCAATTTCCATTTTGGTAATACATTAAAGATGTTGTTTACAGTAATGTTTGCCGAAATTTTGCTGCTGAAATTGTACCCGATATTTAAGTCGGTAACTGCCGCTGTAGAGAACTTCTGTATAATGTTTTCCATATCAGATCCACCATTGTCTAAGTCCTGAAACTCTGTAGGCCCGAACAGGGTATTATTAAGGTTAAAACTCCATTTATTTACGTTGTAATCAAAGCCAAGTATACCTTTGAACTTAGGCCGGCTCTTGGTAAGCAACGACCTGATTTGTGTGCTCAATATATCAGAGCCTGCATCTTTTATAGCTTTAGGAACATTGGGCGAACCGATGATTTCATTCTTTGTGGTATAGTTTGCAGCAAGGTTAATTGCCATTTTTCCAGAGCCTAGGTCAATATTTTTGTAATTGGCTACAAAATCCAATCCTGATGTACGCGTTTTAATACCATTGATAAAGAACTGAACGCTTACCACATCTGCTGCCTGTAATATCTGGTAGAGTGTAGAATTTGGATCGCTTGAACTAATAGAAGAACTATAAACAATCCTGTCTTTAATAGTAATATCATAGTAGTCTAAAGTAATGTTCAGGTTCTTCGTTGGTTTTGCACCGATACCAATTGTAAAGTTGTTTGACTTTTCGGGTTTCAGTTTTGGTACTCCCAAAAGGAATGCCTGCTTGCTGTTGTTATTAAACAAACCAGATGACACAATGGTACCACCTGCAAAAGAAGCCTGTGTTGATTGTGCATAAATCTGGTGTAATGTTGGAGCGCGGAAACCGCTGGAAACAGAACCCCTTAATACAAAATTATCACCGGCAACTTTTATACGGGTAGAAGCACGGTAAACAAAAGCACTACCAAAGTCACTGTATTTTTCACCGCGAACAGTTCCATCAATAAGCCAGTCTTTGGTAACGTTTAAACTTGCATCGAAATAAGCACCAATGTTATATCTGCTGAATGTGCCCGCATTCTCTGTTCGGATACCCGGAAAAGAATTTGCACCTTCTGCTGAAAAAGAAGCAGTATCACCCGCAATGATTTTGTAGGTTTCTTTTCTTGCCTCAGTACCAAAACCAATGGCAAAATCATCGGTGACACTTTTAGAGATATCAACGTTGCCTACAACATTACTAAAGCCATATCCACCTGGTTTAAATGCAGTAGGGCTCGCTTTCAGTAATGAGCGGTTTATTGTATTGTTTACATTATACAATTGCTGGTTACCACCAACGGTAATACTTATATCTTGTTTCCATCCATTTATTTCATTTTTAAAACCGGCAGTTGCATTATAGTCGGTTAAATCGCCTTCAAATGAAGGTTCATAGCCAATATATCCTTTATAAACACCGGCTGCTTTATCTGTAAGAAAATCATTTTGAAGCTGCGAGCCTTCTCCTCCATAGGCTGAACCTGTGTAATCAGGTGCACCAGGTATTGGAGTATGCAATAAGCCTTCATCAATTCTCCAGTAAGGCACACGGAAGTTTGCATTACTAAAAACTTTCTTTGAAACAAAAGCAGCGTTGCTGTAGAACATACCTTTATCGCCGATTGGCACGCCTAAATTGTATAGAAATTTTGAAGCGGTGGTGGCACCGGTGCCATTTTTATTATTGCCTGTTGGATATACTGCCAGGTATCTTTTAATCGCATCATTGGTAACATCATCGCCACCAAAAGTTGCTATTTCCGTAGGTATATCAATATTACCCGAACGAACTGCATTATCCTGCTGGCTTAAGGCTACCGTGTAATTAATAAACCCTTTTCCCGCAAAGTTTCCACCACTGTTCAATGAAAGGCCGTAAGAACCTCCATCACCTTTGCTGGTACCACCTCCGTTAAGGGTAAGCGAGCTGTATTGATACCTGTCTTTTAAGATTACATTCATTACACCTGCAATGGCATCTGAACCATACTGCGCAGAAGCACCATCACGCAATATCTCTACATTTTTAATTGCATCAATTGGTATACCAGACAGGTCTGCTCCTGTCTCTCCCCTGCCAGGTGAAAACTGCACATATAAAAGTGAGCTAAGATTTTTTCTTTTGCCATTGATTAATATCAACGTACGGCTTGGTCCGAGATTTCTTATTTCATATGGATCAAGCAGTGTTGACGCATCGTTTACCGGGGTATTAACCGTATTAAACGAAGGAACACGGTATTGCAAGGTTTTATCAAAAGTCTGCTGCCCGGTACTTTTCAGCGCAGCAGCATCTACATTGTCAACAGGGAGTGCGGTACTAACCGAAGAACGTGGTAAAGAACGTGTACCCACTACCATAATGTCCTGAAGGGCTTGACTGCTTTCAATCATTGTTATATCCAGTACTTTTTGCTGACCATCAATGATGGTAACTTTCTCAGACTGTGTGGCAAATCCTACGTTAGAGAATGTAACAGTATAAGTACCCGCCGCAAGTTTAATGGTGTATTTACCATCTTTAGAGGTAATAGATCCTGTTCCTTTAGAAGTTGCAACTGTTGTATTTTCCAGCGGATTACCCCCGCCTGTAACTGTACCGGTAAGCGTACCTTGGGCCTGCGTTATTAGTGGTACAATAAATAGCACTACTAAAATAGCAGGTAGGAGTTTTACTTTTCTCATAGCTTTAACTAGTTTGGTTAACTGCTAAAATATTGAAATTATGTTTAAATTAATTTTTTACGTTACAGAAACCAAAAAACTAACGGCTCCACTAATCCTGTTTTAAAGCAAATTTTTATTACTGGGATGCTACTTTTTAAGAATTTAACCAGAAAATATCAGGTTTAATACCAAATTCTTTCAAACTTCCGCTTTGTCAATACTGTGTAATTTTTTGGGACCAGGCTTTTGAGTTTCATGGCAGCTTCGTTGCGTCGCATTACGTTCATCTCCATCGCATTGATTGAGCCTTTACCGAAGCGAAAATTTAAACCTGCACCTGGATAATTTACAACACACTTCACAAGTTCTGCACACCCCGGGCAGGCATTTTATTTGCTGATAAAATGATGATTATTTTTACACCATGCAGCAATTAGATTTATTCGCAGCCTTTGAAGATGAAAAGCAGCCACATGCTGTTAAGGATACTGCAATTCCTAACATTCTGCCGTTTACCGGAGATGAAGACAATACCCTTATTGCAGAAGATATTGCTGAAATAACTATAGGTGAAAATAGTTCTGCACAACCGCAATCACTTGATCATAACATCTCTGTTACAACATTACAAATCTCAGATGAAAATATACCACCTGCAACAATTGCAGAGCATGAAGCTGAAGTTTATTCAATCGAAAATACCTCAACAGAATCTGAAACGTTTGCACTCGAAGACGCCATTGTTAGTCCGGAAAATAAAGAAGAAAACATACAAACTATATCAATTGCAGAGCATGCTGCTAAAGTTATCATAACTGAAAATACCACCATAGAACCTGAATCTTTCGAAGATGAAAGCCTTATTGCGCCTCCAGAAATTTTAAAAGATAGTCAAGAGCCTTCTGCAATTGAAAAAACAGTAAAAGCAGTAAAAATAAAAGAGCCCAAAATCACTACCAGTAAACGGGGCAGAATGTCTTTCAAAGAAATGGATGCCGACCTTGTAATGGTTGAAGTGCCCGAAGATGCAGTACTTTTTCAAAAGCAATATTATGGTATGCGCGAAGTGGCAAAATGGTTTCATGTAAACCAGTCCCTGTTACGCTATTGGGAGAATGAATTTGATATTTTAAAACCACGCAAAACGCGTAAGGGCGACAGGCTGTTCCGGCCCGAGGATATTAAAAATCTTGAACTCATCTATTTCCTGCTGCGCCAGCGAAAGTTTTCGCTTGAAGGTGCAAAGCAATATCTTAAAGAAAACAAACAGAAAGCTGATGTGCACATGCAGCTTATGCAGTCTTTAACAAAATTCAGGTCTTTTCTTCTCGAATGGAAAGCGATTCTTAGTGCATAAAATATTTATACAAAAACAATAAGATATTTTTTTGAGCCGGGCTGTTATACTGCTATGAGGCTTGTCTTGCTACGCTCGTTTCGTAGTTCCGAACAGTGGTGAGCTGAGCCGAACCATCATGGTAACATTTAAGCAGCCTGTACCTGACTTGGTTCAGTAACCAATTGTGACTAAGAAAAAAATCATGTATAAAAATATTGTAAGGTAATCTAATTATGATCTAATAAAAACCTGTTACCTTAACCAACTGATTAATAAATTTTCCGGTATCGCATTCGGTACCTGCTTTTGAAAACATTTTCTTTTTATAAAAGTATCTTTTTAGTTAATAAGTTTACTTATGAATGTAACGCGACGCTCAGCTATTAAACAATTCTTATTGGTATCTGCCGGTGCGGTGCTGGTGCACTCCTGTTTACAGGACAAAGGCAAAGCATCTGTTATTCTTAAGAACATGAGTATCGATGCAGACCAGGAAAAGCTTTTAGCAGAATTGGCAGAAACAATTATTCCTGCTACCACCACACCGGGTGCCAAAGATATATCTGCCCACCTGTTTGCATTAAAAATGCTTGATGATTGTTATAAGCCTGAAGACCAGCAAAAATTTATTACCGGCATGAACCAATTTGAAAAGACATGTAAAACGAAAAATGAAAGAAATTTTGTTGATTGTACACCACAGCAAAGATCTGATTTACTCACTGATCTTGAAACAAAGAAAGATCAGAACGATGAACTTACTTTTTTCTATGCAACCGTAAAAAAATTAACAATACAGGCATATTCCACTTCTAAGTTTTATCTCACCAATGTAAGGGTGTATGAACTGGTGCCAGGCCGCTTTCATGGCTGTGTTCCTGCAACAACTGCTTAATAATAATCTTTCTAATTCAATAATATGGGTGATACAAATAACCGCACATTCGATGTAATTGTAATCGGCTCCGGGATGAGCGGTGGCTGGGCTGCAAAAGAGTTTACAGAGAAAGGATTAAAAACTCTGGTGCTCGAAAGGGGCAGGGATGTAAAGCATTTAAAAGATTACCCCACCACCAATATGATGCCCTGGGAATTTGAACACCGTGGCCAGGTTCCTTTTAAAATAACCGAAGCAAATCCGGTTGCCAGTAAGTGCTATGTGTTCAGGGAAGATGCTATGCATTTTGTGGTAAAAGATGCAGAGCATCCTTATGTGCAGGAAAAACCTTTCGACTGGATTCGCGGCTACCAGGTGGGTGGAAAATCTTTGCTATGGGCGAGACAAACGCAACGCTGGAGCGACTTTGACTTTGAAGGCCCGGCACGGGATAATTTTGCTGTCGACTGGCCCATTCGGTATAAAGACATTGCGCCGTGGTACAGCCATGTAGAAAAATTTGTAGGCATCTCTGGCAATAAAGATGGCCTGCCCAACTTGCCGGATGGCGAGTTTTTACCGGCATTGGATATGAGCTGTATTGAAACACATTTTAAAGAGGTTGTTGCAAAAAACTATAAAGACCGCAATGTTATCTATGCACGTTGTGCGCATCTCACCGAGCCCGCACAAATACATTTAGACCAGGGCCGCGGCAAATGCCAGAAAAGAAATTTATGCCAGCGTGGTTGTCCGTTTGGTGGCTATTTCTCCAGCAATTCTTCCACCATTCCGTGGGCTGAAAGAACTGGTAACCTTACCCTTCGTCCATTCTCAGTAGTGCAGTCAATTATCTATGACGATAAGAAAGAAAAGGTTACCGGCGTAAGGGTGATTGATTCACAAACAAAAGAAGTAATTGAGTATTCAGCCAAAGTAATTTTTGTAAATGCGGCAGCATTAAACAGCAATCTTATTTTACTCAATTCAACCTCATCGCGTTTTCCAAATGGGTTAGGCAATGATAGCGGCGTGCTTGGGAAATATTTTGCGTTTCATAATTACCGTGCAAGAATATCAGCAAAATATGATGGGTTAAAAGATTCTAAAACAGATGGCCGCTCACCCACAAGTGCTTACCTGCCGCGCTTCAGAAATTTGCATAAACAGGAAACAGATTTTCTTCGGGGTTATGCAGCAGGTTTTGGTGGTGGCAGGGGGTTTGTTACCAATACCGATGGCTTTGGAAATACATTGAAAGATCAGTTGGCATCAAAAGAATTGGGCGATTGGTATTTAGGTTCTCACATGATGGGCGAAACAATTCCAAAAGAAACGAATGCCATAACACTCGATAAAACAAAGAAAGATGAATGGGGTATTCCATTACTCAACATGAATATTGCGTACGATGACAATGATGAAAAAATGATCAAAGATTTTTTTGAGCAGATGACTGAGATGTACACCACGGCAGGCTATACAGATATTAAAACAAGCGACTCCAAACAGGCACCGGGACTGGATATTCACGAAATGGGCGGGTGCAGAATGGGTAACGATCCCAAAACTTCCATGCTCAACAAATGGAACCAGATGCATGCCTGCAAAAATGTATTTGTAACAGACGGTGCGTGTATGACTTCTACCTCTACCCAGAATCCATCGCTTACTTATATGGCTTTAACTGCAAGAGCCGCGGATTATGCAATAGAGCAAATGAAAAAAATGGAGTTGTAAAAAATTATGTCCGGGCTATTGATTCTTTGGGCATCGCCTCTTGTGTCACTCACTTGTGCATTCGGAGCAACGGTCGACAGTCGACGGTCAACAGTCGACCGAAGATTCTTCAGCACAAGAGTGCGACGCAAGAAAAGTTTCATTGAAATACAAATGCCGGGCTCAAAAAAATTACCTTTATAAAATCGAAAACTGTATACCGCTATTTAAGGTTCAAAATAAATTGATTCAAAACGATTAAAACAAAACATATGACAACCAGACGTTCGTTTCTTAAGACCACTTCTGCAGCATCGGCAGCACTTTTTATTTCACCTTCGTTTTTTAAATTCAGTCATTCTTACATTGGCCTACAGTTGTACACTGTAAGAGATGCCATGCAAACTGACCCTGCTGGTACGCTGGCTAAAGTTGCACAAATTGGTTTCAATTCTGTAGAAGGCGCTACTTACACCGGCAGCCAGAAA
The DNA here is from genome assembly GCA_002390845.1 of Chitinophagaceae bacterium UBA4407. Taxonomy (GTDB): domain Bacteria; phylum Bacteroidota; class Bacteroidia; order Chitinophagales; family Chitinophagaceae; genus Limnovirga. The sequence continues at coordinate 55,235 of DGQT01000092.1, read as the reverse complement.
TTTTATGGTATGGATGCAAAAGCTTTTGCCGATGTATTAAAGCAAAACAACTTGATAATACCAAGTGCGCACTATCGGCTTGGTGTAGACAAAACAAATGGTGAAGATACAAAAGGCACTATGCTGCATGAGTGGGACAAAGCAGTAGATGACGCAGCGGCTGCTGGCATCAAGCACATGGTGTGTGCATGGTTATCTCCTGCAGAGCGCGGTAATATTGATAATTATAAATTACTGGCAGAGCGGTGTAATAAAGCTGCAGAAACCTGCAAAAAAGCAGGCATACAGTTTTGTTACCACAATCACGATTTTGAATTTGCAGAACAGGATGGCCAGATACCTTATAATGTATTATTAAAGAATACAGATAAAGATCTCGTGAAAATGGAACTCGATCTTTACTGGGTTGCTAAAGCCAAACACGATGCCGTTGAATTGTTTAATGAACATCCGGGCAGGTTCCCATTATGGCATGTAAAAGACATGGACAATACGCCCAAACAGGCCTTTACAGAGGTTGGCAATGGCACAATCGATTTTAAAAAAATATTTGCAGCGGCTAAAAAAGCTGGTTTAAAATATTTCTTTGTAGAACAAGACGTATGCCCGGGCTCTCCGTTCGACAGCATTACCAAAAGTTATAACTACGTAAAGAAAAACCTGATATAAAAGATGAGCTATACAGCAGCAACCAACCGCTACGAACAAATGGAATTCCGCCGCTGCGGAAACAGTGGTCTTAAATTGCCATTGGTATCACTTGGCTTATGGCACAACTTCGGGGAGATTGATCAATTTCAAAATGCCCGTAATATTTTACGCCTTGCATTTGATAATGGCATTACACATTTTGATCTTGCAAACAATTACGGGCCACCTGCGGGATCGGCTGAAGAAACATTTGGACACATTTTTAAAAAAGATTTCCAGCCTTACCGCGACGAGCTGATCATTTCAAGTAAAGCGGGTTGGGGTATGTGGCCCGGGCCTTACGGCGACTGGGGTTCAAAGAAATACCTGGTTTCAAGTTTAGATCAAAGCCTTAAGCGTATGGGGCTTGATTATGTTGATATATTTTATCATCACCGCCCCGATCCTGAAACGCCGCTGGAAGAAACAATGGGCACGTTGGATTTAATGGTGCGCCAGGGCAAAGCATTGTATGTTGGCATTTCAAGTTACCACCCTGCCGAAGCAGCAAAAGCGATACAGATTTTAAAAAAACTGGGGACACCCTGTTTAATTCATCAGCCAAAATATTCCATGTTCGATCGTTGGATAGAAAATGGTTTGCTTGATCTTTTAGGAAATGTAGGCGTTGGCTGCATTCCTTTTTCATCACTTGCACAAGGGCTGCTCACCAACAAATATTTAAAAGGTATTCCGCAAGACTCAAGGGCGGCAAGCCATCGTGGCAACGGTGCAATGGATGAGGATGCAATAACAGATGAAAAAATTGAAAAGGTAAAAAAATTAAATGCGCTTGCAGAACAACGCGGACAGTCACTTGCACAGATGGCGCTTGGCTGGGTTATAAAAGATCCACGTGTTACCTCCGTAATCATCGGTGTAAGCAAACCGGCGCAGGTAACAGATTCGCTGCAGTGCATAAAGAATTTTAAATTTAGCAGCGAAGAGTTGCAACAGATAGAAAACATATTGGCTGAATAAGGATTTTTAAAAAGATGGCATGATACTTTACGGCTCATAAAAATGTATAAGGTTTTTTATGAGCCGTACTGCATTACTACTATGAGATCCCGTTGCGTCGCACACTTCAGGGTTCTGTTAATAATTCAGCATGGTGCAGTCAGCATGTGTTACCCGCACAAATTATTAACACGCACAGCACTATTTGTGTGCAAGAAAATTTTCATAGAATTGGTTAAGGCGGGAATAAAAAAGTTATATAAAAAGAAAGCCTTAATAACTTCAATCATTCTTTCAATAACTATTGCCATTGAAAACGGAAGCAGTTTCCATACTAAGCCTTTTTGAAAAAGAAAAGAAATTCTTCAATGACTCAGTTGAGTGGAAGCCGCGGTTCCCCACAAATGCATCAACAGTTTCATATTAATAAACTCGAAGATTTTGCAGGTCATTTAAAATTCCCTTTTGCGCCACACCGGCAAACCGTATCGGATTTTATTTTTCTTAGTAAAGGAAAATCAACGCGCAGTAAAGGTCTTGATAAGTATGAATTCAGCGCCAATACTTTTTTCTTTTACCGGCTTATCAGATATCTACGCATGATCTTATGAGCCGCGATGTACAAGGTTTTTATTGCCACTTCGACACAGAAATATTCAACAGGAAATTTATTAAGCAGGATATACTCCATGACTTTTCCTTCCTTGAATTTACCGGCAACCCACTTGTAACAATCAACGATGCAACTAAAGTGCATGTATTGAATATACTTACCAGGCTTGAGTTTGAATACAATAACAATTCAAAAGTTAACCTCGATATCATCAGCATAAACCTGCTGGCATTACTGCCTGAAGTAAAGCAATTTTCCAAAAAGGAAAAGATAACAGAAAATGCCGCTTTCAGAATTACACAACAGTATAAGAGCAAACTCCCAAGGTATATTTATGAAGTTTGATATTTTCTTTCTACCTCATTTGTCTAAGCTTTCTTCTGTAAGAACTCCTCTGAAAATAAAATCATAAATGTCAGTCATATATTTAACCTAAATGGTTTCTTAAACTTTTAAATATTGCATCATAAACCCCTTGGTCTCTTGTTTCAGGAAGAACAATATTTATATGATATTGCAAAGTATCAAGGTTTATCTTCCGTGGAGGGCATATAGATGTTGCTATCATGGGTGGTTTGCAGCTTGATGAAAAAGCAAATCTTGCCAACTGGGCTGTCCCGGCAAACCCTTGCTGGGCGTGGGTTGCGCAATGGATCTTGCTGCATATGCTAAGAAATTAATTATTGTAATGACGCATACCAATAATGATGGTTCTGCAAAAATTGTTCCTTTATGTACGTTACCTTTAACTGCGTTCAATGTTGTTGATCTCATCATTACAGAGCTCGCCGTATTCAATTACAATGATGGGCAGTTAACATTGACTGAATTAATGCCCGGTGCAACATTGGAAGAAGTAATAGCAAAAATAACTGCCACGTTTGCAGAAAAATTAGCAGGATGATATTGGGATACTGCCACCAAAATGTTTGTTTGTTCATTCTTCTGCCAGGATCATCAAACTACCCAACATAAAATTTTTGCCTGCTGTTTTCCATAACAATAAAATTGAGGAGCGTAATAAATTCGAACTCCAGATACAGTTTCCCGAACATACACTTTCTCCTTAAAGCGAACTTATTTCTGTATTGCACACTTAAACAGTTACAGTCGGCAAACCAGCTTATTGCATATTCATTACTTGTATTAATAGCATAGTTACTATTTTTGTTTGCGGTAATTAATACCATTAAACCCCATGGATAATAAAAGGTACATACTTAGTAAAGAAGTGGCAGAGCAGAAATTGCATCGCCTTGCACTGGAAGTTGCAGAGCATTTGAGCGGCGATGAAGCGCCGTTAATATTGATCGGCATTCGTAACAGCGGCACCGTGGTTGCAGAAAAGATTGGCGCATACCTTAAACCTTTTATCAATAAGCCAATAGAGATTATTTCGGTAACCTTTGATAAGCATGTGCCTGAAGAAATTAAACTAAGTAAGAAAATTGATTTTACCGATAAGAATGTACTGGTAATAGACGATGTATCTAACAGTGGCAAAACGCTGTTATACGCCTTAAAACCATTACTTGATTTTTATCCGCACCGCATTCAAACCCTTGTGCTGATAGAAAGAATGCACAAGCTCTTCCCCATTAAGCCAGACTATGTTGGCTTATCTGTTGCAACCACCATGGATGACCATATTCATGTAGAAGTAAGCGACAGTGAAGTTACCGGGGCATACATTCAATAAGATTCTTTACCAGGTTATTAGATGAAAACAGGTGAAGTTGCACATTGCCCAATACTGATTAGAACGTACAAGTGAGTGACACAACATGCGATGCCATAACATGCTTCAGCCCGGCTCAAAATATTCAGTGGCTTTTCCTGTAAATGCAATAGGTTTGCCGCCGTTAAAAAACCTCCATTATGAGTTTAGTAGTAGTTGGCACTATGGCTTTCGATGCCATTGAAACGCCTTTTGGTAAAACAGATAAAATCGTGGGTGGTTCTGCAACTTATGTTGCTTATACAGCCAGTAATTTTATACAGGATGTTAAACAGGTGTCAATCGTTGGCTACGATTTTCCAAAAGAAGAAATGAATGATCTTTCTTCACGGGGTGTAGACCTGGAAGGTGTTACAGTGGTGCCTGATAAAAAATCTTTTTTCTGGAGTGGCCGCTATCATCTGGATATGAATACCCGCGACACGCTGGTTACAGATCTTAATGTACTTGCCGACTTTGATCCGGTGCTTCCCGAAAGTTACAGGAATGCAGAGTTTGTAATGCTGGGTAACCTGATGCCCAGCCTGCAGAAAAAAGTAATTGAACAAATGAATTCAAAACCAAAACTTATTGTTTTGGATACGATGAACTTTTGGATGGAAGTTGCCCTGGATGATTTAAAAGACGTACTTACCGTGGTTGATGTTCTGCTGGTAAACGATAGCGAAGCCCGGCAGTTAACCAATGAATATTCCATTGTAAAAGCAGCAAAAAAAATACTAACCATGGGCCCCAAATATCTCATCATTAAAAAAGGTGAGCATGGCGCTTTATTGTTTCATGAAAACAATGTTTTCTTTGCTCCGGCCTTGCCTTTGGAAGAAGTGTTCGACCCTACCGGCGCCGGCGATACTTTTGCCGGGGGCTTTATTGGCCACCTTGCAAAAACAAAAGACATCTCTTTCGAAAATATGAAAACGGCTATTATCGTTGGCTCTGCTATGGCAAGTTTTTGCGTAGAGAAATTTGGTGTTCAGCGTTTAAAAGAGATTTCTAAAAACGATATAGACGGGCGCATCAACGAGTTTGTACAACTGGTAAATTTTGATATTGCATTGGTTTAGTTCACTTCACTTGACCATTGGTTAAAAATGTATAACAGCATTCATTGAGCTTAACTGCATTGCTGCTATTAAGCTTCCGTTGTGTCACTCACTTGTACTTTCGGTTTGCCTGTCGGCAATGTGCGGCCATGTTAAATTGATTCAGCAATCTCATACAGCAAAGGGTATAAAACCAAAGCTGGCGCTGCCTTTCTTCAAAAAACTTCCAGCTATTCAGGAAGTTTTTTTACTTTTCCATCCTTTATAAAATAAATACTTAAATATGAACATGAGATTGCCTGCTTTTTCTTTGCTTGCTTTGGCAGCTATATTAAATAGCTGTTCAGAGAATAAAAGCACTGAGAAAATCACACAAAAATTTATCGAAACATCTTACATGGATTCATCTGTAAAGCCAGGTGACAATTTCTTTTTATATGTAAATGGTGGCTGGCTTAAATCAGCCGTAATACCATCCACAGAATCCGGCGTTGGTTCTTTCCTTGATCTGCGTAACAAAACCCGAGAAGCACTGAAATCATTGCTGGAAGATGCTTCAAAAAGCAATGCTGCGGCCGGTAGCATAGAACAAAAAGTAGGAGATTTTTATTTGTCAGGAATGGATTCTGCTGCGATTGATAAACGCGGTTACGAACCTGTAAAACCTGCACTTCAAAAAATCAGTGAAATAAAAAGTACACAGGACTTAATGAAGTTCGTTGCTGATGAACAAACAACCCAGGACAATATTTTATTCAATGCTTTTGTTGCTGCAGACGACAAGAACAGTTCAAAAAACATCCTTGTTTTTTACCAGGGTGGTTTAGGATTGCCAGACAGGGATTACTATTTTAAAACCGACCCTGCAACTTTGGGTATTGTAAAAGCTTACACCACTTATATAGAAAAACTATTTACATTAACCGGCGACGATTCAGCTACTGCCGCAAAAAATGCCGCAGCAGTTTATGCACTTGAAAAGCAAATGGCAGCAAGCCACAGAACCAATGTTGAGTTACGCGATCCCGAAAGCAATTACAATAAAATGGCTGTTGCAGATCTCGATAAAAAGATGCCGGTATTTGGATGGAGCACTTTATTATCCAACGTATCGGTAAAAACCGATTCTGTAAATGTTTCGCAGCCCGCATATTATGCAAAGCTTAACGATCTGTTGAAATCTGTTCCCCTGGATACCTGGAAAATTTACCTGCGGTTTCACCTGCTGAATAATTCGGCAAATGCATTAAGCAGCGATTTTGTAAATGCAAGTTTTGAATATAATGGCAAAGCCTTAAGCGGACAGCAACAGTTAAAACCACGTTGGCAAAGAATGACAGCCAGCACCGATAACAATCTTGGCGAAGCACTGGGGCAGCTTTATGTAAAAAAATATTTTACAGAAGACGCCAAGAAGCGAATGCTTGATCTTGTAAACAATCTGCAAAAAGCTTTTGAAGCAAGAATCAGCAATCTTGATTGGATGAGCGACAGCACAAAAACAAAAGCAAAAGAAAAGCTTTACACTTTTATAAAGAAAATCGGCTATCCTGATAAATGGAGAGATTACAGTAAAGTAAATATTGACAAATCTACGTACTACGAAAACCTGCAATCCTGCGCAAAAAATGAATTCGAATACCAGCTTGGCAAAGTAGATAAAGCGGTAGATAAAACAGAATGGGGAATGACGCCTCCAACCATCAATGCCTATTACAATCCCTCGTTTAACGAGATCGTTTTCCCTGCCGGTATTCTGCAGTTTCCTTTCTTCGATCCAAATGCCGATGATGCTATAAACTACGGTGGTATTGGTATGGTAATCGGTCATGAAATGACGCATGGCTTCGACGATCAGGGCGCTCAATACGATAAAGACGGCAACTTAAAATTATGGTGGAGCAAAGATGACTACGCAAAATTCACCGTAAAATCACAGCAGGAAATTGCGCAATACAACAGCTTTACCGTGCTTGATTCTGTACACGTAAATGGTGCGTTAACTAACGGCGAAAACATTGCCGATCTTGGCGGCATCAACATTGCTTACGATGCCTTTAAAATGACGGCACAGGGTAAAGACACTACTAAAACAGATGGCCTTACTCCCGATCAGCGCTTCTTCTTTTCTTATGCGCAAATATGGAGGAGCAAACAAAAAGATGAAATATTAAGACAGCAGGTAAACACCAATCCGCACTCACCTGCAATATGGCGTGTAAACGGACCGCTAATGAATTTTATGCCATTCTATGCAGCATTCGATGTTAAGGAAGGAGATAAAATGTATAAGCCTGATAGTACCAGAATAAAAATATGGTAAGCTGAATTGAGTTTTAAAAATAAAGGCATCAACGAATGTTGATGCCTTTATTTTTATATGAGCCAGAATGAAGAAATTCTATTGAGCTTTTCTTGCGTCGCACTCTTCGGCTGCCATAGCTTTATTGAGCAAAGCGAAGATAAAAGCGACAGCATGTCTTGTGCAGTATAATATTACGGAGCAATGCGAAGATTGAAGTAGAAATTATAGCCACATTTAATGCTTCAAAACACTTACAAGAAAATCCTGTGCATAATTGGCAATAAAATATACGATCACCATATTGATAATGCTTTTGATTATAACAACCCACTTATTTGAGCTGTTGAAAAAGTTGACAGTGGTTATGGCATTGTATATAAGAAATAGAGAAAGTTCAATGTAATCCGTATTCAGCGGCGGCCAGATAAGCCGCAGCAATGCCACCATATCCATGATAAGAAAAAAAGCCGACAACGTATATAAAAAAAACACCACGATCTCGGCATAATTATACTTCGACCTGTAAAAGATGAGCCAGGTGATCAATGCGTACAAAGGCAGTAACAACGAATGCATCAATACCATGTACTCATGAAAGAAGTTACCTTCGGTTGCATTACCACTGTTGAAATAATCTACCAGTGCAATATTGATCCGGTAACGTATGAGTGCGGTAATACTGGCGCAAAGAAAAAACATGGAAAATGGTTTCTGATGTTTGGCCCGATAACCTTCCACATAATCCCGCTGTGTAACTCCTGGAGCTGTGAACAATTGCTTTAGCGTATATCCAAAACCTTTATCCAGATGTGTAACGAAATGAAAAACATCATGAAGGATACTTTTAATTGTAATACGTTTTGTTGCGTATAGATTGCCACAGTTGCTGCAATAAATGCCACTACCCTCAGCTTTGCAATATTTACATGTTTGGTTGCCCACAGTATTATTCATCATTATTTATTCTTTAGTAAATGTAATAAAGAGAAATAAGATTTACGTGTTATGTATTTTTCAATCTTCGCTTCGGTAAAGCTTCATTATAATTCAACCGTACAAGTGTGCGACGCAAGAAAAGTTTCATTCATATTCCGTAGCCCGGCTCATAAAAATTCTAATTATTTTCTTTATTCAGTATCTCAAAATTTCTGGTAACACTTTCGCCGTTTTCGTCAACAACAGTCAAAATATGTTTACCCGCTACCGGGCTTACCGCTATTTGATGAAACAGCGTGGTTGTGCCAATATATTCATCGTCCAGATGCCAGAAAAGTTTTGCGTTGCTGTTGCGGTGCGTGGCAGTAAAAACAGTCTTGCCCCGTTCGCCACTGATCTCCAAAGGCACATAAATTTTAGAACCTTCTTCAGGATAAATAATGTCCAGCGTTTTCACCGTTTCATTCATGCAGCCGGGCATGAAAGGCGGCAATGTTTTATAGTCGGCATGCTTTTGTTTGTAATAATATTCTATGGTGGGCGGCAGTATAAACCAGCCCTGGTGCTGCATTTCAGAAGGCGACATACAATTTTCTGTAACACGGTAGGCGCCTGTTTTATCCAGATGAATGATGCGGTGATAAGGGCAAACCGTAGCTTTTTTCGCATTCTCTGAAACCATAATGGTATCAACTTTTACACAATCAGGTCCGGCCTTAAAGCCAGACTCGTGGCAAACAGGCATGTAAATAAACCCGGATGACGGCGGCTGAAACCATTCAGCATTTGGCAGCAGGCGAAAAATATCGAACAGGATTGGCGCTGCCGTATTAATCCCTGTAAGGCCCGGCCGACCTTCACCGGTAGTGTTGCCCACCCAAACAATTACACAATATTTTGGTGTAAAACCCACGGCCCATCCATCCCTGAAACCGAAGCTGGTTCCGGTTTTCCATGCAATGCGTTGTGCAGAAGAAAACATTCCCCACAACCCTTCTTCACCGGGGCGCATTACTTCATTCATCGCGTTAAATGTATGCCAGAGTGCGGTGTAATCGAAAAGCTGAGAGTTTGTAGTTTGCGGTTTGTAGTTTGTAGTTTGTAGCTGACGGCTGATACCTGATTGTTGAACACTGTATTTCGGCATAAACCAATCATTACTATTCCATACACCTTTATTACTGCGTTCATGGTTATACATTCTTGCCATGCTGCTATAAACGCCTGCCAGTTCATAGGGCGAAATTTCGCAGCCGCCGAGAATTAAACTCATGCCATAATTATCTGCCGGCCTGTTCAATGTTGTAAAGCCGCACTGTTTCAGCACATCGTAAAATTTCTGGTACTTGAACTGCATCAGCATGCGTACAGCGGGAATATTTAAACTTCTTGACAAGGCACGGTTGGCAGGCACGGCACCATCGTAACCAAGATCAAAATTCTCCGGCATATAGCCACCCATTTGTGTGGGAATATCAGGAACCAGTTGTCGTGGTAGCATGGTGCCTTCTGTAAGTAATGAGGCATAGAGCAACGGCTTTAAAGTACTGCCAGGGCTGCGTTTGGAAGCCAGTACATCTACATTACTTTGCAGTGAAGAATCTTCCGGTAAATAAACATTGCCCACATAAGAAAGCACATTGCCCGTTTCAATTTCTACTACCATCGCCGCAGCATTATTGATCTGGTTTCCTTTCAATTGTTCATGATGCTGAAAGATGATATTGTTTACCTGCTGCTGTAATGCACTGTTAATCGTTGTTTGAATTTCTGTTGGTCTTGCCGTTTTATTTTTTACCAGCGTGTTGTAATCTCTTTTGCAGCGGTCCAGTAAATGTGGTGCCAGTTGCGGCAATGGTTTTGGTGCGCCGGGTAGCGGCTCCAGTTTTGCAAGGTTGCAGGTGGTTGAATCAATGGTTTTATTAGCGGCAAGTTTATCGAGCAATTCATTTCTTTTGCGCAGTAATACTGCGCTGTTCTTTCCCGGATGCACCAGCGATGGCGCATTAGGCAACACCGCCAATGCAGCCGTTTCGCCCCAGCTTAATTCATTGGCAGCCCTTCCATAATAACGCCACGAAGCTGCATCCAAACCAACCACATTACTGCCGAAAGGCGCGTTGGATGCATACAACGCAAGAATACTTTTTTTTGAGTAAGAACACTCCAAGCGAACAGCAAGAATCGTTTCAGAAAGTTTGTTCCAGATACTGCGGTTATTGTTTTGCTGCTGCATACGCATTACCTGCATGGTGATCGTGCTGCCGCCGCTTACAACACCCGTGTTTTTTATGTTCTGTGTTATAGCCCTGCACAATGCAATCGGATCCACACCAGGATGATAAAAAAAACGTTTGTCTTCGAACGTGGTGATGCAATCAACAAATTTTTCCGGCACATTTTTATCGTAAGGAAAACGCCATTGACCATCCGTTGCAATGGAAGCGTTTAATAAATTTCCATCCTTATCGGTGATCACAAAACTGGTGGGTGTATTAAATAATTTAGATGGTAGGGAAAGCCAAAACCAAACCAGGCACACGATTGCGATGCCCCATTTTATTTTGGATTTTAGAGAGCGGCTTTTTATATATTGAATTATTTTTTTCAGAAAATAGTTTTTCCTTTTTTGAGCCCGGCAGAAGAACAGCATGAGGCTTTTCTTGCGTCGCACTCTTGAACGGTTTGATTCTATATTGAGATTTTACCGAAGCAAAGAAATCGTATTGCAATTACAATAACGTTGTTACAAAAGCCCAACGGGCTTTTAATATGGATAGCCCTGAGTGCAATCCGGAAAAAGCAAAACCTTCAATCAAAAAATCCCTTGGTCCATCATAAAAACTTTCTGATTGATGATGCTCTTTTTGATCATTAATATCCTACACTGTATACGCCAGGGGCGTAACCTGTTTGTAGCAAATGATAAAATGAAAAGATGAAACTTGCTCCAGAGGAGCAACCTGTTTTCCTATGTTATAATTCGTTAAGTTAACAGGTTACCCCGCTGGGGTAAGCGCATTTAAGCATAATTTTTTTTCTACAAACAGGCTGCCCCGCAGGGGCAATGTATGCGAAAGTGCATTAAAAAATCTTGCAACAAAATCTCCTCGCCCGATCTAACCAATCATTATTTCTATACAAATAATTTGATACAGCAATTTTTCTTTTAACTGTTAATGTTCGATTTTGTAAAAGCTCATGGTTGGGCTCTGCTCAAAAGACTTCCGAACGTACAAGTGAGTGACACAACAGGCGATGCTATGAAAAACAGCTGCTGGTTACAAAAAATTATTCAAGAACCTTTACCCACTTACCGCTTACGCCACCACTGATTGTATGATCGTACATGGCTTCGCAATACACGCCGGGCCAGTAATATTTTCCTGGATATGCTGCATTAAGCTGCACGTAATACGTAAGTGCTTCGCCGGCATTTATATTGAAATACTGGTACACACGATCGTCGCGAATATCCATATAATCGCTGGGGGAAGACTTGAATGCGCCCTCACTGTTGTACAACCTTGTGTTGAGAATTTCCCAGCCGCTCGGAAATATTTGCGAGAGTGCCATTTGCGTATATCTGCCGCGCTGACCGGGGTTTTTAACCGTGACTTTTGCAACAAAATCGGTTCCCTGTTTAATGCTGTCGGGGTTAATACTTTTGCCGTTGGTGGTAATATAATTCACAGAAACCTGTAACACATTTGGATTGTTATTTACCGGAATAGGTTGTGTGCTTAATGGCTGCCCCTCGTTAATAATCCGCACATAGAGCACGTTTGTTCCTTTATTGGTAAGCTGCACATTACCCTTTCCATTTTGCCATTCAACCGCAGTTTGTGAAATAGTACTTGCACTGTTAATACTTATATTTTGTGCATTGATTTTTGCGCCTGCCGTAATTTTTTGACCAGTGTTATTTGTGCCACTATATTTTGCAATAGCAATTAATGCATAGGCTGTTGTTTGTGTGCTGTACCAGCTTTCCTGCGAGAGTTCTGCGGCAATTGTTTTTACCAGTTGTGCCGCTTCAGCTTTGCGGTTCATAATGGTAAGTGTTTCAAGAACCATCGCTTCGTCCCTCAGGTCACTTCCATAAGTAATACCTGTGTATGGCCTTACAGCAAATGATGTTGGTAAGCCACTTATCAATTGCAATGCAACTGAAGACTGACCAATAAGCTGATACGACGCTGCAAGCCTCCATTTTGCTTCGGGGGTAAGAAATTTAAATTCCTTTAAACGGTTCATTGCGCCGAGCTCCGGAGCCTTTGCCAAGGCAAGTAGATACAAGCGGTAAGCCTGCATCAGATCAGTTCCATACCAGGGAGCTGTGGTAACATTCCAAGCCAATGCTTTTGTGCGTTCGTAAGCTTTCCATTGCAGTAATAATGAAGAGGAAACATTGTATCCTTGTGCCGATGCTTCGAGTAGAAAATGACCGGCATAGTTGCTGCCCCATTCATCGCTTTCACTGTTACCCGGCCAGTAGCTAAAGCCGCCGTCAACTGTTTGAAAGTTTTGCAATTTTTGTATGCCAGCGCGGATGTTACGATCTATGGCAGCTTTGCGTTGATCGTTCAATTCCATTAATTGATTTAAGGCAAGTTGAGGGAAAACCGATGAAGTGGTTTGCTCAATACAGCCATGTGGATATTGAATTAAATAGTTCAGTCTTTGCTCTAAGTTGATTGATGGGATGCTTGATATTTCCAATACGGCTTTGCTGGTGCTGCTTTCTCCGATCATTGCAACAGTGCTATTCCAGCTTTGCCCGGGTTGTAAAGTTGCTTCTGTTGTTTGTGTGGTATAAGGGTTTGCATTACGAATATCAATCTCTACTTCGTAAGTAGCCTGTTCTTTACCGCTTGTTGCGACGATCTTTACTTTACCAATGCCTGTATTGGGTTTTACTTTGGCGTTAAAATAAACCAGTTGCTCGCCGGTATTGCTAAAGCTTACATTCTGTGTACCGCCAGCTTCAATAAATGGATTGCTCTGTAGTGTGAGGCTTACATTCTTAATATTATTATCAGTTGCAAAAACAGTAACAGGTATTTTCAATTCTTCTGAAGGCCCTAATACCCGTGGTAACGTAGCCAGCAACATGAGTGGTTTTTTAACTGTTACTGCTTTTTCTGCCATACCATAAGCATGATCTCCTTTTGCAATAACCATCATTCTTACGCTACCCATATAAGGCGGTAAAGTAAAGTTGTGCGTTTTACTTCCACCGCTCAATTTGAATGGCCCCATAAATTTTACCACAGGAGTAAAACGGTTAGCCCTTCTTGTTTTAGATGCAAGCTCTGCCTCACCATCGCCACCTATGGTTAAGATGCGTTCCAGTTCTCCACCCCAGGCACCAATTACATAATCATATACATCCCAGCTTTTAACACCCAATGCTTCTTTTGCATAGAATGCATCATGCGGATTGGGTGTTTTAAATCTTGTCAGATCAAGCAGCCCTTCATCAACCACCGCGATTACATAAGTCATGCTTTTGCCACTGGCTTCTGAAACCGTGACTGCAGTATTCTGTTCGGGACGAATAACATCAGCCATTTTTATTAATGGCTGAAGGACTGTACTCTTGTCTTCAACTGATATGGGAATCACGCCGTACATACGGATTGGAAGATCATTAATTGTCTGAGCATGTGGCTGCATTAAACTCACATTTACATAGATATTGGGCGACATGGTTGCGTCGGCTTTGAAAGAAAATTTAGTCTGCCCTTGTGTTGTTTCTGCCCAAAATGTTTTCAATACTTTACTACCGGTTTCAATACTGATCAATGCCCTGCCGCCTTTAGTACTGGGGATTGTAAGCTTTACATCTTCGCCAACATTGTATTTTTCTTTGTCGGCAGTAAAAGATAACATGGCTGCGGCACTGGGGTCATTATTATCGCCACGACTTTGCCAATTGTAGTCATCTACATAAAAAGTAGAACCGGTAACATGGCCGCTTCTGGTATCTTTTAAAAGAATAAGATACCTGCCCCAGTCACTCGTTTTTATATTATAAAAACCTTTGCCATTGGTTAGCGCAATCGTTTCTTTCTTAATTAATTTATTATAGTTATCCTGTGTAAAATTACTCAGTTCATCACCGCTGTTATCCCACCACCATCGCCATTGAATTTTATATAATTCTATTTCCACAGTGGTGGTACCGTTTACCGGAATTCCTTTTGTGTCTACATCAGCAATATCAAAGCGCTGCGTTTTATTAGCCTGCAACCAGCCCCATAGTTTATCGCCATCGGGTACATGCACGCCAATGTAAGAAGTATAAGGATTGAATGGCATAGAGATATTATCAATACTAAAATTGCCACCGGGTTCAAAAACCTTCACAGTAAGATTTGACAATAGCTGACCAGGAGACTGTTCGCCTACTTCAAATGTGGGGTTAATGCTAGCTGTTCCTTCAGCGCTAAGTGTGCCATCAAAAATGGTTTTGGATTGTGCGGTGAATGATGTAGTAGGATTGTCAAAAACATAATCGGTAAACTTGGGGAAACTGGTTTTTCTTTTATACAACTGCGCATCAACTTTTGCTTTTAAATTTTGTGCAGTAGCACCAAATAACCATTTTGCAGTAAGTGTACCATTCACTGCTGCATTTTTGCCCAATGCGTCAAGATTGCCAAAATTCAGATCAATTTTTAAGCGGTTGGGCATTACTGTTTCTATCTTCAGTTTCTTTTCAAATGAAGTACCACCAACTTTTACTTTACATATCCAGTTGCCGGTTGGGGCATCCACATCAGTAGCTGTTCTGAAAACATTAAAACCATCGTCTGCATTGGTTTGCACAATGCGCTTATACATTTGCCCTCTCGGAGAAATCAATTCCATTTCCAGCGGATGATCTTTGGGAAGTTTATTATCCCTGTCTTCAATAATACAGCTTAAAAATAGGCTGTCACCGGGGCGCCATACACCGCGTTCCCCAAAGATGAAACCTTTAATCCCGTTCTTTACTTCATCTCCGCTTACATCAAATCTGCTTAGGGGCAAGCTGCTGCCATCATCTAATTTCAGGTATCCTTTTTCGTTCCCTTTTTTCGCAACCAAAAGATATGGTTTTCGCTTAAGGTCAATCATTGCAATACCATCACTGCTGGTGGAAGCTTTTGCAATAATTTGTTGCTGATAATCCAGCACTTCAAGCTCAACACCCTCCATTGGTTTGGTAGAGATGATATCATTTACAGCTACAAATAAATTGTTGCTGTTGCTGCGCTTGACTGTTAAGCCAATATTGCTTGCCAGGATATTTCTTCCTGCAAACCGCTCTTTATTATAATAAGATTTATGGCAGGGATTCTCTCTTTGTTCCCAATTATAACCATAGGGGTAATAGTCATCGTAACGTTTCCAGAAATCCATATCGTCATCCACAAGATCACTTTCGTCAACATAATCATCATAATAATAATCGTCGTCCTCCTTGCCCATCGAAGCACAAGTGTATAAAGAATATTCTGGCCTGAAACCGATGTAAACCCTGTATAATGCGCCCGGTTCGGTACGAATATATTTATCAAGATCAAGTAAGAAGCGGTTCTTTTTGTGCAGGTTCAAGCTCTTATCATTATCCAGTTGCACTGTTGCTTCAACAAGTGGTTTGCCTACACGGCGCAGATTTTCTTCACCATTAAGGTCATTGGTTTGCAAGAACTGTGCAACATTGTTTTCATAGATCTTTATAATAGAAACATCAACTGATTTAAGATTGGTTGCTTCAAATGGCAGAACCAGTTTCCCTGTACTGTTTGGCAATATGTTTCCCCGGCCAAAAATTTTTACTGAAGGCAAACGGTTTTCAAAAAAAACATTTGCTGTAAACGACTTATTCAATTTATCGCCCCATTCATTTTCTATGCCTTCATTTACAGATACCGTATAACTGCCATCCAAACGCCCACCTGTATATACTTTTACCTCGCTACCCATAATCGTATAACTCAGTTCTTCCTGGTTGCTTACCGCTATCAGCCCGTCAAGTGTTTGTCCTATGGCAATTGGATCGCTGAACTGTACCAACGCATATTGCTCTTCATCCTGCACCGTTCTTATATCCATTACTTTAAAATCGCCAATAGCAGGAACTGCAATTTCTTTTTGATCTTTTTGAGCGATATTCATACTGCTGCCATCCCATTGCAGCATAAGACTACCTGCAGAATTTGTCCTTTTAATATTGTCAATAACAAAGCCATGCGTTTTATTTGTTTCGTTATGTTGCCATGCGATCTTCATGCCGGTTCCGTTCAATGATGCCTGCAAGATCCTTTCTATTTTGGCTGATTCTTCCACGTCGGCAGTAACAATTGTTCCGCTTAAACTCATCAATTCTTTGCCGTTGCTGCGTAACCCGTTTTGCTCAACTTCAAAAGAAGGTTTCAGCGTTTGTATATTAAACCCGAATGTTTTAAATGCAGCAGGCACATCCATCACTTTACCCAATGCGAACGAAACTTCGTATAAGGCATCCGGCTGTAAATCCTTGTCTGGCCTGAATTCTATCGTTCTTGCATCTATCCAGTACGCCTTGCCTTCAACTGTGGGAGAAAGGTCAAAAAGCTTTTCTTTTACTGTTTCGTTTAAAGTGTGTGTAACACCTGCATCAGCAGCAAGCTGTATGCGCAGCGTTGTTTTTTTTGAAACCACACCCGAAGTATATGCATCTATATACTTACTGAATTCGGGATTTACCTCAACCAGTTTGGTTTTGTTATTGCAGGAAAATAAAATAACTGAAAGCACAAAAATTAAAAGGCCGCTCAATGTTTTGAGTGGCAGACGATGATGGGATTCCATATATGAAGGGGAGTTTTTGAAAGTTGAATTGTATAAATTCGATAGAAAATTACACAATCTGTTTCGATGTAAAAAAGAAAAGATTTGTTAAGTATTTTTTGGGCCCGACAGCAGAATATGTATGAGGCTTTACTTGCCACGCTCGTTTCACAGTTCCTCTTTCATGGCGACATTTAAGCGAAGAGTGGTATCCCGAAAAAAGTTCGCATTGTCGTCAAGCTAATTTTTGTTTTAACAAGGTTCAAATCCAAGGCTCTTAATGCTCAAGCCGCATGGCTTCGTTGTCTCAACAGCGCTGCTTTCGCTTCTTTGAAAAAATATGCTTCGCATTTTTTCAATTCCGCCTTCGGTGGAACCGAACCGAAAGAGGCGCTTTATGAGACAACTGGTATTCAGGTGCGAAAGTTCTCAAATCCAAGTCCTGAATAACTTGCTGGAACGCTTATTGAGTAAGGAATACAGCACTTATTGCTACTATTTAACTTGACGCTTATGCGAAATAAATTCGGGACAGGCTGCCACGCTTTTTGTTGCCATGAAAGAGGAACTGTCAAACGAGCGTGGCAAGAGGCGATGCCCAATGATAAAATGCCCGGCTCAAAAAAAATTGTATTAAAGGCTTAAACGGAAGGGTAATGCAAATAAAAAAGCCGCTGTACATAAAGCGGCTTTTAAAAATATTATTTGCGTATTTATTCTTTGATAATTTTTTGCTGATGAATTAATTGATCGCCTTCGTAAATCTGTAGAAAATAAATACCGGTTATTAATTCTTTTCCAATCTTCATACTGCTGCCGCTTGCTTTAATCATCTGCAACATCCGGCCCTGAAGATCAACAATGCGCAGGTTGGTTGAAGGTTTTAAGTTGGCCGGCAACTGAATCATAAATTCGTCCTTTGAAGGATTCGGGTAAGCCTGCACCTGCAACAATGAATTTGAAACAGCATTATTTTCAGCAACATCAGCCGCAACGGGCTGGCCTCTTAGCATAACATTTGTTGTGTTGGTAGAAATATCAGCACAACTACCCTTAACTTCTACACTATATGCGCCTGGGTTTTTTACAGTCAGCTCGCTCTTTGTAGCTCCTTCAACAAGGTTACCATTTTTAAACCATTGGTAAGTGTAACCGGCAATATTTGGCGAAACACGCAGCGTTACAGAAGCGCCTTTTGCAATGGTTTGATTGTCTTTTGGTGTAACAGAAATTTCAGGTGCGGTTGTGTGAAAATTGAAAGTGCCGGCCGCTGTTCCGGTAATAGCTGTTACAGCATTTTTGCTGTTCAGGTTTACCCAGCGTATTGGTAAAAGATAGGAACCTGTAGAGAATTTAGGTCCGTCGGTTTCGCTTGGTGTAAACGATGGTTCGGTTTTGGTGCCGGTATTTTTATAATATTTTGTACCAAGGAAAAGATCGGTTAATCCATCGCGGTTCCAGTCGTAAAATGATGGGCCGTTGCCTTCAAGGTCTTTTATAAAACCAAATGGATTGCTCTTGTCAGTTACATGTTCAAAGAAAGGCTCTTTGGTGGTACCTGTATTTTTGTAATAGTTGGCAGTGCCATACAGGTCTGTAACAAGGCAATCAAAATCACCATCACCATCAAGGTCGGCAAATGCAGGTTCGGCTATGAATTGTGCTGAAAGCTTAACCATACTTAACGGGTTCATTGCTGCGGACTGCTTTTCAAAAACAGGATTCGTTGCGCTACCCTCATTTTTATAAAACCTGATAGCACCATCTGAACCATCACCAATAAAACAATCGTAGTCACCATCGGCGTCAATATCTACAAAATAAGGAATGCTTAGTGAGGGTGTTGCAACTTTATCCAGCGGGTTTTCAGCTCCTGTAGCTTTTTTGAAAGAAGGATGCGCATTTGTTCCATCGTTCCTGAAAAAGTAGATCTTCGACTGAATATTGTATTTACTGTTATACTCTCCGCTGAAACAATCCAGGTCGCCATCCCCATCAATATCAATAAAAAACGGACGGCTTTCCATTCCTGATGCAACGGCAAAGCCTTTTAGCGGGTTACTTCCGGCATTTAATTTAAAATTATCGCATTGTGCAGAAACACCTGCGCTCATCATTATTGTAATTGCAAGTATGCTCGCTGTTTTCAATGTTTTCATAGTTGTAGATTTTACATGAAATTTATACCCGTTGTTTAAAACGACAATCTCTTTGTTAAAAGTGATTAGGGACATAAAAGGTGTTTTAATTATTTCTTTTATAGACTCTAAAAATAAGATTTTTTTTAGTTTTAGCTGCAATGATATTTATTTTGGCTAATTGAAGTTATCAGGGCAAAACAGGTTGTTGATACTTTCGATGCGCTGCTGTATTAGAAAAAACTGTAAGTAACAGCATCTCAGACCTTTTTGCTTAAAAATAATTGAAATTAATTCTCAATTAAAAAATAAAAAAACCTGTGCTTTCAGGGTATTTTTCTTCAGTTTATAAACTGGTGAGTTATTTTGTTTGAATACCAGCATCGGTTTTTTATGGCGTCTTTGTTGCGTCGCAATCCATTCATCTGCATATCTTTTGGCGACAATGCAGCAATTGTAAGCTGGCTTTAAAAGCTCAATTCATGATCCGAACGATAAAAGGATTGCGACGCAACAAAGCTCAACCAACGAACAGAAAGCTGGTAAGAAAAATTACTTTATTGTTTATCCTGAACTCCCATTAAATTAGTGCCTGAAAAAATAAACTGCTATGCCAATAAGAATGGTTGATGACCCGAATGATCAGTTTGATAACAGTGGGAACAATTCCGGTGGAGGCGGTGGCGGAGGGCGATTCCCGGGAGGAGGAGGCGGCGGAATTCTTGGTTTATTGCCGTTGCTGTTCGGGTTAATAAAAAACCCTGTAGGTCTGGTGCTTGTGTTACTCGTTGGCGGTTTTCTTTATTTTAAAGATGGTTGCAGCGGTTTATCGCAGCAGGCGGCTCAATATGCAACAGGTGGCGTACTCGATCCCAAGCAGTTTGATAAAGCACAGATTTATGAAGCTACCGACGAAAGCAAAACCAATTTGCCCGAAGCAGTTTCGCTACTGAAATTTGCCCCCAGCCCAGGCGACCAGGGCCAGCAGGGTAGCTGTGTTGCATGGAGCAGCGCTTATGGTGCAAGAACCATTCTTGAATCTGTAACAACCGGCGAAAACCCGGATCAGATAAAATTCAGCCCTTCTTTTTTATACAACCAGATTGGTTTAAACGGTTGCCAGGGCAGTTACATCATCCGTGCAATGGAAAATATGACACAGGTTGGCGCAGTTCCTTTATCTGAGTTCCCCTACGATGACCAGGACTGCAGCCGGCAGCCATCAGGGGCACTTAAACAGGAAGCATCGCAATACCGCATGCTCGGTTTTACAAGATTAACCAATGGCGATAATCTAAACAATATTGATCTCTACGCCATAAAAGAACATCTTGCCAAAGATGTTCCGGTGGTAATTGGCATGGCGGTAGGTGGTAGTTTTATGCAGGATATGATGGGCCAGGAAGTCTGGCACCCCACAGATGATGATTACAATATGATAGGCTTTGGCGGCCACGCTATGTGTGTAATCGGGTACGATGACCGTAAAGAAGGTGGTGCTTTTCAAATATTGAATAGCTGGGGAAATCAGTGGGGGCAAAACGGTGTAGCCTTTGTGCGTTACAACGATTTTAAACATTTTGTGCGTGAGGCTTATGGCTTAAACCCAATGCCTAAGCAAGGCAGCGCTGCTGCACAAAATCTTGAATGCAGTATCGGTCTGGTGGAGAATAAAACAAAACAATATATTCCCCTGCAATTAAAGTCTGGCAATACTTTTCAAACCACCACTGCAATTCTTAAAGGCACGCAGTTTAAGATGGAAGTAAAGAACAGCAGCGAGTGTTATGTATATGTGCTGGGTATGGAAACCGATGGCAGCAGCTATGTGCTGTTTCCCTACCCAATGAAAAACGATCCTACTCGTACCAAATACTCACCCTACTGCGGTATAACAGGTTACCGTTTGTTTCCGCGTGGCATGAGCATGATGGCCGACAGCATTGGCAACAAAGATTATATCGCTGTGGTAGTAAGCAAAGATTCTATGAATGTATTCCGGTTAAACGATGCAATAAATAAAAGCCGCACCAGCTTTCCGCTGGCTGTAAATGCTGCCGTAAGGCAGGATGCGGTCAGTGGCGTAAATTTTACCAACACTTCCGCTGGCACTATTTATTTTAAAACACAGACCAGCCAAAAAGCAGCCGTAGCGGCAATTGTAGAAATTGATAAGCAATAATTTTTTGGGGCTCAGCTTTATTGCTACTATTAAGCTTCCGTTGTGTCACTCACTTTTACGTTCGCAGCTTTATTGAGCTTTTATCTTAGCGTAGATTGAAGCGGATAGAAACATTCAAAATAATTACACTTTCCCGATTGAACGCCACGTAGCAAGTTCTTCTTTAAACCTGTCATTAATTATTTCACATGTTGCATCTATGCGCATAGTAGGCCTGTTAGTGAGATTATAAGCAGGCCATTCGGGAACATCTTTAGCAGCCGGTTTACCGGTTCTTGCAAAGGTTGTCCACAGCTCTGCGAAATGATGGGATGCTGCAAAGCGTTCAGGTTTGTTGCCGCTTAAGAAACTTGCATTTGTTTCTGGAACTTCGTTGTTGAATTTAAAAGTTATATCCATTGCATGCGGCGTTCCGAATGCATAATCTGTTCCTGGAACTTTTGCTTCTGACTTATAGCCAAAATTGTATAAATAAACCGGTGCTTCATGTTGCTGTATTTTACGTTCAGCTATTGTTATAGAACCAAGCCCCATCATGTTGATCGATTCAATAGCTACCCAAAGTTCTGATGCCGTTTTGTTTGGCATTGTTTGCTTATATGTATCAATAATTTTTTTTGTATTGCTGCCAAATTGTTTTTCAAGTTTTGTTTGTAGCCTTTCAAATGTAAAATCACTTTTCAATGCCTCTGTATCGTTGAATGCCATTGCAAAAAAGGTGTATTCATCTTCGTTCCAGCCCACCATCAACGGTTTGTTTTTGGATATAGCAGGAGCAGTTGGGTCGAAAGGATGATGCGGCAGCGCTGTTCCGTCAACAACAGGTTGAAAAGCGTTAGCAACAAAACCTACCGCCCCGTTTTTCTTTATATACTCAGATTGTGCCATTAATGCACTCATTTTTAATTGAATACCCAACAAATCTGCTGCAGGTATTTCAAGTAGCTTTTTCCAGTCTTTAGAAGCTATGTTCAATTCACGTAATGTGATTGCCGTCATTTCTGCCGCAGCCTCTTTGGGTATCATGTGCACGCCCGGTCCACTTTCAATTGAAGCTTTATGAAAATAAGGCGCTGCTGCAGGCATAGCATACAAGCACGAGGTTTTTGCGCCACCACCTGATTCGCCAAAAATCATTACGTTGGCCGGATCGCCTCCAAATGCTGCGATATTTTTATTTACCCATCGTAGTGCGTCAACGATATCGAGTATACCGTTATTTCCGGAACCTGCATAATCAGTTCCAGCTATTTCATCTAAATAAAGAAAGCCAAGGATTCCTAACCTGTGATTATTTTCTACCACTACCACATCAAACAAGCGGGCAAGGCTTGAACCGTCCTGGTCAACAGCTCCGCCAGAGCCGTTAGAAAAGGCGCCGCCGTGATTGTAAAACATTACGGGACGTTTCTTATTATCATTAGCAGGTGTCCAAACATTTAAAAACAAACAATCTTCATTCGGCTTCGGCTCGTTAAGTCCGCGGGTTTGACCGTCCTGGATAGTCGGGGCGCCTAACTGTAAAGCATCGCGAACACCGCTCCAGGGTTGCAGCGGGGCAGGCCTTCTAAAACGCCTGTCTCCCGAAACTTTTCCTGCATACGGAATGCCTTTAAACAGGTTTAATCCTTCGCTTCTTAGTCCTCTTATTTTTCCATGCGTTGTTTCTACTTCGACGTAATCATCAAACCTTCTGAAAGCAGAATACACAGATGCGGGAACAGCAAATGCAGCCGTCGCTAAAGAAACTCGGCTCAAAAAATCTCTGCGGTTGGTTTTCACTTTTTTATTTTTTTTCGTAATGATCAATAAATAAAACTATCTCTTTAATTATTGATGTTTTGTTTTTGTAACACCATCCCAATGCTCTGCAAGTTTTCCATTTTCTATGCGAAACATATCGAACCACGTGGTTGTGTAGGTTTTCGTACTGTCTGTTGGTTCAAGTAATGTTGAAGCAAAACTTATCACTACCAAATTGCCTTCTGCAACTATTGCAACAACAGGAGCTTTTATTGTATCAACAATTGTTTGAGGTTTTGCAAATTTTGAAAAGAAATCAACAAATCCTTTTCTTCCTGTAGGCACGCCTGGATTATGCTGCATGTAATTTTCAGCAAGATATTTATCAACCAATTCTAAATGCCCTCCCTCTAAAACTTCACGCCAGCAATCGTAAACCAACTTTTTATTAGCAGCGAGTTTAGGGTCATTGCTTTACAATAATATTTTTTGATTTGCAAGTGGGACAACATTCAACTGTGCAAAGGTTCTATTTGCAAATAATGTGATATAAATAAAAGCAAACGCAATAAAAAAATTTTTCATCATTATAATGTAGTTTAAACTATTCCGTTTCTTCCTCATTGCAGAAAATAACTAAACTTACAATTTACTAACGGTAGTAAACCAAATAGTTCATTTGATTCAAACTTTTAATTCGCTTAAAATTTAAACAATTAAGGTAATACAGAAGTTGAATAATTGATATAATATTTATTGACCTGCTGGTCCAAATTCTCCGTCTGCTTTAATCTCTACTTCATCGCTAACCACTGCTGTAGGCATGTTGGCGCCAATTTTAAAATCGGAACGTTTTAATATGCCTGTTAATTTAAAGCCTGCATCTTTTTGTTTGCTCATCGGGTTTTCTGTTGTACCACGATACCATAAATCCATCGTTACAGATTTTGTAACACCATGCAAAGTAAGGTTGCCGGT
This sequence comes from Chitinophagaceae bacterium UBA4407, assembly GCA_002390845.1. Taxonomy (GTDB): domain Bacteria; phylum Bacteroidota; class Bacteroidia; order Chitinophagales; family Chitinophagaceae; genus Limnovirga. The sequence goes on along the minus strand of DGQT01000092.1, from coordinate 31,086 downwards.
AAGTTTGTATTTATTTTGCCCATCCGGTTTTATAGATGTGCTTTTGAAAGTAATTTTTGGATAAGTTGCAACATCAAAAAAGTTAGCGCTTTTTAAATCGTTATCACGCATATCAACTTCTGTGTTTATCGAAGCGGCGTCTGCAGAGAGTTCAAAAACGGCATCGCTGAAATCGGGTTTTGTTGTAGTTATAGTTACATCAAAAATTTTAAATAAGCCATCTACATCAGAAACCAAAAGATGTGTTACGGTGAATCTGAGTTTGGAATGCATTTTATCATTTTTCCATGTAGTTGTTTGAGCAAATGATGAAGCCGACACAAAAAAAATAACAGCAAAAAATAATTTTTTCATTTTAAATTTTTGATTTTAAATGTTGAATAAGTTAGCTGGCAAAAATAGAAAGCATGCTTACTTCAATACCTTGATGTAAATCAAGAAATAATATTGATGCTGATCAATAAATTAGCTATGCTCAGATTTTTTTTTAGTAAGTTTCTTTCTTACGCGGCTTAAGGTTTCGGCTGTTAAACCCAGATAAGAAGCAATCATGTGTTGCGGCACACGCTGCATAATATCAGGATAAATATTGAGCAGATTAATATATTTTTCTTCTGCTGAAAGCGTGAATGTGCTGGTTAATCTTTTTTGCAATGCAATGTATGCACCTCGATATTGCAGGTAATTAAATTTGAAAAATTCAGGAACGGCTTTTTCAAGATATATGTGTGAAGCTCTGCTTACTAATACCAATTCAGAACTTTCTATTGCCTCAATGTTTAAATTAGATGCGTCTTCAGTTATGAAACTGTACAAGTCAGAAATAAACCAGCCTTCTGGTGCAAATTGTATAATGTGCTCGTTGCTTTTTTCATCAACCAGGTAAGAACGCAACATTCCGCTATTTACAAATGCTACATGTTTACAAATTTCTCCTTCGTGCAAAAGGTATTGCCGTTTCCTTAATTTTTTTACAACAACATGCTGACTGAAAATAACTTTATCAGCTTCTGTGAGCAATATATTTTTTGATAATTTATTAAAAAAATCGTTGAGCATAATTGGATAACTGCTAATTTAATTTTTTTTGCACAATGCCTTGTCTCGATATATGAATTTGGGTACGCATATGAATGCAAATAAGCATACTTTTACCCCTGTTGGTCGCTGACAAACAGCGTTCGCTTCAATCTTTGCTTCGGTAAAGCTCAATATACAATCCAACCGTACAAGTGAGTGACACAACAACCGACGCCATAAAAAACCATTGCCCGGCCCATAAGATCATTTCATTTCAGGGAACTCGATATATGTTGCATACATGTTATTCCTGTAAATTTTTTGCGTTGCTTTTTGATAATCGGCGGCCTTTGCATTAAAGATACTGGGCACATATTTTTGCGGGTTCATATCGATGATCGGGAACCAACTGCTTTGCACCTGTACCATAATGCGGTGGCCTTTTAAAAATGTATGATTGGCCTGGTGCAGATCAATTTTATATTCCAGTACTTTATTGGGCACAATGGCTTCGGGCTTTTCAAAACTGTTGCGGTAACGGCCACGGAATACTTCGCTGGAGATCATTAATTCGTAACCACTCATCTTCGGTTCTTTGGGATATTGATCGGGATAAACATCAATTAATTTTACAACCCAATCCACATCGCTTCCGGTTGTGCTCGCAAACAAATGCGCAATAATATTTCCTGTAATGGTAACGTCTTCGGTAAGCGTATCGCTTTGCCAGGTAAGCACATCGGGTCTGCCATCTACAAACCGCTGATCTTCTACAAGCCAGGTGTACCAACGGCTTCCGGGGCCATAGGTTTGTTCAATAGGGCGGCTGCGGTAAGGCACCGGTTTTTTGGGATCGCTTACATAATCATCAAAAGCGGTGGCGCTTGCAGTGGTTGGTTTATCAAAAGATACTTTGCCGTTGGCGGTTACATACAGTTTTTTATGCTCGGCTTCTTTGGGCGGCCAGGTGGTATAAGTTTTCCATTGATTGCTGCCCGTTTGAAAAACAGTAGCTTCAGAAAACTTACCATCGCCTTTGCCTTTAAGCCAGTAATCGAACCATTTTTTCTGAATGTTTTTTTGAAAATATTCACCGGTATTGCTGCCCATATTGTAAGCGCCCAGTTTGGTTACATTGCCACCTGCCCACTGCCCATGGTTCCACGGACCAAGACAAATATAATTGCGGTTATTACTGTCAAGCTTTTCCATTTTTGTGTACATGATCTGCGGGCCCATCATATCTTCCTGGTCCCACACGCCGCCTACATGTAACATGGGAATGCGTGGATAATCAACATACCGTAACGGCGATTTAAATTGCCAGAAAGAATCGTAATTGGCATGCTGCATAAAGTTGTTCCAGCTGGGCAGTTTGTTATGAAAATATTTGTCATTGGCGTTTGACAGCGGGCCAAGTTTTAAGAACCAATTGTACAGATCGTAGTGATCGAAAGGAAAGAGTGAATCAACATTGGAGATCTCTTCCATAAAAGAATAATCGTAAGCATAAGATAAACGGAAAGCGCCGTTGTGGTGAAAGTCATCGCCCAGAAAAAGATCGCTCATGGTAGCCTGTTCACTGGCTGCTTTCATTGCGGGGTGCGGTCTTGCGGCTGCAACCAAGGTGGTCCAGCCGGGGTAAGAAATTCCTAACTGACCAACATTGCCATTGTTGTTTGGAATATTGTGAATCATCCATTCTACAGCATCGTAAGTGTCAGTGCTTTCATCAACAGTGCCGGGCTTATCCAATATCGGCCTGTTCATTACAAAACCACCTTCACTTTTATAGCGGCCACGAATATCCTGTGTTACAAAAATGTAACCTTCGGCTGCCATATCTTTTATGTAGGTGATTTGATCGGGCGATGGCATGTCTTCACTGCCATAAGGGGTGCGTTGTATTAAGATCGGTACAGGTTCGCTGATGTCAGGCGTATAATAAACCGTGTATAATTTAATACCGTCACGCATCGGTATCATTGCTTCGTGGCGTGTGTAAGTGATCTTTGTTTGTGCTGATGAAGTTGCTGCAATGCAACACATAAATGCAATAACCAATTCAAGTGCGATAAATTTTTTCATGATTGTTTATTATGAACGATGAAGTTACAAAAGCTGGAACAGAATGCTATAAGCAATATGCTGTATGCTTCATGCCTAAAGCTTATTGCCTATGGCTTAAAGCTGAAATATCTTCCGAACCCCGCCTCAGCGGGGCAAGCTGTACAAGTGAATGACCCCGAGCATTTTTTGTTCAATAGTTATTCAATAGATGAAAGGATTGCGACGCAACGAAGATCAATCTGAGTTACTACAGCTGGTATCAAAAAATTTCGGGGCAGGCTCCACTAGCGATGCCATGAAATATCAAATGCCCGGCCCCAAAAAAATCTACCTGGTTACGTGCAGCAGATGCTTGTCTTTAAAAGACTCTTCTTTAAAAATATTTTGAATAGCAACCATTCGTGGACGTACGCCGCTTTCAAAAATTTCAACCGTAAGATCGCCACCTTTCAGGCTGATAAGCCCATTAGGAAGCTCTTGCCGGTCACCTTTTTTTATTAGCGGTTTGCTCCAGTTCCACAAATCTTTTAACGGGGCAACAGCACGGGATACAGCGAAATCGAATTTGCGGTCTTTTATTTCTTCGGCGCGAGTTTGCTGTGTGGTTACATTTTTTAAACCAATTGCTTCTGCAACGGCATTCACCACTTTTAGTTTTTTACCAATACTGTCTACCAGATGAAATTGCGCTTCAGGAAAAAATATGGCAAGTGGAATACCGGGGAAACCGCCACCGGTTCCTATATCAATTATACTGGTACCGGGTTCGAAATTTATTTGCGTGGCAATGCTTAAAGAATGCAGTACATGTTTTTCGTAAAGCCCGTCAATATCTTTACGAGAAATAACGTTGATCTTGCTGTTCCAGTCTTTATACAATTCATCAAGCGCAGCAAATTGCTGCAGCTGTGTTTCTGTAAAATCAGCAAAATATTTAAGAAGGATTTCCATTTGGGTAAGGCTTTAGTTCCAGTTTTTTGCAGGTTTTTTAAACAGAGCGGGGGCATACAAAAGGTAATAGAAAAACATCCATATATCCAGAAAAATAAACCAGGGCCAAAGGTCGGCCTCATTTAATTTTTTCATGCAATTGTGCCAGATGATTCCCTGCACAATCAGCCGCAAGCCAAATACAGCTAGTGCCAGCCACCACACATAAAATAATGCTGCAGCAATACACAACGGGTACACCAGCATTTGTGTAAGCGAATATAACCCCAGCCAGAACTTATGTTTTCCCTTGTAATATTTTGATGTTGTATAATGCCTGAACTTCTGGCGTTGCCAGTTGCTCCATGTTTTTTCTGGTTCGCTTAGGGTGTGCGCTTCTTTATCAATAACAATAGCGGTGTTTTCTTTTGTGGCAACTTTATTAATAAACAGATCGTCATCCCCACCCGGAATATGGTTGATGGAGGAAAACCCTTTGTTATTAAAAAACAGTTCTTTTTTATAAGATAAATTTCTGCCTACACCCATATAAGGCATGCCCGCAAGTGCAAAAGAGAAATATTGTAACGCACTGTGAAAAGTTTCGAAGCGTATGAGTTTGTTCAGTATGCCGGGGTGTTTATGATAAGCCCCGTAACCCAGTACAATTTGCTTATCATCAAAATAACCATCCTGCATTCTAAAGATCCAGTTTTCACTTGCAGGTACACAATCTGCATCGGTTAATAAAACCACTTCATACTTTGCTGATTTAATACCAATCGAGAGTGGGAATTTTTTACCGGGTATCATCTTTGCTTCCTGAGTAAGTGCCACCGGGTTCAGGTTTTTAAAAGTCTTTTTAAATTCATCCAGCAGGTATTTTGTTTCATCGGTACTGTTATCGTTTACTACAATTACTTCGAATGTTGTTTTATAATCCTGTACCAAAATGCCCGGCAGGTTGCGGGCAATGTTTTCAGCTTCGTCTCTTGCGCAAACAATAACACTTACAGGGTATTGTAGCGAAGAAGATTTTTGAGGCGCTTTGTATTGTGCCAGTTTATTAAAAAAAAACAGGTAATAAAATAACTGCACTGCAATAATTACGCAAAAGCAAATGAAAATGGTGAGTTTCCAAAACTCGGGTAAATGTAATAGATCCATAAAAGCAAAAATAGTTAACCACAGCAGATTTAAGGCTGTGTTATAAGAAGGTTATCCACATTGCAAATCCATATATGCGATATGTTTTTTTGAGCCGGGCTATGGATATTCTATGAAGCTTTAGTTGCGTCGCACACTTGTGCTTTCTTATTATGAAGCACCGTTAAACAGCCATTAACCGCAGAGGCTGGGAGGTGCTGAGAAAATGCAATAAATGCCTCTGCGTCTACCCGCCTCTGCGGTTTGTATTTTCAGATCCTTCCCAATCTAACCGTACAAGAGTGCGACGCAACAAAAGCCTCATAACAGTAATGCAGCCAGGCACAAAAAAGAAACATTGCAGTTTATGCACTGGCCTGCTAAATTAATTCATAGAGTATTAAAGAATTTGGGGATAAGCGACGGAACCCGCAAAGCATAATCCCTGTATTGTACACCAAATATTTCCAGCAGTTTTTTTTCCTCAAAACGTGCCCCGGCAATTGTATAAAGTGTAATGCAGGTGCATGAAATGAGATTTGCAAGCGAAGGTTGCCACAAAAAAAAGCTCCATACAAAGAGCAGTGTTCCTGAATACAAGGGATGCCGTACATAACGGTTAAACCCGCCTGTTTGAAGATGAATTACATTTTCACGTTTCAGTAATGCATCAATACCGCTAAGATCGAAGAAGTATTTTCTGGCGCAAATAACCATAATGCCGAAGCCAGCAGTTGCGGCAATAACAGCAATAATTTTTTCAATAACCGGAGCCTGCCATAATAAAAAACTGTTCATTGAAAAATGATAGTAAAGGATATAAACCAGTGTAATCGTTGCAATAAAAGAATAACAAAGCCGGTAGTATTTAAAACTATTCATAAACAGGGGCTTTACTAATTCTTTAAATTTTTTAGTAGCCAATATACTGTGCAATACGCCAAAGAGTAGCCAGTATACAGCAAGCAATATATGTTGAACAAGATTCAATCTTTTACGAGAAATTTTATGTTACTGTATTTACCAGGCGCTTTGAAAACCTTCTTCTAAGGCTGTGCTATATTTTCGTAAATCGAAGCTGTAAAGATAGGGAGCCTTATGCGCAACGCCTTGACGCCTTTGGTTTAAACGCTTTAGAATACCATAAGAAAGCATTTTTCGTTGAAAATTTCTCCTGTCAAGTTTTCGGCCGAGTATGGTTTCGTAGAGCTTTTGCAGTTCGGGCATGGTAAACTTTTTGGGCAAAAGATTATAGCCAACGGGTTCGTAGCGCAAATGTGTGCGTAACGTAAGTAAAGCCTGCTGCATAATATTCTTGTGATCCATTGCAAGAATAGGCAGGTTGTCAATATCGTGCCAATCAGAATCTTCTGAAAAGAGATCGTGCCTGGCATTTACCGTTTTAAAATCTACAAGCGCATAATAGCCAATGGTAAGAAAGCGCTGCAGTAGCCAGTTGTCAGGGGCATTTATTCCTGTATTTTCAAAAACAACTTTCGTGATATTGTTTTCACATCTTTTAGGATCGCCAAACACGTAGAACTGCTGAAGGAAGAGATCGTGCAGTCCGGTTCTTTCAATTAATATGCGGTGTGCAGAATCATTGATATGCTCATCCTTGTAAATGAACCCCCCGGGTAAACTCCATCCGCCAAGATTGGCGATCTTTAATAAGAGTACTTTAAGTTGCCCATCGTGAAAGCCGAAAATTACACAGTCAATAGAAATGCAGGGCATAAAATACTTTCCTCCATGCAGCCTGAAATCGTTAACCGTTTTAAAACTTACCATAGCAGGGTTTTGACTACCAAAATAAACAATCTATTTTGATTTTATAAAGATAATAATTTGATTGTGTTACAATAACACAATGAACTTTTTTTTTGCGGGAAACATCAAAGAAAAGAATAGCAGTCTCTCAGGTATTGTTTAAAGGGCTTTTCAGGGTACTATGGAATTCATTCCATATTTCGTGTACAATTTCTGCTGCGGGTTTGATGGTTTTTATGATAGAACTTACCTGCCCGATTTCCAGTTCACCTTCATCAAGATCACCTTCAAACATACCTTTTTTTGCACGGCCACGGCCCAGTATTTGCTTCAGCGCGTCTTCACCAGCCCCATTGATTTCTGCGTTCTTTACGGCATCAAAAAATTTGTTTTTCAGCAAACGTACGGGCACCACTTTTTTAAGACTCAGCATGGTATCGCCTTCCTGTGATTGCAACACAGCCTGTTTAAAATTATCATGCGATGATGCTTCTTTACTGCACACAAAGCGGCTACCTATTTGTACGCCATCTGCACCAAGCACCATTGCTGCAAGCATTTGGCGGCCTGTTGCTATACCGCCTGCTGCAATAACCGGAATTGTTACAGCACTTCTAACTGCGGGTATCAGCACCATAGTAGTGGTTTCTTCTCTTCCATTGTGGCCGCCTGCTTCAAAGCCTTCTGCAACAACAGCATCGCAACCGGCATCCTGAGATTTTGCAGCAAACTTGCTGCTGCTTACCACATGAACAACAGTTATTCCTTTTTCTTTTAAGATACCCGTCCACGCTTTTGGGTTGCCTGCCGATGTAAAAACAATTTTTACTCCTTCGTCTATAATAATCTGTATGTGCTTGTCAATATGGGGATAAAGCAATGGTACATTAACGCCAAAAGGTTTATTGGTAGCTGCTTTGCATTTGCGAATGTGTTCGCGCAAAACATCCGGGTACATACTGCCGCTGCCAATTAAACCCAGCGCACCTGCATTGCTTACTGCACTTGCAAGCCGCCAGCCGCTGGCCCATATCATACCCGCTTGTACAATAGGGTATTGAACCCTGAAAAGTTTGGTGATGCTGTTGTTGAATGGCATGCCGTAAAATTAGTATTTCAAATTTACAGCAAGCAGGCAAAAGTGGAAGGGCTGTTTAAAGCTGAAAAAAGTTATAAAGCACAAGTGTGCGACGCAAGGATGTTGATTTGATGATTTGATGATGGGCCAATTTGACGATGTATTGAATAAACACATCACCAAATTATCAAATCATCTCATCCGCATTTTATCCAAAATCAATCTCGGTATTGTCGCCAATATTTAAGCTGCGGCTGAGGCCTTTTACACTGGCATCGCTGCCGATGAGGGAGTTATCGAGCACAACCTCGAAAAGGTTTGTGTAAGAGCCTATAATGCTGTCGCGGAGAATGGAATACTGTACCGTTGTGTTTGCGCCAATGGCTACATGTGGCCCAATGATCGCATTCTTAAGCGTGCAGCCGGCACCGATGCTTACGGGCGGCACTATGATAGAATTTTCAATAACTACACTTTCATGAACGGTGCCTCCGAATTTTTTAAGCAGCGTTGCATTGCTTTCAAGAAGGGTTTCTTTCTTGCCGCAGTCGAACCAGTTTTTTACCCTGAAGGGTTTAAACTTTGCGCCGCGTTTAATCATACACTCCAGTGCATCGGTAAGACTGTATTCGCCATAAGTTTTTATATCCTGAACAAATAAATGATGCAGGCATTCGAATAAAAAATGTGTTTCCTTTATTTTATATAAACCCACCAGCGCCATATTGCTTTTGGGGATGGAAGGCTTTTCGATTACGTGTGCAATAAAACCATTTTCATCGATTTCGGCTACGCCAAAATTGCGGGGGTCATCAACTTTTTTTACACCAAACATGCTGTACTCGCTTGCCATTACTTCTTTTACATCGTACTCGCAAATGGTATCGCCAAGGGCAACAAAAACTTCATCGGTACCAACAATATTCCTGGTAAGTTCAATGGCATGACCAGTGCCCTGCCGCTCGTTCTGGTAAACAAAATGGCAGGTAAGGTTGGGGTATGTTTGCTTTACATATTCCTGTATTTTTTCACCAAGATAACCTACAATAAAAATGAATTCATTAATGCCTGCAGCATTCAGCTGGTCTACAATAAAACTAAGAATTGTTTTACCTGCAATGGGTATTAATGCTTTGGGTTGTGTATATGTGTGCGGCCTCAGCTTTGCACCTGCGCCTGCAACTGGTATTATCGCTTTCATCCGGGATTTGTCTTTATTATGCTTTTACACTGTGTCAGTTCTACACTTTATCGGGGGGTGAAAGTAGTAAAAACTAAATTAACCGCAACAATTGTAAGAATTAACCCGATTAATGTTCACTTAAAAATAATACTAACCTTGCTGTAACAGGGAAGCTAAGATTTTGTTCAGCTTAATCTATTCGTACACATTAAGGAATAAATTATGAGCCGGGCTGAAGAATATGCACGAAGCTTTTGTTGCGTCGCACACTTCTGCGGTTGGATTATGAATGAGCTTTTGGCTGCATGCTTTACGCTATTGCTTTTTTGCATACAGTTTATAACACGCAGCCGTCTGCCGAAAAATGTTATGAACGTATAAGTGAGTGACACAAGGAACGATGCACGGAGTACTAAAGCTTGTAAACAAAAAATTTGTTAGCGGTTAAAGACAGTATAAAAAATTCAGCTCAATAAATCCAGTCTTCTTCAACTTCCGTAATTATTTGTGTTGTTTACATGTAACCACTTTAAAAAACAAACAAAATAATTAAAACAAAATGCCTGAATAAAGGCACTACAAAAAATTAAAAATATGAAATTTGTAAAATTTTTCTCCTTCGTTTTAAGCACTACATTATTGGTAACATCTGTTCATGCACAGCAAAAAGCAGTAACCGTTGGTGGCGCACCAATGTATCCGTCAAAAAATATTATTGAGAATGCCGTTAACTCAAAAGACCATACCACACTGGTTGCCGCAGTTAAAGCCGCAGGCCTTGTTGAAACACTTGAAGGCAAAGGGCCGTTCACCGTATTTGCACCAACCAACGAAGCATTTGACAAATTACCAAAAGGTACCGTTGAAACATTGCTAAAACCTGAGAACAAAGCGATGCTTACAAAAATACTTACCTATCATGTTGTTGCCGGTAATTACGATTCCAAGGCCATAGCCGATTTAATTAAAGCCGGTGGTGGAAAAGCCGAATTAAAAACTGTAAGTGGCGGTACATTAACCGCTACAATGAAAGGGCCTAAGCTGATGCTAACAGATGAAAAAGGCGGCATGTGTATGGTTACTATAAAAAATGTTTACCAGAGCAACGGCGTAATTCATGTTGTTGACACTGTATTGATGCCTAAATAGCAAAGTATTACTATAAAACAAGAAAGCATTCCCTGTATGGAATGCTTTCTTATTTATAAGAGAACTTATTCTAAAGAACAATTTTATAAAATCCGGTATAAGCATTTCAACGTAAGCATTAACATGAAACGCATTGTAAAAAAACATCCGCTGGCAATACGCTGGTTTCACTGGATCAATTTCCCGGTTCTTACGCTAATGATATGGAGCGGCTTTATGATCTACTGGGCCAATGGTGTTTACCGCATTGGTTTTGGAGATACAACTTTACTTAAATTCTTTCCGCAAAGTTTTTACGATACACTGAATATTCCTTACCGCCTTGGCGAAGGCATGTCCTACCATTTCGCGTTCATGTGGATTTTCTTTATCAATGGCTTACTCTATGTTTTATATACTGCCCTTTCAGGCGAATGGCGGCAGATAGTACCCAATAAAAAATCATTTAAACAAGCATGGCAGGTATTGCTGCACGATCTGCATATACGAAAACAGGCACCACCGCAAACAAAATATAACGGCGCCCAAAAAATTGCTTACACGTCTATTGTACTCATGGGTTTTGGATCTGTAGTTACGGGTCTTGCCATATACAAACCTGTGCAGCTTGGGTGGCTTTGCAGCTTATTAGGCGGCTATGAATTTGCACGCATACTGCATTTTGCATTAACCATTGGGTTCTGTCTCTTTATTATTGTACATATAGCACAGGTGATAAGGGCAGGATGGCGAAATTTCCAAAGCATTGTTACCGGTTTTGACGCAGAAGATGTTGTTGAAAACAAACCAGAAACCGTAACAGAATCCAATTTAAAAATCATTCAATGAGCAAAGAAATATTGCTTACACGCAGGCAGGTGATACGCAAAACAGTAATCGCATTCATACAGTTTTTTGTATTGATGAGCAGCGGTGTTGCTGCATGGCTGTACATAAAAAAATTGCCGCTTGATAATGGCCTGCTCGGCGGTGTGCAGCCGCCCATACGCGATGTGCTGAATGCCAATGAAAATGTTTTCAATAAAACACTCAGCAATCAGCACCTTGCCAAAACATACCCCACATCTATGGCTTTAAAAAAGCCGCGTGTCAATGGTGATGTAGGTATTGCAAATGATTTCGACCCCACCACCTGGAGCCTTAACATCACTAAGAAAAATAATAAAACACTCAGCCTTTCCCTTGCCGATATTCAACAATTGCCCAAGACAGAAATCTGTTTCGATTTCAAATGCATTGAAGGCTGGAGCCAGATTACACATTGGGGCGGCGTTAAGTTCAGCGATCTTATGAAAGCATACAACTTAGGCAGCGAAGCGGCCTCTAAATATGTTGGTATGGCCACCGCCGATTATGATTATTATGTTGGTCTGGATATGACCAGTGCCATGCACCCGCAAACATTGCTCTGTTACGAAATGAATGGTAAGCCACTACCCATAGATCATGGTTACCCATTGCGCCTCATCGTTCCTGTAAAGTATGGCGTTAAGAGCATTAAACGTGTGGGCGAAATTTATTTCGACGATGCACGCCCAGATGATTACTGGTTTCAACGCGGCTACGATTATTATTTAGGATTGTAATTTTTTTGAGCCCGGATAAAGAATTTCATGTCATCGCCTCTTGCGTCGCACACTTGTACGGTTGGATTAGAGATGAGCTTTTAGCGAAGGGAAGAAATCGAATTATATTTGAATAATGCGATCTGCGAACCGCAATGTCCCTGGCCTACACACAAAATTATTAAGGAGACATTGCGACGAAGTAACGTGTATGGAGCTGCCGGTTAAATGCAACATTTATTTGGTTACCGCTGCCGCAGTTGCCGGTATTTCAACGGGCTTTCTTTCATGATGTCTTTAAATATCCTGTTAAAAAAAGGTGTGTGATTAAAGCCCACTTCACCCGCTATCTGGTCTACACTTTTTTCGGTAAAGGCCAGGGCTTTGCAAGCCTGGTTTATACGGTATTCATGCAATACTTTTTTAAAAGGCTTTCCGGTGTGCTGCTTAAAAAAGCGGCAGAAGGAAGAATCTGTCATGGACAGTCTTTTGGCCATGGATGCGGTATTGATGTCTTTTGTATAATGCGCCGATAAATAGTCGTAAACACTTTCAATCCGTTCGCTTTGCACGGTATTTAAATTATAGCCGGACTCCACGCCCAGCTGGCTGTATTTTTTTTGAGAAAGACATTCTAGTATCTCCAGGAATAAGATCATTTTTTTTGCTGGCGAAGCCTTTGCAACTGCTTCAAACAAGGCGGTCAGTTCTTCCTTGTCTTTGTTAAAGGGATATACCACCGCTTCGCCGGCCGCTGTAAGCAGGGTATTGATGGACGCCAGCTCGGGGAAATGGGTATTCAGCAGGCTCATCTTTTCAGGTGCAATCTGCAACACAATTTCCTTGTAATTTTCAGATTCAAAATCGTTGTCGAAACTTTTGTGCGGAATATTGGAGTGCATTAAAATTACCACACCGTTGTTGTATTCGTACACTTTGCTGGCAATGTTTAAACGACCCTTTCCATGCAGAATGAGCACCAGTTCAATTTCCGGATGGTAATGCCAGCTTTTAAGCGTACAGGTAGCAGCACTGTTGGTGTCATGCGCCGTCAACGCATATTCGTTGTGAGATTGTACAATTTCCTTAAATGGTTTTTTCACTATTTATGCTGGTTTGAAACAATTCAATTTTAAAAGATGTAAATCTAGTATAAGCATTGGAAAAGGAACTGAAATTTTATTTCCCCTGGCCGGGCTAATTTTACAGGACTAATGTATACGGATGAATGCACTGTTAAAAAATAGAATCGCGGTTTCGGGAATGTTTTTAATGAATGGCTTTTTGTATGCCAGCTGGACCTGCCGTCTGCCCGAACTGCAGCAATACTTCGGCATCAACAATGCCCAGTTGGGTACCGTGCTTTTTTGCATCGCCCTCGGGTCAATCATTGCTATGCCGGTATCGGGCTGGCTGGCCGCTATATATGGGTCAGATAAAATGTCGGTGCTATTTTCCTGCCTGTTTGCATGCTGCATCCCGCTGATACCGGTTTTTCAAAACATCTGGGCCATACGGCTGATATTTGTTGCATTCGGGATGTGCACGGGTAGCATGGACGTAACCATGAACGGGCAGGCCGTACTGGTGGAGCGGCTTTGGGGCAAATCTATTTTTTCCTCTTTTCATGCCATCTTTAGCATAGGCATGACGTTGGGCGCTGCCACGGGTGCGTTCTTATCCCGGCAGGGAATTGTACTGGTACACCATCTTGCCTATGTAGCCGCGGCTGCATTGGTAACCATGCTATGGACCGGGAGGAACATGGTAAAAGACACACCGCATAAAAAGGAACGCAGGGAGGGGATTACGTTAAAAGGGCTGATGCTGATTTTTCCTTTCGGCATCATGGGTCTTTGTTGTATGACGGGCGAAGGATCCATGGTTGACTGGTCGGCTATTTTTACCCATACGGTAGTGAAGCAATCGCTGGAAGTGAGTTCCTGGGCACTGGGTACTTTCGGCATTTCGATGACGCTGGGGCGTAGTTTCGGCGATTATTTCGTCAACAGATTCGGTAAGTTCAGGATGCTTGTTTTTGATACAGCCGTCGCCATCCTCGGGATGTGCATCATGCTGGGCTTTCCGCAGGTATTTGCCAATTTCTTGGGCGTTTTCCTGGTCGGTATCGGCCTTTCCACCATCGTGCCGATCGTGTTTTCATCAGCCGGTAACCTAAAGGGCATTTCTCCTTCGGTAGGCATTTCTACCGCTTCGTCAATCGGTTACGTTGGTTTTTTTATCGGCCCGCCGGTGATAGGCTACCTGGCGGAAACATTCAGCCTGCGGCTTGCGCTGGGGTTTGTGCTGATGCTGTTTATACTGCTTTTTTTTATTGTATTGCTGATAAGAAAGTCATTAACCACAACCTCATAATATGATACTGGAACATTTTGCCATATGGTCGGCCGACATTGACAGACTGAAAGATTATTATTGCCGCTACTTTGGTGGTATTGCAAACGAACCGTACCACAATACCATGAGGAATTTTACCAGTTATTTTCTCCGTTTCGGCAACGGGGCAAGGCTGGAACTGATGCAGCAACCGGGTATACCCGCCAACCTGAATGATACGGTGGCACAGCATCTGGGGCTCATTCACCTGGCCTTTTCCGTGAATACCCTGCAGGAAGTAGACGACAAAGCACTGGAATTGCACCAGGTCGGTTTTCTGCTGTTGAAGGGACCACGCAAAACCGGCGACGGCTATTACGAATTTGAAACGCTTGACCCGGATGGCAACCGTCTTGAAGTAACCTGTAATTACCCAATATGAATAAAGTATTACATTTTTTTGAGGGAGATGGTATTACGCCGAACAGCAGGTATCCTGTTGTGGTACTTTCAGGCGTCTACAGCGGGGATGACCTGGCCGCTATTTTTCTTGAGCGCTTCAGTAAAAATGGCTGGACCAACAATTGGGTAGATACCATTCAACCGGAGGATCATTATCACTCCACTACGCACGAGGTACTTGGCATTGCAAAGGGAAGCGTGAGCTTACAGATTGGGGGCAACCTCGGAAAGCAGTTTCATCTTAAGGCCGGGGATGTGCTCCTGCTGCCGGCAGGCGTAGGTCATTGTTCCATCCGGGGCTCAAACGATTACCGGGTGGTGGGTGGCTATCCAGACGGTAAAGACTGGGATATGATTTATAATACGGCAGCAGAATACGATGCTGCAAAGCAAAGAATTGAACGACTGACATTACCCGCACTGCATCCCATAACGGGAGAGAAATTTGCTGAGTTTGATTGAGTGTATTGCTGCTGTTGGTCGCTGACCAACGGCATTCGCTTCACCCTTCGCTTCTATATAAGTCAATACTAACTAATTGAAAATTAAGTAATTTTTTTGCGACTTATTTTACCACATAACGCAACGCCGCCGTTGCTGGGAGACTTCGGTAAAAGCTCAATTATCATCCAACCGTATAAGTGTGCGACGCAACCAAAGCTTCATGTATATTCTGTAGTTGGGTACAAAAAATTATTCTTCTACATACACACGTTTAACGCGCTGGCTAATGCCTGTGAGGATTTCGTAAGGAATGGTGCAGCAGCTTTTGGCTACATCCTGCACGGCAATATGGCTGCCGAAAATTTCTGCTTCATCGCCTTCCTGAACATTGGGTAAATCGGTAATATCGATCATTGTCATATCCATACAAACCGAACCAATTACGGGGGCTATTTGGCCATTTATATAAACCTTGCCAACGCCATTGCCAAGCCTGCGGCTAAAGCCATCTGCATAACCAATACGAATGGTGGCAATCATGGAGTCGCGGGTTGTTTTGCCGCGGCGGTTATAGCCAACAGTATCGCCTGCCTTTACCTTTCTTATTTGTGCAATAGTCGTTTTTAAAGTGGTGACTGTTTGCAGTGAAAGCTGGTGCTCTTTGGCACTTTCAATGCCGTACATGCCAATGCCGAGGCGCACCATATCGTACTGCAGAGAAGTGTTTCTAAAGATGGCGGCAGAGTTGGATAAATGCTTTATGAAAGGATAACCCAATACCTGTTGCAATTGTGCGCAACATTTTTCAAATATGGTTGCCTGCTGTTGTGTAAATGCATGTTCGGCGGGATCTTCACTTGCCGCAAGATGACTGAATACAGATTGCACCACCATGTGCTGGTTGCTCTGTAATAATTGTATGAGTGACGGCAGATCATGCTCTTCAAAACCAAGGCGGTGCATGCCTGTATCTAACTTGATATGCACCGGATATTTAAGCACACCTTGCCTTTGCAGAAATGCATTGAATGCCTTAAAAATATTGAGCGAAAAAAGTTCAGGTTCAAGACTGTACTGCACCATTGTTTCGAATGCTGCTTCATCAATATTCATTACCATGATGGGCAGACTAATACCAGCTTTGCGCAGTTCAACGCCTTCATCGGCGTAAGCCACAGCAAAGTAATCAACCTTATGAAACTGAAGCAGGTTGGCCACTTCGGCGCTGCCGCTGCCATAAGCAAAAGCCTTTACCATGGCCATCAGCTTTACGCCTTTCTTTAATTCGCTGCGGTATTGATTAAGGTTATGTGCGATAGCGGTAAGATTGATTTCCATCAGTGTTTGATGCACTTTCTTTTCAAGCAACTGCATGATCTTTTCGAAGCCAAATACCCTTGCACCTTTCAGCAGAATAACTTCATTACGAAAATGGTTGGCGCTGAAATGTTCAATAAATGAAGCCGTACTGTTGAAGTGTTGTGTTACTGCAATTTTATTTTTTAACTCATGCTGGTGATTGTTCCATTGCTCACCAATAGTGATAACACGTTCTATCTTTCTTGCATGCAGCATTTCAATTGCCTGTAAATAAAGTTCACCGTTTTTTGCAGCAGGTATATCAGAAATGATTACTGTTTTTTGTGTAAGCTGCTGCTGTTGTGCAAGGAAATCGAGTGCAATAGAAAAAGATGTAATATCAAAACTATAGCTGTCGTTAATCACCGCACAATTGTTGATGGCGTGTATCAGTTGAAGGCGCATATCAACCGACTGCAGTTGTCGCATTCGCTTTTCAATTTCTGTTGGCGACACACGCAGGTATAACAGTACACATACACAGGTAATGGCATTTGATATAGACGCATCATCTGCAAAAGGAATATTGAATTGCAAAGACGCAGCATTGTAAATGCAGGAAATGGTTGTTGCTTCTTCCTGTTTTTCTATACCTGTAATTTGAACATTTGCATCGTTATGGTTGCCCCAGGTAAACAATTTTTGTTTGGGAAAATTAGCCAGTGCTTCATTGATAGATGCATCATCTGCCGGACAAATAACTACATCCGAATGCGTAAACAGTTTTACTTTTTCGCTGGCTTTTTCAACAGCGGTTTTAAAATTTTCTCCATGTGCTTCACCAATATTTGTAAGCACACCAATATTTGGCAGGATAATTTTTTCGAGTGCATCCATTTCACCTGGCCGCGAAATACCTGCTTCGAAAATGCCCAGTGTATTTTCTGCACTCATTTGCCAAATGCCAAGCGCCACGCCGATTTGCGAGTTATAACTTCTCGGGCTGCGCACAATATTATAGTCTGAATTTAATAATTGAAATAACCATTCCTTCACCATCGTTTTTCCATTGCTGCCCGTTATGCCAATTAAAGGATAGCTAAATTGAGTACGGTGTTGTGCAGCAATTTGTTGCAATGCCTGCAAAGTATTATCAACAAAAATAAAATTGGCATCAGGCAGTTCATGAGCATCATAACCGGTCTTTACAATAAAATTTCTTACACCTCTTTCATGCACTTCTTTTATAAAAAAAAGCCCATCCCTTCTTTCCGTTTGCAATGCAAAAAATAAACTCGTAGATGGAAATGAAATCCGCCTGCTGTCAGTAACAAGATGCTCCACAACTGCATCACCATTTTGCAATAATGCCGTTGCGTCAAGTATTTCGGCGATATGTTGAATAATGTAAGACAAATTTTTTGATTTGATGATTTGGTTATTTGATCATGCACTGATTATTTAAAGTTCTGGGCTTAAAGTTTTTATGGGCCAGCTAAAGTATTTCATGGCATCGCGTCTTGTGTCACTAACTTGTACGTTCCGTTTTTATGGCGACTGTGCATCCACTTCAATCTTTCATCATTAATACAAACAGCTTCTTAATTCATCATCAAGTTAATAAGTAGTGCTATCGTTTATCTCTTCAGGTACACCTTTCTTTTTCATAAAAATTGAATAGAAAATAGAACCTGAAATGCAAATCAATATTACTCCCAGCGAAATAAATACCTGTATGTCTTTATCAATCCATTCGCTTATCCAATGCTCACCCAGCATTTTTAAACCAATGAATACCAGCACAATTGCAATACCCTGCTGCAGGTAATCGAATTTACTTACGGCGCCGCGCAGTAAAAAGAACAATGAACGCAGGCCCAGCACAGCAAAAATATTGGAGGTATAAATAACCATCTTGTCCCTTGAAATACCCATTACCGCAGGAATAGAATCTAATGCAAAAACAAGATCAATAGAAGCCAGTAAAACAACTACTACGAATAGAGAAGTATAGATGGGTTTGCCATTCTCCCTCACGACATATTTCCCATCGCCATCATGCGAAGCGAGTGGTAAATATCTTTTAAGAAAACGGTATACTTTGGTTTCATGCGGATCAAACTCTTCGTCTTCTGTTGATACAAACATTTTGTAGCCAGTATACACCAGAAAAGCACCGAATATATACAATACCCATTCTGCTTTTTCTACAACAGCAACACCAACTGTAATAAAAAGCACCCTTAAAATAATAGCCATTAAAATACCAATGAGCAGCACACGGGAATAGTATTTTTCTTTTACTGCAAAAGCATTGAAGATGAGTATGAATACGAAGATGTTGTCAATGCTCAGGCTCCACTCCATCAGGTAGGCGCTTAGGTATTCGAGTGCAGTTTTTTGCCCCTGCTCAACCCACATGAATACAAAAAAACCAAGCGCCAGAGCAACCCAAAAAAAGGTTTGCAGCAATGCCTGTTTAATGGTGATCTTCTTGTTTTTTTTGCTGAGTAAACCCAGATCAAAAACCAATGCAAGTGTAAGCACAATACCGAAAACAAGATATATTAACTGATCTGTCATTTTAATTTTTTAGAATAATAAAACTAAACCGCAAACAAGCTGCACAACTGTACTCTTGTTATTTACTTTTTGTCTTGACACAAAAAAGTAACAAAAAAAGTCAAGAAAGAAAAGATATACAGCACTTTTCTTTCTTTCGCCCTGACTAAGCTTTTGTACAACTGTGCATTGTACTATTAAACTTTGATGGTCAAGATACTTCTGGATTTGTTATTTGGTTAATTTCTATTAACCAATTTTTTTTTCTTACTAATTTGCGTTTTGTGTTGCTACTGCTGAAATATATTCTACAGTACAAGAGTGCGTCCCGATGAAACATACGGGATCGGGAACGCAAGGAACGATTCATAGCATTACTTCTGCCCGGTTCATAAAATGAATTATTCCCAAACTTTAAGCAGCATATTTTTGTTTGCGCCTCCACTGGTACAATGCACCGAACAGCAATATTACAATAACCGGAACCACTATGTTGATGAACTGCCAAGAACTGCGTTGTGCTTCTACCTTTTTCTTATCGAGAAGGCGCAGGGTAAAGTCTTTATTGCGCGACTGAAAGATGCCATTATTGCTTACAAGATAGTCAACACAATTGAGAAAAAATTCGCGGTTGGCAAAACGGTAATCTTCAAAAGGCACCTGGCCCATGGGCAGTGGACCGGTTGTAGCAGTTACAGCATTTGTTACGATATCCGCATCGCTCATTACAATTTGCCTTGATGCTTTTAAAGCCTTACCGGTAAAGGGTTTGCCCGTTGCAATGGCAACAGAATCCTGTACCTGTTTTGTTAAACGGTTTGCGTACAAAGAAGTAAAATTTCCTTCTAGTAATACTGCAACAGGTACATAACTCTTATTAAATGTCTGCATATCTTCCTCAGTCTTTACGCTGTTTAAACTGATCATAGCAGGAGTTGTTAAACTGCGGCTATTGGTATCGCTTGCGAGTAAAATTGTTTTCTGTATGCCGGGTGCTTCTACCGTATCCATGCTTGATGGAAAGATAGGTAAAACCCTGTCAAGATTTTTTGATATGGAATTATTATTTGTGGCAGTAAGAAATGGATAATACGGCCAGGGCATACGCTGCATAACCGGACTGCCATCGGGGTTGCGGCCAACGACCAACGGTATTTTTGAGCAGTTTAAATCCTGTAGTAAATCGCCATTAATACGAACGCCGTATTTAAAAAGAATATCGTCAATGTTAAGGTTGCGGTCGTACGCAACAAAATCTTGCTGGCTGTGCATTAGGCTGTCGAGTTCTGCATACAATTTATCAACGCACCAGATAATTTTTCCACCGTTCATTACATACTGATCAATTTTTAATTTGTCTTCATCTGTAAAAGGCGTGGTTGGCTTTACGATGAGGAGTGCATCAATTTGATCAGGATTTGGGTAGCCTTGTTTTATGTCAAAGATAGCAAGGCGATAATCATCCTGCAGGCTTGTGCCGAGATCGTTTACACGAAAATCCCTTACTGGCATTGGTTCTCCGTTACCTACGGCATAAGCAACAACAGGCACATACGTTCGGGTAAGTTTATCAATAGCATTGGCAAATTTAAATTCGAGCAAAGCCTCTGCTGCATTGAGTGTGGCCTCTTTATCTTCCTGCGGAACATCGGTTACCACGTTGAAATTTTTGAAAACTTTTCGGCTGCTGCGCAGGTCAATTACAAAAGGTTTACGGTCTTTATAATTTACAATTGCCGACGGAATAATGAGTTGTTTGGTAGCCTTGTCCTGCGTTGAGGAAACATCTTGCGTTTGATCGAATACAACACCCAGTTGCGCAAGGCTGTCGTAGAGTTGTGATTTTAAACTGTCGTTCAAACCTTCGCCCGGTTTTTCGAAACTTACCTGAATTTTATTGCCGCTGAGGTCGCGGAACTCGCTGAGAATATCCTGTGTGGCGATGTTTAATTTTTTATAATCTGCGGGCAAATCGCCTGTTAAAAAAACATGAATGTTAACTGTAGAGTCAAGGTTATGGAGTAAGTTTTTTGTTGGCTGTGTAAGGCTGAAACGTTTTTCGGCAGTAAGGTCAACACTGTAGCGGAAGAATGTTGAAATATAAGTAACCACAGGAAAAAGTAACAGTACAATTACCCACCAGTATTTATGTTTTAGTATTTTATTTAGTGCATTCATTATTATGTAAGTGCTTATATGTTTTATGAACCCGGCTATGACTCTTTTTTTATCGTTCCTTGCGTCGCACTCTTGTACTGAAGGATAGGCCTGAGCTTTAGGCTGTTAGCTATAAGCTATTGTATTTTAGCTTAGAGTTTATGGCATGCAGCCTAAAGCTGAATAATGGTCTAAACGTACAAGTGTGCGACGCAACAAAAGCCTCACAATACTACTGCTGCCCGGCTCAAAAATGCCTTTTATCTTTTTGCTACATTTCGTTGTGTGATAAGTAAAAAAATAAAGATCACACCAAGGAAATAAATAATATCCCGCACATCGATCACGCCTTTGCTAATGCTGTTGTAATGAAATTTTATGCCAAGCATTTCGATGTAATAATCCACGCCCGATGCGAATACGGGCAGCTTGCTGATTGCTTCGAAACCTGTGTACAGTAAGAAACACAGGAATGCTCCGCTGATAAACGCCACCACTGTATTGTTGGTAAAACTGCTTGTGCAAATACCAACTGATGTGAACACTGCACCGAGCATCAACAGCCCTGCATAACTGCCGATGGTACTGCCAACATCGAGGCCGCCCACCGCACTTAATGCCTGAATTGAAATAGAGTAAGTGATGGTTGGAATTAATGCGAGTAACACGATTAATAATGCGCCGAAAAATTTACCCCAAACAATTTGTGCCGGCGTTAAAGGCATTGTTTTCAGCAGTTCGAATGTGCCGCTTTTATATTCGTCTGCAATGCTGCGCATGGTAATGGTGGGAATAAGAAACAGCAGGATCCAGGGAGCTACATCGAAGAAACCATTTAAAGAAGCATAGCCAAAATCGAGTAAACTGGTATCGGGGAAAACGAAAAGCAACAATCCGTTTAGTAACAGAAAAACAACGAGTGCAATATAACCGGTAAGGCTGCTGAAAAACTGCCGCCATTCTTTTGTGCAGATCATCCACATAAGCTTCAAAACTATGTGAAATAACGATGCTAAGAAAGCGGGAAACGCAGGAGTTTAAAAACTTACAAAAGTTTTAGGATAATGAAGGGCTGTTTTCTTATTTGCTTTGAGCGCCGGGTATTAATGATGTGCCCACGCAGCTGAATCAATATCAACACCTTCTTTAAACATTTCCCATAGCGGACTTATTTTCCTGAGTTTGTTTATAGTGCTGGTAATTTGTTCTATAGTATAATTAATCTCTTCTTCGGTGGTGAAGCGGCTTAATCCAAAACGCAGTGAGCTATGTGCAAGATCGTCACCAAGGCCTAAAGCTTTTAAAACAAAGCTAGGCTCAATAGAAGCCGAAGTGCATGCTGAGCCTGAAGAAACAGCAATATTTTTATTTAAATTCATTAATAAAGCGTCTCCATCCACATATTTAAAAGAAATATTGCAAATGTGCGGTAAGCGGTGTTCTTTACTTCCGTTCAAATAGATTTCTTCTATTTTGAGTAATTCGGTTTCTAATTTATCTCTCAAAGCCTTTATGCGAACGGTGTCTTTTTCCATAGTGGTCCGGCAGATTTCGCAGGCTTTGCCAAAGCCAACAATGCCGGGCACATTTAAAGTGCCGCTGCGCATTCCGCGTTCGTGACCACCGCCATCGATTTGTGCGGTAATTTTTACCCGCGGATTTTTACGGCGGACATATAAAGCCCCAACACCTTTTGGTCCGTACATTTTATGGGCTGTAAAAGCCATAATGTCGATACCATCTTTTTGCACATCAACAGGAATTTTACCTATGGCCTGGGTTCCATCTGTAAAGAACAATACACCGTGTTTTTTTGCAATCGTGCTAATCTCATTTACAAGTTGAATTACCCCAGTCTCATTGTTTGCATACATGATGGCAATAAGAATTGTGGTTGGCTTGATCGCCGCTTCAAGTTCTTTAAGATCAACCAAGCCATCAGGGTGAACTTTCAGATAGGTTACTTCGCCGCCCAGTTTTTCAATGTGTTTGCAGGTATCTGAAACAGCTTTGTGTTCTGTAACGCAGGTAATAATATGATTACCCTTACCGGCATACATTTCGTAAACGCCTTTAATGGCTAGGTTATCACCTTCTGTTGCACCGCTGGTAAAAATAATTTCCTGGTGCTCTGCGCCAATAAGTTTTGCAACCTGCTCACGGGCAGAATCCACGGCTTCTTCAGCTTGCCAGCCAAAGGAATGGCTACGACTGGCTGCGTTGCCAAAATGTTCAATAAAATAAGGCAGCATTGCTTCCAGCACTCTTGGATCCATCTGCGTGGTGGCGTTATTATCCAAATAAACCGGTAGCTTCAACATAAAATTTCTTTTTACTAACACAAACTTAGGCCAAATGGTTTTATCTTGAATCCGGGGGGCGAATTTTCACAAACATCTATTCCATATATCGAAATCAATCCACATGCAGAAAATAGAACATATTGGTATTGCTGTAAAAGACCTGTCGGTGTCTATTCCATTATTCGAAGCGATGCTTAACACTTTGTGTTACAAAACTGAAATAGTTGAAGGTGAAAAAGTAAAAACAGCCTTTTTTAAATCTGGTGAAACAAAAATTGAATTGCTGGAAAGCCAATCAATTGATGGCGTAATTGCAAAGTATATTGAGAAACGCGGCGAGGGAATGCACCATATTGCTTTTGCGGTGGAAAACATAGAAGCCGAAATGAAACGGTTATCTGAGGCGGGGTTTCATTTACTAAATGCTGTTCCCAAAATTGGTGCGGATAATAAGTTGGTTTGTTTCCTGCATCCAAAAGATACAAATGGCGTTTTGATTGAACTGTGCCAGGCGATTGAAAAATAAGTTGATTTTTTGAGCCAAACTGTATGATCCTTATTGAGCTTTTCTTGCGTCGCACTCGTGTACTTTTGATTCTTTGATCGACCGTTGACTGTCGACCGCTGTTCCGAACGTACAAGTGAGTGACACAACCGGCGATGCCCTGAAAAACTAAAGCTGGCTCCAAAAAATTATAAACCCAACTTCTCAATTGCTAATTGTGCGGCAATCTGGCTGGCATCTTTTTTATTATACCCTTTGCCTTCGGAAAGAATTTCGCCATCGAGCACAGCCGCTATTGTAAATACCCTTCGGCCATTTTCTAATTTTTCGCGTACCGTTTCAAAATCAAGTACTTTACCATTTTTACTGGCCCAGCCGATGAGCTTATTTTTCAGATTAATGTCTATCAGTTCAAGGTCATCCACGTACAAATGAGGGATGATGATTCTTTTTTGTACCCACAACTGCGTTTTTTTGTAGCCTTTATCAAGATAAACGGCACCTACAATAGCTTCAAGCGTATTGCCAAATATCTGGCTGCTTTTAAGCGCATTGTCGAATTTGTTGAACATGGTAATTTTCTTGAAACCCATTTTAAGCGCCACATCGTTTAACTGCTGGCGGTTTACCATTTTGCTGCGCATTTCAGTAAGAAAACCTTCGCCTTTATAAGGATAGCGTTTAAAAAGGTAATCGGCTATAATGCCGCTGAGTACTGCATCGCCCAGGTATTCAAGACGTTCATTGTTTTCATCGGCCCCCTCTTTTACAGAACGGTGGCTTAAAGCAGTTTGGTACAACTGGGTATTGCCGGGCTTTATGCCCAGAACATTTTCTACTTGTTTGGCAAATGAAGGTTTGGTGGAGGATTGTAAAATTTTTCTAATAAAATTCACAGCGGTTAAGCTACGTATTTTTTTACAATTACGCAGGCATTGTGGCCGCCAAAACCGAAAGTGTTGCTTAAAGCAGCACGCACCGTTCGCTTTTGTGCCTTGTTAAAAGTAAAGTTCAGTTTTGAGTCTATTTCCGGATCATCGGTAAAATGATTGATGGTAGGTGGCACAATATCATGGACTACGCTTTTGATACATGCAATCGCTTCAATAGCTCCTGCCGCACCCAGAGAATGACCCGTCATTGATTTGGTAGAACTGATATTAAGCTTATATGCATGTTCGCCAAAAACACCTATAATTGCTTTTACTTCCGCACCGTCTCCCAAAGGAGTGGAAGTTCCATGGGTGTTAATATAATCGATGTCTTCTGGTTGCATTTCGGCATCTTCCAAAGCTGCTTTCATTACATTGAGGGCTCCAAGACCATCAGGATGAGGGGCGGTAATATGGTAAGCATCGGCTGTTGCGCCAGTACCAACCACTTCACAATAAATTCTTGCGCCTCTTGCAAGTGCGCTTTTCAAAGTTTCCATTGCAAGTATTCCGCATGCTTCGCCCATTACAAAGCCATCCCGGTCTTTATCGTAAGGGCGGCTGGCAGTTTTGGGATCATCATTGCGTTCGCTTAATGCTTTCATAGAAACGAAACCCGCCATACCAGCTTCGTTTATAGTTGATTCGCTGCCACCTGCAAGAATAATGTCTGCTTTATTTAACCTTAAAAGGTTATAAGCTTCCATTACAGCCGTTGTGCCTGTGGCACAGGCACTCATCACGGCAAAATTGGGTCCACGTAGGTTATGTCTGATTGAAATTTGTCCAGCACAGATATCGCAGATCATTTTGGGAATAAAGAATGGAGTAAAGCGGGGGGTGCCGTCGCCTCTTGCGAAATCCATTACCTCTTGTTGAAAAGTTTGAACCCCGCCTATGCCACTGCCTACAATAACGCCAACCCTATCAGGGTTAATATTATCTTTATTCAGTCCGGCATCCAGCATAGCCATATCGCTGGCTACTATTCCAAACTGAACGAAGCGATCCATTTTGCGGGCTTCTTTACGGTCAATAAACTGTGTTACATCAAACCCCTTTACTTCGCAGGCGATCTTTGTTTTGAATTTGGAAGCATCATATAAAGTAATATGATCGGCACCAGACACACCATTGATCAGGCTGTTCCAGTAATCATCTAAATTATTTCCGATTGGCGAAATAACTCCCATTCCAGTTACAACTACCCTGTTTAATTCCATAATAGCAATGCCTTAGATTCAAGAAATAAAATCCGCCAACAGTAAGGATCATTACTGCGGGCGGATTATTACATAGTATTATTGACGCTGAGTGCTTTATTTAGCGTGTTCTTCGAGATAGGTTACAGCCTGGCCCACTGTTGTAATAGTTTCAGCCTGTTCATCAGGAATAGAGATATTGAATTCTTTCTCAAATTCCATAATTAATTCAACTGTATCCAGTGAATCAGCTCCTAAATCATTGGTGAAGGAAGCTTCGTTAGTTACTTCTGCTTCGTCTACTCCGAGTTTATCTACAATGATCTTTTTTACTCTTGTTGCGATGTCTGACATTTTTTTTATGTTTTGTTACGGGTGCAAAAATATAATTTTTGGACAATTAGCAATGATATACTTCTATTTTGTTTTTAAGAGCAAAAAATAGTGCCGTTATGAATTATATTTTTTTACGGCCTAAATGTTTTTATCTTTTAAAAATGATTGGTATATTGATGCCTGATTACCTCTATTATGGCATTAAAAATTATAGATTATGGTACCAAAGAGTACAGGCAAATGATTGACCTGCGTTATCAAATGCTTAGAAAGCCATTGGGTCTTTCTTTCAGGGAAGATGAACTTCAACAGGAAAAAGAATATATCCACATTGGTTGTTTTGATGATGATAAGCTGGAAGGTTGCTGCATGCTTGTACCCAAAGACAGTACAACAATTCAATTGCGGCAGATGGCTGTAACCTCGGGATTACAGGGTAAGGGCATTGGACGCGTGTTAATGCAGTTTGCTGAAAATATTGGCCGCGACAGGGGTTATAAGAAAATTGTAATGCATGCACGAAAGACTGCAACCGGGTTTTATGAAAAGATCGGGTACACAAAAACAGGCAACGAATTTATTGAAGTTACCCTTCCTCATTTCGTAATGGAAAAAAATTTGCAGTAAAAATTGCGCCGGTTGGATATACTTTTTTGCAACTGGGAGTTGTAAAACTTCTGTATTATTTTTTTTTGTTCACTTTTTCATTTAGCAACAATCGCAGGTTATGCCTGAAATCATCATTCATATTATCTTTTGGAAGCAGGAAAAAAGATTTGGTTGAAAAGTAAATATGAAAAAAATTAGGGCTTTCAAAGAACCTGGTAAACTGCTCCCATTCCCACTCTACATATCCCTTTTCGTTTTGCAGCCGTATAATATTATGCCCAAAATCTACAATAAAACTGTCTTTAAAAGTTGCCGACTTTTTATAAATATTGTTAGGTAGCACAAACCAGAACGAGATAATAAAAACCAGCCATATAAAGGATCCCAGCAAAAAAGGTTCGGGGCGAATCTTTCCTATGATATATAAAATGGCAGAAGCAATATCAAATATGATAACAAGTATCAGCAATACCCGTATCTCAGGCTGCCATATAAAATGATACCGAAGTGCCTGCAGTACTTTGCCTTTCTCGTATTTAAAACTTAATTGCATATTATTTTAATGGGCGGTAAAAGTATTGAATAATCAAACACCGCATTAAAGCAGTAAGTATATCTGTCTTTTTAAAATTAAATGACGGATAATTTTTTTAGCAAGCTTTTGTTTTTCATTGCATCGCCTGTTGTGTCACTCACTTGTACGGTTGAAACAACGGTCAACAGCAGAACAGCCAACAGTTCACCTGAGATTCCTCAGCACAAGGGTGCGACGCAAGTAAAGCTCAATAATGTTTTGCAGCCAGGCCAATAAAATTGCGATTTAAGAAATATTGTTAATTCCCTACAAAAATGGTAGGGTAATATTGGTGCGGTTATTATCTTTGCCGCATGACATTTGACGCAATAGAAGAAAAGATTAATTTGTACAAAGAACAAGGCCTGAAACTATTCACCACCTCTTCTTTTCAAACGCACAGCATTGTGCTGCTGCACATTCTCAGCCGTATCGATAAATCGATTCCCGTATATTTCATCCATACCGGCTACCATTTTCCGGAAACACTACAGTACCGCGATCAAATCACCGATTTGCTGGGAATTAACCTGAAAAATGTGTTTTCTACAACAGCAAAAATTAACCAGCGGGATGCTACGGGTAAACTGCTTTTTGCAAGTGACCCCGATTATTGCTGCTACTTAAACAAAGTAGCGCCACTGGAACCCATACTTGCAGAGCATGATATATGGATTAATGGTGTACGTGCCGACCAGGGCGAAGTGCGTAAGAATTTTAAAGTAGAAGAAAAAGCAAAGTTTGGCGTAACACGCTACCATCCAATGCTCGACTGGAATGGCAAAATGATTTACCAGTATTTAAATGAATACAAAATACCCCGCCACCCGCTAGAGGAAAAAGGTTACACCAGTATTGGCTGCGAGCCATGTACCCGCAAATTTGATTTTGAAACCGACAGCCGCGATGGCCGCTGGTTCGGTCTGAAGAAAACAGAGTGCGGTTTAAATACAGAGCTTGTTACCAAATAATTTATCATACATATTCAGCAGTAAGAAATACACTTCAAAGTTTCATCTTTGCTGCACGGTGTACTACTCAAACTTTAATAATACAATTACATGCGAATTCTTATAACTGGCGGAGCAGGATATATTGGAACTGAACTTGTTTATGGCCTTGCCGCAAATCCCGGTATAAAAAGCATTACCATTTACGACAACCTTAGCCGGGGTAATTATAATTTATTTCTTGGCCGCAAAATTGAGGGTCCACAAATAAAATTTATTCATGGCGAAATACTCGATTCCCGCAAGCTAAGGCAGGTATTAAAAAACATTGATGTGGTTTACCATCTTGCGGCAAGGGTTACAACGCCCTTTGCAAATTTAGACGGTCACGTTTTTGAACAGATCAATCATTGGGGTACTGCAGAACTTGTTTATGCGCTTGAAGAAAATCCCGTGAAGCAGCTAATATTTGTAAGCAGTACAGCAGTATACGGCAACACTACAGTACCTGCTACCGAAGAAACACAAACCAACCCCGACAGCTTTTATTCCATTTCAAAATTTCGAGCCGAGCAGCACATACAAAGGCTGTTCAGTAAACATCCTACCCACATTATAAGGCTTGGCAATGTTTACGGCTACAGCAAATCCATGC
The DNA here is from genome assembly GCA_002390845.1 of Chitinophagaceae bacterium UBA4407. Classification (GTDB taxonomy): domain Bacteria; phylum Bacteroidota; class Bacteroidia; order Chitinophagales; family Chitinophagaceae; genus Limnovirga. The sequence goes on along the minus strand of DGQT01000092.1, from coordinate 1,848 downwards.
GTTTCGATGCAGCAATTAACCGGCTGATGTTCGATGCGCATTACACGGGCCGTATTACTATAAATGGTACAGGAAAGCAGCAACGTTCCTTCATTCATATCAATAAAGTAACCAATATTTTATTGCAGTTACTGCAGAAAAATATTCCAAGCGGCACGTATAATCTTAGTGATAAGAATATCAGCATACTCGATATTAGTGAAGCATTGAATACAGTATATCCCGGCCTTGAATCGTTTTTTATTAACCAGAATTATGCGGGCAATGATCTTATGATTGAACGCGAATCAAAACTGTTGCAATATGTAACGCTTGCCGATAGCAATCTTGAACATGAGCTCCGTGCATTTAAAGAGCAGTTCTCTTTCTATGTTTCCGCCGTTGATGATGCATTTGTAATTTAATATGATTGGCCAAACTGCATTACATACATGAGGCGTTACTTGCGTCGCACTCTTCATCGTTCTGTTCTTTATTAAGCATTGTGCAACAACCTGTGGCAAAAGTTGCCCGTTGTAATATATAGAACAATAAAGATGCGATAGATTAATTTTGACATTATTGATTTTATTTGGCAACACACTATCATTATATCATTACAGGTGCAGGATGCGCAGGTTTAAGCCTGTTGTACCGGATGATGCAACACCCCTTCTTTAATAATAAGGAAATCCTTGTAATCGATCAGTCACCAAAAAATAAAAACGACAGAACATGGTGTTTCTGGGAACAGCAGTCCGGTGTATTTGAAGAAATCGTACATCACCGTTGGAACCAGATCGATTTTTTCTCGGATAGTTTTTCTGCCCGTTTTGATCTTGCACCTTACCAATACAAAATGATCAGGAGTATCGATTTTTATAATTATGTATTGCAAAAGGCAAATCAAAAACCAAACATCCATTTTAAAAAAACTACGGTTAAAGCAGTTGTAAATGATAATGAAAATAAAACCGCTTCTGTTTGGGCCGATGAAGAAATTTATACTGCAGATTATGTTTTCAACAGCATTACTTTAAAAGAGCACGGTTTAAATACGGGGAAGAAAAGCAACAACTATTATCACCTGCTACAGCACTTTAAAGGCTGGCTGATAGAAACACCTTCAAATTTTTTTGATGAACGCATTGCCACTTTCATGGATTTTCGGGTAAGTCAGCAGCATGGAACAACATTCTTCTATATGCTGCCGGTGGCACCAGATAAAGCACTGGTAGAATATACGCTCTTTACTGAAAATTTGTTGGAACAGCAGGAATATGATACGTCTTTAAAACAATACATCAACGAATATTTGAAACATGAAAACTACACCATTACAGAACAGGAATTTGGCATAATACCTATGACGAACAGCCCGTTCTCGAAAGGCGAAGGAAGGATTGTAAATATTGGTACAGCAGGCGGACAAACCAAAGCCAGCAGCGGGTTTACGTTCAGGTTTATACAAAAACATTCCGATGCTATCGTCAATAAATTGGTAAACGAGAAAGACCCGCATAAAGCAGCTTCATTTACACAGCAAAGATTTAATTTATACGACAGCGTTTTACTAAACATTCTGCAAAACAGGAAAATGGGCGGCGATAAAATTTTCGCAGAACTCTTTAAAAAAAACCCACCACAACGGGTGCTTAAATTTTTGGATAATGAAACAAATTTCAGCGAAGAGTTAAAGATCATGGGCAGTGTGCCCACTGCAATTTTTTTTCCTGCAGCAATTAATGAATTATTAAAATGATTCTTAAGAACTGCACAGGACAGCTGTATGCATTGCTGAACCTGATTGCGCATTGCCGAATATTGATACAACAGTACAAGTGTGCAATCCCGAAATGAATTCGGGAC